>JBPBQP010000059.1:0-37602 GCA_050954745.1 Janthinobacterium lividum | reverse complement strand
TCTGGCCGCCGACGGTCAGGCCGCCTAGGTACAGCAGCAGTTTCTGCAGCGTGGAGAAGCTCTGCGCACCCTCTGCGGCAGCGCGATTCATGGTCGCAAGAATCAGGAAAAACACGCCCAGCGAAACCGCGCGAATGCCCAGGATCAACAGCGTGTGCGGCGGGCTGACGATCTTCACGTCAAGCCCATAGGCTGCATGCCACCAGTTATCGAACGGAGCAGAGGTGATCATGGCAATGCCGCCCCAGCCCGCCAGGAACACGCCCAGCGGCGCACGCAGGCCGAACACGCTCACCGACGCAGCGCGCAGCTGCGAATCCCTGCGAAAGGTGCAGTCGTACACCAGCCACAGGCCGACCACGGCAGCCAGCACACCGCATAGCTGGATCATCAGGTGGGCCGGCGTCCAGAAACTGTCGCGGCCAATGGAGCGGTGCCACGAAACGTCCCATGCCGCACCAACGGAGGCCGACGTAATGCCCGCGACTCCGGTCCAGATGTACCAGGGCACACCTGCTGCACTGCTCTCGCGAACAGCAGGCCGCGTCGAGCTTTCAGGTATCGAAGCAAGTGAGGATGGGTGCGCAGCCGTGGACATGAGAAACCTCGAACGGACCTTTCACCAGGGCCGTCTGTCGATCATTTCATCTGCCGAGGCATTGCAACAGCCCTATCTTGGGGGTGATGAAAGCTGTCGCTAAGCACTTTGCTGCCACGGCAGAAGACTAAACGGACAGTTCCCGAACGGTGCCCTGGCGATCGCGACGGATGCCGAATAGAAAGCGGCCATCCGCATCCAGGTGACGCACTTCCAGGTTCTGCGCGGTGACGGACAGGTGGCTGAAGCCGTGTACCTCCTGCGCATACGGGCCGCGGTCCAGGCCGTCTTTCTGCAGAACGTACAGGTCAGCGCCGCCGCCGCCTGACAGCACGTGCGTCGTCGGCTCACCGTCAAACTGCAGCACCTGCAGGTCATGGTCGTGGCCACCCATGTACAGGTCCACCTTGTGCTGCTTCAGCAGCGGAGCCCAGTCGCGCACCAGGATGGGATGGTCGCCGTGCGGTCCGTTGCTGTAGATGGGGTGGTGCGCCAGGACAGTCAGAAAGGGCAGATCGCGCGGCCGCTCCAGTTGCTGCTGGAACCATGCCAGTTGTTCCGTCTGCTGCTCGGGCGTCAGGGTGAAGTCTGCTCCGTGTCGGGCCAGCCCGTCCGGGCGGGGCATGTTGCTGTCGAGCACGATGCACCACATCACCGGCTTTTTTGCGGGGAAGTCGAAGGTGTACCAGCGCGCAGGTAGATGCCAGCGCGTGGCTTGCCATCCACGCCCCTGCCGGTGCGGGCGTATTCCAGTTCCGCTTCCACCTTGTTCACGGTTGCAGGCAGGTATTGGTAGTCGTGATTGCCCAGCATGGTGTAAGCCGGGCCGGGGAAGAGTTCCGTGGGATAGAGCTGCTCAAACTGTGCGGTCCACCTGGGCGAAGCGACGCCTTCGGGCAGGTCGCCGTACCAGTTGTCACCCAGCAGGAATAGGGCATCGGGCTGCATGCCACTGGCCTGCACAAAGCGCCTCATGCCACGCGCCACCTGTCCCTGCGCGGCGAAGTTCGGTCCGTCACCAAACTTCTTTGATTCTTGCCGGTCCAGGTAACCCCAGTCGCCGATGATCACGGCGTTTGCGGCATCCGGGCTGGCATGGTGCGGTGCCAGGGCAAGGCCGGGCCTTGCCGCCGCGAGTGCGCTGAAGGCGAGTGTCTGCTTAAGGAACGTGCGGCGGGGCAGGCCCGTGCTGATCGACATGCTGGAAAGATGCCACAGCATTGTCAAAGAGGTATGAAGCGCCTCATACAGCCTTCGTACACCGGATCGCTTTCGGATGGCCCATCGCTTCAGCCATGCCCTTCCGAAAGCACCACTAATGCGGTGCCCACGCCTCGATGAGACATGGGGCACCCGCGTGGTCCACAAAGCTACTTCGGTGCTGGGCCGCGGACTACCTGTACCAGGTCGCCTACGCGCAACTGACGGTTAAAGGCGTCCTTGACCTGTTCCGCGGTCAACGCCATGTATTGCTTGGCGGCGTTGTCCTGTTCGTTCAGCGGCAGGCCCAGTTGGGCGCGGGCCAGCAGCACGGCAGCGACGCTCTCCTCGCTGGATTCACCCAGCTGCAACTGGCGCAGCAGCAACGACTTGGCCAGCTGCAGTTCCGCGGGCGTCACCGGTGCGGTGCGCATGCCCTCCAGATCGCGCTCAACCAGTGCACGCGCCTTGGACACATTGCCCGGGTCCGAGCCGTAGTCCACCGAGTACGTCGCACGCGTCTTGGTAGCGCGCAGGCTTACATCCACCGTGTAGACATAACCTGCTACCTGCCGCAGATCGTGGTACAGCTTCGAAGCGTAAAAGCCGCCGCCCAGCACGTTGGTGCCAAGTTGCATAGCGTAATAGTCCGGTGAAAAGCGGTTGATGGCCAGTTCCTCCGCCAGCGTCACGGAGTCTTGCACCTGCTGCGGATCGGCCACGTTTGCGGCGGACGCCCTGTTCGGCGGGACAGCGGGCAAGGTGATGTCGGGCTTGGGGCCGGTCGCCTTCCAATCGGCAAAGGCTTTTTCGATGACGGTGCGTGCTTCGGCCGGGGTGATATCGCCCACAATGACGATCGTTGCCAGATCAGGCCGCATGGCAGACGCGATGTAGCTCTTCACGTTGTCCAGCTTCAGCGCGTTGACGGTGGCAGGAGTCTGGTCGCGCAGGGTAGGGTCACCCTTGGGCAGCAACGCTTCGCTCAGTGCACGATGTGTGCGGTACGACGGGCTTTTCAGCTGGCCTGCGGTCAGTTCGGCAGTCTGCTTCTGGACGACTTTGAAGGCGTCGGCTGGCAGCGCGGGGTGCAGCTGGTTGTCAGCCAGCAGTTCCACGCCGCGTGCGAAGTTCTCCTTAAGCACCTTCAGGCCAAAGGTAAAGCCGGCGTTTTCTGAAGCGGCAATGTCGTCCAGCGCCTTTTGAAACGCGATACGGTCCAGCGTGGTGGAGCCGTAGCCGTACAGCTGCTCGGTGACGTCTGCAACGCCCTCCTGCCCCTTGGGCGTGTCAAGATCTTCGTTATGCTGCACGTTCGCCGTCAGGGTTATGGTTGGGCTGGTCCGGTCCGTGCGGACGATCAGGCGCATGCCGTTCGGCAGCATTTCATCGGACGGCAAAATAGCAGGCGGCGGCAGGCGTAGTTCGGTCAACGGCTTTGCTGCCCAATCCGGCAGAACGACTTCCTTGGTGGGTGCTGCCGTCAGCTTTTCGCCGCCGCCAAAGCCGGTGGCTGCAACCGCCTCGCCGCTGGGAACAGGCTTCAGCGTCGCGGTAATGGTGTTCACATGCAGCAGGTACTGCTTCGCTACGCGGTTTACGTCGGCGACCGTCACCTTGCGGATGGCGTCGACATCTTCATCGGGCGAGTTGCGGTTCTTTGCCGCCAATGCCTCAGACCATGCTGCCGCCAGCCCCGGGATCGAGTTGCGGCTGAACTGTGCCTGCGCCACTTCGCTGCGTTTCGAGGCTTCGACCAGATCCTCCGGCACGCCCTTTTCGGCGTAGCGGCTCAGGATGGTGCGCACCTCGGCCAGGGCACCGGCAGCATCGGCTTCCGACGGCACAGCGACGAGCGCAAAGCCGAGGCTGGCCTTTGCATTTTCAGCGGCCGTGCCGAATTGTGTTCCCAGCGCTTTGCCCGCGGGCACCATGCCGTACAGGTCGCCACGCTGGCTGCTCAGCACGTCACTCAGCACCTGCGACGCGGCGTAGTCCGGCGAGTCGGTACCGGGCATGCGGTAGCCAATGACGGCCAGGGTGTAGGGCAGGTTGCTGTCGATGGTGAAATTGTCGGTCTTGACGGCACCCAGCGTAATGGACGGCCGCGGCGGCACTGGACGCCTGGCGACGCTGCCGAACATCTCGCGTACGGTGGCCATGGTCTTCGCGGGGTCGACATTGCCGACGATGACGAGGATGCTGTTCGACGGCGAATACCACTTGTTGTAGTACTCGCGCAGCACCGCTCCGGTGGTCGCGTCGAACGATGCCTTGGTACCCAGCGCGTCCTGCGCATAGGGCGTTCCGGCGAAGATGCCTGCCTGCAGCCGCGAGATCAGCTTGTAGGTGGGGGAGGACAGGTCGCGCGAAACCTCCTGCTCAATAGCGCCGCGCTCCTGCTTCCACTCTGCGTCCGAATTATCGATGCCCTGCATGCAGGCAGCCTCGGCTCGCAGAGCTACGTCCACGTCTGTTGCCGGAACCGTCGCGAAAAACTGGGTGATGTTCTGCTGTGTGTCCGCGTTATTGTCGCCGCCCAGTCGCGCGTAGATGGCAGCTGTCTGGTCGGCGGTCATGCCCGCGCAGCCACGAAACGCCATGTGTTCCAGCGCGTGCGCGGTGCCGGGAAAGCCCTTGGGTGTCTCGTTGCCACCCGCAAGGATGTTCATCTCGACCGTGACCACGGGCGCCAGGGTGTTGCGTACCAGCACGACGCGCAGGCCGTTGGGCAGCGTGGCGCGCGTTACCTCAGCCGCGCCCGTAGATGCTGGCGCGGCTGAGGTCGACTGCGCGACTGCGGGCGATTGAACAACGGCAGCAGCGGCAAGGGTGGAAAGCAGAACGGCAGAGCAGGACAGAAGCGGACGCAGTCTCAAAAGTAATTCCCCAGGTGCTAGTTAGACTTTACCTTTCCCGGCGAGGTCAACCTCCAGGTGTTGCAGTACCTTCGCGTTACCGGAAAGCGCGGCGCCTGAACTTTGCCACGCTAAGGCGTGAAGGATGTGTGGCCGATACGGCGCGGCAGTTATCCTAAAGGTGTGGCTGCCCTGTTTGGAAAATCGCTGCCGGAATTGATCGAGCTTGCTTCTGCGCTCGGGCAGAAGCCGTACCGCGCCCGCCAGGTATGGGACGCTTTGTACAAGCAGCGTGTCAGCGACCTGGAAGGTATCACCGTTCTGCCTGTGGATCTGCGTGTGCAGCTTGCCGCAGAGCACACCCTGGGTCTGCCAGAGATCGTGCAGACGGCTGTCTCCATCGACGGCACCGAGCGTTACCTGATGCGCATGGCCGACGGCGAGACCGTGGAAACCGTCTGGATGCCGGACGGTGACGGCGTGGAGAATACCGACGACGCGGAAGCTGCCAGCGACACACGCGCGCGGAAAAAGCTGGATCCAAGAAACCGGGGCGCACTGGCCGAGGCAGGGTATCGCCGAGCCACCATTTGCATCTCGTCGCAGGTAGGCTGCGCCGTCAACTGCCAGTTCTGCCTGACGGCAAAGCTGGGCATCCGACGCGATCTTACCGCGGGCGAAATCGCCGGGCAGGTGACGGCGGTACTGACCCGGCACAAGGTCCACATCGGCAAAGACCGCATCAACCTGGTCTTCATGGGCATGGGCGAGCCGTTCCTGAACTATGAGAACTTCATGGCCTCGGTCATGCTGCTGGTCGAAGGCATCGGCATTCCTGCGTCGCGCATGACGGTTTCCACCAGCGGCATTGAGCCGGCTATCCGGCGTTTCGCAGGGGAGACGGTCCGGCCCAACCTTGCGCTGTCGCTGAACGCTTCCAATGATGTGGTTCGCGAACAGATCATGCCGGTCACGCGCAAGTGGAAGATTGCCCAGTTGCTGGACGCGGTCCGTACCATCCCCATGACCAAGCGTGACTGGGTGACCTTCGAATACGTTCTGCTGGGTGGCATCAACGACCAGCCCGAACACGCGCACGAGGTACTTGCGCTGTTGAAAGGCATGCACGCCAAGGTGAACCTGATCGTGTGGAATCCAGGCCCCGGCATTGCCTATGTCCAGCCCTTGCCGCAGGATGTCGAAGTGTTTCAGCAAACGCTGATCCGGAACGGTCTGCCCACGTACATCCGCCGCCCGCGCGGCCGCGACATTTACGCTGCCTGTGGCCAGTTGAAACGCACCGTGGAGCCGGAAAGCGCAGCGACACCCTTGGTGCAGCTAACTGCCTAAAGGCGCGGTAAGGCCGTCGTACCACTCCCGTCACCCGCCCCGGCGAGGATCCGCGTCAAGAACTTTTGACCCAGCTCCGGCCTGAAGTGCAGTGAATCCATCCAGTCTGCCTGGTCCGGTCCGTTCTGCTGGTTTTGCAACGTGTACTGTGTCGCCAGGTCCTGGAACGACGCGACGCAGCCCGTGTGCCTCTGGTTGAAGGCCGCCACGGCTTCGCGCGCCATGACTGCCTGTTGCTGGGTCAGCGACAGCAGTGCCGGAACATCCGAGGGTGAAAACAGGATGGGCATGTGGAGGATCACAATCCTGTGGTGCAGTCGACTGCACTGCGGTTCAATGGTGGCGAATATGTCTGCCAGCGCCGTGGGTGGTGCTATGTGTCGAGCGGCTACCTCCAGCGTTTTACGGATCATCTCAGGCGATTTGGCGTCTGGCGCGGTGGCTGCGTCCGCCACAACGGCGCAGGGTCGCGGCCCCGGTGCAATGCTTCCGTACAGGTTCAGCAACGAGGTGTAGGTCGCCTGCTGCCCGAACAGGTCGCGCCAAAGGGCATGCAGTTTGCCAACGCTGGGTGGCGACGCCCTGGGGGCGACAAGGCCACGGCTAATTAGAAATGTGGTTTGGGTATGCAGGTTTGGAACCGTTGCTGCCAGCATGCGCGTAATCTCGTCGTCGGTCAGGAAAAATAGTGCCAGCCGCTTCATCTTTGGATACTGGCAGGTATCCATACCCATTAGGAATTGGGACGATCCGATGAGGAGGGTGTCTGCATCAAGATGTTCGCCCTGACGTATCAGCCAGCGCATCTGGCGTTCACGATCGGCTCCCAGAATGGCTCCGGGCGGTCGTTCACTAAGGTGCGGAAGTGCAGGCTCAAAGGCGTAGAACGGGTTCTGCCACCAATTCAGAAAGGCCACGACACCCATGCCAACCAGAAAGGCGCACAAAACACCCGACAGGAACGAGCGGCTGCTTGGTGCTGGTGCAGGCGGGTTAGAAAGCGGCATAGATAAACTTCTCTCCCCTGGTTGCACTGAACACCAGTTCCAGCAGCGCAAGCGTACCAACAGCCAGCCCCCAGCCGAAATTTGGCCGCCAGCGGTTAAGAGCAAACCCGCTTGTGGTCTCTGCAGAGTGTGTCTCCGGCAGCAGGTGGAAGATGCGCATGGTGTTCGGCAGACCAAAGACCACTATGTTGGCCAGCACAAAGATGAACCAGTCTGCGGGATTCATGGTGCTATGCGGCATCGTGTGAAACTGTGCAAACGCGGTTGCTGCAGAGAAGGTGGCCGCCGGTTTAAGGCTGCGCAGGTCAACCATGGAGTGCAGAATCTGCAGCAGTGCGGTGGTGCTGCCCGCGCGCAGTGCCAGGGCCAGCACAGATACGACTGCCAGCACGCGCGCCCTGCGAAACAGGTGCAGCCGATGTGAGTTTGGTGGACTCGGAGTGTGTGGTTTGCGCAGGAGTGCTGGCAGTTGTGCAATGACCAGCAGCGTGCCGCCCAGAAAGCCTTCGACCAGCAGGGCCAACTGCCTGCCATGCCAAATGCCAATAACGGTCATGCTGGCGATGGTAGCCACGGCCCACGCCACCACCCGTTTCAGCTGCCGCGACGGTATGGGTAATCTGCGCACGGCGTCGAACAGCGGCTGGTATAGGTACTCCCGAATCCAGCCCACCAGCGACATGTGCCAGCGACCTACAAACTCACTGCCCGAGATGGCCTGCAGGGGCGAGTTGAAGTTGACGGGCAGCGTTATGCCGAAACAAAGCGCGACGCCGATCGCCATGTCCGAGTAGCCGGAAAAGTCGAAGTACATCTGCAGCAGAAAGGTCCATGCCGTGAACCATGCCTCGACGAACGACAGGTGTTGTCCATGCGCGACCAGCGCGTGAAATCCGTTTACCAGGTCACCCAGCGGATCTGCGATGAGCGTCTTCTTGGCTAGTCCAATAAGGAAAAGGCTCGCGCCGGCCAGCACGGTGGAAAACTCAACGCGGTCGCATCCGAGCCGTGCCATCTGCGGTGCAAGGTTTCGGTATTTTGAAACAGGCCCGGCTGGCACCTGCGCAAAAAAGCCGGCAAACAGGGCATGCCGCACAAACGACAGCCGCACGGCATCTGGCCTTTGCATGTCAAACAGGCAGGTGATCTGCTGAAAGGTATAAAACGACAACCCAAGTGGAATGCCCGCAACAACAAACAGTCCGGCGGAACTGACCGGCGCGGGGCCCTGCAGATATTTGAAAAACAGCAGGGGCAACAGGTTCAGCGCTACACCTGCTGTGACCCACCACTGCCGGTGTGCCGACACCGTGCGAATGTGGCCCGAAAGCCAATAATTAAACAGGATGGATGCCAGCACCAGTGGCAGCCCCGCCAGGTCTGCCAGGCTGTAAAAGAGCAGTGAAAGCAGCAGCACAAGCAGCGCCCCGAGATTGGGGCTTACACGTCGTAGAACATGGAAGGCCGCAACGGCAGCTGGTAAAACAGCAGTACAAATATCTTCATGCGACCGTCGTTGAGGTTCGCTTGCCAGGTTCAGTCAATGCAGTTCTCACCGGCTGCGAAGGTTTATCTCAGCAGAACAGACTCACAGCACGTTGCCCAAGCGCATCCGCCTGTAAGAAAGGCTGCCTGCAAGGCAAGTAAGCTGCAGTCCCGCTTGGTGATGAAATCTCTAAGAAACCCATCATCATGCACTTACCTTAAAGCGTCAATGACATGGGTTCCGCTTTTGCAATATAGCGGTGTCATCGGCGCAGAATAGCCACGTTTGAACCAAAGTAACCCCAAGCGTTTCCTTGTCTCCTACCGAACATAGGATGTAAGTCCAGGCATCATCTGTCAGTCAGCTTATAAGGGCATGTTCGTCTTCGGGTGACCGTGCAGCGATCGCACTTATAGAAGATCGCGCACTTAAACCTTTATGTGGGTGCCTTTGCGCTGCTGGGAACAGTGCAGCCTTACTTCGGCTCCTCGGCAATCCGGTCGGCAATGTCGTCGATGGTGGGGTACTCAAACAGCAAAGTTGGCTCAACTTCAATGTCGAAGCGATCTTCCAGGGCGCCGCTGATCAGGACGATCTCAAGCGAGGACAATCCTAAGGTAGAAAGCAGTTCATCATTGCGCAGGTCAGCTTCGCTTACACCGGTTCGCTGGATAATTTCGCCGCGAAGAAATTGCACCAGACTGTCTCGTTCTACCGCCATCCTGCCTCCGCACCAATGTCACTTCCCGCGTGCTCAGAAGCGGTTCCTGCCACGCCATGATGGTAACAGTGCGCATTAGCCGAAAGACTTTGCGGAGCTGTTACGAGGGTCATCGCAACGCTTGCCGAGTTAGTTGTCTGCTGCGTCGCGAGTGGTCGCGGCCTGCGGATAGGCGTGTCCCGCTTTGAGCTGTTCCGCTACCTTCGAACGACGGATCTTTCCGCTGGTGGTGCGCTCCAGGCTGCCCCGCCTCAGGAACTGGATCTGCCGCAGATCGATGCCGTAAGTTGCGTGTACGGCTTTCCGAATCCTGTCAGCCAGCGCAGATGGCTGCGGCAGGGCGGCGTTGGATGTGCGCACCTCGATCATGAGTGCTGCACCTTCGCAACCCTCATCGACACGCAGTGCAACCGCCGCGGCTGCTAGTGGATTGAGCAGTGGCTCGTGCTCTGCTGCGAGCCACTCTACGTCGGTGGCGGCGACATTGACGCCGTTGGCGATCAGCATGTCCTTTCGGCGGCCGGAGATGTACAGCGCTGTCGAACTAACCCAGCCAAGGTCACCGCTCCGCAGGTACGCGATGGTGTCGCCGGGCAGTGTGACACCAAAGGTGCTCACCTCATCGGTCCCCGTCTCTGCGGGCAGGTACCCGCAGGAGACAGACGGTCCCGTTACCCAGACTTCGCCGATGGTCCCATCCGGCACGGGCTGCAACGTTTCGGGGTCCACAATCCGGAACAGGGCGCGCGTCCGGGCTGAAAGGCGCGAGGGTGCAATGCGCGTCTGCCCTGGCTTTTGCGGTGTGGCTTCGCCAGGCCACAGCCGGTGGCCGGCAACAAACAGCGTCGACTCTGCCAGCCCATACGTCGCGTACAGGGCATCGGCTTCAAAGCCTGCCGGGTGGAAGCGCAGTCGAAAACGCTCCAGTGCATCCATGGAAATGGGTTCCGCGCCGCAGAATGCTGTCTTCCAGCAAGACAGGTCCATCTGGCGCAGTTGATCGTCTGTAATGTGGTCGACGCAAAGGCCCAGTGCAAACGCTGGTCCTCCGCTGACCGCAGCCCGGAACTCTGAGATGGCCTGCAGCCAGCGCATGGGGTGCTGCAAAAAAGCGAGCGGAGACATCTGCACAGAGTGGAAACCCTCGCCAATCAGCAGCGGATACAGCAGGCCGCCCAGCAGGCCCATGTCGTGATAATGCGGCAGCCAGTTTACCGACACGGTGCCGGGGGCAAGGCGCCACTCCTGTTGAATCAGTGTGGCGTTGGAAAGGACATTTCTGCTGCTCAGGGCAATACCCTTGGGGCTGCGGGTCGAACCGGATGTGTACTGCACGATCACGGTCTCGTCGGCTTCATGCAACATCCCCGCGCACGCAGGCAGGTCATTTGTGCGTTCCGCCACATCCATCGCAATGAGCTGACAGTTCGTCTCCGGCCTAGCCTCGGTCAACAGCGCCGCCAGGGTGTCAGAATTGGTCGACACGCAAAGAACAGCGCTGGCACCGGACGTCTGCAGCACCCCCGCAAGCCGTTCTGCATGCGCGCCAGAACTGGGTTCCGGCAAAGGAATCGCGACCAGGCCCGCAAATAGACAGCCCAGCAGTGTCAGCAGAAATTCTGGCCCGGCGGGCATGACCAGCAGGCAGCTTGCGCGGGTCGGTACGGCAGCCTCGAGCATGGCAGCACGCACCATTGCTTCCTGCAGTAACAGGCTGCCTGTAAATACCTGGACCGGCCGGCCGCGGCGGTCCAGCCACGTGACCAATGCATCATCGGGCCACTGCTGAAATACCTGCTGCAGGCGCAGGGCGATGGGCTGTACAGGCAGGATAGTCAGTCACTCAAACCAATAATTTGCACCCAGCCTAACACCGTTCCTACTGTCTCGCGGATAGAAGGGAACCACGGCGACTGGCAGCCGTATCTTAATGAAGTATGGCCGTGTCGCACCGGCCCGAGAGGACATCTTATGCAGTCACGCGTTCACGGCACGACGATGCCAGCGATTGAGTTTCTTCTGCAGCCCGGCGAGACGGTCATCTCAGAGGCAGGTGAGCTTAGCTGGATGACCGCTTCCATTGCGATGCATACCCATACGCAGGCCGCAGGCGGCGGTGGTTTCATGGGAGCCATTAAACGCATGGCCGGCGGCGGCACTCTGTTCATGACCGAATACACCGCGCAGGGCTACCCCGGTGAAATTGCCTTTGCTACCAAGGTGCCGGGGCATATTGTGCCGCTGGAACTGAATGGCAATGGTGACGAGTACATGGTGCATCGCCATGGCTTCCTATGTGCCACGGCCGGCATCGGTCTTGGCTTCGCGTTTCAACAATCGCTGGGTGCAGGCATCTTTGGCGGCGACGGCTTTATTCTGCAAAAGCTTTATGGCGCGGGGACGGCCTGGCTCGAACTGTCGGGCGAGGTCGTGGTGCGAGACCTGAAGCCCGGCGAAACGCTGCGTGTTCACCCCGGCCACGTGGGTGCGTTTGCCAGTTCCGTCAATTTTCAAATCACGCGTGTCCCGGGCATACGTAACCTGTTCTTTGGTGGCGATGGCATCTTTCTGGCCGCGCTGACCGGCCCCGGCAGGGTCTGGCTGCAGACACTGCCCCTAAGCAATCTTGCGCATGCCCTGCAGGAATACCTGCCGGGACCCAGCCGCGAAACGCGCGCGGGCATGGGTGCTGGCGTCATCGGCGGGGTTATTGGCTCCATGTTCGATGACCGTGGCTAGCCAGGTTGCTGGCGGACTTCGGCCTGCCCTGCCGCAGAGCGCAACCCGGGAATAGATTGCAAAGGGCAGGGAACGCAGGGTACTGTGGCGCATGCGCATTGGTTTTTTTGGCGGCACGTTTGATCCTCCACACAGGGCACACCTGTCACTGGCCTGCGCAGCAGCAGATGCTTTCGCGCTCGATCGTGTGCTGTTGGCGCCGACCGGCGTGCAGCCGCTGAAGCAATATGCCCCCGGTGCCACTTTTCAGGACCGGGTGGCCATGACAAGGCTGCTGTGCGCAGATGACGCGCGGCTGGAAACGTCTGACATCGATGCACCGCATGAAGATGGTTCTCCAAATTTCACCGTGAATACGCTTGCCGCCGTACAACGCCAATATCCAGCGGCCAGCCTGTTTGTCCTGGTGGGTGCCGACAGCTTTCTAACACTGCCGTACTGGCGCGAACCAGCACGCCTGCTGGAACTGGCAGAGTGGATTGTTGTCTCGCGTCCCGGCTTTTCACTGGATGACTTATCTGCCCTCCAACTTACAGCGTCGCAGGAGGCTCGTGTGCACCTGCTCAAGACCCTCGAGGAAGATGTCTCTGCGAGTGGCATACGGGAACGGCTGCGGATTGGTGTTTCCTGCGGGACGACACTTACTCCCACGGTCGCGCTTTATATCGCGCGGATGCATCTTTATCACGCGCGCTGAGCTGTCTTCGGCGGTTGCCGTCTTTGCAGCCAGCGGTATTCACTGACTCGCTTTGGTACAAGGTGCAACACCTTGCTAGGTTACCGGCAGGAATGACGAAAGACTTACTCCTGGTCCTTAGATAAAGGAGGTTCGTTTCAGTCGTTGTCATCCTCGGCTAAGGACACCTTCTTAAGGGATGCGTAGCTTGCCCGCTTCCCCGCGGACTTAGGGGAGAACTTTGCGTGTTTCTGTTGAACTCTGTATTTCCGCAAAGTTGTTTGCGTGCGCAGTAAAACCGGAATCCAAATGGGCCGGTTCGTCACGGAAAAGATAGAAGTTTTCGGACCACAACGCATAAAGATGACTTAGTCTATTTTTATGGCACGCGACTTCACCCAAAACTCCGAGCAGTACCTCGCCCACATCGACGCAGAGATCGCGCGTCTGCAGCAACTGCGTACACAGGTCACCGGTGCCGTTAAAGGTGACAAGGAACTCGCGCCGCAGAAGGCACGTAAAGGTATGAGCGCAGAAGGTCGCCTCCGCGTCGCAGCAGCACAAAAGGCGCGCTGGGCAAAGCTGAAGAAGACCACACCGAAGGTTGCGAAAAAGACGCCAAGCAAGAAAGCAGTGGCAGAGTAAGTCAGGGCACCGCAACCTGCATTCCCGGCCTGTTTACTGGCTCCAGCCACTACTCGGATTAGTCACAGGGCCGGTAGTCCGGGGGAAGTCAAATGTATTTCAGTAAGCGCATCGGGAGCCATGTCCTTGATTCTTGGTAGCATGTCGCGCCGAGCTATGCTGCAGCGGTTGGCGGCGGCAGGCCTGACATCTGCTCTTCCGGGCCGGATCCTTGCTGAGTTTCCTTCGCGGGCAAGGATCGAATCAGATGCCCTACGCCCGCGCTACCACCTGATGCCAAAGCGTGGTTGGATGAATGATCCCTGCGCGCCGGTGTACTTTCGCGGTCGTTACCACCTGTTCTTTCAGTACAACCCTGGCGCAAGTATCTGGGGAGACATGCACTGGGCGCACGCGGTGAGCGAAGATATGGTGCATTGGTCTGCGCGGCCAGTGGCGCTTGCACCCACACCCGGCGGCCCGGATTCGTTCGGTGTCTTTACGGGCAGCATGGTTCTTGACGGTAGTACGCCCACCATTTTGTACACGTGCGTTTCGCCCTCCTCACCAGCGGAGTCGACGCTGTGGGGATCGAGTCCACCCGAGCGTGAGCAGCAGTGCCTGGCAACGCCCACCCAACCCAGTGCAAAGCAGGCCGACGCGGCCCTGGACGTTTGGAACAAATTGCCGCGTCCCGTCCTCACCGCACCGCCGCCGGGCGTGAAGGTGACCGGGTTCCGTGATCCTGTTCCCTGGCAGGAGGCGGATGGCAGCTACTACATGCTGCTGGCTTCCGGCCAAAAGGGCATCGGCGGCAACGTGCTGCTGTATAAGTCTGCCGACCTTCGTGCGTGGACCTTTCAACACATCTTTGCAGAGGGTAAGTGGACGGGCGAGGATAAAGCAGACACGGTCGACTCCGGTGAAATGTGGGAGTGCCCGGACTTCTTTCCGCTGGGCGGGAAGCACGTCCTGATACATTCCACCGGCACCCGTAGCGGTCGCAGAACGGTGTGGCAGAGCGGAACGCTGAATAAAGCCACCATGCGTTGGATACCGGAACGCGAAGGCCTGCTAAACCATGGCCCCTACTATGCCCCCAAGACCCAAACGGACGCAGCAGGCAATCGCATCCTTTGGGGCTGGATCGAAGAGACAAGGCCGCAGGCAGAGTTTGCCAAGGCTGGCTGGGCCGGCTGTATGAGCCTGCCACGCGTGTTGACCCTGCGGGACGGAGAGGTGAGGTTCAGCCCTGCTCAGCAGATCGCCCGCCTGCGTGATCGGAGTGTTGCAAAGGCCGATCCGGTGGAGTGCGAGATCGTTCTGCATGTCACACGACAGGCCTCTGCGGGAACAGTCTTGTATAACTCAGCAGTTCTGCACGTGGATGGATCCAGCGCGGACGAAACCATCCGTTGGGCTGGGGAAGCGGTATCGCGGATGAACGACCTGCCGGACAGTTGGACTATCCGCTGTTTTGTGGATCATTCCGTGGTGGAGGTATTCCTGGGTGACTTCACGGTGCTTACACAGCGAGTCTACGGCGACGCGCCTGCGCACCTGCAATTACCCTCCGGCTACCGACTGGTGCGGTCAGAGACTTACTCGCTCCAGGCGTAAAGGTTCTGCCCGCGTTTCGGCACTAGCGTGAACTGGTGGTGCTGGCGGTGCGTTCGGCGTACACGCCAACGCCAGGCATGAGCCACTTCTCTCCCTGCAGCGCCTTGATGACGGCAACTGCCCAACCGGCAAACAGCAGCAACAACACCAGGCTGCTAATGCTGAAAGCGATGGCGGACGGCACCATGGATACCAATAGTTGCTCCACGACGCGCACGGCCACTATAGCCAGGAAATAGAAGATGGACTGCCAGCTGTGGAAGCGCAGGAGCGCATGGGACCGATAGGCGGGCAGCAGCAAAAAGACCACCGCAGGTGCCACCAGGTAGGCGAGACCCGCGGCGATGTTGACCGGAACGGGCAGGGTATACGGCACATCGGAAGGGTAGGGCGGATAGGGTGCCGTGTACGCGGGCGCAGGTCCATCGAACGCCGTCTGCTGGGCCTGGCCGGGTTTCCGGCTGCGTGCTCCGGCGCTTGGTCCGTACAACGGCTCTGCGCCGTTCTGGTTGCTGTCTCCACGGTTGGTGTCTTGGCTCACGCGATCCCTCCTGTCAGGTCTGATTTCGAAATAGAACTAGAGACATCATCTGCTGCAATAAGAGTAGCGTCCGGCTACGCGACCTCAGAACGCTTTCCGCATCTGATGAGGTGCAACAGCGAAATTGGGTTAGCAGTATGAGTCTGGCAGCATGGATTGCGGCGCACGGATACCTGTCCGTTGTGGTCCTACTTTTCGTTTCATCACTTGGCGTGCCACTGCCTGCCGGCCTGGCCCTTGTGCTGGGCGGGGCCGCCGCCCATGGTGGTTCGCTGCATCTTTACTGGCTGCTTTTTGGGGCGATACTTGCAGAAAGTGCCGGTGCCAGCCTGTTGTACACCGGCGGACGCGTTACTGGCTGGTGGTTGCTGGCCCGCCTCTGTCGGGTCACCATGGACCCGGAGAATTGCATCTTCCGCTCAGCGGACTTCTTCTATGAGCGCGGACCGCGTGTGCTGTTGGTGGCGCGATTTATCCCGGGGCTGAACAGCATGGCACCGCCCTTGGCTGGCAGCCTGAACATGAGCCCCTGGAAGTTCTGGCGACTCGACTTTACGGGCGCCGTACTCCATGTCAGCGTCTGGACGGCGGTTGGCTTCTTTGCCAGCCGGTACGTTCGTGCGGTGGAAGGCGCGCTGGCCGTGGTGGGGCATGTGGCGCTGGGTGTTGCACTGCTTGCCGTGACCGGCTACGCGGCCATGTGGATTTTTGTGCAGGTGCGTGACGGTCGCTACAAGGACGTAAAGCGCATCTCGGTCGACAAGGTACGGGAACGGCTTGAGAATCCTGACCCGGAGCACCCCATCGTCATCGCCGACGTGCGGTCCCACGGTTACTACGATCCCGGCATGCTGCGCATCAAGAACTCCATCCGCGTAGAGCCAAACCGGCTCGGGCTCGAGTTGGACGCGCTGCGCGAGACACTGGCACCGGAGTGCGACATCTATGTGTACTGCTCCTGCCTGCGGGATGCCACCAGTATCCGCATCGCCCACGTCATGGGGCAGCGAGGCCAAACCGTCCATGTGATTGAGGGCGGCCTGCGTGGCTGGGTTCGTGCCGGCTGCCCAACGGAGGCTGTTCCGCTCAGCGAGATGCGTCACCTGCCTCGGTTTGAATAGGAACTCACGTTGTCTTCCATAAGCTGACCTGCTAGCTTGGCGGGCACGTATGAACATTGGCAGATGGCGCGCCGGAACGCTCAAGATGATGCTTTGCGCAGGCTTGCTGGGGCATCGTTCGCAGGCGCAGACGACGATTCCAGAAGGCGGCACCATCCGCGTGTATGCCAATCTGATGCAGATTCCTGTGTTGATCCTGAGCCAGCGGCACCAGTCCCTGCCCCTCATTGATGCGACCAAGTTCACTGTTCGGCTGGATACAAGGCAGCCGTTTCGCCCGGGCGTTGTTCGGCAGCAGGGCGACGACCCTATAACCTTGGCGATCCTGCTGGATGGCTCCTCGCCTGATGCGCTGCTGCCCCTGCTGCTGGAGAGCTTGCCTGTCATGGCAGATCGCCAGCTTACCGGGCGCGACCGGGTTGCCGTGTATGGCATGGACGGCTGCAAGCTGCGCCGCTTCTCCACGCTGGTTCCAGCAAGTGGCTTCTTTGTCGCAGATAGCGTGAAGCGTGCATTGGCCTACCTGCCGTACCAGCCCGGCATGGGACGCTGCGATGGGCCCATCGGTCTATGGGATGCCGTGGACTACCTGACGGGAACCCTCGCAGACGAGCCGGGCCGCCGCGTGGTGATGGCCGTCACCAACGGTCAGGACCATGGCAGCAGCCGCGTACAGGCGGAGACTCTGCGCAAAGACGCAAATCACAATGGTGTGGCCATTTTCGCTGTGGCTGAGCGCTACAGGGTGCCGCACCTGGACCCGCAGCTGCGCCACGGGGATCCCGGATCGAAGGCGGGAAGCTGGCTGCAAGAGATCACCGAAGGCAGCGGCGGTATGGTCATTGAGACGACCCGCAACAACCTGCTGTATACCTTCAGCCGCTTTGTCCAACTGCTGCGGGGCCGTTACATCGTAGAGTTTCCCCGACCCACGGGGCTTTCCGGCGGCACCAGCACCATCAGTATTGCCTGCGGCCAGCCCAGGGCCTTCATTCGACCTGCGGGCACATCCGTTCCCATCACCGACCCCGTCATGCGTGACTTGGCGGTTCCACATGGACCGTCACCACCTGGGCCAACCGGTAGCCGCTCCGGCGCCAATGCCGATTAGCTTCGCCGCCGTAAAATGAAGCTGTGAGTGACACGGAGCAATTCGACATTCTGGTGGTAGGCGCAGGACATGCCGGTTGCGAGGCAGCAGCAGCAGCAGCGCGCATGGGCCTGCGTGTTGCGCTGTTCACGCTGAACCTTGACCTGGTCGCGCAGATGAGTTGCAACCCTGCCATCGGCGGCATCGCCAAGGGACACCTGGTGCGCGAGGTAGACGCGTTGGGCGGCCTGATGGGTGAGGTCGCCGACGCCTGCGGCATCCAGTTCCGCCTGCTGAACACCTCGCGCGGGCCCGCCGTATGGTCGCCGCGCGCGCAGTGCGACAAGGCGCAGTACCGCGTTGTCATGCGTGACAAGCTGCACAGCATTCCGATGTTGAACATCATAGAGGCAGAGGTTGTCGACGTCCTGCTGGAAGACGCGCAGGCAGAGCAGCGACGTTGCGTCGGCTTGCGACTGCGCAATGGCAGCGAGATGCGGGCAAAGGCAGTCGTCATTACGACCGGCACCTTTCTCAACGGCCTCATCCACTGTGGCGAACAACAGACCAGCGCGGGCCGCACACCGAACGAACCCGCCAGCGTAAAGCTGGGTGAAGCGTTGAAGCGGCTGGGCCTGCGTGCCTGTCGCCTGAAGACGGGCACGCCGCCGCGACTGGATGGCCGAACCATTGACTGGACGCGCTTTGCCGAGCAGCCGGGCGACGCGGACCCAACGCCATTTTCATTCCGATCAAAGTATGTCCCGCTGCTGCGTCAGGTACCCTGCCACATCGCAACGACCACGCCGGAAACGCTGCAGCTAATCCGCGACAACGTGCATCGGTCGCCCATGTACTCCGGCCAGATCGAGGCAATCGGACCGCGCTATTGCCCATCCATCGAAGACAAAATTGTGCGCTTTCCAGACAAGACGCAGCACCAGTTTTTCCTGGAACCGGAAGGTCTAAACACCGACGAAATCTACATCAACGGCATGAGCACCAGCCTGCCTGCAGACGTGCAGTTGCAAATGGTGCACTCCATTCCCGGACTCGAAAATGCGACCATGCTGCGGCCCGGCTATGCCATCGAGTACGACAGCATTGACCCAACGGAGCTGGATCGTTCGCTGCGTGTGAAGTCGATTGAGAACCTGTACCTTGCCGGGCAGATCAACGGCACCAGCGGCTATGAGGAGGCAGCGTGCCAGGGCCTTATGGCCGGCATCAACGCGGCCCTGTTCGTCAAGGGCGAAGCCCCGTTCACGCTGGACCGCAGCGAAGGCTACACCGGCATATTGATTGACGACCTTATCTCGAAGGGTACGAACGAGCCGTATCGCATGTTCACCTCGCGTGCGGAGTTCCGCCTGCACCTGCGCATCGACAATGCCGACCGTCGCCTGACACCGCATGGCCGTCGCCTGGGCCTCATTGACGACGAAGGCTGGGCAGGGTATGAGGCGCGACAGGCGCGCATGGCCGCTATGACCGTCCTGCTTGATACGGCTCGCGTGGACGCTACAACAGTTGTAGAACTATCGAAATGTTTGGCGGAGGCGGTCGGGCGCTTTAATCACGAAGCTGACTCCCTGGATCAGGACGCGCCTCCAGAGCGTGGCAGTCGCGGCGGAAAATCAACGTCGTACGATGCATCGCAAACGCCTGCCGACCTGAAGGGGCAAACGTTTTCACAACTCTTAAAACGTCCGGAACTACGCATCGAATTGCTGCTTTCCGCCTTGCGTCCGCACCTGTTGGCAACGGACGCGCTCGCGGAGTACGCCCAGCTACCCCTGTCTTCGCGCGTGCACAACGAACTGCGCGCGGTCGAAACAGAGATCAAGTACGCAGGGTACCTGGACCAGCAGCAACGCTCCATCAACAAGCTGCGCCGGGCAGAAGCTCGAGTGATACCCACAACCTTCCGCTATCGCGGCATCAGCGGACTCTCGAGCGAACTGCAGGAAAAACTGGACCGCGTGCGCCCCCAGACCGTGGGCCAGGCCAGCCGCATTCCCGGCGTAACACCCGCAGCCATGACCCTGATCAACACACTGGTAGAGGTGCACACACGGGAACTGGCCCAGTTGCGGTAGTCCGGTTTACTGCACCGAGCCTTCGATTTCGCCTTCTTCTTCTTCGCCGTCCAGTTCCGATTCCATGCCGCTGCGGATGCCTTCCATGAAGTCTTCGGGGTCGATGGTCTCGTCATGCTGGGCGTGGGCCTCGGCAATGTGGCGGGCCAGATCAGCCAGCAGCACGCCCCACGACGACGCTTCCTCCCACATGCCGAACGACAGGGCGACGTGCTGTTCGCCATTTGCGACCCATACGCGCAGGATTTCAAGCGAACGTGGGTCTTTCATGGCAGCGGCGGGAATGCGGAGTGCGTCTTTCTGGCTCATGCTGCTGATTATCCACCGAACCCGGCAATCTTCACAGCAGGCCACAGGGCTGGCCGAAGCCTAAACTGAAGCCATGGCAACATTTCTCCAAATCGTAGAGCGCGATGGCCTGCCCGCATCCGTCCACACGGAACGCGTCATCCTGGGCGCGATGATGTCTGATCCTGTCGCCGTTGTAGATGCTACCGCGAAGCTGCAGGTAGATGACTTCTCGCTCGACTCGCACCGTCGCATCTACAGCGCCATGATCGAGCTATCAGAGCTTGGCCATGCCATCGACCTGACAACGCTTTCGCATGCCCTGGAGCAGCGTAAAGAGTTGCAGGCGGTCGGCAATCAGAGCTACCTGGCCTCGTTATATGAGAACCTGCCGCGCCACCTGGCGATTGAGAACTATGTCCAGATCGTCAAGGACAAGAGCATCATGCGGCAGCTGATGCAGGTGTGCGAGCTGGGCCTGAACCGCGCGGCTGACCAGAGCGAAAACTCGCTCGATGTGCTTGGCTCAGTGGAAACGCGGCTGCTGGAAATCAGTGAGAATGCTATCAAGCGCGGCTTTTCCGACATCGGCCAGATCGTCGGCGAGAGCTTCGGGTCTATCGACCAGCTGTACGAACAGGGCCGCGAGATTACCGGCCTGGAGACGCATTACACCGAGTTCGACCGCATGACCAGCGGCCTGCAGAAGAGCGACCTGATGATCATTGCCGCGCGCCCGTCCATGGGCAAGACGGCATGGGCCATCAACATTGCGCAGAACTCCGCCGTGCGCGACGGCAAGGTGGTCGCTGTCTTCTCGCTGGAAATGTCGAAGGAATCGCTGCTGCGCCGCCTGCTGGCCAGCGAGGCGCTGGTCAACAGCCGCAAGATTCAGACCGGCTTCTTGCCCCGCGAAGACAAGCAGAAGCTGATCAACGCGCTGGACCGGCTGATGAGTTCAAAGCTGTTTATTGACGACACGCCTGGCATTACGCTGACGGAAATGCGTGCCAAGGTTCGTCGTCTGAAGCAGCAGGAAGGCGCGCTGGACCTGATTATGATTGACTACCTGCAGCTGATGACGATGGCATCACAGGGGCCGGGCGGTCGCCGTCCAGAGAACCGAAACCAGGAAGTTTCTGCCATTAGCCGGGGCCTGAAGGCGCTGGCGAAGGAGATGGGTGTGCCCGTGGTCGCGCTGTCGCAGCTATCGCGTGGCAGTGAACAGCGGCAGGGCGACAAGAAGCCACTGCTAAGCGATTTGCGCGAGTCTGGATCCATCGAGCAGGACGCGGATGTAGTCTGCTTCATCCATCGCGAGGAGTACTACGATCGCGAAAACGAGGACATCAAGGGGCAGGCGGAAATCATCATCGCCAAGCAACGTAATGGTCCCACGGGTTCCATCAAGCTGGCGTACCTCGCGGACTACACGCGCTTTGAGAACCTCGCTGCGAGCGGCGTCAGCGGCGGAGATTACTAACGACCAGAAAATACCCGCGCAGAGATCCTGCGCGGGCCGTGTCGCTACAGATTAGGAGCGGAGAGTACGGGCGGCTCATCGAGGTGTGCTACCGGCTTCATCGCACCGATCTGCTGCAGGATGCCGACCTCGTGTGAAGCTCCCCAACGCTCGACGATCTTTGCGTCGGAGTTGAACTTGGAGATCTGCATGCCGCGCACCTTGATTTTCTTGCCGGTCGCCGGGATGCCATTGAATGGTCCACCGTGCGTGCCGGTAATGGTGTACGCGAAGGCAACGTTGTCTTCATCTGCAAGCATGTGTTCCACAGCGATTTTGAAATCCGGGAATGCAGAGTGGAACTGCGTAAACCAGCCGGCAAAGCCCTCGGGACCGGGACCCTGGTCGTCCGCAGGATCGTGATCCTTTACACCAGGTGCCATGACTTCCTTCAGCCGATCGAATTGGTAGCTGTTGATGATCTCGCCCATCTGCTTCTGTGCTGCGATATTCGCTTCTTTGCTCATGTGAGAACCCCTAGCGTTTAGATGCCTGATTTTCCAGTACGCCCTGGCCTGGTGCCATGCAGGCCCAGGGCAGTTTGCACCCCAGGGAGTTCGGTTTGGTGCCGTCCACACAGCACTGCGTGCTGCTTACAACGGCAGCTAGGGCGTCGCTCGTACCACTTCCACATCGTTTGCAGCCTTGATGGTGACGGCACCTGCTGACGCGGGAACGGCAACGGCACTGCTTGCAGGCAGCGCGGTTACCGTGCCATCCACGACAATTTCGGCATCTCCGCGCAGCGCGACAAAGCATTGTGGCTTGCCCTTCGCATCTTCCAGCAGGATGGTTTCGCCAGCGCGCAGGGGGAAGCTGTCGACGGTGAAGTACTGCTCCTGAATCAGGCGTCTGCCATGCGCGATGGGCGTCGCAGCGACCTTGCCCGCACGTGTCTCCGTCTTGCTTACGGCCAGGCCCTTTTCCAGATGCAGCTCACGCGGACGGCCATAGTCGAACAGGCGGTAGGTGATGTCTGACGTCTGTTGAATCTCAAGAATGGTCACGCCGGGTCCGATGGCGTGTACCGTGCCCGCGTCCACAAAGACCAGGTCGCCCGCGCTGACCGGCAAGTGGTTCAGCAGCCGCTCCATGCTGCCATCGGCGATGGACGCCTTCAGGTGTTCGACCGTGATGCCTGGCTGCAAGCCGCACGCTACGGTTGCACCGGGCTCGGCTTCCAGCACGTACCAGCACTCGGTTTTGCCGCGGCCCTCGCCCAGCGCAGCTGCTTCGGCGTCGTTCGGGTGCACCTGCACCGACAGCTTGTCATTGGGAAACAGCAGCTTCACCAGCAGCGGAAACTCGGCAGCCGCAGCAAAGGATCCGAGCAGAGCTTCGCCCTGCGTCTGGGCGAGTGAGGCGAGCGTTTGCCCGGCGTGCGGACCCTCGGCGACGGTGCTCTGCGGACCGGTGAGCCAAGCCTCGCCGATAGGGTCGGAGCCCTCTTCGGCAGGCGGCAAAGCCGAGACAGCGAACCACGGGGCCAGGTCGCGGCGGCCCCAGGTGCGGGTGGAAAACGTGGGCTGCAGGCGAAAGGGGCTGAGTACGCTCATTGCCCTTTATTCTCACTCATCACGGCGCGCAGCGTGGCCGCTGCCGATTCCGGCGTGATGTCGCGCTGCGGCGATCCGAGTAACTCAAACCCCACCATGAACTTACGCACGGTAGCCGACCGCAGCAGCGGCGGATAAAAGTGCGCATGCAGTTGCCATTCTGGATGCTCTTTTCCATCGCTTGGAGCCGGATGAAAGCCCATGGAGTAGGGGAACGGCGTGTCGAAAACGCGGTTGTAACCGGCGGTCACACGGTGCAGCATGTCAGCCAGATCAGCGCGTTGCGCGTCAGACAGCGCGGCCATGGTTGCGACCTGCGCGCGCGGTAGAAGCAGTACCTCAAACGGCCAGATTGCCCAGAAGGGTACCACCGCAACCCAGCTATCGTTCTGCGCCACAACGCGTTCGCCCTCGCCAAGCTCGTTGCGAAGGTAGGCCAGCAGCAGTGGCTCCCTGTGCTGTTCCAGGTACGCGGTCTGTGTCTCGAGTTCGGCGGCGGGTTCGTCCGGAATGTGTTCGGTAGCCCAAATTTGCCCGTGCGGATGCGGGTTGCTGGCACCCATCATGGCGCCGCGATTCTCGAAGATCTGCACGTAGTCGATGTTCGGCATGGCGGCGAGTTCGGCTTCCTGCTTCGCCCATTCCTCCACCACACCACGTATCGCAGACACTTCCATGGTGGCCAGCGTCAGGTCGTGCCTGGGGCTGAAGCACAGCACACGGCAGGTGCCTCGCTCGGTTTCGGCACGCAGCAGGCCTGTGCCGCTGGTGTCACTCTCGAAGGGTTCTGAGTCGGGCTTCAGCGCGGCGTAATCGTTCGTGAAGACGAACGTGCCCGTGTACTGCGGCGTGTGCTCGCCGCCTGCGCGGGGATTGCCAGGGCACAGGTAGCAGGTGGGGTCGTACTGCAATTCGGCGGGCTTTGCGGTGTCTTCCGTCTGCCCCTGCCAGGGCCGCTGCGTACGTTGCGGCGAGACCAGGACCCATTCGCCGCGCAATGCATTCCATCGCCGATGCGGCGTCTTTGCCAGCATTTCATTCACTGTGCTGCCTCCGTTGCGTGCTTCAGACGGGCCAGCGCGCCATCCGAAGCCTTACAGGTATAAATCTCAGGATCGATCGCAAAGCGCTCGCGATACGCTGCTGCAAGTGCCTGAGTAAAGGCCTGCGCATGCGCTGTTTCCACCAGGTTGACGGTGCAGCCGCCAAAGCCGCCACCGGTCAGCCGCGCTCCGTGGCAGCCTTCCAGGGCCAGTGCGGTGTCGACCAGAAAATCGATCTCCGCAACGCTGTCCTGAAAGTCATCGCGCTGGCTGATGTGGGAGCCGACCATGGCCTTACCCAGTCGCGCAGCGTCACCCGCGCGCATGGCTTCGCCGGCTTCGCGCACACGGGCATTCTCGGTGATGACGTGTTTGCAGCGCAGGTAAACATCATGGGTAATCACCGGCCGCACCGCCTCAAGCTGCTCCATGCTGCTGCTGCCGAGATCGAGCACCTGCGGGAACTTCTCGCGGATGGCGCTCTGCCCGGTCTCAAGTTCGCGTCGCCGCACACCGTAGTCGCCGGTCGCGACGGAGTGCTTCACCATGGAATTCGCGATGACAATACTGCATGCGGCGAGGCCGCCGGTGTTCATTGGCAGCAGGTCATAGTGGAGGTCTCGGGTGTTCAGCAGAAGCGCGTGACCGTCCGTCGCAGCGGTGACGACAAACTGGTCCATAATGCCGCAGGGCGAACCGACATAGTTGTTCTCCGCCCGCTGACACAGCAGGGCAACGTCCTGCTCGGAGAGCGTAGCACCGGCGTGTTGCAGCACCGCGACGGCGGTTGCCACCTCAATTGCCGCAGACGAGCTAAGGCCTGCGCTCAGCGGCACATTGCTTTGGAGATGCAGGGCAAACGGCGGCACGGCAATGCCCAGCGCCAGCACTTCGCGCACCACGCCCAGCGGGTAATCGCTCCACTCGCCGTTGGCTGTGGATGTGTCGTCTGCACTGCTCTCACGCGCCTCAGGGAAGCTGGCGGAGGTGAAGCGGAAACCCGCATCGGCCGGCGAGATCTCAGCCGTCGTCACGAAGGGCAGGGCCATGGGCAGCACCAGGCCGCCGGTATAGTCGGTGTGCTCGCCGATCAGGTTCACGCGGCCGGGTGCGGCGAAAGATCTGGAAGTGCTCTGCGTCGTACTCAAGGGTAAAAAGCTGCCTCTCTGCATGCGGGAACATGCCGTGCCTCATGGTACGCCGTAGCCCATGTGGTTGTGCTTCCGACGAGCGGGCATGCCTTTGCGCTATGCTTGCTGCGCCACGCACTCACCGTCTCCGGAGTTCTCTAATATGCGTCATCTTCTTCCGTGTGTCCTTGCGCTTGCAGCACTTTCGCCCCTTGCCATGGGCCAATCTACCCCTGCTGCAAAGCTGGCAGCCACGCCGCCCATGGGCTGGAACTCGTGGAACTGGTTCGCAGGCAAGGTCACGCAGGACGATGTAAAGCAGGCGGCAGACCTGATCATTTCCACCGGCATGCGCGACGCAGGCTACGTGTACATCAACATCGATGACACCTGGGAAGGCAAGCGCGACGCCAGCGGCGTGCTGCAAACGAACGAGAAATTCCCTAATATGAAGGGCTTGGCCGACTACGTCCACAGCAAGGGCCTGAAGCTGGGCATCTACAGCTCGCCCGGCGACCAGACCTGTGCGCACTTCGAAGGCAGCATCGGCCATGAACAGCAGGATGCCGACCAGTACGCCCATTGGGGCATCGACTACCTGAAGTACGACCTGTGCGGCTTCCGCAAGGAGATGCAGGCAAAGGCTCCCGGCGACGACGCCGCGGCCAAAATCGTGCAGGACAAGATGATGCGCGATGCCTACGAGAAAATGCACCAGGCGCTGCTGAAGACCGGCCGACCCATCGTGTACAGTCTGTGCCAATACGGGTGGGATTCCGTGTGGCAGTGGGGGCCAGAAGTGGGTGCCAACCTGTGGCGGACCACCGACGACGTGCAGGCGAACTTCCCCAGCATCGCGCTGATCGCGAAGACGCAGATCGGCCTTGCAAGGTACGCGGGACCCGGTCACTGGAACGACCCAGACATGCTCGAGGTCGGTAATGGCAAGCTGACACAAATCGAGAACCGCACCCATATGGGCATGTGGGCCATGCTGGCCGCGCCTTTGCTTGCTGGCAACAACCTCACGAAGCTGACGCCCGAAGTCACTGCCGTGCTGACTAACAAAGAAGTCATCGCCATCGACCAGGACGCACTGGGCAAAGGTGCCGAACGTATCTACCAGGAGGGTCCGATCGAAATCTGGTCACGCCCGCTCGCAGACGGCGGCCACGCCTTGGCCATCATCAACTTTGGGGAAGACTTCAGCTACCTGCGCGGCATTGACCTGCACCTGAAAGAAGCCGGCATCCGCTCCGGTGCCTCCGCACACGACGTGTGGGGCGCGAAGGACATGGGCAGCCTCAGCGGCGGGTACAAGGGCGGCCTGAAACGGCACGAGATGCTGCTGCTACGTTTCGGCAAGTAGGTACAGGTCGACAAATAAATTTGCTTGGGCGCAAGAATGTCGGGGGCCACGTTGAATCCGAGCTTTCGGCAGGCCATGGCTTCAGCCATCCCGACACTCGCCTTTAGAGACAACGGCTTTAGCCGCCGCGGCCTGCTTTAAAGGCTGACCTCCAGTAGCTGAACCCTTGTTCGCGTACAGGTTGTTTATGGCTTCAGCAATGCTGCCGCTGACGTAAGGCTCAACCTTCGTGAAGGGACACTTAGTGCGAATGCCCTGCATGACTGTGCGAATGCGCGTCCATGCTGCAGAACAGGCTGTCCGTGTGGCTGAACTTGCACATGCCATCTTCCTCTGGCTGAATGGTGGCATGCTCGATACCGAAGTCATCGTGGAGCATGATGCCGATGCGCTTTACCACCATGGAGGTTTCAAGCAAGGTGTGACTGCCCGGCAGGGCAACGTGGCAGCTGAGCAGATGCTGACCTTCGCCCATGGTCCACACGTGAATGTCATGAACGCCGCACACCGGCTCAATGGCGCCGATTGAGTTTGCCAGCAGCACAGGATCCAGTTCTTTGGGAGCCTTTTCCATCAGCACATCGGAGGCTTCACGCAGAATGCCAACCGCCGACCACAGAATGAACGCCGCAATGATCAGGGACACGATCGGATCGGCATAAAGCCAGCCTGTGTAACGCACAATGACACCCGCAATCACAACTGCCGCCGCAGATAGGGCGTCACCGGCCATGTGGATGAAGGCCGCCCGGCTGTTCAGGCTGTGCTTCGCGTCACCTGCTAGCGCGAGCGCGATAACGGTATTCATCAACACGGAAACAACTGCGACCCAGATCATCAGGGTGCCCGCGATAGGTTCAGGATGGCGAAAGCGGCCAACCGCTGCCCCTGCAATCCAAAGTGCTATGACCACTAGCGTACTGGAGTTAAATAGCGCGGTCAGCGTGGAAATGCGCAGATAGCCATAGGTATGGCGACCACCAGCAGGCTTCTTCACTGCGGCAACGGCATATGCTGCCAGGCCAAGTGCGACCGCATCGCTTAGATTATGACCGGCATCGGACACCAGCGCGAGGGAGTGAGACACCAAACCCGCAACCGCCTCGCCGCCACAAAACAGTAGCGTGACAGCCAGCGAAAGCCAGAGGCGCTTGCCACTGGTGGGTCCGTGAACGTGTCCGTGGTGGCTCCCCATGGCGTGGCCTGCCTAGTCGCCGCGGCGCAACCGGTTCAGGCCATTGAAAGCCGCAACCTTGTAGCACTCGGCAAGCGTGGGATAGTTGAAAACCGTCTCGACAAAGTAGTCGACGGTGCCGCCCAGAGCCATGACCGCCTGGCCGATGTGCAGCAGTTCACTGGCACCTTCACCAATGATGTGGACACCCAGGATCGACTTGTTCTCGCGGTGGAAGATGAGCTTCAGGCGGCCTGTGGTATCGCCGCGGATTTGGCCGCGGGCAATCTCGCGGTAATACGCCACGCCCACTTCGTAGGGCACGTCTTCCTCGGTCAACTGCTCCTCGGTCTTGCCCAGGAAGCTGATCTCGGGGATGGTCCAGATGCCGTAGGGGTAAAAGCTGGGGTTCGACAGGATCGACTCGTCGCCAAAGGCGCGAGCGCCTGCAATACGACCCTGTTCCATGGAAACGGACGCCAGCGAAGGGAAGCCGATCACGTCGCCCACGGCAAACACGCCATGCGATTTGGTGCGGTAATCCTTGTCGACCGGGATGCGGCCGCGACTGTCCGACTCGACCCCGATGTTGGCGAGCTGCAGCTCATCCACGTTGCCCTGACGGCCGACTGCGTACAGCAGCGCATCGCCCTGGACCTTCTTTTTGCTCTCGAGCAGGGCGGTCACGGTGCCGTCTTCATTCTCGACAACCGCTTCTACTTCTTCGTTGAGCCGCATGGTGACACGGCTGTCGCGCAGGTGGTAGCTGAGCGCTTCGACGATTTCCTGGTCCGCAAATTCAAGCAGGCGTGGACGGCGTTCGATCAGCGTCACGCGCACGCCCAGCGCGGCAAACATGCAGGTATATTCCACGCCAATGACGCCGCCGCCGACGACAATCATCGTTTTGGGCAGGGTTTTCAGGTCCAGCACCAGGTCGCTGTTGATGATGGTGGTGCCGTTAATGGGCACCGTCGCGCTGCTGGCAGGCTTGGTGCCGGTGGCGATAATGATGTTGTTCGCCTGGTAAACGCTTGATCCGCGGGAGTTTGTGACGCGTAGATGGGTCGCGTCGTCGAACGATGCGGTACCCGTAAGCATGTCGATGTTGTTGCGGGAAAGCTGTGCTTCGGTGACGTCGATTTCGGTCTTGATGACGTGCTGCACTCGAAAGGCCAGATCGGCCATCGTAATGCGCTCTTTCACCCGGTAATTCATGCCGTAAATGGAGCGATAGTTGTACCCCGAAAGGTGCAAAACCGCCTCGCGCATGGTCTTGCTGGGGATGGTTCCTGTGTTGATGCAGGCCCCGCCAACCACCTCGCGCATTTCGATCAGGGCGACGCGTTTGCCCAGTTTTGCCCCATAAATGGCGGCGCGCTGTCCGGCTGGACCGGAACCGATGACGATCAGGTCGTAGACACTGCCCGTTGCTGCGCTGCTTGAATTGATGGCGGCTTTCCTCTGGTTGGCAGGACGCTGCGCGCTCTTCTCTGCGGTTGATTTTGGTGCAACTTTTGCCCGATCTGCGCCGCCGTTTGCGGACACTTTTCCACCGGACTAACGAACCTCAGGCTACCACATGCATCGGCACCGAATGGTGAGTCCGCGACCCCGATTTGTGCCCGGATGAACCGTCTCAGCACTACTTTTGCGTGGTACTGTGCACCGCTGCCGGTGCAGATAACGCCCGTTTTACCGCTCCCAAACGCGCACATATCGCGGTGGGATCGATCCAAACATGCTTTCGAGCGTGCAAAACGCTCCGGGTCCGTAAAACCGTGCTGCCGGACGCGGAATAGGCCTACTGCTTGACGGCGATGGCGGAGATTTCGATCTTGGCCCCGCCGATCAGGCCGGCGACCTTGACGGTGGCGCGCGCGGGCTTGGGGTTGGGCATCAGCTTCTTGTAGATCTCGTTCATCCTGGGCACGTCGTCCAGGTCGGCGACGAAGACGGTCACGTTGACCAGGTCGGCCATCTTGAAGCCGGCCTTCTCCACCACCCGGGTAATGGCGGCAATGGCGTTGGTCGTCTGCGTCTCAACGGAGACACCCTCCAGCTTGCCGCCGTCCGGCCCCTCCTGCCCGGCCACATATAGGGTGTTGCCCGCCACCACCGCCTGCGAAAACGGAGCGTTCGGGTTAAAGTCAATCGCCCGGTTCGCCTGCGCAAACAGAACCCCCGGTACCAGCAATAAACCACCCGCCAACAGCAACGATTTCATTTGGTTCTCCCAATCTTCAGCGCAGTCCGCCACAGACTTGTGTCAAACGAAAGCCCTAACAACACTCCACCAACATACTTAACATCGAGGCGAGAACCTCATGAGCATCACCTCAGCTGGTGGACTGGACTCAACTCACAACGAACGCTACTATTACTTATCTCATTACGAAGAGCAATCTGGGGAGTGAGAGCCTTGGGTTGATGGTGTCAAGGTGCATAGTCGCCTCGGGACCGCGGACAAACAATATTCCAAGGATCCATGTAATATTGTATGCCACTACGTTGATAGTACCGGTACCTAATTGAAACAGTGTGGAGCGGCAGATATACCGAAGTACCATCGGTTCTGCCGCTCCCTATCGACCTATGAGCCAGCAGCGTTCAACGAAGTTGATTAAGCCATTCCCTCCGCACTTCGACTCGATGCTATCTCTGCCTGAGGCGGACGCATTAGCTCAGAATCCCGCGGCGGTCGAGAGGCATTCTTTCTACCCCTTTCTTCAGTATGAGAAGCGCTGGACTCGCTTTGCAGCGAAAGGTACTAAAGGCAAAGGTAAATGTCGGTTGATCCGTTATGCCGCACGGCGTGACGCCCACATATTCGTTCATTACAGAGCACTACTTCAGAAGCCTTACGAAGAGTTGCTTACCAAAGCAGAGCTATCCGACTCAGTAATTGGCTATCGGCGGATTAAGGCAAAAGACGGCAAAGGTAAGTGCAACATCCATTTTGCCAAAGAGGCTTTCGATGCAATCAGGTCGTATGGCAACTGCTTTGTATACGCATTGGACATCAGCAAATTTTTCGAGAGCCTGGACCATGCGTGGTTGAAGAAAAAGTGGGCCGACCTGCTCGGCACTCCGAAGCTTCCACCTGATCACTTCAAGGTCTTCAGGGCTATAACCTCGTATTCTTGGGTGGACAGGGCAAGTTGTTATGAGACTCTTGGAATCATCGGAGTTCCTACGGGAACCAAAAGCAAAAAGCAATTTCTAGTAGCCCGGAAGCAGATCAACCCTCAACTCTGCACGCCTAATGTTTTTAGGGAGAAAATTGCCCCGCTTATCACGGTGAATTCTAGTTGCTGTGGTGTTCCTCAGGGAGCTCCAATCTCTGATCTTTTATCGAACCTTTATCTTTTCGACTTCGACAAAGATTTGAGTGCATGGTCTAAACAGCGCGGCGGTACATATTTGCGCTACTCCGACGACATCTTAATCATTCTTCCTACCGCGAAAGATGAATGGGACACAATCTTTCAACATTTGCAAAGCTTGATCAGCGGTACAGGGAAAAGCGTTGTCGTTAACCCAGACAAATGTTCTGCTTACCAATTCAGTTCTAAGGGTGCGAGCCAAACTTGTGACTTAATCCACAAGTCCGGGTGCAAGAACGGTGTTGAATACTTGGGATGCGTTATGACGGACGTCACATTTTTTTACGTGAAAGCACACTCGCAAAGCTCAATCGCTCTATTACGCAGGCCTGCCGGCGAGCTGTACGCTCGCACATCCATCACAATCCAGGGCTCGATAAGATGCAACTACTCACGACGTTCAATCTGAACAGCCTGTATGCAAAGGTTGGAAGGGTGCTTGATTTCAAAATTAGGAAGACATCTGTAAAGCGTTGGACATTTTGGACGTATGTTCGAAGATGTGAAGAAGTACTTGGTGCGGACTCGCAGAAGATATTGCGGCAGGTTCGGCATTACAAACAACGCATTAGGCGGCAGGTTGTAAGCGAGTTCAGGGATGCACGCGTCACTCTCACTTCGCCCTGATCGTAACCGTAATAACCTGCGATTAAGTCTTCGTAGTAATTACGGCTACCTGGTGCTTGTCATAGCGCGCGCGTAGCATCTTGGCTGTCCTGAACGTAGGTTAAGGTATCTGCCTCTTCTGGCGGGGTGGTGGCAGGTAGTTGTCCTTGGACACGACCTTCTTGCCTGTCTTCTCTTCGAGGGACAGGCGGGCGCGTTTGGCGATGCGTCCACCCTCCTGTGCGGCCTTGCTGTTCTGGGGCATACCGGTGGCTTCGGTCGTTTCGGCGATGGAGCGGGTGGAGAGTTCGGCGAGCGCGGTGAAGATGAGTTCGGCCTCGGTCATGTGGTCGCGCAGGTTCTGGCTCTTGAGGCCCTTCATCTGCTTGTGCGAGGCGACGCTGTGGCCAGTCCACTCCTCGTGGATGAGGTTGGTGAGGATGGCCATCTCCTGCCCTTTTTGTACGTCGTGCCCAGCCCAGTAGTCGGTCAGTTTGTTGCGGGTTTCCTGGCCATTCATGCGCTGGCTGATCCACTTGTCGCTGCGGCCCTGCTTCTGCCAGACTCCACGGGCGCGGTTCACTGCGAGCGCGGGGTCGGCGAGTTCCTGCATGCGCTCGAAGCCTACCTTGGCTAGCCATAGCTTGATGGGTTCTGCCTTGGGACTTGGAACGGACTGGACGAGTCGCAGGAGGGTTTCCGCAGTGGCTACGTCGGTTAGGCGTTGCTTGCCGTCTTCTGCTGTCAGTTTCAACTGGTGACAACTTGTCACCAGTTGGCTGCCTTCTTCGTTCAGGCGCTGCTTGAGTTTGTTCCAGTATTTTCGGGCCGTGGTGGCGTCTGCCTGCTGCGTGAGCACCTTGATGATGTCGACGACGGAGAACCACCAAGTTTCCGTGGGTGCGTCGTAGATACGCCGTATGGGCTGATCTTCAAAGAGGGCAGGCTGCTGCATGGAGCCATGCTATCTGCGATTGCCTGTGGAAGACAGGCCAGCCACGGGCTGTCTTGCGCGCGCGGGATTAGCCGTTTCGCTCCTGCGAGAGATTTTGGCCGCGCGTTGGTTTCGGCGGAGCCTTTGTGGCACGGCTGAAGCCGTGCCCTTCCGAAAGCAAAGTTGGACGGTGGGCTACTCGCCGATTTTTAGGACGGCGAGGAAGGCTTCCTGTGGGATGTCGACCTGGCCGATGCGTTTCATGCGCTTTTTGCCTTCTTTTTGCTTGTTGAGGAGCTTCTTCTTCCGGCTGATGTCGCCGCCGTAGCACTTTGCGATGACGTCTTTACGGATGGCGCTGACGGTTTCGCGGGCCACGATCTTGGCTCCTATGGCGGCCTGGATGGCGACCTCGAACATCTGGCGGGGGATGAGTTCGCGCATCTTGTGGACGAGGGCCTTGCCGCGTTCGTAGGCGAAGTCGCGGTGGACGATAACGGAGAGCGCGTCGACGGGTTCGCCGGAGACGAGGATGTCCATCTTGACCATGGGGCTGGTCCACATGCCGCTGAGGTGGTAATCGAGCGAGGCGTAGCCGCGGCTGACGGACTTGAGCCGGTCGTAGAAATCCAGGACTATTTCATTCAGCGGCAGTTCATAGGTGATCATGACGCGGTTGGCGCTGACGTACTCCATGTTCTGCTGCTTGCCGCGTTTTTCCTCGACCAGCTTGAGGATGTTGCCGACGTACTCCTCGTTGGTGAGGATTTTGGCGATGATGACGGGCTCTTCGATGGTGTCGATGGTGGTGGGGTCGGGCCAGCGCGACGGGTTTTCGACCTCGATGACCTGGCCGCCGGTGAGGGTGATTTTGTAGCGGACGCCGGGCGCGGTGGTGATGAGGTCGAGGTTGAACTCGCGCTCGAGCCGTTCCTGGATGATTTCCATGTGGAGCAGGCCGAGGAAACCGCAGCGGAAGCCGAAGCCGAGGGCGGTGGACGATTCCGGCTCGAAGGAGAAGGAGGCGTCGTTGAGCTTGAGCTTGCCGAGCGCCTCGCGGAGCATGCCGTGCTCGTGCGATTCGATGGTGTAGAGGCCGGCAAAGACCATGGACTTGATGTCTTCAAAGCCGGGCAGCATTTCGGTGGCGGGGTTGCTGGGGTCGGTGATGGTGTCGCCCACCTTGGTGTCGGCGACGTCCTTGATGGTGGCGACGAAGAAACCGACTTCGCCCGCGGACAGCTCGGCGATCTCGACGGGCTTGGGCGTGAGGACGCCCATGGATTCCACGTCGAAGGTCTTGCCGTTGCTCATCAACTGGATGCGCTGGCCCTTGCGCAGCGTGCCGTTGATGACGCGCGCCAGCACGATGACGCCCTTGTAGGGGTCGAACCAGCTGTCGAAGATGAGCGCCTGCAGCGGCAGGGAGCTGTCGCCCTGGGGTGGGGGCAGCAGGTTGACGACGGCCTCGAGGATGTCGGCGACGTGGAGGCCGGTCTTGGCGGAGACGGCGATGGCGTCGTCGGCGGGCAGGCCGACGGTGGTCTCGATCATCTCCTTGGTGCGGGCGATGTCGGCGCTGGGGAGGTCGATCTTGTTGATGATCGGGATGATTTCGAGGCCGTTGGAGATGGCGAGGTAGGCGTTGGCGAGGGTTTGCGCCTCAACTCCCTGGGAGGCGTCGACGACCAGCAGCGCGCCTTCGCAACTGGCCAGCGAGCGCGAGACTTCGTAGGAGAAGTCGACGTGGCCGGGCGTGTCGATGAGGTTGAGCTGGTAGGTGATGCCGTCGTGCGCCTGGTACATCATGCGGACGGAGTGGGCCTTGATGGTGATGCCGCGCTCGCGCTCCAGGTCCATGGCGTCGAGCACCTGGGCCTGCATTTCGCGCTGGGTGAGGGAGCCGGTCAGCTCCAGCAGACGGTCGCTGAGGGTGCTTTTGCCGTGGTCGATGTGCGCGATGATCGCGAAATTGCGGATGTACTTGGGGTCCATGCGGGCTCTGGTTTCATTCTACAGAGCCGCATGGCCTGCCGCGCGGACTAGCGCTCTGACGGCAGCTCATGCTGGCCGGGGAAGGCGGCAAACAGGCAGGCGATGACGGTGGTGGCAAAGAACGAGCAGGCGATGAAGAGGTTGTGCATGGGGAGGGTCTCCGCTGGCCGGATTTATCCGACACTTCCCATATCGGCGCGCGTGGAACTGCCAGCAGAGGTTCTGTTGTCTCATAGCTGGGCATTCGGGCTGATGCCCGTCGGCATCTGGAACAACGCTGGCTAGGCAGCGCGGATGTGAGGCCTGGCTGGGTCAAATACTGAAAACCATATTCTGTGACATTTCATTTTCTGTTGATGCCCTGTTCTTTGGATCTCTGGAGCTGTTAGCCGGTCATATTTTTGGAACGAGGAGTGGCCCTTGAATTGCATGACCAAGGTCGAAACGTACGCCACCTTTGTCATGACTTCTGGAGAACACACATTTTGAACCGTTTCGCACTGAGATCGATCACCGCCATTGCCATCTCCTGCACGCTGGCGGGCAGCGCCGCCATGGCGCAGACCAGCAAGGGCGCCCTGTCGGGCATCGCCAAGGATGCCTCTGGCGCTGTTATCGCCAACACCGTCATCACCATCAAGGGCGAGCAGACCGGCGAGACCCGCACCCTGACGACCGGTGCAGACGGATCGTACCGCGCGGATGCGCTCTCTCCCGAGGCGTACACCATCAGCGCGACCAGCGAAGGCTTTCAGGGCTTCCAGGCACAGCACGTTCTGGTCGGCCCGTCCACGGTCACCACCTATAACGTCACCCTGACGGTCGGCTCACGCAATGACACTATTACGGTAGAGGCCAACGGCGAGACGATCAACACCGTCAATGGCCAGTTGGCCGGTACCATCTCTGCGAATGAGATCGCGAAGCTGCCGGTGTTTACGCTGAACCCGCTGGAGCTGACCACCACCGTTGCTGGAGTTCAGCCGGTCCTCTCGACAGATAATCAGCTCAGCAATGGTGTGAACGTTCAGGTGGATGGTGCGCGTCCAAGGTCCAACAACTTCCTGATCGACAGCCAGGAAGTGAACGACGTTGGCATCGGCGGGCAGGCGTTCCAGCCCAACATCCCTGACCTCTACCAAGATGTCACGGTGATCACCAGTGTCGCCTCAGCAGAGTTCGGACGGTCCGGTGGCGGCGTGTTCAACCTGGTCACCAAGTCAGGATCGAACACGTTTCATGGATCGGCGTACGACCGTTACACCAGCAATGGGCTGAATGCCGTACCTAACAGCCTCCGCGGGACTGGCCAGGGCAATCAGCGTCAGACCAGCCACACCATCGGCGGCACGGTTGGTGGAGACATCATCAAGGACAAGCTGTTTGCCTACGGCGGCACGCAGTTCACGCGGTTTTATGGCACCGAGCAGCTAAGCAGTTCGCCCCTGCCGAACGCAGCAGGCGTCGCTACCCTGCGTGGCCTGACGGATCCCGTTGCCAAGGCGCAGGTCGCGCTGCTGAGCCAGTACACGAATAACTTCGCGTACCTAAACACCTACGCGCTCTCCAATTCCAGCCCTTCCATCCCCATCGGAACACAAGCCGGCTGCAGTGTTAGTTGCTCGGTAAGCGAATCCCTGTTTGTACGCCCGGCGATCGCGCTTTCGAATCCCGATACGCAGTGGAGCGTCCGAGTCGACTTCAAGCCATCCGACAAGGACAGCTTCTACTACCGCTACCTGCATGACCGGACCTCATTGAGCCCGGATTTCTTCGCCAATGCGGAAGGTGCGGTCTTGGGTCTGGACACACAGCAGGGCGGCACGTCGGAGTTGGGTGCAGGCAGCTGGACCCATGTGTTCACTGGCAACACGTTGAATGAGCTTCGCGCCAGCGAAACTCGCGTCAACTTCGGCTTCACTCCACTTGCCTCAACCCTGGCCAACCCAGCCTATGCACTGCCGCAGCTCAGTCTCGGAGGCTTTCCTGGCGGATCGCTAGGGGCGCAAACCGGCACCTTTCCGCAGGGCCGCGCGGAAGATCTCTACCAGGTGCAGGACACGTTTACTTATACCCATGGTCGCCAGGCGATTCGGGCAGGGTTCGACATCGGTCGCCAGCTTGAGAAGGACACCATTGGCGTGAATGCCGGAACCATCAGCTATGCCAAGGGCACTGCTCAAAGCGCCCTGCAGAACTTTTTAGCTAATCAGACAGGTGCTTCCGGCACCATTACCAAGACCATTGGACCACGCCGTACCGATCCACACGTTTGGCGTTCGGGCTTCTTCTTTCAGGATGATGTGAAGTTTGCTCCGAACTTCACCATGAATCTTGGCATGCGCTATGACTACACGGGGAACCCGGAAAACTCACTGGCATACCCCGGTATCGACGAGCGTAACCCCTACGTTCCGCTCGCGACGGTCACCAAGGTGCAGAACGACAAAAACAACCTGTCGCCACGCGTTGGTTTTGCCTTCACCCCTAATCAGGGTGGCTACTTCGGCTCCGGTAAGACAGTGCTGCGCGGTGGCTTTGGTATGTTCTACGACAGCTTCTTTTCTAACTTTGTAACCAATGCTGCGTCGTCGGCACCGAACTCGATTGCCGGTTTGCAACAGGTGACAACGGGTGTCGGCACGCCGAACGCCAATGCCGCGCTTGCTGCCTTTGTGCCCACGCTGAATGCCAACGCCAGCCAAACCACCGTGGCGAACAACCTGAAGAATCCGGTCACCTACCAGTACAACCTGGGAATTGAGCAGGAAGTAAAGGGCGCGCTGTTGGCAGTGCGGTACGTTGGAACCCGGGCGTATGACCTGTTCGTCAATACGTACCTGAACCCATTCAGCGGTGTCACGGGAAC
>JBPBQP010000058.1:0-49133 GCA_050954745.1 Janthinobacterium lividum | reverse complement strand
TGCATGTTCTATCTCAGCGGCTAAAGCTGCAAAAAAGAAGCGGAGTCGATCTATGTCCGAAAGCGCCAACGTAACTGCCTTCATGGAAAAGGACGCTGCGATCTACATCGCGGGCCATCGCGGCCTGGTTGGTTCTGCTATCCAGCGCGAGCTCACGCGGCTTGGTTACACCAATATCGTCACGCGATCGAGCAAGGAGCTTGACCTGCGCGACACGACGGCAGTCAAGGCGTTCTTTGCTGAGATCAAGCCAAGGTTCGTTATTCTGGCGGCTGCAAAGGTGGGTGGCATTTACGCCAACAACACCTATCCTGCGGACTTTATCCGCGACAATCTCGCGATCCAGAACAATGTGATCGACGGCGCATACGTGAACAAAGCTGACCGGTTGCTGTTCCTGGGTTCGTCATGTATCTACCCGAAGTTCGCGCCCCAGCCCATGCCCGAAACTTGCCTGCTGACTGGCCCGCTGGAGCCAACCAATCGGCCCTACGCGCTGGCGAAAATCGCCGGCATCGAGATGTGCTGGAGCTACAACCGGCAATACGGCACGCGCTACCTGGCCGCAATGCCAACAAACCTGTACGGCCCGGGCGACAACTTCGATCCGCAAAACTCGCACGTTCTGCCTGCGTTGATCCGCAAAACGGCAGAGGCCATGCAGTCCGGTGCGCCCGAAGTTACCGTTTGGGGATCCGGAACGCCCAAGCGCGAACTTCTGTACTCAGACGATCTGGCCGCAGCGTGCGTCGCGTTGCTGAATCTGTCAGAGGAACAATACGGCTCGCTGCTTCTTGAGGACGAACCGCCGTTGATCAACATCGGCACCGGCGAAGATGTCACCATTCGCGAATTAACGGAGACGGTCTTTCGCGTGCTGGGCTACACCGGCGGCCTCAACTTCGACGCGACCAAGCCCGACGGCACACCCAGGAAGCTGATGGATGTGACCAAGTTGCACCGCCTAGGCTGGCACCACGTCACGTCGCTCGAGGAAGGTATTGCAAAGACCTGGGCAAGCGTGAAAGACACAATTTTGGAGCCACAGCTCACGCAATAAGCACAACAAAAGGCCAGCCGCGAGGGCTGGCCTTTCTGCTAAGAGAATGGTGCGGAAGACGGGACTTGAACCCGTATGCCTTGCGGCGCTAGCACCTCAAGCTAGTGCGTCTGCCAATTTCGCCACCTCCGCACAGGTGCATTTTCATGCTCCTGACGCGTGCGCCATCAGTCACAAGTGTACCAGAGCAATGCCGTTTTCCTGCTCCTAGGCGAAGTGATGTAACAGGTCAGTGAAGCTGAGAAGGTGCAAGAACCTGCGGCCCGGTGGAGGCGGTGCAATCGGCTCCTGTTCCAGTACCCATGTGCTGTGGTGCGGCAGGTACACCGCGTGCATGCCTGCAGCCAGCGCCGGATTAATGTCAGAACGCGGGCTGTTGCCGATCATCCAGGTACGAGCCGGGTCGAAGCCATAGTGGTCAAGCAGCGCACGATAGGCAGACGTATGTTTCTCGCGCAGCACCTCAACATGCGTGAAGTGGTCTGCGAGGTTCGACCTCAGTAGTTTCGCGGTCTGCTCGGCATGATCACCCTTTGTGACCAGCAGAAGGGTATGTGTTTTTGCAAGATGTACAAGTGTTTCTGCAACGCCGTGCAGCAGCACCATGTCACTGCTGCGTATGTGGCCAGCACACGCGGCAACGTGGTGTGCCTGTTCTGCGTTGCAGGCGGTGCCGGTCAGGTGTTCAAAGCTGGCCAGCAGCGAGGCGTGAAAGGCTTCTGTACCGTAGCCGTGCGACTTTACGCGAACCGCTTCCAGCCGATCCAGGGCAGATCGTACCTCTTGTGGCGAAAGTTCTGGGTGCGCGACCATTGCGATGAAGCGGTCGATGGCCTGCTCGAAGAAGATGTTGTTTTCCCACAGCGTGTCGTCAGCGTCGATCATCAGCACCTGGTTTCGCAGAGGTACTGACGCATCTGGCTGGGTATGGTGAAGCAGGGCTGTCTGCATACTCAAACTGTAACTGTGCTGTGGATGCGGCACTGGCGGTATGAGGTTGACGCGATGAGAATATGAGAACGCGACGATCTACTGCAAAGTGCGCCTGGAGTTCAGAAGCGTTAAAAGAAGGCTCTGAGCTTCAGGCGCACTTTGCAGTCCGTATCAATTTGAGACGACCTACCGTGTAAACGAACCCACGGCACTGGTCTCGTCGTCCTTCACATCAAACACGGTGTACAGCTTGGTGATCTGCAGCAGGTCGTGGACTTTCTTGGTCAGGTTCAATAGCTTCAGTTCGCCGCCGGCATTCTTCACGCTGGTGAATGCACTGACCAGTTCGCCAATACCAGAGCTGTCGATGTAGCTGACATCGCCCAGGTTCAGCAGGATGTTCTTGTCACCCTTGGCAAGCAGATCGCGAACGGCGTCGCGCAGTACAACGCTGCCCTCGCCCAGGGTGATACGGCCGCTCAGGTCGAGAATGGTAACGCCGTCGACCTGGCGCGTGCTTACCTTCATGCTCATCGTGTTCTCCTGCCGAGAAATCGGCGTGTTCCAAATTCAGGCTTCGGTCGTTGCAGCTACGCGATGCTTAATCAGCGTCAGCTCAGTGCCTGGTGACAACTGCCGAAAGTGTACTTCATCCATGAAAGCTCGCATGAGGAAGACACCACGGCCAGAGCCTCGCAGGATGTTTTCAGGGGAGAGCGGATCGGGAATGTTCTGCGCATCGAATCCGCTGCCCTGGTCGCCCACGCGAAAGATAAGGTCCGCATCCGTCGCTTCAAAGGTGGCCGTGACTTGTTTTTCGCGGTTGTAGCAGTTCCCGTGGATGACAGCGTTGACGGTTGCCTCGCGCACGGCCATGGCAATGTTGGACACGTCATCTTCGTCAAAGCCGAAGCGCTTTGCGAAGCCTTCCGCTTCCTGCTCTACGCGGTCCACTGTCTCCAGGGTCGAGGCAAGAATCAGGTTGGTTCGAACTGTGGGCGTGTTTGGCACGGCGCTCCTGGTGGGGCGGTACAACAGGCGGTTCTACCCGCAGTGTCCTTCTCGCGGTGAGATAAGTCAAGAGGCGCCTCTGGTGCGGGATTCGCCTGCTGCACACCCCGTTGGGTAAACTGCCCTTGAGAGTGACTGGAGGCGCGGACGATGACACAGCACACACTTCGCCGCACCAGCCTGTCCTCCCTTGTGGGTGCGCGCATGCTGGGTCCGCTGGGGGAGATTCGTGGACGCGTGGCCGAGTGTTTGTTGCTGTCAGAGGATGCTGGAACGCACGTCAGCAGCCTTGTACTCTCAGCGTCCGGCAAGATGCGGGACAAACAACTATTCTGCGTTCCGTTGAACGCGTTGCTGTTCCGCGCCGACGGCCACATTCAGCTACGCCACAACGACGCGCCGGTCCCGTTGAGTATCTCGCCTTCTTCCGTGCTGCTGGAGCGCGACCTGCTGGACCAGCAGATTATCGATGTGCATGGCCGTAAAGTGGTCCGCGTGAACGATGTGGATCTGGTGTGGGAGGTCGAGGATGACTCCGTCTGCAGGCTGCGTATCGCGGAAGTGGAAGTCGGCATGCGCGGTGCAGTACGTCGCCTGCTGAAGGGCATGCCGAACCACTTTGTAGATACCGTTGCCCATCGCTTTCTGCCGCGTGTTATCCCGTGGGAGTTTGTCGACCTGATCGACCGCGATCCGTCGCGTCGCGTACGCCTGAAAGTGGAGACGGACCGGCTTTCGCACATGCATCCGGCCGACATCGCGGACATTCTGGAAGACCTTGCACCGGCAGAGCGTGATGCTGTCTTTACGTCGCTGAATGAAGAGGTTGCGGCAGAGGCGCTGGAAGAGATTGAGCCCAAGCTGCAGCGATCGTTGCTGGAACACATGGAGTCCAGCCGCGTCGCAGACATCATCGAAGAGATGGATCCAGGTGCTGCTGCTGACCTGTTGAGCGAACTGTCTGACGAGCGTTCCGAGGCTATCCTGCATGCGATGGAGCCAGAGGAACGCAAGGAAGTGGAAGATCTGCTGGAGTTTCCAGATGACTGGGCTGCAGGGCGCATGACGACCGACTACGTCGCTGTGCCCGAACAAGCAGATGTTCGCGAGGCAATCGAGGCTCTGCGCGCCTTCGAAGGCGACCTTCAAACCATCAGTGAAGTCTTTCTGCTCAATGCGTCGCAGCATCTGGTAGGTTCGGTCAGCCTGGCGCGCATTACCTTGGCGGAAGGTGCCACGGCGCTGCTCTCCATCAAAGAGCCGCAGGTTCATTCGTGCACCGTGGATGCAGGCAGCAAAGAGATAGCAGAGCTGTTCGACAAGTACAATCTGCGCGCGCTGCCGGTGGTTGAAAGTGACGGCACACTTGCAGGGGTCATCTACGCCGAGATTGTCATAGCCTTGCTGCGGGCGGGGCGCTGACGCATGAAGATTCTCTACGTGTCGCAGCTGGAGGATTATGACTCGGCCTGGTATCGCGTGCTGGCGCTTCGCCGCGAAGGGCATGTGGTTACGACCATCAACACGTCGGACTACGGCCAGAGCAATCGCATGCTGCGCAAACTCGAATTTCGTGCAGCGGCAGGGCCTGAAGTGAATCGCCTGAACCGCGACCTGTTGACGGCTACGGAAAGCGTTCGGCCTGACGTGGTATGGGCCGACAAGGTTTTGTGGATGCGCCCGGATACGCTGACTACGCTGCGTGATCTGCGCGTGGTGACCGTGTCCTACATGATCGACAACTTCTTCGGCCCCCGCCGCGACCCGGGCTGGCGGCTGTACGCACGGACGATTCCGCATTACGACCTGCACTGCACGCAGCGCAATCGCAACCTGTACCAGTACCTGGAAATTGGTGCGCGCGACGCACTCAAGATCCAGACTGCGTACGAGCCAACCGTACATTTCCCCCCGCCCATGGGCTGGTCGGACGTCGATCGTGACCGCGATGTTTCCTTTGTGGGCACGCCCTATGACGAGCGTGCAGATTTTTTGACGCGGCTGTGGCGGCAGTGCGGTTTTGCTGTGCAGGTGAATGGCGGCCTGGTTTGGAAGCGTGCGCTTGGCGAAGAGGCAACGGCGGCGATCTACCGCGGCAACGGGGAACTGCGGAACCAGGCATACCGCGAGGCCATTTGGCGGTCACGCATTAACCTGTCGTTCCTGACGCACAGCAACCAGGACGAGTTCACGCACAAGAGTTTTGAGATCGCGGCATGCGGCGGCTTTTTGCTGGCAGAACGTTCCGCCGGCCACAGCGAACGATTCACAGAAGACAAGGAAGCAGTCTTCTTTTCTGACTTTGACGAGTGCGCCGCCAAGATCAAGCGCTACCTGCATGACGTGGAAGGTCGCGAACGCATCGCGAGAAACGGTCAGTGGCGGGCTGCCATGTCCGGCTACGACAACGACACGCAGGTGCGAAAGATTGTGGAACGGCTGCAGCCGCTGATCGACGATTTTCGCTCGCAACGACGTGCCGCGCAGCAGGCGGTGCGCGGTTGAAGCATGACCTGGCTGACGGCCCGTTGTCCTTTTCGAACAGCTTCGACGTTTGTGTTGTCGGCGCGGGGGCAGCGGGCATTGTGCTTGCCGTGGAGTTGTTGCGCGCTGGCAAGCGTGTCGTCCTGCTGGAGAGTGGTGGCGATCAGCTGGAGGCGGCGACCCAGGACCTGTACCGTAGCGACGTTGTGGGGCAGCGGCATACCGGCGTACACGATGGCCGCTTTCGCACGTGGGGTGGAACCACCACACGTTGGGGCGGGCAGGTGTTGGAGTTGGAGCCGATCGACTTTGCCCGGCGAGAGTGGATTGCCGGCAACGGTTGGCCCATCGACAAGGCCAAACTGCAGAGCGGGTACGACACCGCGATCAGGCTCGAAGGACTCACGAATGCGGTGCCCGGTGATGCTGCTTTGTGGGAGCGAACAGGTTCCGAAGTGCCCAATCTTGGAACGGGTTTGGAGCCGTATTTTACCCGCTGGTGCCCGCAGCCAAACTTTGCGCTTCTGCATGGCGAAACGCTGCTTTCCGACACGAATCTGACTGTTATCTTGCATGCCAATCTGCTCCATCTGCACGTCAATGAGGGCAGACAACGCGTGCAGGAAGCTGTGTTTCAGAGTCTGAACGGGCACTCCATGCGCATTTTTGCGCGCGAATTTGTCCTGACCATCGGGACCATTGAGACGTCGCGTTTGCTGTTGAATCTGGCGGATGCACAGGGTGCTCGCTGGAACCCAAACGGCCTCGTCGGCTGCCACTTTCAGGATCACGTCGACTGCGAAGTCGGTGCCGTGCAGCCAATGGACAAGAAACGTTTCGCCGCTGCGTTCACGAATGTGCTGCTGGATGGTTTTAAGTACCATCCCAAGTTTCGATTGACCGCCGCAGAACAAGGGCGGCTCGGTGTTTTAAACGTGGCGGGTACGATTGTCTTCAAGGACAGCACAGAGGAGATTACGGGCGCTGTGAAGGCTACCGGTCGCAGGCTACTGCGGCGTGCGTGGGGAGAGATCGACCGCGCGCAGATCGTTAATCTTCTAAAGCATCTACCGCTGCTGCTGCAGCAGACGTGGTCATACGCTGTGCGGCATCGTGTCTATAACAGTCCGGCGACCGCGCTGGCTCTGCGCGTGCATTGTGAGCAGCAACCCGACAGTGCCAGCCGCATCCGCTTGTCGGACGATCGCGATGCGCTGGGGATGCGACGTGTGCGGCTTGACTGGCAGATCTCTGCGTTGGAACTGAGAACGATTCGCACCTTTGCAGAGGAAGCGGCGAGGGCGTTAGAGGTGAACGGACTGGCAATGGTTCACATAGTGAACGATCTGCAGGACGATGCCGCGCTGCGTCTTCGTTGTGACGACGGTCTGCACCATATTGGCGGTGCCGTGATGTCGAGTGATCCAAAGCGCGGCGTGGTCGACACGGATCTGCGCCTGCATGGTGTTCCGAATCTCTCCCTTTGCAGCGCCGCAGTATTTCCAACAGGTGGTTATTCCAACCCGACCCACACCGTGCTTGCGCTTGCGGTTAGGCTCGCACAAAGGCTTGCGACCGCGTGACCGCCAAGGAGAGCACCATGCAGACCATCGAACTTGCCGGGACCGGAAGGCGCACTACGCGCCTTGGATTTGGCTGCTCGAGCATCATGGGTGGCATGGGCAGGAAGCAATCCCTTGTGGTGTTGGAATGGGCATTTGACGCGGGTCTGCGTCATTATGATGTGGCTCCGATGTATGGATTCGGCGCTGCCGAAAGCTGCCTGGGCGAGTTTCTGAAGCAGCACCGCGGTGAGGTGACGGTCACCACAAAGTTCGGTATTCCCGCCACAAAGAACACGGCATGGATTAATATGGCACGCGCGCTGGCACGTCCACTGGTCAAGCTGGCACCCGTTTTGAAGGCACGCGCACAGCGTGCTGCCAACACGGTGTCTGCCGCGCCGGCGGAGAGAAACCTCTCGCCCGCAGAGGCGGAGCGATCGCTCAACCATAGTCTGCAGCAGTTGCGTATAGAACGGATTGACGTGTTTCTGCTGCATGACGCGACACCCGGGGAAGTTCGTAACGACGCCTTGCTCGAGTTCCTGGAGCGAGCAAAGCAGGCCGGCAAAATTGGCAACTTCGGTGTAGGCACGGACCGCGACCACATGACCGGCATCCTGCGCGATGCGCCCGCGTATGCTTCCGTCGTGCAGCAGGAGTGGTCCGTCTTTGACCCGGTAGAAAGCGGCGGCACATTCCACATCCATCACCGGTCGCTTGCACACAATAGAACCCGCCTGCAGGAGTACCTGTATCAGCATGCCGAGACGGCAGCGCGATGGTCTGCTGAGGTGGGCGCAGATTTGAGGCAGCCGCAGGTTCTGAGTACGCTGATGATGCGTGCAGCGTTGCTGGCCAACCCCGCGGGCATCGTGCTGTTCTCGTCCAAGAGCAGGGAACACATCCAGATAAATGCTGCGTTGGCTGAACCGTCCGGCGCGAACCTACAGGCCGCAGCCTTGCACTGTATCGTGCAGCGCGAAGCGGGAGCGATTCAGGGGGGCCCTAAGTCATGAAGATGTTTCGCAGCTGGAAGGTCCGCATCCTGTTCTTTCTTGCAGCGCTTGGGCCCGGCTTTATTACCGCCAATGTCGATAACGATGCGGGCGGCATTCTTACCTATTCGCAGGCGGGCGCGCAGTATGGCTACGCGCTGCTCTGGACCATGCTGCCGATTACACTTGCGCTGATCGTGGTGCAGGAGATGTGCGCACGCATGGGCGCGGTGACTGGTAAAGGCCTGAGCGACCTGATCCGTGAAGAGTTTGGTTTGCGTATGACGTTCATCATCATGCTACTGCTGGTGATCGTGAACTTCGGCAATGTAATCGCTGAATTCACGGGTATTGCCGGATCGCTGCAGCTCTTCCATGTGAGTAAGTACATCGCAGTGCCGGTATGCGCCTTATTAGTCTGGGCCATGGTGGTGAAAGGCGATTATAAGAGCGTCGAAAAGATCTTTCTGTTCGCTTCGGTCGTCTACCTGGCGTATATCGTCGCCGGTGTTCTGGCAGGACCGGACTGGCACCTGGCGCTGGTAGAAACCGTAAAGCTACCACCGCGCAAGGCATGGAGCGACCGTAATTACCTGTATATGACGGTAGGCGTGATCGGCACGACGATTACACCGTGGATGCAGTTCTACCTGCAGTCTTCCATCGTGGAGAAGGGTGTCACCGTGCGGCAGTACAAGGCCACGCGGCTGGACGTAATTGTTGGGTCCATCTTCACGGATGTAGTGGCGTGGTTCATCGTCGTGGTGTGTGCGGCCACCCTGTTTGTCCACGGTGTGCGGCAGATCAATGTACCGGCGGACGCTGCGGAGGCCATGCGGCCTATTGCCGGCGATTACGCATTCCTGTTATTCGCGGCCGGGCTGTTTAATGCTTCGCTGTTTGCGGCTTCTATCCTGCCGCTGTCCACCGCTTATACCGTGTGCGAGGGACTTGGGTTTGAAAGCGGGCTGGATCGGACGTGGAAGCAGGCACCGGTCTTCTACTGGCTTTATACCGGATTGATCGTGGCGGGCGCGGGCGTGGTGCTGATCCCTGGCTTTCCCCTCGTCAGCATGGCGATTCTTTCGCAGGTGCTGAATGGTTTGTTGTTGCCGGTGGTGATGTATTTCATGCTGCGGCTGGTGAACAGCAAGGAGTTGATGGGCGAACACCGCAACGGTCTTTGGTTCAACACGATCGCGTGGGGGACGGCCGGGATTGTTACGGCACTCTCGCTGGTGCTGGTCTGGCAGTCGGTGCGGGGTTGGTTGTAGGTATTGCTTTGGAGTGTTGGCATAGCCCACCTTTGCTTTGGGCGCGCGAACACACCTGCAGATCCCTCCGCTTCGCTGCGTGCTGACAAGGGTTGAAGGGAATGAGTCACCCTTGGCCTATTTCAAGTACTTGGGCTGCATGCCCGTTGCCCATGGATCATAGTGCGCCGCGAAAGCAGCTCGGCGTCCAATGGATGGATGCGAGTAGGTCCAGAACTCGATGAACTGTGACGGGTTTGGGTCGTCGTAGCTGGTGTCGCCCAGCACCTGGAAGGCTGCGCGTGCGGTGGCAGCCGGGTCGGCTACGATGCCGTGGATTGCCTCCTGCCCGTAGACATCGGCAGCATGTTCCTGCATGCGTGTCAGTGTGGAGCTGATTGGTTCGAGGACGACGGAAAACACGGAGAATGCCAGCAGAAGCAAGACGAGGGTGCCCCAGTCCATCTGCGAAGGGATGCCCCACGCCGGGCCGAATCGTCGCAGACAGAACTGCACGAACAGGTAGCCCAGATACAGCAGGATGAACAGGCTGACCGTAGAAAAGAGGATGCCTCGGATGATGTGGTGCAGAACGTAATGGCCGGATTCATGCCCGAAGATGAAGAGGATTTCGTCGGGCGTGCCCTTACTGATCGATGTGTCCCACACCACGACCCGCTTGGAAGCCCCGAAGCCGGTGACGTAGGCGTTCAGGGTAGTTACTTTTTCTGATGCCTTCATCAGGAACATGCGTTCGGGTGGAATGTCCATGTGCCCGCGCTGCGCGACCCGCTCTAGCCGCTGGACCAGCTTGGGCTGTGACTGGGTGAGTGGTTCGAACTTGTTGAACAACGGATCGATGACGTAGGGCGTGAGGAAGATACCCGCAAGGGTGATGGGGATGGAGGCGAGCCAGAAGCCGAACCACCAGGTCCGCGGCAACTTCCGTATGAACAGGAACAGCAGCATGGTGATCAGTCCGCCAAAAGACCAGCCGATGAGGAGCGATTTTGCCATGTCCCAAAGCCAGCTGCCCCACCCCTGCACGGACAGTCCGTAGGCACGACGCAGCCATTGCCCGTACACGTCTACCGGTAGGCCCAGCAGCGTGGTGGCCAGCAGGAGCAACAGCAGGAAGCAGTAGCCCTGCAGCCAGCGGCTGCGGAAACGATTTACGACGAAGTCGCGAAAGCGCCGGATCACACCGAACGACAGCAGCAGCACCAGCTGCAAGATGCTCCACGCGGCGTTGCCGAAGTGCAGCACGTTACGCACGTGTTCGAGGTGTGCGCCCTTGGCCAGGTCTGCCGGGGAGAGCGCGTAGGAGTGCAGGTTGCCGTTGGGCGGCGATGTGTCCAACTCATGCTGGGCCGCGTCGATGGCGATCTGTTCCGCGCGGGTGGTGGTCGCGTGCGAAGGCAGTGAGGCGAACAGCAGAAGGGTGATCAGCAGCAGGAGCAGTCGGCGCATGCGCCCTTATACCAGACTGCCTACTCGGTCAGGCTTGTGGGATAGTGAGTTTGCCGTCGGCCAGGTCGCGGATCATGCCCAGATCTGCAGCGAGAAAGTCGTAGTCGGGAAGGGCAGCGAAGTTGGTCCAGAGCATCTGCTGGAAGATGCGGTTATCCAGGTCGCCCTGAAAGCTGCGCACCGTGAAGAACTGCAGGTCAACGGCGCCACCGTTGCGGTAGTTATGCCGGATGTGGACGACGGCCTGGCCGATGACTGCTTCAATGCCAAGTTCTTCGTTGAGTTCGCGGCGGAGAGCTTCTTCCGGACCCTCTCCGGCTTCAATTTTGCCGCCTGGAAACTCCCACTTCAACGCCATGGGCTGGTCGGCCTTGCGCTGGCAGATGAGGACTTCCTCACCGCCCTCAGCGGTGGGGCGAAGGATGAGAGCGGCAACGACAAGGCGCAGCAACTTGGGCCTCGGCTGGTCAGGCTGCGGCTTGCCGTGCGCGTCCAGCTTTCGAATGTTCTGCTTCTTCACCTTCACTGAAGTTTAGACGCTACCGGCGGCTAAGACGGAAGGAAGTTCACGGCAGTGGCGCTGCAGGAACCGGGTAGTACACCGGCCAGCCTAATTCTGCACTGCGCGCAGCCAGTTCGGCGGAAGGGTTGACGGGGAAGGGCAGGCGGGCCATCTGCAGCATAGCCAGGTCATGCACACTGTTTCCGAAGACGGCGTCAGGGCGGGGCAGGCCGGCCACACGCAGCGCTTCTGCCTTGCCCTCGTCACTGGGCACGTGGACCAGCGTGTCAGTAACGCGGTCGCCCTCGACCAGCACCTTCGCCGCCAGCACGCGGGCAGGTTCGATGTGCAGATCACGCACGCTCTCTTCAATCATCCAGTGGTTGGTCGAGGAGACGGCCCAAACCTCAACCCCGCGGCGCTGCATGTCGCGGACGAGGGAGACCATAGCCGGGTAGAAGTGGGGCTGCACGTGCTGTTGAAAGTAGCGGGCCGCGCTGCTGCGCACCTCCGAGTCGCTCAGGCCCTGGTAGATCTGGGTCATCTCGCCGCAAATGGCGATCTCGTCAACCTCGCCGCGATGGTAGTCGGCGTGACGGCCAAGAATATGCTGTGCGGCAGAAGGGGACAGCAGCGCGGTTTCGATGCTCCAATCCATAAAGCCCGAACCGGCGTCGCCCGGCCAAAGGGTTCCGTCGAAGTCAAAGACCGCGGTACGGATATCAGCGGACATGGCGGCCTGAAGAAATTGTTCTGTAGAAAGGCTGACGGCGTGCGGTGCGCTGTTGATCATGCTTCCATCATCGCAGCCGATAGGGCGACAGACGCCGGACCCATGGGCGCGACCGAGCCTGGGGCTTGAAACTCTTTAGCCTAATTTGCATCTATTTCAACAGGGGTTTCCCGTTGCCGGGCAGCCGGTAAAAGAATCAGAAGGGATAGCGAACATGGCAGGACAATTTGTAAGCGAAGTAAATGACGCGGACTTTGAACAGCAGGTATTGAAGAGCGATCAGCCCGTGCTGGTGGATTTCTGGGCAGCCTGGTGTGGACCTTGCCGTGCGCTTGCACCCGTCGTGGACGAAGTCGCGACCCAGTACAACGGACAGATTCGCGTGATGAAGATGGATGTTGACCGCAACAATGCAACACCAGGCCGCTACGGCATTCGCGGCATTCCCGCTCTGCTGTTGTTTAAGGATGGCAAGGTTGCGGAACAGATCGTAGGCTTCGTTCCGAAGGACACCATCGAGAAGAGCATCACCAAGGTACTCGCCCAGGTTTAACTCCTGAGCATGAAAAGGCCCGGAGATTGTCTCCGGGCTTTTCTGCGTCTGCGAGTCCGGTAGACTGCGTACTATGCTCGAGTCGGCGTTTTTCCGGATGATGACGGTTGCCGTCCTGATCCTGGCGACTGCGTTTTTTGTTGCCGCCGAGTTCGCCATTGTCTCTCTACGCGAGACAAGGCTGGAACAGCTGAAGCGGCAGGGACGCCCTGGTGCGACGACTGCGCTGCGCCTGAAGCGTGAGATCGACGATTTCCTAGCGGCCAACCAGCTCGGCGTCACGTTGTGTTCGCTTGCGCTGGGATGGTTGGGTGAAGGCGCTGTTGCGCAGATCCTGCTGGACGTGTTCCATCGTTTCCACTTGTTTCCGGGGACGAACGGCCATGCAAATGGCGTGGCACACGTGCTGGCCATTGCGCTTGCCTTTACGCTGATTACCTACCTTGAGGTGCTGCTGGGCGAGCAGGTGCCGAAGTCCATTGCGTTGCAGCGTGCGGAGCAGATCGCGCTGGCCGTGGCGGCGCCCATGGATGTATTCCTGCGGCTGATGCGTCCACTGGTCCATTTGCTGAAGGGGTCCACCGCGTTTGTGCTGCACCTGTTCCGCATGCCGCTGCGGTCCGAGGGCGGAGAAGTTCACTCACCGGAAGAGCTGAAGCTGGCGGCTACCGCGACCCGTGAAAGCGGTCTGATCCCTGCTTTTCAGGAGCAGATGATTCATCGCGCCATCGACCTGAACCACGTCACCGTGCGTGAAATCATGACGCCGCGCGGCCGTATCTTCGCCCTGCCGGGGGACATGCCGGTGGAGCTTGCGTCAGCCCGCATCGTGGAAGAGCAGCACTCCCGCGTGCCGGTCTACGATCCCGCGCTGGGAACCGAACACATCATTGGCGTGGCGTACTCAAAAGACATTTCTCGGCTCATGCACTTCCAGCGCGATTCACGCCTGCCCGCTGCGCTGCGGGAGCCTTCCGTGCAGCTGCGGAACGTGGTCCGTGACATCCTGGTGGTGCCTGAGACCAAGCTGGCCGTAGACGTTTTGCAGGAGTTCCAGGAGCGTCGCCGCCAGATTGCGATTGTGGTGGACGAGTTCGGATCAACCGTGGGGCTGGTGACGGCGGAAGACGCGCTGGAACAGCTGGTGGGCGAACTGGAGGATGAGTTCGACGGCTCTGCGCGCTCGTTCCCATCGCCCGACAGCCAGGGCACTGTAGACCTGGACGGGACGGTGACGCTGCGCGACCTGGCCACGCAGCTGCGCTGGCACTTTCCGCGCGAGCCAGGTGTCGAGACGCTGGCAGGTTTTCTGCTGGCGCAGATGGGCCACCTGCCACGGGTTGGCGAGAAGATCGTTTACGGACCGAGGAGCTTCACTGCGCTGGAACTGACAGGACGCAGGATCAGCCGCATCCGCGTGAAGCCCGTGGTGCCCGCACCGTCGGCCAGCAAACACGCGAAAGAAGACGTGCAGGAATGAAGCCTTCGCTCGCCGTGCTGCGACGCGTGCTGCTGACGTTGCCCGTGCTTTGGATCATCGTGTCGCTGGTGTTTCTGCTGATCCACCTGGTGCCAGGCGACCCCATCGCGCAGATGATGGGCGAAGGTGCAAGTGCGACGAACCTGACCGCGCTGCGCCATAGCTACGGTCTAGATCTACCGCTGCACACGCAGTACCTCCATTACTGGGCAGGCATCTTTCATGGCGATCTGGGCCGGTCGCTTCGTCTGCGCGACTCGGTTACGCATCTGGTCTTGCAGCGCTACCCCTACACGCTGTTGATGTCGTTTGCCGCGCTGGTGCTGGCGCTGGTGCTGGCGGTGCCTGCGGGCATTGCGTCGGCGCTGCACCGTGGCCGATGGCAGGATCGGGTGCTGGGCGGCGTCTCACTGCTGGGGCTTTCGTTCCCGAACTTTGCGCTTGGGCCAATCCTGATCCTGATCTTCTCGATTAGCCTGGGCTGGCTGCCGGTTTCTGGCGCGGGGCAGGGTGGCCTGTTCAGTGGCAGCACGTTGTTGCACCTGATCCTGCCTGCGGTGACGCTGGGGCTGTCGCTCACCGCCATCCTCACGCGCATGGTGCGCACGTCCATGTTGGAAGAGCTGGGACAGGACTACATCCGCACGGCGCGTGCCAAGGGGCTTTCAGAAAATGCCGTGGTGTACCGTCACGCGCTGCGCAACGCTCTGGTGCCGGTGCTGACGATTGTGGGTCTGCAGTTTGGGTCTTTGCTGGCTGGTGCGATTGTGACGGAGACGATCTTCTCGTGGCCGGGCATCGGGCGGCTTACACTTTCAGCCATCTCGAATCGCGATTACGCGTTGGTGCAGGGCTGCACGCTGGCGATCGGCTTGACGTACCTGGCGGCGAATCTGCTGACTGACCTGGCGTATGCGCTTGCAAACCCAAGGCTGCGGCGCGGCTAAACCGCTTAGCCTGCGGTCTTCTACGTGTTCTGTCTTTCTGGATCCGCAGTCAATTATAGCTTTGGCGTAAGAGAAATCGCTTCCACCTCGACACTAGGCCCGCAGATCTTCAGCAAAGCCATGCTGATGGGTAGCCTGAAACGCCTGGGCCCAACACTGCCGGGGTTCAGGTAAAGCACGCCGCTTCGATGTTCCTCTGCGAACTTGTGCGAGTGGCCGCTGATCACCGCCTGAACGCCCGCCGCAATGGGGTTTATGTCGAGGTCGGCGAGCGAGTGAACCAGGTAGATCGTGATATCACCAATTTGGACCATATCGGTTGCGGGTAGTTGGCCGCACAGGCCTGAGATGTCAATGTTGCCACGGATCGCAGTGAGTGGTGCCAGAGCGGAAAGTGCAGACAAAATGGCCGGATCACCCACGTCGCCAGCATGCAGAATGGCGTCCACGCCGCTGCAGGTGGCGATCACCTCAGGCCGCAGCAGGCCATGGGTGTCAGACAAAATCGCGATCGTCCAATGCTTGGTTGCGTCGGTCATTCGTCGTTCCAGTGCGCGACGGCGCAATCGGAATGGCGTTTCCGTGGGTGGTAATCAGGCATAACGACTTAGATTCCGGCGAGGCATGAGGGACTGCTTCGGCAGCATACTAATCGTGTCTATGGCCCGGTTGCCCTCTGTTGCGGAAGTGCTATTGCCCGTGCGTGATGCGGTGCTGCTGCAGGACTACGTCACCTGCCTGCGCGTGGAGCGAGGCCTGCGGCCGCTGACGTGCGACGCGTACGGGTGCGACCTGCTGCAGTTTTGCGAGCACTTGGAAGCGAGCAGCAAAACGCTGCAGACTGCCACGCGTGATGATGTCAGCCAGTGGATGGAACACCTGCGGCAGCACGACCGCACGGACCGGTCGGTAGCCCGAAAGCTGAGCTGCCTGCGCGGCTTTTACCGCTGGATGCTGCTGGATAAGCGTATCGCGCACGACCCCACGGTCAACATTGAAACGCCTTCCACGTGGAAGGTGCTGCCGAAATCGCTGGCCGAGTCGGAAGTGAACGCCATGCTGGAGCGGACCGGTTCTGCCGCGCACCATCCTGAAGCAGACAGCCTGGCGCTGCGCAACCATGCCATGGTGGAGCTGCTGTACGCGGGCGGTTTGCGTGCCGGCGAAATCGTTTCGTTGCGTGTGGAAGACCTGCACCTGGATCAGCAGCGGGCGCAGGTGCTGGGCAAAGGGGATAAGGAACGCATCGTGCCGCTGGGTACGACAGCCTGCGAGGCGCTGCAGGAATACCTGTCGCGAGGTCGTCCTTTGCTGGCGGCGAAAGGATTGCAGAGGGCGCTGTTCCTTTCCGTACGCGGCAGGCCCCTGACGACGCAAGTGGTCTGGACGATTGTGAAGTCGACCAACTCGCAGGCGAGCCCGCATCGGCTTCGACACAGCTGCGCAACCCACATGGTGGAGCACGGTGCCGACCTGCGCAGTGTGCAGATCATGCTGGGGCACGCGGACATCGCAACGACGCAGGTGTACACGCACCTGGCACTGGGGCGGCTGAAGGAAGTGCATCGGCTGCATCATCCGCGTGGCCGCCGACGCATGGAGCCCGTGGAACATGCCTGAGCCCGGCGTCAACCTGGAGCAATATGTCCGCTTGTTTCTTGCGGCGCTGCGCAATGAACGCGGTGCGTCAGACCACACCCTGCGCGCTTATACGCGTGAAGTGGAGGCGTTTGCCGCCTATCTGCACGGCACGCTGGGGCGCGAGGTTCAGGTGCAGGCAGTCGATCATCTGCACATCCGCGGCTATCTCGCCGTGTTGTATGACAGGGGATTGACGCGGGCCTCAGCAGCGCGGGCACTGGCGGCCATTCGTTCGTGGTTCAAGTGGCTGGCGAAAGAGAGTGTGTTGGAGCAAAATCCTGCGCGGTTGGTAGCGACGCCAAAGCTGCCAAAGCACCTGCCGCGTGTGCCGTCTGCGGAAGAGGTGAACCGAGTGCTGGATTCGATGGAGCATGGGCAAAAGCCCTTGCCTGATTCCCACGAAGTGAAGGGCTGGCCGGAACGCGATCGCGTCATCTGGGAGCTGCTGTACGGTTGCGGCATCCGGAATTCGGAACTGGTCGGCATCGATCTTAAGGATATTCAGTGGGCTAACGACGTCATCCTGGTGCGGGGCAAGGGCCGCAAAGAGCGTTACGTGCCGCTGGGCGACGCTGCCGCCGAGGCGGTGCGGGCCTACCTGCCGCTGCGCGAAGCGGCATTGCGCAGGGTCGGCAAGGGCGGCCTGGCCGCAGACGGCCCGCTGCTGATCAACCAGTCCGCGCGCGGGTCGGCCCGGCTGACGACGCGTTCCGTCGGCCGGATCGTGAAGTCCATCGCCGTCGCACGGGGGCTGCCTGCGGACGTACACCCCCACACGCTACGCCACGCTTTTGGCACGCACATGCTTGAGGATGGGGCCGATCTGCGTGCCATTCAGGAGCTGCTCGGGCATGAGCGGCTTTCCACCACCCAGCGGTACACCCAGCTGACCGTCTCGCAGGTCCAGCAGGTGTATGACAACAGCCATCCACGTGCAAATGGAAGTTCGTCGCGTTGAACAACACGCGTAGAGTTTGTACCGGGCGGCAACATCCCCGATAATGAAACGTGGTGGCCGAAAGGCCGCGCGCCGGTGTGTGCATCCCTCAGGGTGCGTCCGGCAGCGCCCAGAAGGATACAGTTTTGATCAACAACGTCTTCACCAAGGTCTTTGGTACCAGTAACGAACGCGCGGTCAAGCGCATGCAGCCTGTGCTTGACCAGATCAATGGCTTTGAAGCCTCCATCTCTGCACTGACGGACGAGCAGCTGCGCGGCAAGACGGTCGAGTTCCGCGAGCGCATTCAGAGCCGTGCTGGCGCAATCGCTGATCGCGATGAGCGCATCGCGGCTGAAAAGGTAGTTCTTGACGAAATGCTGCCGGAGGCTTTTGCCGTCGTCCGCGAGGCGGGCAAGCGTGCCGTGAGCATGCGCCACTTCGACGTGCAGATGATCGGCGGCATGGTGCTGCACCAGGGCAAGATCAGCGAAATGCGTACCGGCGAAGGTAAAACTCTGGTTGCTACGCTGCCTTGCTACCTGAATGCACTTGCGGGTCGCGGCGTCCACGTCATTACAGTGAACGACTACCTGGCCAAGCGCGACGCCGAGTGGATGGGAAAAATCTACGGCTTTCTGGGCCTGACGGTCGGCGTCATTGTGCATGACCTGGACGACCGCGAGCGCCGCGCCGCGTACGCGTCGGACATTACATACGGCACCAACAATGAGTTTGGCTTCGACTACCTGCGCGACAACATGAAGTTCGAGCTGACAGACCTGGTGCAGCGTGGGCACTACCACGCCATCGTCGATGAAGTGGACTCCATCCTGATTGACGAAGCGCGTACGCCGCTCATCATCAGCGGTCCGACCGACCAGACCACGGACAAGTATGAGCGCGTCAACGTCATCATTCCGCAGCTGGACCTGGGAGAGTTTACCGAGACCATCGAGACGAAGACTTACACCGGCGACTATGTCATCGATGAGAAGTCGCGCTCCATTACGGTGACGGACGAGGGCTGGGAAAAGATCGAGGGCCTGCTCGGCATCGGCAACATTGCCGATCCGGAAAACTGGGATCTGAAGCACCACGTTGAAACGGCGATCAAGGCGCACAACCTGTACAAGCGCGACGTGGAGTACGTGGTAAAGGACGGCGAAATCATCATCGTGGACGAGTTCACGGGCCGCCTGATGCCGGGCCGCCGCTGGTCCGATGGGTTGCACCAGGCGGTCGAGGCAAAGGAAGGCGTGGCCATCCGCAAGGAAGACCAGACGCTGGCAACGATTACGTTCCAAAACTACTTCCGCATGTACAAGAAGTTGAGCGGCATGACCGGCACTGCCGAGACTGAGGCCGCCGAGTTCGACAAGATCTACAAATTGGAAATTGTCGTTATTCCGACCAACCGCATCATGCAGCGTAAGGAATACCCGGACGTTGTGTACCGCACGGCCAAGGAAAAGTACGTCGCCGTTGCGGAAGAGATCGAGCGTCTGCACGCAGAAAAGCAGCCGGTGTTGGTGGGTACCACCTCTATCGAGAAGAGCGAGCTGCTCAGCGAAATTCTCAAGAAAAAGAACGTCCGCCACACCGTGCTGAACGCCAAGTTCCACGAGCGCGAAGCGGAGATCGTGGCACAGGCCGGACGCAGCGGCATGGTCACCATTGCGACAAACATGGCGGGTCGCGGAACCGACATTCTGCTGGGAGGTAACGCAGACTTCCAGGCTCGGCAGGAGCTCGCAAAGAGCGGCACCGCTCGCGCATTGAGCGCTGTCGAGGGCGAGATTGCGCCGGTCGCGGGGCCGGGCATGTTCCGCTTCTACTATTCCAACCAGGAGTATGAATGCACGCTGGCGCAGTGGGATGAGAGCACCGCCCACTTTGAAGGCGATGCCAAGCGTGACCACGACCAGGTGATTGAAACCGGCGGTCTGTTCATCATCGGCACGGAGCGGCATGAGAGCCGTCGCGTGGACAACCAGTTGCGTGGACGTGCAGGCCGGCAGGGCGACCCTGGTGGAGCGCGCTTCTACCTGTCGCTGGAAGATGACCTGATGCGTATTTTCGCGCGTGAATGGGTTGGCACACTGCTGCAGCGGCTGGGCATGGAGGAGGGTGTGCCGATTGAATCCGGCATGATTACCAACCGGATTGCCGCCGCTCAAAAGGCCGTCGAAACGCAGAACTTCGAGAGCCGCAAGCACGTGCTGGAGTACGACGACGTGATGAACAAGCAGCGCGAGGCGGTATACGGCCTGCGGCACAACCTGCTTGAAGGTATCGACCAGAAAGAACTCATTCTGGAGGACTACACCACGACGGCACTGTCCAATGTCCTGGACAGCACCGCGCCCGCAAACGTCCACGCGGACCAGTGGAAGGTAGACGAGATGAAGGAGAAGCTGGCCGACGTGTTCGGCACAGACTTCCCGAACGTCGATCCGTCCGTGTTGAACCGGCATGAGTTGGGTGATGCGCTCTTCGAGACGCTGACTTCGCGCTTCAACGTGAAGGAACAGATCCTGGGACCGGACACCCTGCGTTACCACGAACGCGTCGTCATGCTCACCGTGCTGGATGGCCTGTGGAAAGACCACCTGTTGGCGATGGACCACCTGAAGGAGGGCATCGGCCTGCGTGGCTACGCGCAGCAGGATCCGCTGGTGGCCTACAAGAAGGAATCGTTCGACATGTTCGAAGCGATGATGCAGCGCTTCCAGGAAGACACGCTGCGCAACCTGTTCCGCATGCAGATCCTTGGACCGGATGGTTTGCCGATCGAGTCTCTGGAACAGCTCGCGGAGCTACAGGCAGCGGCGACGGCGCCGATTGCGCCGCCACCTCCACAGCTGCCGACGGCATTGCCGCCGATGCACCTGAGCGGTGGCGGTACGCAGGAGCAGACGGCGCAGGCACCGCGTATGCTGCCGGAGCCAACAACAATGCCCGCTCCGAAAGGGCCGCAGCGGCAGCAGTATGCTCCATCAAAGGCATCCAGTGGGCAAAAGCCAAAACGCCGTCGCTAAATAATGCGAGTCAGCCAGAAACAAGGCGCTAAGCGAAGTTTGCGGAGCGCCTTGTTCCTGTCAGGCAGTGAGTTCGTCCAGAAGCACCTTGGCCTTGGTTGCAAGGGTTCGCGCACCTTCGATGTCGGAGTTCTGCCAGGCCTCCTCGGCCTGTCGAAGAAAGAGCTTCGCCTGCTGGACCTGCTCAGCGTGTCCGGCGAGCAGGTCGCCCGGCAGGTTTGCCAAACGTCGTTGCTGGCCCCGCAGCAGATCCTCTGTCTGCTGGCGCTGGCTTCCAACACCTGCCTCTCCTCCTGTGGTCAAGCGGCCCAGCGCGACGGGAGCCTGTGCGGGCTTCAGTGCCGCAAGCTGGCTTCTTGTCATATGTAGCGGCTTGAAGCGTCGCGTCGGTCTTCGTGGTAGCAGAAGTTCAGGATTCGGTACCGTCTTCAGGGGAATGCTTGCATATGCCTCAGTACGGTGGGTCGGCGGCGGCACGCTCACCATGGCTGGCGGTGGAGGGCTCGCTACCGGCACCGCGACAGGCTTGCGGCGGCAACCTGCAAGCAGAATACAAACGATGGCGAGTGTCGTGGAACCCTGGGTTCTCGTCACACGCTTACCGTCTCTCGTAACAGGCGTGCGGGCTTCTTTGCGAGAGGCAGCCGCAGGGTGAAGGTCGTGCCGTGGTTCCTCGCTGAAACGTCCGCTTCTGATTGCACCTCAATGACCCCACCGTGTAACTGCACGATGCGGTACGTCATCGCGAGGCCGATGCCACTGCCGGTCGACTTGGTCGTAAAGTACAGGTCGAAGATACGTTGAAGCAACTCGGGTGCGATTCCTTCGCCGGTATCGGTCAGGGAAAGGGAGGCTGCATGCCGGTCACGTCCGATTGCGATGCGCAGCTCACCACCCCCCGGCATGGCCTGCATGGCATTCAGGCAGACGTTGAGGAGCGCCTGGCGCAGCAGCTCTGCGTCACAAAGAATGCAGATGCTGTCACCCGGTGCATCTTCATGCAGTGTTACCAGCACGTTGTGACTGGCTGCATCGGCGGAGACGAGCCGCAACACCGACTGCACAATGGGCTTTAGTTCCTCGTCGCGCAGAGCCGGCTCCATGGGCCGCGAGAAGTCTGCAAGGGTCTGCACGACGCGGTCCAGCCGGCTCATCTCGCTGGCCAGTACGTCCACGTGACGCTGCGCGCCGGGCAGGTTGACCGGTTCCGCCAGCTTGCCACGCAGCAGTTCCAGGTGCACCACCATGGCGTTGATGGGATTCTTTACCTCATGCCCCACACCCGCCATCAGCCTGCCGATGCTGGCCAGGCGGCGGGCGACCTGCACCTCGTGCTCCAACTCCTGCGCCGCGGCAACGTCGTGCAGCGTGACCAGGGCACCCATGCCGCTGCCCGCATTGCAATTGAGCGACAGCTCCACCATGCGACCATCTTCCAGCGTCAGAGCGACGTCCTGCGCGTTGCGACGCTGCGGGATATGGGTTGACAGCAGGTCACCCACTGCTGTGCCCGCCGGGAACAGTGCAAGAAGGGGCATGCCGGGCAGCGCACTGCGCGTTGCAGGCAGAAAGTTTGCTACGGCGTCACTCGCAGTGGCCAGGCGCATGTCTGCCGTGAACAGCATGACCCCGTCTTTTAGGGCGTGCAGCATGCTGTTCAGATTCGTGGCAATCTCGAAGCGTGTCTGTTCTGAGGTACGCATTTGAGCGTCCAGGCGGCTGATGGTTGAGGAAACGCGCTCAACAGCGTCTCCACGAGCGATGGCTGTGTTGCCGGACTCAACCCGGCCCGTCAGCACTTCCAGTTGGCGGGCAATGCGCTCGATGGGTCGCAGAGCCGCGGCAGAAAGCGCACCCGCCACCAGCAGCGAACCACCCAGTGCCAGCAGGCAGACGGTGGCAGCGGTATGCAGCCAGGGAGAGTAGGCGTTGCGCAGAAACGTGGACCGGATGCCAAGGTGAACTACCAGGAAGGGGCTGCCATTCCGGTCCAGCGGCAGGCTGATGTCGAGTGTTTCGGCCTTGCCAAACAGGAGCTTTCGACGATTGCGAAAGGTCGCATCGCTGGCCTCTGCAAAGCTGCGACGCAGGGGTGTCGGCCGGTTGACCTGGCCGGGCGTGCTGCTGACCAACACCAGCCCGTTGCCGCCGCTGACGTATGCCTCCTCAATGTCCGGTGAGTAGCGAACGTACCCGTTCAGTGTGTCCGTCACGTCTGCATCGCTTTGCAGCGCAGCCTGCACAGCCCGCTCAAAGGCGGCTTCGCTGCCTTCAAGGGGTGGGTGCTGCACCATGCCTGCCTGTAACGCGGTGCTGGTGGAAGAGAGCACCTGGTGCAGCAGAACGCTGTTGGTGGACTCAGTCTGCGCGATGCGCTCGCGTAACACTTCGGAAAGGAACACCAGAGAAAGAGAAACGACCAGGACAAACGTGAACAAGAGTGTGCCCGCCACGAGTTTGGTACGCAGCCCCATAGCTATACGGGGGCCCGTTCCTCGAGGGCGTATTCCTTCAACTTGTTTTGCAGCGTTTTTGAGGAAATGCCCAGGATTTCTGCGGCACGGGTCTTGTTGTGACGAGTCGACAGCAACGTCTTCAGGATGAGTTGCTTCTCTCCCTCATCGACGGTGGTGCCAACGGACAGGTGCACCATGTCTTCGGACGCCGGATGAAGCACGGCTGAGGAGACAGTTTGCAAAGACGGAACTGCCTGCACACGCGGCAGGGGAATCTCTTCACCGAAGCCCGTCGGCAGGTGCGAGGAGTCGAGCACGCGGTCTCCAGAAAGAATGACAGCGCGTTCAATGGTGTTCCGCAGTTCGCGCGCATTGCCGGGCCAGCGGTATTCCAGAAAGCGATTCATCAAGCCGCGCGAGATGCCGGGAACAGTCGTCGTATGCCGTGTGTTCATCTCCTGCACCATGGCCTCAGCCATGGCGGGAATGTCCTCAGCGTGGTCGCGCAGTGCCGGCATTTCGATATTGAAGACGTTGAGGCGGTAGTACAAGTCGCCGCGCAGTTCGCCGGAGGCAACGGCTTTCTGCGGATCCTTGTTGGTTGCGGCGATCACGCGGACGTTGACCGGGATTTCTTCGCGCGACCCCAACCTGCGCAGCTTCCGATCCTCCAGGACGCGTAGCAGCTTGCTCTGGGTTGCCGCGGGCATTTCACCGATTTCATCCAGTAGCAACGTGCCTTCTTCCGCAAGTTCGAAGCAGCCAGCGCGGCGATCCTGTGCACCGGTAAAGGCACCGCGTTCGTGCCCGAAGATTTCGCTTTCGATCAGCGTCTCCGGGATGGCTGCGCAGTTCACCGCCACAAACGGCTTGTTGCGCCGACCGCTGAGCTGGTGCAGCGCACGCGCGGCAAGTTCCTTACCGGTGCCGCTTTCACCCGTAATCAGCACGGAAACATTGTTCGGGGCAATCCGCTCGATAACGTAGAAGATGTCCCGCATGCGAGACGAGGTACCAATCAGCGATCCCAGGCGGCCGCTGCTATCGCTTTCGGAGATCGCCGGTGTGTCCGTCTCAGCGACATCGCCGCGCTGCGCGTTCGCGAGAATCACCTTCAGCCTGGCGGGATCGACCGGCTTCTGCAGGTAGTCGAAGGCACCCATGCGCATGGCATCGACGGCGCTGTCGATGGAGCCCTGCGCTGTCAGCATAACGACCGCCATCTTCTGCGGCAGGTCGCTCAGCCGATCCAGCAGCTGCAGGCCGTCCATGCGGGGCATCATCAGGTCGGTGACAACGACGTCGGGTGCCCAGCGAATGGCTGCATCCAGACCTGCCGCTCCGTCTGCCGCGGTCTCGGTCCGGTAGCCCCAGGAGGCGATCAATTCCGCCAGTCCGGCGCGTGCGTTTGGATCGTCTTCAACGACCAGTACCTTGGTCTGCGGCAATGCTGTACCTCTTCTTCTCGTTCTTGTTCGATGCTGCACCGTGTCTACGGTTTTGCGTATGCTGATCTCATGCTACAGACTGCCTTGCCTTATGAGATCACCGCGCCTGAAGTTGCCCAGCTCCGCACCGCCGGTGTTGCGTTTACCCTGTTGGACGTGCGCGAACCCTGGGAGGTTGAAACCGCTGCCATCACGGGCAGCGTCAACATCCCCATGGGCGAAGTCCCCGCGCGAGCCAACAATGAACTGAATCCAGACAGCCAGATTGTGGTGCTGTGCCACCACGGAATGCGTTCGCTCTCGGTCACGGAATGGCTGCGCCATCAGGGCTTTGAGTCTGCACAGAGCCTGGCGGGTGGCATCAACCAGTGGTCGCGCGAAGTAGACCCCGCGGTGCCGATTTACTAGAGAAGTTAGTCGCGCACGGCGTGGAAGCGTAGACGAACGTAATCAGCCCACCAATGACCATCGCTATCGCACAACACTGGCTCCAGCAGGTTCACCGCTTCGGCAATGACTGCTTCGCGATCGGCCAGCGGGACCCGTTGCAGAACGCCGCTGCGAAAAGTCCGCAGCCACTGATCCATGCCGGTCTTCAGCGGTGTGGGACGCGGCGTGAGTGTCATGAACTCAACGCGGAAGCCGCAGCTCTGCAGCAGCTGGTGGTAGACCTCTGCTGAGGGATAGAACGAGGCCGCAGCGGTTTCTGCGTCGATGCCATGAGCCTTCAGTGTGGCGCTCAACGCGGTGCGGATGGCGGCGATGTTTCCCAGGCCGCCCATCTCTGCGACAAAGCGTCCACCGGTCCGCAACGCCATGTGAATGCCGCGCAGCACGGAATCCTGGTCCCTCACCCAGTGCAGCGCCGCGTTGGAGAAGACGGCGTCGAACTCACCCTGAAAAGGCAGCGCTCGCATGTCAGCGCGAACCGTCTTCAGGCCGCGTCGGAATGCTGCGGCCAGCATCGACTCGTCGGCATCGCAGCCGGTAACATCCGCACCGGTCGCGGCAATGCGTTCCGTCAGTGCGCCGTCACCGCAGCCAAGGTCCAGGATGCGTTCTCCCGGCCTGGCTGCGAGCATGACAAAGACTTCGTCGGCCATGTCGGCGACAAATCGGCCGTTAGCCGCGTAGGTTGCCGCATCCCAGGTTTGCGTTCGCTCGTGCAGGTGTGGTGTGCTTCTCATGGCTATGATTCTTTGCCTGCGCGGGTCGCACGGCAAGCGGTATAAGAATTTCTAAGGGGTCGACAAGCATGCTGGATACCGCACTAGCGTTTGCAGCGGTAAATCGCGCAAATGCACTGGAAGAGTTGAAGTGTTTTCTGCGCATCCCGTCAGTGTCTACACTGCCGGAACATGCAGCAGACGTGCGCCGCGCTGCAGAGTTTCTTGCAGCGGAACTGCGGCGCATCGGCATGGAAAATGTGCGGCTGATTGAAACGGCAGGGCATCCACTGGTTTATGCCGACCACCTGCACGCCAGCGGCAAGGATACGGTGCTGTGCTACGGGCATTATGATGTGCAGCCGCCCGATCCGCTGGAGGAGTGGTTGTCGCCGCCCTTCGAGCCGACCGAGCGCAATGGCAACATCTACGCGCGCGGTGCGGTCGACGACAAAGGTCAACTGTGGATGCAGGTGAAGGCGCTGGAAGCACTGCTGCGGTCTGGTTCGCTGCCCGTGAACGTCCGCGTGCTGGCCGAGGGTGAGGAGGAAGTGGGTGGCGAAGGCATTGCAGAGTACCTGCGCGACCACGCCTCGGAAATTCCGTGCGACGCTGCACTGGTGTGCGATACCGACCTGTTCGCGCCCGACCTGCCGACGCTGTGCGTTGGCCTGCGCGGCATGATCTACACCGAAATCGAGGTGCGGGGCGCTCGCACGGACCTGCACAGCGGCATGTACGGTGGTGCCGCGCCCAACCCGTTCATTGCGCTGGCACAGATCATCGCGAAGCTGAAGGACGAGGACGGCCGCATCCTGATTCCCGGCCTGCTCGACGGCATCCAGCCGCCGACAGCAGCAGAGCTTGCCGCGTGGCAGTCGCTGCCATTCGATGAAGAGCACTATCGCGAGACGGAGGTGGGCAGCATCGCGCTGGTGGGCGAACCCGGCTACAGCGTGCAGGAGCGCACCTGGGCGCGACCCACGATGGATGTTCACGGCATGCCCGGCGGCTTTACCGGTGCTGGTGCCAAGACTGTGATTCCGGCACGCGCCACAGCCAAGGTTTCGCTGCGCCTGGTACCTGGCATGGAGTCTGCCAGAACCTTTGCGCAGTTGCAGAGCTACGTCATGAGCATCGTGCCCAAGGGTGTCACGGTTGAGGTGCGATTGATCCACTCTGGGGAGCCGGTGGTTGTAGATACCGACAACCGCTTCGTCCGCGCGGCCACTGAAGCCATGCGCCAGGTCTTCCTTCGCGACACCGTGTTTGTGCGCGGCGGCGGATCGATTCCGGTAGTCGGCGACTTTACGCGGCAACTCCACGTGCCTACGGTGCTGATGGGCTTTGGTCTGCCGGACGACAACCTGCACGCGCCCAACGAGAAGTTCTGCATCGCAAACTTTCATTACGGCACGGAGTCGATCATTCGCTTCCTGTCGCTTTGCGGCGCGTGACGACGGCAGGTATGCGGGGGTACGTCCTCGCCGGCGGCGAAAGCTCCCGCATGCAGCGGCCTGACCTGCCGCAGGACAAAGCGCTGCTTCTGCTGGGTGGTCAAACGTTGCTGGAACGGGCGCTTGCGACGCTTGCGCACGTCTGCCCAGAGCCTCAGATCCTTTGCGGAAGCAAGGACCGCTGTGCGCGCCTGCGGCACCTCGGGCCTACGCTTGTAGATGAGGTTTTACTTGCAGGTCCCCTGGGCGGTCTGCACGCTGCGCTTGCGGATGCGCGGAAGCACGAGGCTGCATGGGCTTTGATTACTCCCGTTGATCTGCCGCGGATGTCCGCTGCGCTGCTGCACGCCTTTGTGCAGGCAGGCCAGTGCAGTGGAGCCGGTGTTGCGTGCCTGCGTGCGGTGGGCATCGTGCAACCGCTGCCAGTGCTGCTGCACACGTCTGCCGAGCCTTTTCTGCGGACGGCGCTGCACGCAGGTGAGAGGAAACTGCGGCCTGTTCTACAGGGGGTTGCGAAGCAGATAGGCGACTGCTCCGGCATCTTCCTTACGGACGTGGAAACGTTTGGCTTTCCAGCAGAAGCAGCTGAAGCCTGTTTTAGGAACCTGAATACACCCGACGACTTCGACGGAGCCCAGCAGGACGAAACACTTCGAACCGGGCTGCATCAGAGTAAGCATGGCGGATAACCAGCAGGGAACTGAAAGCAACAGCGAAGCAGGCAACAAGGACGCGAACACCGGTCCAGCTCAAGATGCCACCGGATCGACCAAGAGTGCGACAGGCACGGATTCCTCCGCTGCGAAAAAGAGGTCGGCTGGCGCTGGCACAGACGCGAAGGGTGACAACGGCACCGACGAACCGCAGGAGAAGCCGGACTTTCACATTGACGGTCAGGTCGTTGCACCACCTTCACTGGATGAAGAGGCGTTGAACAAGCCGCTGGTCGATGAAGTATCTAAGGACGTAGCGCAGGAGGTCGGCGAGTTTTTCGAGCAGGCCGCTGAGCAAAACGAGACGGTCCTCGAGGAAAGCCATGAACCGTTTATTTCATTCGAAAATGTCTGCAAAACCTTTGGTGATTTCAAGGTTCTGGAAGATGTAAGCTTCTTTGTCAAGCCCGGCGAAACGCTATGCATCCTGGGCCGCTCAGGTGTGGGTAAATCTGTTTCGCTGCAGATGTTGATGGGCTTTCTGAAGCCCGACAGCGGCTCGGTCCGCGTGGCGAACGAAGACATCAGCGGCTTTACGGAAGACCAGATGCGGCCGGTGCGCCGCAAGGTGACCATGGTTTTCCAGAATGGCGCACTGTTTGACTCGGTCAGCGTGGGTGAAAACGTAGCCTTTCCATTGCGCGAGAAAGGGGAACTGGCCGAAGAGCAGATTCGCCAGGTTGTAAAAGGCTTGCTGGAGATGGTAGGCGTGGCAGGCATGGATAACCTGTTGCCGTCTGACCTTTCCACCGGTATGAAGCGATCGATCGCCATTGCGCGTGCGCTTGCCGCGCAGCCCGAAGCGGTGTTGTACGACGAGCCGACGACGATGGTTGATCCGCTGATGGCACATCTGCTGGGCGACCTGATTGAACGATTGAAGCGGCAGCTGCACTTGACCAGCATCGTGGTGACGCACGATATGCGTTTCGCGCGGAAGCTGGCTGATCGGGTTCTGTTTCTGCACGAAGGCAGGGCCCGCTTCTTTGGAACCATTGAAGAGCTCGAGAAGTGTGACGACGAGATCCTGCGCGACTTCATGGCCATGGATGAGCTGGTTCTGCCGCAGTAAACCCTGAAACCCGTACGTGAGTGCGCTGCTATAGTGAACGGCATCACTCACATTCGCGCGAACTTTGCGCATGGGCAGGTACATGAACACTCGCAGCAGTGCAGTTCTTTCACTGGCGCTCCTTGCCGTCTCTTCCGCATCATTTGCACAGGAAAAGGCGAAGGATGCGTTACGGCCCGTCGATAAAAACCAGATTCCCGACACCTTTACAGCGCCGAAGCAGCCATCGTTCGAGGCGCCCAAGGTCGCATTCGACTACGAGAAGCGGGTGGTGATGATCCCCATGCGTGACGGCGTGAAGCTGTACACCGTGATTGTGATCCCGAAGGCTGCGAAGAACGCCCCCATGTTACTGACGCGCACCTGCTACAACGCCGCGGCGCGCGCACACGCGGCACGCACGCCTATGGGCAATACCGTGGCCGGAGCGGCGGCCCCCACGGCCGCAGCACGCGGTGCCGTTCGCCCTGATTCACCCCACATGGTCGATGAGCTAAACCTGAGCGACGAGGTCTATGTGCGCGACGGCTACATCCGTATCTATCAGGATGTGCGCGGCAAGTACGGCTCGGAGGGGCCGTACATCATGACGCCGCCGCCAGTTGGACCCTACAACCCTACCGGTGCCGACGACACCACGGACGCCTACGACACCATCGACTGGCTGGTGAAAAACGTCAAGGAAAGCAATGGTCGTGTGGGCATGATCGGCTCGTCGTATGAGGGCTTTACGGTCGTGATGGCACTGCTGCATCCGCACCCGGCGCTGAAGGCTGCCGTGCCGGAAAGCCCCATGGTCGATGGCTGGATGGGCGACGATTGGTTTCACTACGGAGCGTTCCGTCAACGGATGCTGGACTACTTCATCTCGCAGACCTCGGCACGCGGCGCGGGTGCGCGCGTGCAGCATGAGGGGCGCGATGATTACTCGAATTTCCTGAGCAAGGGTTCAGCAGGTGACTTTGCGCGGGCACAGGGTCAGGAGCAGTTGCCCTTCTGGAAGACAGTCGAAGCGCACCCGGCTTACGACGGCTTCTGGCAGTCGCAGGCGCTCGACCATTTGCTGGAAACCACCCCACTGACCGTGCCCACCATGTGGCTGCAGGGCCTGTGGGACCAGGAAGACATGTGGGGAGCCAACCACAGCTACCAGGCGTGGGAGCCGAAAGACAAAGATAACAAGCTTAACTTTCTGGTTATGGGGCCGTGGGCGCACAGCCAGGTCAACCGAGAAGGGCGGTCGCTGGGTCCGTTAATCTGGGACGGTGATACCACTGCAGACTTCCGCCAGGACGTCCAGTTGCCGTTCTTCAACCAGTACCTGCGTGAGGGTGCGCCGGATGCGCACACGCCTCCCGTGTACATCTACAACTCCGGCGAGGATCACTGGGATCGCTTTGACAAGTGGCCGCTGGCCTGCGACACCTGCACGAACAAGAGCAAACCACTCTACCTGGAACCAGGGGGAAAGTTATCCTTCGATGCGCCGAAGAAGTCAGACGAGAAGTTTGACGAGTACGTCTCTGACCCGGCCAAGCCGGTGCCGTACCGCCCTCGGCCGGTCGCCACGGATGATGGTCAGGGATGGGTGACGTGGCTGGTGCAGGATCAGCGCTTTACGGACGGCCGCACCGACGTACTGACTTACACGACTGACCCGTTGAAAGAGGCGGTACACGTCAGCGGTGTGCCACAGGTCAACCTGGTCGCATCTACCAGCGGCACTGACAGCGATTGGGTCGCGAAGCTGATCGATGTCTTTCCGGATGGGACAGCGCACGTGGAGCCGATGAACGGCTACCAGCTTTCGATTTCGATGGACATCTTCCGTGGCCGCTACCGCAAGAGCTTCTCCAATCCGGAGCCGCTAAAGCCAAACGAGCCTTTGGACTTCAAGTGGGCTCTGCCGAATGTCAATCATGTCTTCCAGCCAGGTCATCGCATCATGGTGCAGGTGCAGAGTTCGTGGTTCCCGCTGTACGACCGCAACCCGCAAAAGTATGTGCCGAACATCTTCAATGCAAAGCCTGCGGATTACATTAAGGCAACGCAGCGGGTCTACCACAGCGGCACAACGGCAAGTTACATCAGCATGCCGGTTGTGCCTGCGCAGCCTGAGACGCCCAACTCTGCAAACGCTGGCGTGCAGTAGACCGTAACTTGTGCGGTACGAAAGAAGGCTCCCGCAAGGGAGCCTTCTTATCACCTTGGGCTAAGCGGACTTAGAGCAACAGCAAAGGCCTCGTCGATGGAAGCACGAGGCCCTTGCTGTCTGCTGCGTTAATTGCTTTAGAAGGAATACCGCAGGCTGAACTGGAACTGCCGAGCTGCGTCGTAGGTGCCGCCCTTGGTCTTGCTTAGTCCGAAGTTACCTGAAGTCGGATTGGTCTCAGGGTTGTCCGTGGTGGGATGGTTTGCCAGATTGAACGCTTCTGCGCGGAACTGCAGTTGCTGATTCTCGTGACCGGGGACAAGCTGAAAGCTCTTGTTCATGGCCATGTTGTAGCTCTGGAAACCAGGTCCGACGATCTGGTTGCGCGATCCACGAGGAGCAAACGTACCCGCTGCGGGTGCAACCCACACGCTGGTATCGAAGTACTTCGCTGTGCCAGTCTGGCCGGCAAATGCCTTCGAGAAGGTGGCCGGACCATTGTGTGCATACAGTTGCGTTCCCGATCCAGCACCCACGCCAGCGACATCGTTGCCGTTGGATACATTCAACGGTGCACCGGTCTGTGCCTGCAGGGTTCCAGAGATCTGCCAGTGACCCAGCACCGCACGATTGATGAAGTGATTGGAGTGATTGAACTGGTCCGCGTTGTAGACAATGTTCGAGACGAACACATGACGGCGGTCGAAGTCGCTCGGACCGTAGAAGATGCTCTTGTCGTATGCGTTAGGCAGGTTCTGGCCGTTGCTCGAACCGAAATCCATGCTCTTGGACCAGGTGTACGCTACCCCGAACAACAGACCCTTCGTCAGGCGACGACGCAGGTTGGTCTGCAGTGAGTGGTATACCGAAGAACCACCGTTTGTAGCCTGGTTGATGTTGGAGTAGCCCTTATAAGGCCGCAGAGCGTCAGGCTTGATGGTCTGACCGGCTAATTGGCTTGATGGCAGAAAGAGAGTACCAGGTTGTAGCTGGTTGATGTTCAGTATCTCTTCGAGGTGGATACCGCGGCGGCCAGCATAGGCGACCGTGAGGATACCGACGCCCTTGATCTCCTGCTCAACCGTACCGTTCCAGTTGTACGCTTCCGGACTGGGGTAATTAAATGCCTGCGACGAGTAGTTCAGAGGGAAGTTGTTCTGACCCACACCTCCCGGAGCATTTGCCTGGCCGAGACTGACCGTGGACGAAGGCTGAAAGGGAGCATTGCCGCCGGTGAAGACGTTATCCGTGATGCCAAGGCGCTCGACATAGCGTCCGCCACCAAAGCGAACCACGGTACCCGGGCGTGCTTCATAGGTAAGACCGAAGCGTGGCTGTATGTTTGTTTTGACCGTAGGCGAGTAAGCCCTGTCATAGCCACGGAAAAGGTTCTGGTAGCCCGAAAGGATCGCCGGGTCAACGTGACCTTGCGCACTAGAAGGGAATGAGCTTCCAGGGATGACAACGCCGTTGAAGCGGTCACCACCGGTGACAACATCAGTCGTCGGATTTACGGTAACAGCGTTCGCCGGGTTGTAATCCTTCGCACTGAAGACAGACTGGTTACCCCACTTGGCGTAGTAAGGGTTGTACCAGCTGTAACGTACGCCGGCTTCGATGACCAGCTTGGGCGTTGCACGCCACTGGTCCTGCAGGAAGCCTTCGTACATGGTGCTGCGGTACAGGGTGTACGAACGCTGGCCGATTTCACCGTAGGTATCGAACAGGCCTTCTGCGGCATTTGCAACTGCAATACCCGTTGTGCCACCACCCGCCCGCTTATCGGTAAAGGTGAATTTACCGTTTTGGTTATTGGTCGAACCCGGCGTGTTGGAAACAGTGATCTGGTCGAAGTTGTTCTCACCAGCGTACTCAAAGTTGAAGCCCGCTTTGAGGGTGTGGTTGCCTATCACCTTTGTGAGATTGTCGGCTGCGTTGTATACGATGCCGCCAGATCTTGAGGGGTACGGACCACCATCCAGAAGGGTGAAGTTCGACGCAAGATCGATTGTCGGAATCTTGTTCGGAATCGTCTTTGTGGCGGCAGAGTAGAGGTACGGGTAATTGATGCCGTACTTCGTTCGGTCGTACAATCCACTGGACTTATCGATATCGATGGTCACGTGATCCGTGGCACCAGAAACGATTAGTTCATTGATCAGCGTGGGTGAGACCGTCCATGTGTAATGGATGACGCCGATTTGATTCGGCCTTGTAAAGATTCGGGGATTACGGTTGAAATTGCCGTAGTGCGGCGAGTAATCGGTGTAAGCGTAATTCAGGACGGTGAAGCGGAAGCGATGCTTGTCGCTGGGGTTATAGTCCACGACATAGGTGTCTTTGCGCTGCGTCTGCCGTTCTGATGCGGAATCAGTCCAGTTGTAAGTGCCGCCATTGGCGTTCGCTACAGGGAAGGCGTTGAGCAATGCCAGACCGTTTGCGCTAAGGTCGCCTACCGGAATGATGTTGTTCTGGTAAGCCGTTCTGGTGGTAGGGTTTGCGATCTGAGCATTCGTGCAGGTTGTGCTGGCCTGACCGCCGTTGGTGCAGCCGTAGAAGATGTTGGGCGTCAGCAGTTCACTGAAGTTGCCTTGCCGCATCAGGTTGGTAGGTACCTTCTGGAAGACCGTATCGTCATTGTTGTACTTGACGTATTCCTGGCCGAAAAGGAAAAACAGGTGGGTTTTGCTGCGATTGAAACCACCAAACGACACGGGGCCGTTCAGGTTGTAGCCGAACTGGTTGAACACAAAGCCGGGGGGCCGGGTGCGCACCCGCAACGAGTTTGTAGGCAGTTTGCGCTGCCAGGTGTTCGCGTTAAAGAAGGTGTTGCGGAAGTATTCGTACGCGCTGCCGTGGAAGTCGCTGGTACCGCTCTTGGGAACGATGCGAATCTGACCGCCAGAGGTACGGCCGTATTCGGCCTGGTAGCTGCTGGTCAGGATCTGGACCTGTGCGGTGCTATCCACATCGGCTACGCCGACGCTGGTGCCGTTGGAACGGGTGCGGACGGCGGGCGCACCATCAAGGGTGATGAGGCTCTCGCCAGAACGTGCGCCACCGATGTTGAGACCGTTATCCAGACCGAAGGAGAACGACGCCATGGGCGAGTTGCGTACAACGCCAGGCTCAAGCTGCGACAGATACAGCGGGTTACGACCGTTCAGCTGGATGCTTTTGACCTGCTCCTGTGTGACCAGCTGGCCTACGACGGCGCTCTCGGTCTGCACGGTGTTGTTGGCCGCTTCCACGGTCACGGAAGACGATGTGTCGCCCACCTTCATGCTGATGTCGACGTGTTTGCCGATGCTGGGATCGACCTGAATATTGCTCAGGGTGCTGCTCTGAAACCCAGTCGACTCAACCCGAACCGTATAAAGACCAGGGCGAACGTTGGGAACAGTAAAGTTACCGCTGTCATTAGAAGTAACGACCGTTTCAAGGCCGGTCGCGACGCTCTTGACAGTCACTTTTGCATTCGGCAGAAATGCACCGGAGGCGTCGGTGACGGAGCCTGACAGGGCAGCGCTGTCTGACTGTGCGAGTGCGGTGATGCTGAAGGGTGCTGTGAGCGACGTCGCGAGCAGTGACGTCAACACGAGGTGATTCTTGCGCATGGTTTCTCCAAAAGGGTGGTGCGATTCGTACAGGTAAACAAGTGTCCGTGGGGCTTACTTATTCCACCCGTTACTCTCGGTTACTACTTACATCGTTGTCAAGAAGTTTTGCCTTGTTTATGAGCGAAGTATGGCACTAAAAAGAAAGGGTAATTACTCTTGCTTGCGAATAAATGAATAAAAAAGATAACTCAGCGGCCGAGGTTACTCAGCCCTGAGACGGTAGGGATTACAGCAAAGATAGGGGCGCATCTTAAATGAACAGGGAAGGAATGGCAGGATAGAAAATAATCAGGAGAGGTTGGAGGCGCGGGTCGGGATCGAACCGACGCATAAAGGTTTTGCAGACCTCTCCCTTACCACTTGGGTACCGCGCCAGTCACATTCCGGGAGCTAAGAAATGTGCAAATTGGTGATACAGCCTAATCGGGCGATCAGGCATTTGGAGCGGGAGACGGGATTTGAACCCGCGACATCTTCCTTGGCAAGGAAGCACTCTACCACTGAGCTACTCCCGCTCAACAGGTTTGAGTATAGCGGCGCGGAAGCCGTAGGTCAACGCGTCCGCAATACTTACTCGTCGCCCGTGCGCGTGGTCAGTGGAACATAGGGTCCGGTCGCACGCACATGGCCGTGGCGCACAATGTGGGGCGTGATCAGGAGCACCAGGTCGCTGGTTGACTGGGTTCCGTTGCGGTTCGTTGTGCTTTGAAATCCGGGAACCTCGCTAAGTCCTGGAAGGCCAGTTACAGCGGCCGATTCGCTACGATTGGTGTTGCTCATCATCAACACTGTCTCGCCATCATGAACCGTCAAGTCTGAGACGAACTGGCGGCTGTCCAGAATCGGGATACCGTTGAGCGAACCGCCGGAAAGAGCGCTGAGCTTCACCTCGAGCCGCAGCCCAACATCACCTGTCCGCTGCACGTGAGGCGTGGCGGTCACGGTAAGCCCTAGGTCCTCATATTGCACCTGGGGAATGACCGCACCGCTGCCCGTAGAACTGGTACCGAGATATTGCGCGAGCAAGCTGGAGAGGCTTACACCGTTCACGGTCGTACCCGCTAAGGACGTCGCGGTGCTGGACGCGATGTCGCTAAAGAGCGAGGTCTGGATGGGGTACCGCGTCCCACTCTTGAAGATAGCCTTTTGTTGATCGCTGGCACGCAGCTGTAGATCGTCAAGGTTTCTGGCCTCGCTCTCCGTTAAGGCTAGGTTGATGGTGGGAATACTGCCAGCGGAGATGGCTGCAGTGGTGAGGCCGCCGCCCAGTAGCAAAAAGCTATTCTGAAGCAGGGAACTGCTGCCCAGTCCGGCAACAAAGACCAGGTAAGCGGCAATTTCGAGCGTGCTCGCATTGGACGATAGAACACCGCTGGAGATGAGCTGAGAGATGAGCGTACTGTTCTGCGAGACGACTGACTGTGCCTCTGTCGCCAGGCTGTAGGCATTCAGCGACTGTGGCAGCACGACGCCGAGATTGCGCACGTGACTCTTTTCGACCACATACAGTTTGAGGTCGAAAATCACCTCATCCGGCGGCTGCAGCAGATCGGCAAAGATGCGCTCGATGGCATCGACGCGGTCGGCCGGGCCGCGCAGCACCAGCGCACCGCCCAGCGGGGCCACCGCGACCTGTCGGATATCGAGCAGCTGCTGCGCGATGCTGACGAAGTCTTTCAGCTGGTCGGCCTGCAGACCGGGAAGGTAGAACGTCTCTTCCACGACTCGCTCATATCGTTTCCGGTTTTCTGCAGTGTCGGCAGCCAGGATGAAGGTCCGGGAATCCAGTGGAACCAGCATGGTGCCGCTAAGAAGCGTGAGTATGCGGAGTGCCTCGGTCGCGGAAACATCGTCCGCATCAAGCCGCAGCGGCTTGTTGGGCAGGTCCGCATCGTACGCTGCGCGTAGACCGTAATCCGCTGCAAGCTGCGTGGCCAGCGATCGGGTGTCGCCGCGTTGGTGGTAGCTGTGTGCAGTGGTGTTTGGCTGCAGTGAAATGGTGCCTGCGAGACGCTCGGCACGGACTGGCGGTGGGGCTGCAGAGATGGCCTCGGGTGATGCACGCTGCGTCACGCGGGGATTGGTGCTGTCGAGCTGGCGTGCCTGGTTCACCATCGCAGCGGCCGTATCCGGGTGCAAGGGACGTTCCATGGCGGCTTGTTGCAGCAGGCTGGTGACGTGGTGTTCGCGAGCCACGAGCAGGCCGTCGACATAGTCTGTCCTAGCCGGATTCAGTTCGGTCGCGTGGCTGAACTGCTGCTCTGCCGCCGCGTAGTTGCCTGCCTGCAGCAGCTTCGCGCCACGCAGGTAAGCAGCTTCGGCGGCCGATCGGTTGCGTGGGGAAGCTACCGTAATAGAGGGAGGTACCGTTTGCAGCGTGTCCTGTGACCACGCGTGGAGCGTGGGCAGGAGCAGCAGGCACGCAATGCGAAGCGACATTCGATGGCGAGGAAGCAACGTCATGGGCTGGTCGTTAGACGATGACCGCTGTTGATTACCGTGTGCGTGCGATTTGCAGGCGGGGTGCTCCTGCGGCGCGCTCGCTGCGCACAGGACGCTTGATGCCACCTCGAATCTGTGCGGTGTCCATCTCGAGTTCGGCGAGGGTACGGCTCAGGGTGTTGCGGTGCATGCCCAGTTCTTCGGCACTTTTGCACTGATTACCACGATGGCTCACCAGTACCTGCAGCAGGTACTGACGTTTGAACTCGCGTACCGCAGCCTCATAAGAAAGGCCGTTTGCGTGCATCTGCGCTACCAGAAGATCCAATTCCCGCTTCACTCGTACTCACCTCTAATCTTCTGGTTGTGCGTTTCCCGGCTCCACAGAACGTCTCCGCTGCATGGCACCCTCGGGCAGGATCCAGTCAGTCATCGAAGTGCGATGTGCAAGATTGCGCGGCAAGACGAAGGATATCCCATGCGCGGCTGGAAGCAAATAGGGCATCAGCAGAGAAGTCTTCGTTACCTTGAGTTGCTGAAGAAACGGGGCAAACGGCAGCAGAAGGGCGGCCAGCAAAAGGACGCCACGCGCAAAGCCGAATACCGCGCCCCCTAGCCGATCCAGAAAGCCCAGCCCGACGGCGCTGAACGCACCCCGCAGTAAGCGGCCGATAAGGGCAGCCAGCAGGTAGACACAGAGCAGGATCAGCAGAAAAGCAGCGACCCGTGCCAGGGCAGCAGTACCCACCCAGCGCAGCAGGTAGGGCACAATGCGCGGTGAATAGAAGGCTGCAGCGAAGATGCCGAACACGAGCCCGGCCACAGACACGACCGAAAGGATCAGACCACGCATGAATGCAGTCACTGTTGACACAGCCAGCGTGATCGCAAAGATCCAGTCCAGCGGGTTCATGCCGCTTAGCGCGACCTCTGTGCTGTGGAGCAGCCCCTGCATTGGCTAAGCCGGCAATTCTGACTTGCCGGTGAGCAGTGAAAAGGCCTGCATGTACTTCGCACGGGTTTCTTCTATGACCTCATCGGGCAGGGTTGGTGCAGGTGGCTGCTTGTCCCATGCAATGCGCTCCAGGTAGTCGCGCACGAATTGTTTGTCGAACGACGGTTGAGCACCGCCGGGGGTGTAGCCGCTTGCAAGCCAGTAACGGGACGAGTCCGGGGTGAGCACCTCGTCTGCAAGCACCAGGACCTCGCTGCCGTCAGGCCCGGGCACGAAGCCGAACTCAAACTTGGTGTCGGCGAGGATCAAGCCTTTCGAGGCTGCGTAGGTTTCCGCAGCTTCGTAGATCGCGAGTGTCAGCGATTTCAGGTGCTCCGCTAGACTGCTGCCGACCAGCTCCGTAACGCGTTCTAAGGAGATGTTTTCGTCGTGACCAGTGTGGTTCTTGGCAGCGGGCGTAAAGATTGGCTGCGGCAGGCGATCACTTTCCCGCAATCCTGCAGGCAGTGGGATGCCGCAGACGGCGCCGGTCTGCTGGTAATCCTTCCAGCCTGATCCGGAGAGGTACCCGCGGGCGACGCACTCTACCGGGACCATGCGCGCACGTTGCACGACCATGCTGCGGCCCTGTAACTCATTGGCAAACGGCTGCAGATCGGCAGGGAACTGGCTGACATCATCCGTAACCAGGTGGTTCGGCACAATGTCTTTCAGGTAGTCAAACCAGAAAAGAGACAGTTGCGTCAGCACCTTGCCCTTGTCAGGAATGGTGCTGCCCAGCACGTGATCGAAGGCGGAAATACGATCGCTCGCGACGAACAGCAGTTTGTCTGCGCCGACCTCGTACAGGTCGCGGACCTTGCCGCTTAAAAAGGGTTTGCGACCTGCCAGGATGCGTTCGCTCATGCCTTAGTGAAACATCTCCCGCCTGCGCTGCGCCACGTTTCTGCGCAAGGCATCGTGAAGGTAAACGCACCTATGCGACGGCGCGGCGCTCTGTGCGGTTCAGGTTGACGCTGACGATCTTGCTGACGCCTGGTTCCTGCATGGTGACGCCGTAGATCAGGTCGGCTTCGCTCATGGTGCGCTTGTGGTGGGTGATGACGACAAACTGTGTTTCGCGGCTCATCTCGTGGATCAGGCGTGCGAAACGGCCAACGTTGGTCTCGTCCAACGGCGCGTCCACTTCATCCAGCACGCAGAAGGGGCTGGGCTGGAATTCGAAGATGCCAACCAAGAGCGACAGGGCCGTCAGCGCTTTTTCACCGCCTGAGAGCAGCAGGACATTCTGCATCTTTTTGCCCGGGGGCGATGCCACTAGGTCGATACCGCTTTCGGCCGAGTTGCTTTCGTCCGTCAGCTTCATGGTCGCCTGGCCGCCGCCGAACAGTTTCACGAAGGTGTCGGAGAAGTTCTTGTTGATGATGCCAAACGCCTCGTCAAATTTCAGCTTGCTGATGTCGTCGATTTCGCGGATTGCGTTCTGCGTATTCGCGATGGAGTCAAGCAGGTCTGTGCGCTGCGTCTCGAGGAAGCTGTGACGCTGCGAGGCTTCCTCAAACTCCTCCAGAGCCATCATGTTGACAGGCCCCATGGCTTCCAGTTTGCCTTTGAGCGTGCGGGTTTCTGTTTCTGCCGCATCCAGAAGAGTCGAGTCCAGCGCTGCAATGCTCGTGTCCGCCCGCAACTCTTCCGCGGGCAAGTTCAGGTCCTGCAATGACTGCGCTTCCAGGTGTTCGATCTCCGTAGACAGCCGTGCGATGCGTGTCTGCAGGGTGCCGCGTCCGTCTCGTAAGCCCTCGACTTCGACGCGCAGACTGCGCAAGTGCGTGTTCTTTTCTGCGATTGCAGTGCGGAGTCCGGTACCCTCTGCGGTTAAGCGCGCGGCATCGCCTGCCAGATGCTGGCGCTGAGCAGAGAGGGTCTCGAGGGCGGCGGCGAGTTCGACATTTTCTTCTTCACGCCGCGCACGCTCCGCAGCAGCACCGGCAAGCTGGCCGTCCAGGTGAAGGATGCGTTGCTCCGTGGTGTGGCGCATGCGTTCGTTCTGTTCGAAGTTGGTGGAGGCATTGCGGCGGCGTTCTTCCAGACCGGCTAACGCGGCAGCGGCTGCGGCCGCCGCGGCCTGCACCTCTTCCCGCTGGCGGCGCAGGTCCTCCATGCGCAACACGGCATCGTTCACGCGCAGGTCGATGGCTTCGCGCTCGGCGATGAGGCGCGCGGCCTCCGTCTGCTTGGCTTCGATCAGGTCCTGCTTGCCCGCACGCCCGTCACGGTTGCGTTCTGTGTGCAGCGCCCAGTCGGCAAGGCGCTTTTCAATTCGCGATGCTTCAGAGTCCATCTGGCGCAACGCCGCGCCGCTGTTGGCTGCGTCGCGCTCTGACTCACGACGCTCGTTGCCTTTTGACTCGACGGCGCGCTGGGTCTCAGCAATCTTTTTGGCCAAACCGGCCACACCGATGTCGGTCCTGGAAAGATCCGCCTGCACTGCCTCGAGTCGCGCCTGCGCATCGCGCAGTTCGCGCTTCAGGGCCAGCGGACCTTCACTTCGCGCCTTGCCGCCGGTGACGGTCACATTGTGGAAAGTTTCACCGGTAGGTGCGAGGAAGAACGCCTCAGGATGTTTCAATGCCAAAGCGCGTGCGGTGCCGGCATCCGGTGCAATAAAGCCTTCACGCAACTTGGGCAGGATCACCTCGAGAGCGCGGCCAAAGCCGTTCAACACGCGCAGGCAATCCTTCAGCGGCTTGGCTCCGCGCATGTCGCCAGAGGTACGCGCGTCCATGCCAGTCGCAAACGGGTGGTCGCCATCCTGTTTGCCATGGACCAGGAAGGTTGCGCGACCGTCGACATTGCCCTTTAGCAGGCCAATACCGGCGTCCGCCGACTCCCAGCTTTTAACGACGATATAGTTCAGTTCTTCCTTCAGGAACTCATCAACCACGGGGCCATATTCATCGTCCACTTCGAGGAAGTCTGCAAGCGTGCCAAGCGGCGCAACCGTCGTACCGATGCCGTTGGCCTTGAAGATTTTGCGCACCGTCTCACTGGAGTAGCTGTGATCGCGGATGAGGGATTCGAGCGAATTCTTGCGCCCGGTCAGTGTCGCTGCCTCGGCGCGCAGATGATCGCCACGTCGGCGCGTCTCCATCTCTTCGCGGCGGCCTGCATCCAGGTCGAGCCGCAGCTGGGCAATCTCTATTTCCAGGCGCTTGAGACGGTCTGTGACCGACTCGAAGCTAAGCGAAATCTGCCCACGCTGCCGACCCAGGGCCTCAAGTTCGTGCCGCGCCTGCTCACTTTCTGTGACCAGCCGCTGTGCCTCTCGATCCAGTCCGGCCAGTGCCTCCACGGCCTGCGCTTCTTCACGGTGCACCTGCGAGACACGATGAACCAACTGCATGCTGGCTTGGCGTCCCTGCGCCGCCTCACGGTCGGCATTGTTGACCTGTGCCGCCGCCTCGCTTGATTCACGCTGGCGCGCTCCCGCTGTCTGCCTGGCCAGTTCCGTGTCAGCGGTTGCCGTCTCCAGAAACAGTCGCAGACCATCGCGATCAGCACTCAGGGAACCAATTTGTTGCTTCAGTTGCGCAAGCTCATCTGTCCCGCCGGCAATGCGCGCGGCCAGGTCGCCAATGCGGTCCGTGTTGCCGCCGATGCGGGCCGTCGCGCGCTCCAGTTCCACACGCGCTTCGTTGATGCGGCCCTGCGCTCCCCGCAGCTCCTCGTCCAGTTCGTAGCCGCGCGCCACACCGGCTGCGTGCTCGGCATCGAGCGTCTCAATGGTTGCGGCCTGCGCGTCGATCCTGCCGGTCAGGTCAGTGACGGATGCGTCGGCGGCAGTACGCTCATCGTATTTCTGGACCAGCCGGCTACGTAAGACGATGCGAAGCTTGTCGCGCAACTCATCCCGCAGATGTCCGTAACGCTCGGCCTTGGCAGCCTGGCGCTTGAGTGTGGCCATCTGTTTAGCCACTTCGTCGAAGATGTCGTCCACGCGAGACAAGTTCTGCTTGCTGGCTTCGAGCCGCAGCTCGGCCAGTCGTTTCTTCGTTTTAAAACGCGTAATGCCGGCGGCTTCTTCAATGATGGACCGACGATCAAGCGGCTTGGACGACAGCAACTGGCCGATGCGTTCCTGGCCGATGATCGCGTAGTTTTCGCCCGAAAGGCCGGTGCCGAAGAAGATGTCCTGGATGTCCCGCAGGCGGCAAATTTTCCCGTTCAGCAGGTACTCAGACTCGCCCGAGCGAAACAGCCGACGGGTTACCGTAATTTCGCCTGCGCGTACGGGCGCACGGTTGAATTTGCGGCGTCGAATCTTCAGGACCACTGGGTTTGCGCTCGCTTCGCCCTCGTGCTGTGCCTCGGTGGAGGGTGCGTCGACTTCAATGTCTTCTGTTTCTTCGCCCGGCGGAATGGGGCCGGGCTGGGCGTCGGCAACGGCTGCCAGGGTGGCTTCGGCGCTCATGTTGCGTTCGGCGGTCTCGTCCCAGTCTTGTGTCTCGGCAGGCCGATTGCCCGCGGAGGCGATGTTCACGGCTTGGCTGGCGTCGTAGACGTCAGGGTCAACCAGGGTCAGCGAAACCTCTGCCATGCCGGTGGGCTTGCGGTCGCGCGTGCCCGCGAAGATGACGTCTTCCATCTTGATGCCGCGCAGGCTCTTGGCACTCTGCTCACCCAGCACCCAGGTGATCGCGTCTGAGATGTTCGACTTCCCGCAGCCGTTCGGTCCGACGATGGCAGCAATGCCGCTACCGGAAAGCTGCACATCGGTGCGGTCGCAGAACGACTTGAAGCCGAGGATCTGAACGCGCTTCAGTTTCAACAAGTGGCGGGGCTCCTGGGCAGACGGCACACGGCCGCCCGGACGTGACACTAAGATAAGCGTCTGGAGAGAGCGAATCAAGCAGGAGTACCTTCTCCCATGTGGATAAGCTGACCCCATACCCCATCCCTTGCGGGTGCGCTACGTATGCTGCCCACTGCAGCCTGGTTCAATCGCCAAGCCGAAAGATATGGTCCAAGCCACGAGGGCGGTCCGTTCCTTGTGTTCCGATTAAGCGGTCATCGATAACTGGTTCTGCGGAACAGCGGCGGAAGGCCTTTGTCTGCCCAAGAGCACACCTGATAGAGTGCAAGCATCTACAGATACACGGCTTGCAGTGGAAGCCACTGCAAGCGCAATGACCGAAGAACCAGGGAGCGTTTCGATGAAGAAGGCATTTCTCGCCTCGATGTTGGCAGCCACATGCGTTTCAATGCCCATGGCAAGTGCGCTTGCCCAGGCCGCACCGGCAGCACAAGGCGCTGCGGCGGGTCCGCAACTGTCCCAGGAAGAGTACACGGCCTACAACGCCGTCATCACCGCCACCGACGCTGCTGCGAAGGCAACTGCGGCTGAAGCATTCCTGACCAAGTACCCGCAGTCTTCTGTGAAGTCCACTGTTCTGGAGCAGTTGCTGGCTGCGTATGCGCAGGCAAACAATGCCCCCAAGGCCCTCGAAGCGGCAGACCGCCTGCTGCAGGTAGACCCCAACAACATTCGTGCGCTCGCACTGCAGACCAGCCTGCTGAAGTCGCAGGGAGATACCGCGACTGATCCGGCAGCCAAGCAGACGGCCTATGACAAGGCTGCTGACGCTGCATCGCGTGGCTTGAAGGCGACGAAGCCTGCAGCCGTTGCCGATGCAGATTGGGCGGCCATCCAGAAGCAGGTCATTCCCTACTTCTACAGCGCCATCGGTATTGATGCGTTGACGAAGAAGGACAGTGCCGGTGCCATCGCAGCGTACACCTCGGAACTGAAGGCAGTTGATCCGGCGCAGACGACCCAGCCCGGTCCCTTTCTGCAAGACACTTTTTTCCTCGGCCAGGCCTACTACACTTCAACCCCGCCTGACTACCTGAACTGCACCTACTTCACGACGCGTACTGCGATGCTTGCGCCCGACCAGTTCAAAGTGCAATTCCAGCCGCTGGCGACGTATTGCTACAAGAAGTACCACGGTGGTGAGGATGGTTACGACGCGGTCAAGACTGCCGCACAGGCCAACCTGTTTCCCGCTGCGGACTTCGCGGCAAGCGTGAAGGCTGCACCGACCCCTGCCGACCAGGCGACAGCCGTGTTTGAAGCAGACAAGAAAGATGATCCGGCCCTTGCCAAGGCTGCGCTGGCTGACCGCGAGTTTGTAATGTCGTACGGTACGGCAGAGCAGGCGGACGCAGAGTTCGCCGGCATCAAGGACAAGGAAATTCCTGTATCAGGTAAGGTCGTCAGCATTGCTGACACCGTTCTGACGCTTGCCGTTTCAGACGATGCAAAGCAGGCCAACCCGGCGACGGCAGATGTTTCTGTAACGCTGAAGGAAGCGCCAAAGACGCCGCCTGCGGTGGGAGCAGAAGTGAGCGTTTTGGGCACCTTCGCTTCGTACACCCAGAAGCCGTTGATGATCACCATGACGGGTGGTGAGATCCAGGCGAAGGCTGCATCCAAGTCCTCGGCTGCACCCGCACGCAAGGCTCCGGTACGCCGCCGCTAACATCAGAGTTGAAAGCAGGTAAAAGAGGCAGCCACAAGGCTGCCTCTTTGCTTTTTAGAAGGGAATTATGACTCCTAATCGAACCACGCACATGCTGCTGTTGCTGATTGCGTCGGCCCTGATCGCCATCGCTGCCGCGCCCCTGCTACGCCCCACGCCGGTAGCGGCACAGACGGGCAATAACGACCCTTTCTATTTCGAACCCGGCGTTTACCTGTTGCGCATTCCGAACGCTGGCGGACAGGTGCTGGGCAAGGTGGTGGTCAACCTGCACACCGGAGTCATCTGGGGCTTTCCCACTAACAACAGCGACCCCTACCCAACGTCTCCGTTGGACAGCAAGCAGCAGGTGTCGCACCCCATCATGCTGGGCAAGTTTGCCCTGAGCGAAGCGGCTGGACACTGATCTACTCGCCCAGCATGACCCGCTTGATGCGATACGCCCGGCCTGTTGCACCGTCGCACTCGATGACCGCGCCGCACATCTTTGGGTTACCCTTGGCGGCTTCGAACTTGGCGGGTTGGCCGGTCAGGAAACGCTCGATGACCGCCTCGCGCTCGACACCGATCACGGAGTCGTAGGGTCCGCTCATGCCCACGTCCGTCTGGAAAGCTGTGCCCTGCGGTAGAACGCGTTCGTCAGCCGTAGGAATGTGGGTGTGGGTGCCCAGCACAGCGGTCACACGCCCATCCAGGTACCAACCCATGGCGACTTTTTCGCTCGAAGCTTCCGCGTGGAAGTCGACGAGGATGACCTTGCTTTTAACTTTCGCGAGAAGTTCATCGGCTTTACGAAACGGGTCATCGTTCTGTTGCATGAAGACGCGGCCCTGCAGATTGATGACGGCGTAGGTCTGGCCTGTGTTTAGCGTGCCCTCATAGATGCCGAATCCGGGTGTCCTGGGTGCGAAGTTCGCTGGGCGCAGGATCCGGCGAGGGCGATCGTGCGATTCGGCAGGAACCTTCAGGTAGTCAAGCAGTTCCTTCTTGTCCCAGAAGTGATTGCCGGTCGTGATGACGTGTGCGCCCAGGTCAAACAGGTCTTCGGAAATAGATGGCGTAATGCCGAAGCCGCCCGCGGCATTTTCGCCGTTCATGACGCACAGGTCGATTGCGTTCGATTGAAACACGTGGCCGACGTGCTCGGCGACGATGCGCCGGCCCGCCGAGCCGAAGACATCGCCGACAAAAAGAATATTCACTTGCCCAGTGTCGCAGCGGACACGGATCAGGAGCAAATCAGCCGATTTAGAGTCGCTTGGGATCGTTGAGCGCGAGCGCACGCCAACCTACGCCAGCGCTGCGCTAGACGACTGCGGAAGGTTCAGGGTACGCTTGGGCACACGGTTCCCAACCACTTGTGGAGTTGTTCTTTGATTGTTCATTTACACGCGATCGACTGGCTCATCATGCTGGTGTACCTGGTATTTGTGCTGGGCATCGGCGTCGCGCTGAAGCGCTATATGCGTACCAGCAACGACTTCTTTCTGGCTGGCCGTTCCATCCCTGCATGGGTCTGCGGTCTGGCGTTCCTGTCGGCGAACCTGGGCGCGCAGGAAGTGATTGGAATGGGTGCGTCCGGCGCGAAGTACGGCATGGCGACCAGCCACTTTTACTGGATCGGTGCGGTGCCGGCCATGGTGTTCGTCGGCATCTTCATGATGCCGTTCTATTACGGCTCCAAGGCACGCAGCGTGCCGGAGTATCTGCGCCTGCGCTTCGATGAAAAAACGCGTGCCTTGAATGCGGTTTCCTTCGGCATCATGACGCTGTTTTCCTCCGGCATCTCCATGTACGCCATGGCGCTGCTGATCGACGCACTGGGCATCTTCAAGGGCATTGTTCCGGATGCTTACGTCTTCCACCTGTCTGTGTTGATCTCGGCTGTGATTGTGCTGGCGTATATCTTTCTGGGCGGGCTTACCAGCGCGATTTACAACGAGGTGCTGCAGTTTTTTCTGATCGTTGCAGGCTTCTTCCCGCTGGTGTTTATCGGCCTGCACAACGTGGGTGGCTGGCACGGGCTGCAGCAGAAGCTGCCTGCCGGCTTTACGCATTCCTGGCGCGGCATGGAGCATGCCAACACCAACCCTCTGGGTGTGGAGTGGTTCGGTCTGACCATGGGGCTGGGCTTTGTGCTCAGTTTCGGGTATTGGTGTACGGACTTCCTGGTGGTGCAGCGTGCTATGGCTGCTGACAGCGAACGAAGTGCGCGACGCGTGCCCCTGATTGCCGCGGTTCCAAAGATGTTCTTTCCGTTCCTGGTGATTCTGCCCGGTCTCATTGCGGTCGCGGCACCGGCCATTGCGTCGCACACCAGTTCTGCGGTGACCATGAGCGCGGGCAGCAAGGGCCTGATCCCGGTCAAGATCGATCCACGCACCGGCGCGGCGGAGCTCGATTCGCACGGCGCGCCGGTCTACAACTACGACCTGGCAATTCCAACGCTGCTGCTCAGCTACTATCCGACCGGGATCCTTGGGCTTGGGCTGACGGCCTTGCTGGCAAGTTTCATGTCCGGCATGGCAGGGAACGTGACGGCCTTCAACGCGGTGTGGACGTACGACATCTACCAGAGCTATCTAAACAAAAATGCGAGCGACAAACACTACCTGCTGATGGGCCGATGGGCAACGGTGGGTGGGGTAGTGTTATCCGTGGGCGCGGCGTACCTTGTAACCGGCTTCAACAACATTATGGATACGCTGCAGCTGGTGTTTTCGTTGGTGAATGCGCCGCTGTTTGCAACGTTTCTGCTGGGCATGTTTTGGAAGCGGACGACGGGCCATGCTGCATTTGCAGGCCTGGTGAGCGGCACCAGTGCGGCGCTGCTGCACCACGGACTAACGCTGCCCGCAGGTGCAACGGCTGGTCTGCACGGCGGTTGGATCGCGCACCTCCACACTTATCCCAGCGAGATGGCGCAAAACTTCTGGACGGCCACTTTCGCGTTCACAACCAACCTGATCGTCACCTTGGTGGTCAGCCTGCTGACAAAGCCGCGCGAAGAGGCAGACCTGGTCGGACTGGTGTACTCGCTGACGCCGAAACCCGTCGACCTGAACCTGCACTGGTACCAGAAGCCTGCAACGCTGGGCGTGGCCGTGCTGGTCGTGCTGGCGGCGCTTAACTTTATCTTTGCCTAATATCCGCGGAGGGTAGAAGTCTTTATGGGTCTTGATCTGCGTATTCCGCTTGGCCTGATGTTTGCCACCATTGGCTTGCTGATGGTGGGCTACGGCGCCTTTACCTGGCAGAGCGCCATGTACCAGCGTTCGATGGGCCAGAACGTCAACGTAATATGGGGCGGCACGATGCTGCTGTTTGGGTTAGTCATGCTGCTGCTGGCGCGACGATCCAAGGGTGCAGAGGCAAAAGTCGAATCGGCTGCTTCTGCTGTCCCAAGACGGACACACTGACATCGACTAAATCGCGCTTGTTACTGGACTGTCTTACGCCCCTGAGATAATTGGGGGTATGAAACACCGTGTGATCAAACACTACGAGCTGGTCCGTAAGCTGGGGACTGGTGGCAGTGGTGTGGTGTTTTATGCAAACGATCTGCAGTTGCAGCGGCCCGTCGTTCTGAAGCTGCTGCAGCGCGGAACGCTTACCGCTGAAGAGATGCGCAGGACCTACCTGCGTGAGGCGCGGCTGGCTTCTGCCATTGAACACCCGAACGTATGCGCGATCTACGACGTCGGTGAGGCGGATGACGAGGCCTACATCGTCATGCAGTATGTGCCCGGCAAGCCCCTGGACCGGTTGGTTCAGGTCGGTCCTGCCAATGTTGAACTGGTGCTGTCTGTTGGCATACAGGCCGCCGACGGCCTTGCGGCGGCGCATTCTCTCGGGATCTTCCACCGCGATCTGAAGCCTGCCAATCTCATCCTGACAGACGGCGGCCTGCTGAAGATCCTCGACTTCGGTCTGGCAAGACGGATTCGTACCGAGGAAGCCGACTTTGACCCGGCCATCCATGCGGAGCGCAAGCCCCTGCCGACTGGAAACTACACGGCGCGTGGTGGCACCATCGCCTACATGGCTCCGGAACAGTTTGTGACGGGTCAATCGTCGGTGCAGAGCGACATCTTTGCGTTGGGCGTGGTGCTGTACGAGTTGCTGACCGGTCGGCACCCCTTCCACCGGCCTGACACGCCTGATTTCCAGACTATCCGCGCCATCCAATTCATCGAGCCGCAACCCATTCGCGAGCTTGTGCCGAACGCACCGCTGGAGCTGGAAAGCGCCATCATGCACTGCCTGCAGAAGCAGCCAGGTGAGCGTTTTTCGTCTGCCGGGGAACTGCGCGAGAGCCTGCGCACCATCCTGAAAGCATCGCAGATGGATGGGCTGGTGATCCCCACGGCGAGCCTCTCCGTGCAAAATTCTGTCGACCTGCGCACGCCCGAGGAGCAGAAGCGCTCCACCGGCCTCTTGTCCATGCTGGCAGAGCGCTTTCGGGAAAGCGGCGGCAACCTGAGCCACAACACCATCCTGGTACT
>JBPBQP010000057.1:0-54566 GCA_050954745.1 Janthinobacterium lividum | reverse complement strand
GTCGAGCGAAGCCTTGCCGACTGCGGCGCGCTTGTCATACATCGATCCGGAGCTGTCAATCAGCAGACCGAGCGAAACTGGCAAATCCTCATGCCGAAACGAGGCGATGGCCTGCTGCTGGCCATCTTCAAAGACCTGGAAGGCCTCACGCGGCAGTGTCTGAACCACCCGTCCATTGCTGTCGAGCACGCTCGCATTGAGCCGAACTTCGCCGACAGCTGTACGCAGAGTGTAGGTGCCGCCGGCGCGCTGTACCTGGTCGCCGGTCAGCGGTTGCGCAGTTGTGGCGGCTCCGTTTGTGACGGGCGCTTTGTCCGCGTCAGGCGAGGGCACAGGATCGCGGTCGACATTCAATGCGGGTATGACAGGTGCGGCCTGCTGAGCGGCGGCGATCCCAAACGGACTGGCGAAACAGGTTGCGAAGAACAGTGCGGCAGCAAAACGGCTAATCCGAAGGTGCATAGTAACCCTGACGATTGTGAACAGAAAGCTGCGGCAGGCCTGCCGGCGGGTTCAACTTAACCTTCAATTTACGCCAATTGCCATCGTGGTGCAGGTCGGTGGGTTTGTAGCCGACCACGTACTCGTTCCGCAGTTCAGCGGAGATGCGCGCGGCAATGTCGCCAAGTTCCGAGACGTCCGCCACGCGAAACAGGCGACCGCCGGTCTGTTCGCAGATGTCGGTCAGCAGGGCCGGGCCGTTCTTCTCTTCCTCGGTGGCCGCTGTGGAATCGAAGATGCCGATGGAGTAAATCTGCACGTCGCTCTCTCGCACTGCCTTGCGCAGTTCGCCTTCCGTGTAGCGTGAGCGATTATCGCCGCCGTCAGAGATGATGAGCAGCGCCTTCCGCTCATGCTTGGCGTTCTTCAGCTTGTTTAGGCCGAGGTACACGGCGTCGATGAGCGCGGTGCGGTTGGCCGGTTTCAGCATAACCATGCGTGCATCCACGTCGTCCACGTTGCTGGTGTAATCGACAACAACATTCGGCCTGTCGTTGAAGGCAACCACGAAGAACTCGTCTTCGGGATTGCTGGTCCGCATAAACTCGCTCAGGGCCCGGCGAGCGCGGGTGAACTTGCTGTTCATGCTGCCGCTAAGATCGAAGATGATGCCGATGGTGATGGGTGCGTCATCGGTCGAAAAGCTGCGGATCGTCTGTGGCAGATTGTTCTCGTAGACGTAGAAGTTTTCGCGCTCTAGGCCGGTTACCAGGCGGTTTTCACCGTCGGTGACCGTCATGGGCACCAGCACCAGGTTCGCCTCCACACGCAGGGTCGCGCCCGGCCGCAGGGCGCCTTTCTTTGTGACATCGCTGCCCGTAATCACTTCGGGCTTCGATGTCACGGGCGGCGGTACGGCAGCTTTACCAGGGGTATGCGCCTTGTCGAGCGGGTTCTCCTGTGCGTGTAGGCACACACAAAGAAGGAGCAGCAGGATGAAAGTCATCCAGCGCGATGTTGTGATCCTTGTTCGTACTTGAGTGAAGCGGTCGCTGTTCATGCCGTTGCCCAGCCAGCGTTCGGCTACGTGTCTCTTTTCTGATAGGACGGGAAAACAGGCTTTCTGACTGCTTACCCGGCGGAGATCGATCATACGCTTACCGCATATACAAATGCTTCCGTTCGAACGGCGTTCTAGTGCGCGGCACCTTCAGGAGCCTTCTCGCCACCCTTTGGCTTGTTCAGCAGAAAGGCCAGGAAGAACATGCCCGCAGTCAACCAGGCCAGCATGCGGTACACGTCGGCGTAGGCCATGACGGTAGCCTGTTGAATCAGCTGCTGGTAGATGGAGGCCAGCGCGGCGTAGTGGCCCTGTGCCTGCCCGAAGGTGTTACCCAGGAAGCTGCCAGTCTGTTGCACCGTGCTGGCGTACTGATCGTTCGCATAGCTCATGGAGTTTTGCAGGCGCGCCTGGTGGAACAGTGACCGGTTCGTTACCTCGGCGCCGGTGAGCGAAATCAGGATGGAGCCGCCAATATTGCGCGCGAAGTTGATCAGGCCCGACACCTGGTTACTGGCCTCGCGCGGCAGCCCGACATAAGCAGCGTTGGTAATCGCGATGAAACAGAACGGGATGGGCAGCACCTGCAGAATGCGCAGCAGCGAGTTGTGCCCGAACGTCATATCGAGCGTCAGGTTGACGGAAACATACCAGTAAGCCGCGGCGAAGAAAACGAATGCGATGGCGACGATGTTGCGAGCCGGAAACTTGTCGGAAAGGATGCCGGCGATGGGTGCCGCGACCAGCAGGCAAAGCCCACCAGCGGTGAGTGCCTTGCCGGCGTTGGTAGCGGTGTAGCCAAGCAGTTGCTGCAGAAACTGGGGCTGCAGAACGGTCCCGGCATTCAGAATGCCGCCGACCAGCAACATCAGGAAGCAGCAGATGGCGAAGTTCTTGAACCGGAACAGCCGCAGGTTCATGATGGGATTTTTGGTTCCGTAGAGCTCCCAGAAGATCAGCGCGATGATGCCAATGACGAACATGGCTGCAAATGCGACGATGAAGTTTGAGGCGAACCAGTCGTTCTCCTCACCTTTGTCCAGGGCAATTTGCAGACCCGCCATGGCGAGTGTCAAAAAGCCGATGCCGACGTAATCGCCCTTAAAGAAGTTCTTACGGTCATACTTCAGCCAAGGCGGGTCATCCACCACCCTGGTGACCAACAAGAATGCCAGAATGCCGACCGGAATGTTGATGTAAAAGATCCAGCGCCAGGAGTAGTTGTCGGTAATCCACCCGCCCAGTGTGGGTCCAATGGATGGTGCCAGGACGGTCACCAGAGCGTACAGGGAAAACGCGACGCCACGCCGCTTGGCATCGAAGGAGTCGGCCATGATGGCTTGTGCCATAGGCTGCAAGCCACCGCCGCCGATGCCCTGGATCACTCGAAACAACAGCAGCAACGGCAGGGAAGGCGCAATGCCGCAGAGGAAACTGGCGATAGTAAACAAGGTGATGCATAGCAGGAAGAAGTTCTTACGGCCAAAGATGGTCGATGCCCAGCCACCCAGTGGCAGAACAATGGCATTTGAAACCAGGTAGCTGGTAAGCACCCATGTGCCCTGGTCGGAACTGGCCGCCAGCGAACCGGAGATATGAGGCAGCGCCACGTTGGCAATGGACGTGTCCAGCACCTCCATAAAGGCTGCAATCGCCACCGTTCCCGCGATGATCCACGGGTTAACCCGCGGCTTCCATTGTTCTTCTGGCATTGCGCTCCCGTGGCAAAGTTGCGAGGCGAACGAGCAACTCTGCTGATCAGATGCCCGGAAAGCCTTCTTCGGTGCCGACACGGTCCAGTTGGCATACACAGCGTCGTCACGGACACCGCATAGAATAGGGGTTCAGACACCCTCAGGAGCCCACCGCACGCATGCGTATTTACCCGTTCCGCGCCCTCCGCTACAACACCCAAAAGGTCGCGCTCAGCGACGTGGTGACCCAGCCCTACGACAAGATTTCGCCTGCCATGCAGCAGGCCTATTACGATCGCAGCCCCTTCAACCTGATCCGCGTGATCCTGGGCAAGCGTGACGCAGCCGACACGGAGACGAGCAACGTCTACACCCGCGCCGCGCAATCGCTGCAGGACTGGCGCAAGGAAGCCGTGCTGGTAGAAGAGCGCGAACCCGCCCTGTACGGCTACGCCCAGCGCTATACCGTGCCCGGCACCAGCGAAGTGCGCGAACGCCGCGGCCTCATCTGCCTGGGGCACCTGTACGACTATGCGGAGCAGGTTGTCTACCGGCACGAGCAGACGCTGAGCAAGCCCAAGAGCGACCGCCTGTCGCTGTTCAAGGCGACGCGGACCTACTGCGAGCAGATCTACATGCTCTACTCGGACCCGGCGTTCACCGTCGAAAAGCTGGTCTTCGGCAACGCGTCCGGCGAGCCCATCACACCGCCCAGCGAAACCGTCACGGATGAATATGGCGTCGTTCACTCCGTGTGGAAGGTCACCGATGCCCACGTGCTGAACCTGCTGGTGGGCGCACTGGCCGACAAGAAGCTGATCATCGCCGACGGCCACCACCGCTACGAAACGTCCACCAGCTACGCTCGCGAACGCGCTGCGGAACTCGGCGTGGCCGACACCACCATGCAGAGCGGCAAAAGCCAACAGCAGCACGGCGACAGCGACGAGTCGCCCTCAAACGACGCGGACATGACCAGCGGCGTCCCGCTGCCGGTGCCGCCGTTCCCCGAAGCGGCCATGATGATGACGCTTGTCAACACCGACGCGCCCGGCATCACGATCCTGCCGACTCACCGCATCGTCTACGGCCTGAAGGATTTCTCCTCCGCAGCCTTTCTCGAACGCGCCGGGGAGTTCTTTGACATCTCGAAGGTGGATTCGAAAACTGCCGCCGCGGGCTCCGACGCGGAAAACGTGGAAACGGCAGCCGAGCGCACAGCTCCGCTGAACGGCACGGCGGGCGTCGCATTCCTCGCTGTGATGAAAGACGGTACCTTCCTGCTGGAGGCCAAAAAGGACGCCATCGAAGCCGCGCTGCAACACGTGCCGCCAAGGCAACGTGCGCTGGATGTGGTGCAACTGCACGCACTGGTACTGGAGCAGCTGCTCGACCTGACGCCGGAAAGCATCCGCAACCAGGAAAATCTACGCTACCTGCGCTCTGCCGAGGACGCAGCCGCCCAGGTTGCGCGCGGCGAAGCCGACATCGCTTTCCTCATCAAGCCTGTCACACTCGACCAGATGAAGGAAGTGTCGCTGAGCGGCGAAGTGATGCCGCAGAAGTCGACTGACTTCTACCCCAAGCTGCTCAGCGGCCTGGCGTTCTACGCTCTGGATTAGTGCTCAAGGCAACCAAAAGGCCCACGCATTTGCGTGGGCCTTTGTGATTGGAGTGGTGCTGGTTTAGCTGAGGCCGAAGCAGTAGAACATGCCGTCATACGTCCCGATGTATACCTTGCCATTCGCCACCGTGATGGACGAGAAGTGGTTAAAGGCCTTCAGGCAGTCGCCGCTGTTCCACAGCTCCTTGCCGGTTTCGGCGTCGAGCACGTAGATGACGGCTGGTTCGCCATGCGAGGCGCGGATGCTGCTGTCGAAGTTCAGGCCAATGTCGTTCCACGACTGCTGCGAACTTTCGCCGCTGCCGTAGGAGAAGACCATGCCGTTGGCGATGATGTTGGGTTCGCCGCGATGCATGTCGCGGGAAACCCACACAGGTTCGAGCTCGGCCTTGCCGTTCTTCTCGACCATCTTAAACGCGGCCTGGCCGCCTTCTTTCGTCTCCGGTGTGTTCTCGATGGGGAAGTGCATCTGTGAGTGCTTTGGACCCCAGAAGGGCATCAGCACCCAGCGCGTCCCCTTGGCGTCTTCCCACGAGGAGAGCGCGCCCCACGATCCGGCATTCTGAAAGTCGACGATTTCGTTGCAGACCAGCGGCGTCTTGAACATGGGCGTCTGGTGGTCCGCGCCGCCTACGTTCTTGGGATCGAGCAGGTAGATGCGACACTCCTTGCCCGAGGCTGCGATGTACTCCTTGCCGTGCCAGTTAAAGACGGTTGGCGTGTTGTTTGGATCGAGATCGCGGCGGCGCAGCCAGTCCCAGTTGGGCGGGGTGTACCAGTCCTTGACCACCCAGTTCTTGCCGTCATCACTCTTTTTGAAACCGACCACACTGTTGCCGATTACCAGGTTGGCCGGGTTCTTCAGGTTGACGAGGCCGTCACCGGTCGTGGTCCAGACCGTACCGTCGGAGCTGATGACGGGGCCACGACGTCCCCACAATCCACCGCCACCGCCGAAGCCCTTCGTGTCCGTCGGCTTTGGTTGCGTGCCGTCCGCCTTGGTGGACAGGATGCCGGTCTTGCCCGCGTACACGGCGTAGATCACTTCGCCGCGGTAGAGCTGCAGGGCGAACTTGCTGACCGCACCCATCTTCAGGTCGGGCCGCAGGCTCTCGCCGGTCACGTCGCTCAACGTGTGCAGAACCCCGCCGCCGTCAACGACATAGATGGGCCGAATGCCCCCGGCCTCTTCCGGACCGATCGCTGGGACACCAGTGCTGCCTTGCGGGTTCAGGAAGTTGTAGTGCTTGGGGTCCGTCATGGAGCCACGCATCGGATCCGGTGGCGGCGTGGCGGCGGCTGCAGGTGTCGCAGGCCCACCTGCCGCGCCGCCAGGTCTGCCGGAGTTGGCACCCGGTGCTGCTGCGCCTACAGCTGCTGCATCCGGAGCCGGGCGCTGCTCACGAGCTGGCGGTGCGTCGTACTTGAAGTGCTTCGTCCACGCGAGTTTGTGGGTCGATGTGTCGAAGGCGTAGAGCTCGTCGGAGGAGCCAAGCACGTACACCATCTCCTTCTTACCCGCCGCCGTGGGAACATCCTGAACAACCAGTGGCCCCATGAGGGTATGCAGAGCGTGCGGAACCACGTCGGTCTTGACGCTCCAGAGCAGCTTCATCGACTTGATGTTGCCCTTGGTCAGGATGTGCTCGTTCTGATTCCAGCCCGAGCGAATGTTGTCGCCACCATCCATCAGCCAGTTCTGCGCGCTGGCAACGCCTGAAACGAACATCGCTGCTGTGGCGAGAAGGGACACGGTCTTGCTTCGTGAAGGGGTCATGGTCTAGCGCTCCTCAGGGACGCCGTAGGCGTAGAGCATGTTGTCGTGCGTGGTGAAGTAAACGTGGCCATTTGCAACGGCGATGCCGCTGCTGGCGAAACTGGATGCGCCATTGCCGGTTGAGAACATTTCCTTACCCGTCGTTGCGTTCAGGATATAAAGCACCGCCGGCTTTGACATCCCGGCCACTTCATCGGCTGAGTAAAGGGTGCCGTTTTCTTTCGCGACACGCGTGGGCATGCCGGATGACAACGCGAAGACCAGCCCGCTGGCCGTAGCCGGGGCCATTGCTGCAAGCATTTCGCGCGATGCCCAGGCTGGTGTCAGCGTTGGTTTGCCGCTCATCATCGACAACTTGAAGGCCACCACGCCGCCGTTGGCCGCAGTCGCTTTGCTGCCCGGAAACTTCATGGACACCTGACCGTGAACCGACGCGTAGACCCAGCGCTGGCCGTCTTGAACCGAGGTTGCGAAGGTGCCATACAGCCCGTTGCCGCCGGCCTGTGAACCCGGTGCGGTAACCGGGGCAGACGCAAACAGCGGTGTGTGATGATCAGACCCGCCCAGCGCCGTTGCGTCCAGAATGTAGATGCGACCGTTGCGACCGCCCGCAATCACGTAGTCCTTGCCGCCGTCCGCAAATACCGCGGGCGTAATGCCGGTTACAGGCAGCTTGGCATCTGGCGCTGGTGCGGCGTCGGACGGCGTGAACCAGTCCTTCACCGTTAAGGTTTTCGCTTCCAGTGCGAGGACGGTATCGCGATAGCTTCCCGCCACATCGCCCTTGCCGTCCGGCACGGTGCCAAACACCATGTCGTTCTTTGTCCCTGCCGCAACACCGGCCGTGCCCGCGAAGCCAGCTCCGTTGGTCAGAAACGAAGTGACGTCCCACTTCGACGGTGCCACCATGGGTTGGTCCGGAGTCGCCGGCAGCTTGGGCGGGGTAAAGGTGCCCGCGTACAGGCCATTGGGTCCGGCACAGCTGTTGATGGTGGCCGCGTACAGGGTGCTGCCTGAAAAGTTTAGACCCGTCACATTGCTATTCGCTGGCAGCAGCTTTGCTGGTGGAATCATCTCTGCCTGGCCATCCTGTGCGCGCAGGGTGCGGACGTAGCCATCGGCACTGACGCTGAAGTAGGGAGCCAGACGCGCAATGGGGTTGGCACCGCCGAACCCGCCAAACCGGGAGACAGCACTTTGCCCCACCATGACCATGCTGGATGTCACGCCGCCCGGGCACAGCACGGTCGATGCGGAAGCCTGCACGCTTTCAAGGGAGGGGAAAGGTGTCTTGAAGTAGGCACGGCCAAGATCGGCGTCCACGGCGTAGGCGGCACCGCCGCTGCCGTTGGCCAGCACCAGCTCTTCAAAGCCGTGGTAACCGATCAACCGGCTAAGAACAATGGGCCCGGTCAATGCAGTCAGTCCGGCAGCCGTGTTGTCGAAGTGATACTTCCACAGTTGCTTGATCTTGCCCGCGGACACGGCCTCGACTGAAAAGAGGGTATCGCCCTGCGACCAGCCATCGCGCTGCGGATTGCCACCGGTGCTGGGCCAGTCGGCCGCCCAAAGGCACACACCGGAACCCGCTGCCGCACAAAGCGACCACACAATCAATTTCCGCATTCGTTCTGACCTTTCTACTCGCGGGTGTCCGCGTTGTTGCCCTACTGAGACGTCTCAGTGCCTGCCCTGCGTCACAGTTTTCGAGAGCCATTCGCACACCTGGTCAGGCTACTTGACGATCTGAAACGCTATGAGCAAGCGCAGAATGGCGACTCTCTTATCCCATCCGTGGCAACTGCTTGTCAAGCCGATCGTTGCCTGTGCTTCGTCGTGAGAAGCGCTTGCCGGGTCCACCGGCTTATGATGCGGGAATGCGTTGGATGCTCCTGATCGATACCTGCGGCAGTACGGGAGGCGTGGCCATCGCGGAACTGCCACGCACGGTGACCGGCGCGTCACCCCGACTGGCTGCGCTCCGTGTGCTTCCGGGCCGCGCAACCCAGGAGCGGCTGATGACCGCCATCGCCGAGGTGCTGCAGGAAAACGCGCTGCGCGCCGAGGATCTCGATGTGCTCACCGTGGTGACCGGGCCGGGCTCATTTACCGGCGTGCGCATCGGCCTGGCTGCCGTGAAGGGTCTGGCAGAGTCGCTGGATAGGCCGGTGGTAGCCATCTCAAGACTGGCCGTGCTGGCGGCGCAGGGAGGCGTGTCCGGGACCGTTCAGGCCTGGATCGATGCGGGCCGCGGCGACGTGTTTGTAGGCCGATACCGGCAAGGGGAATGCCTCTCCGAGGCGATGGTGCATGGCGCGGGTGCCCTTGCGAACCTGTCGGGCGCAGAGGCCGTACTCGCGATGGAGGGCCTGCCCGCTGGGCTGCATCCGGCATTGCAATACGTACCTGAGCCCGACTTGCACGCGGTCCTGCCACTTGCCGCGCATGCCATGCAGGCGGGAATGTTTGCCGATGCGGCCTTGCTCGACGCGAATTACCTCCGCGTGCCAGACGCAGAGCTGCATCGGCAGGCAGCAGTAGAGCGGCACGGTGCCGCCCATGCCTGAGAGCTTGATCGTCCGCACGGCCACGGTGGATGACCTGCCTGCCCTGGTGCACATCGCGTTGGAGAGCCAAACCGCGCCGCGCTGGACCCTCACTCAGTACCGCGAAGTGCTCGACACGCCGCAGGACGCGGCCCTCCGTCGCGTCATCCTTGTGGCCGAGCGCGACCGCGCACCTGCAGGGTTTGCGGTCGTTTCAGCGCTCTGCTCGGTGCTGCCTTCCGAGGCAGAGCTTGAGATCATCGCAGTCACACCCAGCCAGCAGGGCCGCGGCCTTGGGAGGGCGCTGATGCAAGGAGCAATCGCGTGGGCTATCGAACAGCAAGCAAATTTGCTGCGTCTGGAGGTGCGTGCCGGTAACGCTCGGGCTTTGCGGATGTATGCCGCAGCGGGCTTCCAGAGCGAGGGCACCCGGCGCGCTTACTATGCCGACCCGGTGGAAGATGCCGTCTGCCTGGCGTTGCCCGTGGCCGCACAGACACACGCGATGCAGTTAGGTGAAACGGAATCCTGACCCGGTGTTGGCGTGGTCCAGCCGTCGCCCGTATCATAGCGGGTGATATGGTTCGCGATGGTTATTTCTATGCGCTTGGTTTTGTCCTTGTCGCCGCTCTGCTCTGGAAGCTGACTGGTTCCATTGGTCTGGCTGCTTTACCGCTGCTGCTGGTGCTCTTTTTTCTCTGGTTCTTCCGCGATCCTTCGCGCAGCATCACGACGCAGCCTGGTGCCCTGGTTTCGCCTGCCGACGGCAAGGTAACGGAAGCCGAGTGGATTGAGACGCCTGACGGCAGCCGCCTGCGCCTGAGCATCTTCCTGAATGTCTTTGACGTGCACGTGAATCGTTCGCCCATTGCTGGCACCGTGACGCAGGTGAACCACAAGCGCGGCATGTTCCTGAACGCCATGCGGGCCGACTCCAACGTGCTGAATGAGCAAACCGTCATGGTCGTCGAAGGCGCGGATGGAACGGCGGTGCAGGTCAAGCAGATTGCCGGCCTTCTGGCACGCCGTATCGTTTGCAACGTGAAGCCGGGCGACCGGGTTGAGCGTGGCGAACGCTTCGGATTGATCAAGTTCGGCTCGCGCGTGGACCTGTTGCTGCCCAGCAACGCCAATCTGCTGGTACGCACCGGCGACCGCGTCAAGGGCGGCAGCACCGTGCTGGCAACGCTTGCGCCAGCCACCGATCAGGTTGTGGAGGGCTGATGGACACGGGCGTGGACAGGTCGCAACAGCGTCCGCGTCGCGGCCTGTACGTTTTGCCATCCCTGTTTACGGCGGGCAACATTGCCGCCGGTTTCTACGCGATTACGCAGTGTCTGCAGGCCACGCCTGGTGATAACAGCTATTTCAACCGTGCGGCGCTGGCGATTGCATTTGCGTTGCCCTTTGATGCTCTGGATGGCCGCATCGCGCGGATGACGAACACGGAGAGCGACTTCGGTCGCGAACTGGATTCGTTGGCCGACGTAATTGCTTTCGGTGTTGCGCCCAGCGTGCTGGCGTATACCTGGGGCTTTCGCATGCTGCCGTTGGGCCTGCTGCCGGTTATGCGGCAAAACGCGCTGGATTTCGGCCTGGTTGCGGCCTTCCTGTTCCTGGTGTGCGGCGCGTGCCGGCTGGCCCGATTCAACGTCACGACAAATGCCAAACCGAGCAATCCTGGTCGGCCTGGCCGCCGTTACTTCGTCGGCATGCCCATTCCGGCTGCAGCTGGCGTCATCGCCAGCGTGGTGCACTGTTTTGACGGATCGCCTGTGCACGATCCGCGCATTGCTTTCGTCTGGCTGGGGTTACTGCTGTTTACAGGCTTTTTAATGGTTAGCCGGTGGCGTTTTTGGAGCGGCAAAGAGATCAACCTGGGGACACAGCAGCCCATTCGGCTATTTATGGTGCTGATGGTCTTCGGCGTTCTGCTGGTCAAGTTTTCGGAGTACCTGCTGATCTTTATGGCGCTGGCCTACATGGTGAGCGGCATCTGGGCGCGCTTTCTCTACGCCGCGCAGAGCCGCCGCGCACGCCGCCTCGGGGTCCCCATGCCCGGTGCCACGCAGTCATGACGCGCACCCGCACCCCACGGTGTTGCGCTGCATCTGAACAGCTATGAGTAAAAATGTATTTCGCATCGCCGTGGTAGGCGCAGGCTCGCTGCTGGGCAAAGAAGTGGGTGACGAGATCGCGGAGAGCCCCCTGGCAACCGCAACCACCCTGTTGCTCGATAACGAACTGGAAACGGGAACGCTGGAGGCAATCGGCGATGAAGCATCGTTCATCCAGGCCCTGGAACCTGCTGCTTTTGAGAATGTGGATGTAGCGATCTTCGCCGATGCGGCGATGCTGCGCGAGCACGGCCGCACGGCGCGGCAGATGGGTGTTGCCGTCGTCGACGCGACGGGCATGACAGAGTTCGCGCCCAATGCGCCTATCCGCTCCCCGCTTGTCGCTGAGACCGCGCCGCTGGACCTGGAAACGACCGTGGTCCGCGTGGCGCATCCCGTGGCTTCGCTGCTGGCGCTGGTGCTTGGACAGGCGGGCCGGGCAGGAACTATCCACGCCGCATACGCCACCGTGCTGCAGCCAGCGAGCGAAAATGGACGCACGGGTGTAGATGAATTGCAGCAGCAGGCCGTCAGCCTTCTATCCTTTCAGCCAGTGCCGAAAGAAGAGTTCGATGCACAGGTGGCCTTCAATCTGTTGCCGGCGCTGGGCGAAGCGGCAAAGTTGCCACTGGATGCCGTTCAGGCACGCATCCTGCGCGATCTGAGCACGCTAAGCGGTTCAAAAGGAACCGAACCCATGCTGCAGATGGTGCAGGCGCCGGTATTTCACGGCTTCGCGGTCTCGCTCTTCCTGGAATTTGAACAGCCCGTTGGCATCGGCGCCTTGAAAACGGCCTTGCGGTCAGAGCATTTGGACCTGGTGGGGGATGAAGGTGATCCGCCAAGCAATCTAAGTTCAGCCGGGCAAGGTCAGGTCTTACTGCGACTGGTGCCTGCCGGGAAAGAGGCTGGCACGCGGTTCTCGCTGTGGATGACTGCCGACAATTTGAAGCTGACCGCCAGGACTGCCGTTGCGTGCGCGCTGGAACTGACGCGCATGCGGCCTTTAGGAACTGTGCAGTAAGGCGCACTTGCCTCCTGCTCTTTACCGCGCCGACTAATGCTTCGGCGCGGTATACCTTTTTAAGTCGATCGGCGTGTTGTAGTTGATGTGCGAATAGTACGTGGTGCGCGTGTCACCTTCAGGTGTAAAGAACTGCTGCTTCAGTGAGATCGCGCGAGCCGTATCGATCCAAACAAGAACATGCGTGAAGGTCTGCGCGGTAGCCGGATCCTTCGGCTTCAGGTCGAGCTTGACCGTGGGTGTGCCATCGATGGTGTCGTTGCCCTGCAGCGTCACCGTCCATGCCCGCTCCAGATCTTTGCCGCTGCCGCCAAAGCCCAGTGTTAAGAAGCTTTCTACCCGAGACCGATCCTTTCCCGCATCGAACGGTGTCAGCTTCTTGCTGACCGCATCGTACAAAGACCCTTTGCCGCTGCCGAAGTGCAGGTACTTCAGGCTGGGCGTTGTAATGACTGCGCCCATCTCCGTCCCGGATTTCGTCTTCAAAAAGTAAGTCGAGCCAGTCTGCGTCGTGGTGTCGCGCACGACCTTTTCATAGAAATCCCACTTCAGGTCAGCTTCGGCCGATTTGAAGTTCTTTGCCGCCACATCCATCTGCTGCAACGCCTTGTCGAGCGCGGGGTCCGTTGCTGCATGGACCGGGGCGGAGCCAAGACTGAAAGCTGCAAGGGTGAGGGCCAGATAGATGCGCTGCATAGATGCTCCTTAAACCTACTAAGTACTGCATTCGAGACTTACTAAGTGGCCATTCGACTTTACCGGTGTGCCCACACGCGGTAAGTTCTTACTGTGCCATCGCTCGCCGGTAGGGGTTCATAACGCTCTATCAATACGTCGCCGGCGATGGGTTCAATGAGACGGCGCAGCGCGCGGCGTGTACGCAGGTCGTCCGTCGCACCTTTGACGTGGGTCAGGCTTTGCTGCACGTCTGTTTCCCGCACCTGGTAGACCAGTTCACCGGAGCCGTCGTTTTCCACCATAATCTGCGAAGGCAACTGGTACACCGGACGATCGCGGTAGTTGATGAAATGTGGCGTAACAAAAATGAACAGCAGGATGAGCGTGACCATCACGTCATAGTGAAAGGAGCCGCGCTCATAGGTCCAGAACAGGTAGCTTCGAAGCGTCTTGAGCATTAGAGCGCCGCCTGCTTGGTAATAACCGTTTCGCCGCCCATGTACGGCTGTAGCGCCTCCGGTATCCGTACGGACCCGTCAGCCTGCTGATAGTTCTCAAGGATGGCAAGGTAGGTCCGGCCGACCGCAAGGCCAGAGCCGTTCAGCGTGTGCAGGAACTCCGCTTTCTTGGCACCTGCCGGGCGATAGCGGATGTTTGCGCGCCGTGCCTGGAAGCTGCCAAAGTTGGAGCAGGATGAGATTTCGCGATAAAGAGCCTGCCCCGGCAGCCACACTTCCAGGTCGTAGGTTTTCTGCGAGGCGAAGCCCATGTCGCCGGTGCACAGCAACATGCGGCGATAGGGCAGGCCCAGCAGCTCCAGTACGGTTTCTGCATGGCGCGTGAGTAGTTCGTGCTCATCCGCGCTCTTCTCCGGCGTGGTGAACTTCACGAGTTCCACCTTTTGGAACTGGTGCTGTCGAATCAGGCCGCGTACGTCGCGACCGTAGCTGCCCGCCTCACTGCGGAAGCACGGGGTGTACGCGCACAGACTGGTCGTGAGCTGTTTTTCGTCCAGCGTTTCGTCGCGGTACAGGTTGGTGACGGGCACTTCCGCGGTAGGGATCAGGTAGTGGTCGAAGCCTTCGAACTTCTCCCGGTCCACCCGTAGGCTATCGCTATCTGCCGCGGCATCGGCGACGTTCTCATCTTCTGAGAGCGAACCGGAGAACGCAGTCTTGTCGACGCAGTAAAACAGGTCCTGCTCAAACTTTGGCAGCTGGCCGGTGCCGAATAGCGACGCCGCGTTGACCATGTACGGCGGCAGAATCTCGGTATAGCCGTGCTCGCGCGTATGCAGGTCGAGCATGAAGTTGGCCAGCGCGCGTTCCAGCCGTGCACCTGCACCAATCTGCACGACAAAGCGCGATCCGGTGATTTTGGCGGCGCGATTGAAGTCAAGAATGCCGAGCTGTTCGCCCAGTTCCCAGTGCGGCTTCGGCGCAAAGTCGAAGGCCGGCTTTTGCCCCCAGGTCTTTTCCTCGCGATTGCCATGTTCGTCCTGCCCGTCCGGCACTGACGCGTCCGGTAGGTTGGGCAGGGCAGCCATAATGGCCCGCAGGTCACCGTCCAGCGCGTCTGCGGTCGCCTGCATGTCTTCCATCTGGTCGCGCAGCACGCGGACTTCGTCGGTCTGCGCAGTGGCGTCGCCGCCCGTGCGCTTCAGCTTGCCGATGTCTTCCGACAGGCGGTTGCGGCGTGCCTTTAACGTCTCCAGCTGCGTGATGGTTTCACGGCGGAGTGTATCCAGCGCGGGAAAGTTGCCCAGCAGGGCGGCGGGGTCGGTGTTGCGGCGTTTGAGGGCGGCTTCCACCTCCGGGAGATTGCCCCGGACGTATGCGAGGTCGAGCATTCCTCTATCGTAGCGGGTCAGCGGCTCGGCGGCGCACGCAGCGGTAATGTTTCCGTCGGGCGGTGCACGGCAGCAGAGATCCCTTTACAAAGGTTTGCTGTTGCGCGTTTAGCATGCAGATATGCAGATTCTTCGCCGACTCGCGACCGCCGCCCTTTGCGCGAGCGTCTTTGCCGCCTCAACCCCGGCCAGCCATGCCGATGCGTACGAAGGCAGCCCGAAGCTGGTGATTATGCTGGTGTTCGACCAGTTTCGTGGCGACTACCTCGATCGCTACCGTGGAGACTTCCACGCAAAGAACGGCTGGAACCTGTTTCTGCGGCAGGGCGCGCACTTTACGGACTGCTACTACGACTACGCCAACCTGATCACGGCGGCGGGCCACTCCACCATCGGCACGGGGGCGTATACCGACGGCCACGGCATCGGCCTGAACGAGTGGTGGGAACCCGGTCCGGACGGCAAGCAGCACCAGGTCAGCTCTGTGGAAGACCCTCGCTACACGCTGGTAGGCGTGCCGAAAGGAACGCCGGACAGCCCGGGCGCCTCGCCCAAGAACGAGACGGCTTCGACACTGGGCGACGAACTGGTGGCCGCCACACAGGGCAAGGCACGGGTGTATGGCGTTTCCTTCAAGGATCGCGCGGCCATCCTGACGTCAGGGCATACGCAGAAGGCCGCGTTCTGGACCGATCACGACAGCGGCGACTGGATTACGTCCACTTACTGGCTGCAGGCCCTGCCCACCTGGGTCACGACATTTAACGACGGCAAGCGGCAGGCGCAGGCGCGTGCGGAGGGTGGCGTCGCCACCGGCAGCTTCTACGAGAAGCTCGGCCGTACACCGGCGTCTGTCAGCTACCAGCTCGACTTTGCGAAGGCACTCATTCAGAACGAGCATCTGGGTGCGAACCCTGCCGGCGCGACCGATCTGCTGACACTTTCTATCTCGTCGACCGACATTCTGGGTCATGCCTACGGTCCGGACTCGCCGGAAGAGCGCGCCATGATCGACGCCGCGGACGGGCAGCTCGACAGCTTCTTTACGTGGCTCGACAGCACGGTTGGTCTGCAAAATGTAGTGGTTACGTTTACGGGCGACCACGGCGTGGCACCTTCGATCCAAACTGCGCAATCGTACGGTTTGCCTGCGCGCAGCCTGAAGCCGGCAGACCTGCAGAACGCGATCGAACAGTCACTGCAGCAGCGTTTCAAACCGACCGGTACGGTGAAGTACGTGCTTGGCTACGACCAGCCCTGGATCCAGATTGATCCCGCGCCGTTCACCGCGCAGGGCATCAGCGAGGCAGACGCGGAGAACGCCACGCGCGACGCCATGGAGCAGTACCTGTCTGCGCAGGCCTTGAAGGAAGCGGCGGCAAAGCCGACCGGCAGCCGTCAGCCTGACCCGGTGCGCACGCAATTTATCTCAACCATTTCGCAGATGAAGGCTGGCCTGCTGCCGGACACGGAGTACGGTCGCCGCGAAATGCGCAGCTACACGCCCCGCATGGGTTGGGGCGTCCACTTCAACCTGGGGGCGTACCAGTATGGTGGCTACGCGACGGGTGCAACGCACTATTCGGCGAACTCCTATGACCGTCATGTGCCGCTGGATATGTTTGGCGCGGGGGTGCAGCCGGGCACCTACCACGGTGTGGTCGCGCCGGTAGACATAGCCGCCACGCTGGCTTCCATGCTCCGTATCAACCGGCCTTCCGCAGCGGTGGGGAAGGTATTGACCGAGGCCATGAAGCCGGACGTAACGGAGCCGGGCAAGTGACTACCACGCCGGACATGCGAGTCACCCTAGCCGGTGTCGAGCTCCGTTCGCCAGTCATTGCTGCCAGCGGCACCTTTGGATACGGCGTTGAGTTTGAAGAGATACTTTCCGTCGATCGCATCGGCGCGTTCATCACGAAGGGCCTGTCGCTGACGCCCATGGATGGCAACGCGATGCCACGCATCATTGAGACAACGGCCGGGATGATGAACGCAATCGGTCTCCAGAACGTCGGTGTCGAAGCCTTTATCCGTGACAAAATGCCCGGCATTCGACGCATGCGCGGTGCGGTCTGCATGGCCAACGTCTTCGGCTTCACCATTGAGGATTGCATCGGCGTCATTGAGCAGTTGAACGACGCCGACGGCATTGCGATGTATGAACTGAATGCAAGTTGTCCCAATACGAAGCACGGCGGCATGGTTTTTGGCACCGACCCTGAATCACTGGGCGAACTTGTTCACCGTTGCAAGGCCATCTCAAAGCGTCCGCTGATGGTGAAGCTGTCACCGAATGTGACGGACATTGCAAGCATGGCTCGGGTGGCTGAGGCCGCGGGTGCGGATGCGGTTTCCCTCGTGAACACCTTCCTGTCGCTCGCCATCGATGTGGAAACGCGCAAACCGCGCATTGCAAACGTGACCGGCGGGCTGAGCGGCCCTGCGATCAAACCCATCGCCGTGCGCATGGTGTGGCAGGTGGCGCAGGCCGTGAAGATTCCCGTCGTTGGCCTGGGCGGCGTAATGAAAGCAGAGGATGCGGTCGAGTTTCTGCTGGCAGGTGCGACCGCCGTACAGGTCGGCACCGCGAGCTACGCCGATCCGCGTGCGGCGGAAAAGATCGCGACCGGGTTAGGTAAGTGGTGCGGTTCACATGGAGTGGTGAGAGTGAGCGAGTTGGTGGGTGGTTTGCGGCTTTCTTGAACTCTTCGGTACGCTAAACTTGTTTTCATGAGCGGCAGGCATGAGTTCGAACAACGACGCGAGCAAATTGCGCTCATCTGTCGTGAACACGGGGTCGCGCGCCTGCTGGTATTCGGGTCGATCTTGCGTGACGATTTCGACGTCGCCACTAGCGATGTTGACCTGCTTGTAGAGTTTCTACCTGGTGTCAGCAAGCCCTGGGCGGGCGAATATATAGAGTTAAAAGACGCTATGCAGTTACTCTTTGCAAGGCCCGTCGATTTGGTGGGAGAGCAGTGGATCAAAAATCCCTACCGACTGCGAACCATTGAGAGCGAGAAAGAGCTGCTCTATGCAGCCTAAAGAACTTGCAGACTTGGAAGACATACGGAAGGCCATCCAGGAGCTTAGGTCGTATACGAGCGGCCTCTCTTTAGCGGAGTATCTCGCCGACGGACGAACGCGCCGCGCAGTAGAGCGATGTCTCGAAATAGCTGGCGAGGCACTGATCCGCATACGTCCAAGCAACGAGTCATTCCTGAATGATCTTCCTGGAGCTTCTAAGTCAATAGAACTGCGTAACATCATCGCTCATGAGTATGGCGATGTAGATGACAGCATCGTCTGGAAGTCGTTGAGGAACACCTACCCTCATTTGTGGATGATTTGAGAAGACTAATCAGCAGGTTGGATCGATGAACAAGATCAAGCGGGCGCTGCTAAGCGTGACCGAAAAGACGGGCCTGCTGCCTTTCGCGCAGCGGCTGCATACCCTGGGTGTCGAACTGGTTTCAACAGGCGGCACGGCAAAGGCGCTGCGTGACGGCGGCCTGCCAGTGCGCGATATCAGCGACCTAACGGGTTTTCCGGAGATGCTGGACGGCCGCGTGAAAACGCTGCACCCCAAGGTGCATGGCGGCATCCTGCACATCCGCGCGAATGCGGAGCATGTCGCAGCCGTGAACGAACATGCCATCGAGCCGATCGACATGGTCGTGGTGAACCTCTACGCGTTTGAGAAGACCGCGAACAAACCCGGCGCGCACTTTGCGGAAATTATCGAGAACATCGACATTGGCGGCCCCAGCATGGTGCGGTCGGCGGCGAAGAACTTTGCCGATGTCGCCATCGTCACCAACGCAGCGGATTACGACAGCCTTGCCGCAGAGATGGAGGCGAGCGGTGGTTCGCTCGCACTTGCCACGCGTTGGCGATTGGCGAAGGCCGCCTTTGCAACCACCGCCGCATACGACACAGCCATTGCGAACGCCCTGGAGCGGCTGGCGGAACCGGACGGCAGCGAAGCCCAGTCCGCCGTGTTCAGCGACGCTGACGTGCCAAAGTCGCTGCGCCTGAACCTGCCGCTGCAGGGCACGCTGCGCTATGGGGAGAACCCACACCAGGCTGCCGCCGTGTACACCGACGGGTCCGCCACAGGCATCGCGAATGCGAAGCAGCTGCAGGGTAAGGAACTGTCGTTCAACAACCTGGTCGACCTGGACGCCTGCTGGGAACTGACGGGCGAGTTTGACACTACGGCGGTCGCCATCATCAAGCACACCAACCCCTGCGGTGTGGCCACCGGTAATACTGTTCTGGATGCGTATCGAAACGCGCTTGCAGCCGACCCGGTCTCGGCCTTCGGGGGCGTCATCGGGATCAATCGCGAGGTGGACGGCGCAGCAGCGGAGGAGATTGCAAAGCTTTTCGTCGAGGCCATCGTCGCTCCTTCCTTCACGCCGGAAGCACTCGAGCGGTTCGCCGCCAAGAAGAATCTGCGCCTACTGCAGATTCAGCCTGCATCCGCAACACGGGCGCTGAAGCAGATCTCCGGCGGCATGCTGCTGCAGGATGCCGATCGCGGTTCGCTTGCCGACGTCGAATTAAAGGTCGTGACCGCGCGCCAACCTACGGACGCCGAGCGGGTCGCCCTGCGTTTTGCCTGGACGGTCTGCAAACATGTGAAGTCCAATGCAATCGTCTACGCCCGCACCCACGAAGGTCATGGGCAAAGCGTGGGCATGGGGGCCGGGCAGATGAGCCGTGTGGATGCGGCCCGATTTGGCGCGATGAAGGCAGTTCTGCCGCTGGCCGGTACCGTTGCGGCGTCGGACGCGTTCTTTCCCTTTGCCGACGGCCTGGAAACGGTCGCCAGCGCCGGTGCCACGGCAGTCATCCAGCCGGGCGGCAGTGTGCGCGATGCGGAGGTCATTGCCGCGGCAGACCGGTTGGGGCTCGCGATGATCTTCACCGGTATGAGACACTTCCGCCACGGGTGACCCGAGGCGGCATCCACCGCAGGCCATTCTTCGTCTAATCTGTGCAGACATCTTGTGAGGCCTGGTCGCGGAAGCGAAGCGGACAACCAGGCAGAAGGAATGGTTCTTCTGATGATCGATCCGCAGAACGCATCGGGCGCATTTGCCCCCCGGAACGCACTCTCTCGCTTCTCCCTGGCCCTGGCCCTGGCTGCGGTTGCCGTGGTACCCGCCCTTGCACAGAAGAATGTGCCCGTTCCGCTGCCACCAGAGGTGGTGACGCCTTCTACGACCGGTCCGGCTGCGTCCTATTACCACTACGGCCTGGCTCACATCTACGAGGAACTGGCGACCACGCAGGGCCGTTCCGACTACGCGACGCAGGCGGTCGAACAGTACAAGCTGGCCCTGAATGCAGACCCGAATTCTACCTATCTGCAGGATGGCCTGGCCGACCTGTACTTCAAGCTGGGCCGCATCCGCGAGGCGGTTGATGCAGCGCAGGAGCAGGTGAAGAAGACCCCGACCGACCTGGAAGCCCACCGTCTGTTGGCGCGCATCTACTATCGCTCCCTGGGCGATGCGCAAAGCGGCGCGCAGGCGCAGATGGTGCAACTGGCGACGGCAGAGTACGAGACCCTCGTTAAACTGGAGCCCAATGTAGCGGAGAACCACCTGCTGCTGGGCCAGTTGTACGAGGTCGGTCACGAGTCTGCCAAGGCCGAAGCGCAGTTCAAAGCAGCCCAGGGCCTAGACAATGGCTCGGAAGAATCGATGCTGAACCTTGCGCGGCTGTACAGCGAACAGGGAGACTCAGCCCGGGTCATTTCGACGTTGACTGCCGTTCCGGTCGGCGACCGCACGCTACGCATGGAGCTTGCCATTGCGTCCACTTATGACCAGCTGCATAAGCCGAAGGACGCAGCGGCAGCCTACCGCCGAGCGCTCGACATTGAGGGTGACAACCTGGATGCGCAGCGCGGCCTGGCGAGTGCGCTGCTGAATTCAGACAAGCTCGATGACGCACTGGCAGCCTACAACACGATTGTCGCGACAGAACCGCAGGATGCGCAGAGCTACATCAAGATCTCTGAGATCCAGCGCCGACAGGGCCACTACGATACCGCGCTGGCGACTCTGAAAAAAGCCAAAACACTGCTTCCAGACTCCGAAGAACTGGTCTTTAACGAGGCCTTGATCTACGACGCCCTGGGCCGCTATGCAGATGCGGAACAGTCCCTCAAGGGCGTTCTTGCCGCCACCGTAAAGGCGGACGGCAAGTACACCGATGGCGAGCGGAACAATCGCGCCATCTTCCTTGACCGGCTGGCTCTGCTCTATCGCGAACAGAATAAGACGACGGAAGCGGTTGAAACCTATAAGCAGATTGCGGCGCTGGGCGGTGACATGAAGACCCGCGGCATCGGCGGCCAGGTGGATGCCTACCGTGACGCGCACGAGTGGGACAAGGCTGCCAGCATTGCCGCGGCCGCGGCCAAGGATGCACCGGATGATCGGGACGCGCAGGTGCTGTACGCCGGTCAGCTCGCCGACACGGGCAAGGCCGACGAAGGTTTGGCGCTGCTGCAGAAGCAGTTAAACGGCAAGGCAGAGGACCGCGTCACGTACCTTACACTGGCGCAGGCTTACATCCGCCTGCGCCGTTGGAACGATGCGAATGCAGCATTGGACAAGGCTGAGACCTTCTCACAGAAGACGGACGACAAGGTCTACCTGTACTTCCTGCGCGGCACCATCGACGACAAGGTCGGCAAGAAGGACGAAGCCGAAGTCTGGCTGCGCAAGGTGCTGGACATCGATGCCAACAATGCGCAGACGCTGAACTACCTGGCCTACATGTACGCAGAGCGCGGCATCAAGCTGGCGGAAGCGCTGACCTTGGTAAAGAAGGCCGTTGAGCTGGATCCGCAGAATTATGCCTACCTGGACACGGAAGGCTGGGTCTACTTCAAGTCGGGCGAGTATGCGCTGTCAGAAACGCTGCTGCAAAAGGCTGTTGAGCGCAACGCGACCGATCCGACCGTTCACGATCACCTTGGTCAGGCCTTGGAAAAGCAGGGCAAGTTGAAGCCCGCAGTTGCACAGTGGGAGCGAGCATTAGTCGAGTACAACCGGTCACTGCCAGCCGATATTGAGCCGGATGACGTCAACAAATTGCACAAGCGCCTGGACACCGCGCGCGTAAAGCTGGCCCGCAATGCACAGACCAGCAAGGTGACGCCGTAGGGTCCGCCACACAGCAGGCTGCCGATCAGCAGACCGCCGATCTTAGCCCCTGCAGCGTGTGTGACGGCGCAGAGCGTACCCTGTCCGCTCGTAGCTGGGCGGAGCCGGAAGAGTCGCGTGCGCCCGGCTTCACGCGGGACCGTGGCCGCATCGTGCAGTCGCGCGCCTTTCGCCGACTGGCAGGGAAGACGCAGGTCTTTACCAGCCGCGAATCGGATCACTTCCGTTCGCGTTTGACGCACACCATGGAGGTCGTGCAGATTGCGCGGGAAGTGGCGCGTGCGCTTCACCTGAATGAAGAGCTGGCCGAGGCACTGGCCCTGGTGCATGACATCGGGCACCCGCCTTTCGGCCATGCCGGCGAGCGAGCCCTGGACAAGTGTCTGCAGCAGCACGGCCTGCGCTTCGACCATAATCTGCATGCCCTCCGCATCGTGGAGCACTTTGAAGACTGGTACGCAGCGCATCGTGGGCTGAACCTGACACTGGGTGTGCGGGAAGGCATCATCAAGCATTCGCGTGACTACCAGGACGCAGAACACCCTGCCCTGTCGATGTACTTTCTCGATCAGCGTCCGCCGCTCGAAGCGCAGTTGATCGACCTGGCAGATGAAATCGCGTACCTGACCGCTGACCTGGATGATGGCGTCGAGTCGGGCCTGTTGGAGATCGACCACATCTGCGAGCACATTGAGATCATGGGCCGCGCCTACCGTCGGGTTGCAACGGAACACCCGGGCGTGGAGCAAAAGTTCCTCTTTCATGAGGCGTTGCAGGTCATGCAGCGCGAACTGACCTGCGACCTGATTGCGAGTATGGCGCGCAATGTTGCCGAAAATGGCATTCGCTCGCTGGAACAGGTGCGCGCATGTCCGACCCGCCTGGCCACTTTCTCACCCCGGTATGAGCAGCAGCGACGCGAGGAAAAGGCGTACCTCTACCGCGTGCTGTACACCTGCCCCACCCTCGAAGGCGAGCACGACAAAGCGGGTAATGTTGTCACCACGCTGTTTGATTTCTACCTGGCAGACCCGTCGCGCATGCCCGCCGGCTACCTGGAAGAGAGCGCCGTCGAAGGCTTGCCGCGCGTTGTGGCAGACTACATCGCGGGTATGACGGACAGCTATATCCTCGAGCAGTTTTGGGTAGCGGCCAAGTCTCTGCGCTAGGAGCCGTCGAGGCTGAGCAACTTCAGTCGCCGAGATTTAGACTTTCTTGAGTTTCCTTCTTCTTTGCCGACGCGGTGCGAATGCGGGCCAACGCGCGGACGCGAAGGCTGGCTTCGTTTCGCAATCGCAGCAGTGGCACGCCCTGCTCGACGATTTCATTCGCACATGCGATGGACCCTTGCAGCGCTTCGTCGCTCATGTGCCGCTCGGCAGGTTTCTGCACGTGGTCGTACCAGACGTCGTCATAGGCAAAATCAAGGCAGACGCGTTTGAAGCAGTGGTCCAGCCGCAGAGGCCACCGATGCTGCTTTGCCAGCGCGGGCAGCACCTGCTCCGTCAGCCGCTTCCACTCGGCAACTCTGGTGGCGCGGTCATCGACGGGCGTCATGCAACGCCCCGGCCCAAAGCGCACCTGCAAAGACGAACAGGATGGGAAAAAATTCCAGCGTGTAGCGTTGCTCGGCGTTGTCCAGCGTCAACAGCAACGCGCAGCGCAGCACAACGTAGGCCAGCATGGACACTGCAAGTACGTTCTGCGCCCGCAGAACGCGGCGAAAGCCGATCGCTGCGGCGGCTAAATAAGCGAAGTTCAGCAGTGCGAAGGCCCACGCAAAAACGGTCTGCGCCGGGTGCTGGCGGTATTGCCACCAACGCTCTGGCACCGGTAGCATTTCCGTGCGCGGGTGCAGCAGCATGTTCGCAACGCGCGCCACGGGTAGCACCGCATAGGTACGCAGAGGATGGGTTTGGCTCCGCTGCAGCGCCAGGGCGGAAAACTGCTGCTCCACATCGCGGTCGAGCAGGTGCGTTGCTGCCGTCTGTTCCAGCAGGGCCGTCGCCTGTGCACGTTCGGCGGGCGAGTCAAAGGCGCGGTCCGGCAGGTCGGTCATCAGCACCGTGTCTTCCGGGTACTTCCAGTACGCGTCCTGGGTCGAGCTGAAATCGACAGCCCATGTACGGTACCAGCGCTGGAAGCCGCGTGACGGAACCTCACCAGGATCGTTCGCCAGCTTGGGTGCCAGCGGCTGAAAGACGTGGAAGGTGTGCAGATTTCGCAGCGTCCAGGGGATGAATGGAGCAGATGCGATCACGGCGCAAAGAAGCACCGGCTTCAGCCTTTGTGCAAGGCGACCTGGCGTGCTAAGCAGCGCCGGCACAACAGCCAGTGCGAGCAATCCCTGGTCTGGCCGCAACATGACCGAGCAGGCAAGCGAGAGCGCCAGCCCGGTCAGTGTTGCGTAGGATGGCTGATCCAGCCACTTCTGCAACAGCAGGAAAGTCAGCGCCAGAAAGAGGAGCGTAAACGTCTCCGTCAAAGGCACGGCGGTGTAGTTCGCGGTAAAAGGACACAGGCAGGCTAGCGCCAGGGTAACGAGCGCGGCCCGCCGACCGAAGATGCGCGCTGCCATGCAGGCAGCAAGCCAGCACGTCAGCAGGTCAGCAAAAATCTGCAGCCACAACACAGGCACAAGGCTGCGTAGAGTTCCCACGTCTGCATGCAGAAAGCGGTCGAACAGCCACGCGCACGCCACCAGGATCACGGGGTAGCCGGGTAGACGGATCAGCGTGGGCCTTGGTTCCGCGTCTGTCGACAGGCCATAGACGTGGGCGTGCAGCCAGTTCTGCGCGATGTCCTGGTACAGAATGGAATCGCCCGCCACAAACGCGTGCCGCCGCAGAAAGAAGATGCGCAGCAGCAGCCCCAACAGCAGGAAAATGCAGGCAGTCCAATCCACCCGCAACCCGTGCGCCTTCGCTCCCTGGTTTGTAACAGCCTGTGGCATCGACCTGCATCATACCGGCACCTGTCGTAAAAGCAGATTTGCCGCGACTGTAACGCTCTCACGTGAGTACAGGTACGATACGAAAAGCATGGCAGATCAGGCATCGAAGCCCATTTTTTACGACGAGAAGAAGCGCCGCTGGAAGCGGTTGCGCCGCACGCTCGACATCTCCGCGGCGGTCGGTCTGCTGCTTCTCATCCTTTTCGTGTTGGGTGTGCTGCGCATGCGGCCTCTGCCGCAGCTGCTGCTTGAGCAGCCAAAGCGCAACTTTCGTGCGCTGAATAATCCGCCAGTACCGGATGAGAAGGCGCGCAAGGTTCGATCCGCGCATCGTCGTACCGATCGCAAGCCGTCCGACGTGCCTCTGAATGCGGATGAAGGTCTGCGCGCCGCCTATTACGTGGAGTGGGACCCGGCCAGCTACAGCTCTCTGAAGCAGCATGTGAAACAGATCGATCTGCTGTTTCCAGAGTGGATTCACGTCATTGCTCCCGACGGCCACCTGACCTCGTACACCACGGACTACCGCGCGTTTGACGTGGTCGATGGTGCGGGTGTCCACCCAGTCGACATCGAGACAAAGGTCCAGCGGACGATTGCCGAAAGCGGCTCCAACACCGAAATCTTTCCGCTGGTCAATAACTACGATCCCATTCGAAACGTCTTCATGCCGGAGGTCGGTGCCTTTCTGCAGAATGCCTCTGCAAGGCAGCGGTTCCTTGACCAGACCATGCGGTTCCTGCTGTCGAACAGCCGTTACCACGGCATCTCACTCGACTTTGAAGAGGTACCAACCGCAGCACAGCCCGCGTACCAGCAACTCATCGCAAACCTGTACAGCACCATGCATGCCCGCGGACTAAAGCTGTATATCAACACCCCCGTGGGTGACGATGACTGGGACATGAAGTTCATGGCAGACCATTCCGACGGCCTGCTGCTGATGAACTACGACCAGCACCAGACCGACAGCGGCCCCGGACCGATCGCGCCGGAAGACTGGTTCGTCAAAAACCTGCAAAACATCATGAAGCAGGTGCCAAAAGAGAAGCTGATCTGCGCCATCGGCAGCTACGGCTACGACTGGACCATGACGCTACCTTCCGCCGTTGCACAGGGCAAGAAGGGCACGCAGACAAAGGCCAGTGCACCCTTTGTGCACAAGGTCGTACACGCTGACAATATGTCGACCCAGGCGGTCTGGCAGGCAGCGGTCGACTCCGGTTCTGAAGTCGACCTGGATGACGCCTCGCGCAATCCGCATTTTTCCTATGACGACGAAGACAATCACGTTCGTCACGAAGTCTGGTTTCTGGACGCTGTTACAACGCTGAATGAAATGCGTGCCGCGCGCCGCCTGGGCCTGCAGACGTTTGCGCTGTGGCGCCTGGGCAGTGAAGACCAGTCCATGTGGAAGATCTGGGACCAACCGGTCAAAGCGAATCCGCTGACCGACCTCAGCGATGTGCCGCCCGGCGGTGACCTCGACATCGAAGGCAGCGGCGATATTATGCACGTCTCGGGCAGCCCTGCCAACGGCCGTCGCACCGTCACCATAGATGATGCCAAGCTCATCGACTCGGAGGCGATGAACAGCTATCCCCGCTCTTATGTGGTGAATTATTTCGGCTATCAGCCCAAAAAATTGGCGCTATCGTTTGACGACGGACCTGACCCGGAGTGGACGCCGAAGATCCTTGATGCTCTCAAGAAGCTGAACGTGAAGGGTGCCTTCTTCATGATCGGTGAAGAGGCTGAAAACAACGTCGGCCTGATGCAGCGCGTGTACCGTGAAGGCCACGAGATAGGCAACCACACCTTCACGCACCCGGACATCAGCGCCATCAGCAATCGCGAAGTCGACCTGCAGATGAACCTGACAGAACGCCTGTTTGCGGCGAAGCTGGGCGTGCAGCCGTTGTACTTCCGCCCACCGTATTCCATCGACCAGGAGCCTGACACCAACGACCAGGCAGCACCGGCGGAACGCGTACAGCGCCGCGGCTACGTGGTCATCGGCAACAAGATTGACACCAACGACTGGGACGAACACCCGCGCAAAACGCCGCAGGAAATTGTGAACTCGGTCCTGCAGCAGCTTGCCGACATGCAGGGACGGCCTGACAAGGCGGGCTCCATCATCCTGATGCATGACGGCGGCGGCGACCGCTCTGTAACAGTGCGTACCCTGCCGCTACTCGTGAACACCCTGCGCGCCCAGGGCTACGAATTTGTACCTGTGCATGAGCTGATGGGCAAGACGCGTGAGCAGGTGATGCCGCAGCTTACCGGCCGGCAGAAGCGCCTCGCCATCATCGATTCCATCGCATTCTTTGGCCTGTCTGCTTTCAATCATTTTGTCATCAGCGTCTTCTTTGTGGGCGACATCCTGATGAGTGGACGGCTCATCATCATCGGCCTGTTCGCCATCATCGACCGCTTCCGCAAACGTAAGAACTTTGCCGATGAAAACTACCAGCCACGCGTGGCTGTCCTGATTCCTGCTTACAACGAAGAGAAGGTAATCGTACGCACCATCCGCTCGGTCATGATGTCGAACTACAAGAATCTGCACATCATCGTGATCGATGACGGATCCACGGACCGCACCGCAGAGATTGCGCGTGAGGCGTATCCCACCGACATAGAGAGCGGTCGTTTGACCGTCCTCAAGAAGGAGAACGCAGGCAAGGCAGAGGCGCTGAACTTTGCCCTGCAGGGCTACGTGCATGAGGAGATTTATGTCGGCATCGACGCCGACACGGTCATCGCGCACGATGCTATTACACGGCTTGTCCCGCACTTTGCCAATCCTCAGATTGGGGCAGTCGCAGGCAATGCCAAAGTGGGTAACCGGGTCAACCTTTGGACCCGCTGGCAGGCGCTGGAGTACATCACCAGTCAGAACTTCGAGCGGCGCGCCATGGACCTGTTCGACGTTGTGGTCGTTGTGCCAGGAGCCATCGGTGCATGGCGTACATCTGCTGTGCATACTGGTGGCGGCTACCACTCGAACACCGTCGCGGAAGATGCCGACCTGACCATGATCCTGCTGGAGCAGGGCTTGTCCGTGATCTACGAAGATCGTGCGCTGGCGTTTACCGAAGCTCCGGTCAACATGAACGGCCTCATGAGGCAGCGTTTCCGCTGGTCATTCGGCATTATGCAGGCCGTGTTCAAGCACCTGGGTGCCATCAAACAGCGGCGCGCCATGGGCCTGTTCGCGCTGCCTAACATCATTGTCTTCCAGATCATGCTGCCGCTGGTTTCGCCGCTGATCGACCTTATGTTTGTCGCCAGCTTTTTGAAGTTTCTGTACGACCACCACTTTCACCCGGAGTCGGCAAGTTCCGCAAGCTTTGTGAAGCTGCTGTACTTCTTCCTGGCGTTCATGTTGATCGACTTTGCGGCGTCGGCCCTGGCCTTCATGCTGGAACGGAAACATCCTGCCAGCAAGGGCGACGGGTGGCTGCTGTTCCACATCTGGATCCAGCGCTTTAGCTACCGTCAGGTGTTCAGTGTGGTGCTGTTCAAGACGGTAAAGCGCGTCATCGATGGTCGGCCATTTAGCTGGGACAAGCTGGAACGGACAGCGACTATGAGCAAGGCGACCGATGAAATGGTGAATGGAACACCTTCACCGAAGTGAGCCCAGCGCGGTGCGTAGTCGGCCTACGCTTGGTTCGACAGGTGTTCCTGTTTGCCCGGTCGGCTTCAGCCAGGGGATAACGTGCGTAAGCACCGGATTCAGCTTTAGCTGTGGAGATAAGCATCTCGGCGGCTAAAGCCGATGCCAGCTGAGCGTTAGTTCTATCTTGGTGGCTGAAGCTGGCGCGGAACTCCGGCGATTGATGACACGGAGACAGAACTCGCGGCACGCGTAAACTTTCAGTATGGCAACGAACGCGATCCCGACCCTGCACGACGCAGTCCCCGAGAATATCGACCCGACCAAGACAGAGTTCAGGCTGCCGACCTTTCGAAACGAGGCGTTCCTCGACTTCACCGGCTCTGACACCAAGGCCGGGATGAAGGAGGCATTGCGGATCGTCGAGCATGAGCTTGGGCGCGAGTACCCGCTGATCCTTGGCGGCGAACGTGTGAACGCCAGCGAGAGGATCACGTCGACCAATCCTGCTAATCCTGCGCAGGTCATCGGCATTCACCCGGAAGCGAAACTGTCGCACGTGGAGCAGGCTGTTGCCGCAGCGGACAAGGCGTTCCAGTTCTGGAGCCGTGTGCCTGTTGCCACACGCGTGAAGCTGCTGCTGGACGTGAGCGCGCTGGTCCGCGAACGTAAGCTGGAACTGTGCGCGTGGCTGACGTACGAAGTTGGCAAAAACTGGGCTGAAGCTGACGCCGATGTCGCCGAAACTATCGACTTCCTGGAGTTCTACGCCCGCGAAGCGCTGCGGCTTGACGGCGCGACCACTCCCATCCAGTTCCCAGGCGAGCGCAACTCGCTGCGCTACCTGCCCCTGGGCGTGGGAGCGGTCATTCCCCCGTGGAACTTCCCGCTGGCCATCATGGCCGGCATGACCATGGCCGCCGTCGTCACGGGCAACACGGTCGTTTTGAAGCCGTCGGTGGACGCGCCCACCATCGCGGCGCGCTTCTTCATGCTGCTGGAAGAGGCAGGCATGCCCGAAGGCGTCGTGAACCTGTGCCAGGGTTCAGGCGATCTGGCCGGAACGGCGCTGGTGTCGCATCCCAAGGTGCGGTTCATCGCGTTTACCGGCTCGAAGCGCGTCGGCGTCATCGTGCATGAGACGGCCGCAAAGTCGCAGCCAGGGCAGCACTTCATCAAGCGCACCGTGCTTGAGATGGGCGGCAAAGACGCTATCATCGTCGACGCAGATGCCGACATCGACGCAGCCGTGGAAGGTGTCGCGGCATCGGCGTTCGGCTTCAGCGGGCAGAAGTGTTCGGCGTGTTCCCGCGTCATCGTCGATGCGCACCTGTATGACAGCTTCTGCGACCAGCTGGTCGAGCGCGTCGAGAAGATCAAGGTTGGTGACCCGGTCGCAAACTTCGCTGCGGGGCCGGTGATCAACAAGGTCGCGTTCGACCGCGTGCAGCAGTTCATCGCGCTGGGCCGCGCCGAAGGTCGTCTGCTGACTGGCGGTGACACGGTCGAGAACGAGACAGGCGGCTACTACATGCAGCCAACGATCTTTGCCGACATTGCGCCAACCTCGCGCATCGCGCAGGAAGAAATCTTTGGACCGGTGCTGGCGGTAATCAAGTCCACCAGCTTCCAGGAAGCGCTCGACATCGCCAACGGCACCGAGTACGGCCTGACCGGCGCGATCTACTCCAACTCGCGCGAGCGACTGGACATGGCACGCGATGAGTTCCACGTAGGCAACCTGTACCTGAATCGCAAGTGCACTGGCGCCATGGTGGGCGCGCATCCGTTTGGCGGCTTCAATATGAGCGGTACCGACTCCAAGGCCGGTGGCGCGGATTATCTACTGCTCTTCACGCAGGCGAAATCGATTGCAGAAAAGATCGGCGTGTTGGATGATGAGGACGAACTGCAGAGGCCCGCAGGCGTCTAGGCTTACCGCTGCAGCAGGAGTGTCTCGATGCTTCGTCTCGGAATTGCCGCTGCAGCTTTTCTCTGTTCCACCGCAGCCATTGCGCAGACCGCGCCTACAACGGCAACTGTGCCGCCGCAATATGCCGGTGTGCAGACGCGGGTGAGTGGTGTGTTCGTCACACCGATTTCGAACATCCCGTTTAGCGCCGTGGTGCAGATCAGCAGCACGCGCATTCTGCCGGACGGCTCGTCGGAAATGCGCAGGACGGAAAACCATATCGCGCGGAACTCGCAGGGTGTGATCTACAACGAGATGCGCCGCATGATGCCGGTCGCCTTCAAGGGCACGCCACCGCTGACCAGCTCGCACGTATACGACCCGTCGAGTCGGCTCAGCACCACCTGGGAACCTGTCTCCAATGTCGCCCGCACCATCACGCTGAACGCACGGCAGATGCAGGAGCGCAAACCGTTCACTCTCGCGGTCGCAGGCGCTACCGACACGGACCTCGGCGAATCCACCATGAGCGGTGTCAGCGTGCGTGGTCTGCGCCGCACCTTTCACATGGATGCCGCGCAGGTTGGGACATTGAAGCCGCTGGTGGTGACGGACGAGTACTGGTACTCCGAAGATCTGCACATTGTCATGCTGCAGAAGCACGACGATTCGCGCACGGGCGAACAGATTGTTGCAGTCACGGAGATACAGCGTGCAGAGCCGGATGCAAAGCGCTTTGCCGTGCCTGAAGGGTACCGCGTAGTCGACCTGACGCCGGACGCTCCTACGCAGCATGTTGCAGGCAAATAGTCAGAGCGAAGCGACAGGGTCAGACCTGGGCAACTCGCTCTGGTACGGTGTCGGCAGCGCGCGCAGCCGCCTCTGCCAGGGTGCGGTGGTGCAGCGTGAACAGTGCCAGCTCCAGCCGATCGCTTGAGCCTGTCTTGTCATAGATGGAGCGAAGGTAGTTCTTCACAACCTGCTCCGTAGTGCCAATTTCACCGGCGATCTGGCGATTCTTCAAGCCCTGCACAACAAAGCCGATGATCTGTAGTTCGCGCGCAGAAAGCATCTCGCGCATGCGCTCGCCAATAGAGTCTGCCAGGTCGCCAACGCTGGTTAACACGCGGTCGCCGTTGCTTACATTGCGCACGCACGCTAACAGATCCACGGCAGAGGTTTGCCGCGTTAGCAGGCCGTCCAGGCGTCGCATGATAGCCGGAGCAGGTTTGGTGTTGGAATCCGTCATCAGGATGACCCGCGTGGCGGTAGCATGGGTCGCCGCGAACACGCGATCCATGTCTGCCTGCATGGACTGTGCCAGCAGCAGAATGCAGGACCGGGAAGAGGCAACCAGCTCCAGCAGCGCCTGAGGGGAACTGCACTGGTCCAGCACGGTAATGTCTTCTTGGCCGGCCAGCACTCGCGCAATACCTGCGCGGAAGATGGCCTGGTCGTCAGCTAGAAGAACGCGAGAAACTGCTGCGGCTCGCGGCCGCTTCGTCGTGTACATAGGCAGGGAAGGTGCAGCTTAAACAGAGCCGCTAGGTTGAGTATGCAACACGGGCGGGCCAAACTTGCGAGAATGAATCAGCGAAGCAACCACCTACATCAAAACAGATGAGCCGCGTGACAATGGCGCAGGCGAAGGAAAGACAGCGAGCATGGCACGACCCATTCTATTTGCGGTGGATGATGACACCAGCGTGCTGGAAGCTGTGGTGCAGGATCTGCGTCGAAAGTATGCCCAGCACTACCGCATCGTGCGTGCAGCATCTGGACAGGCTGCTCTGGATACCTGTACGCAGCTGAAAGAACGCGGAGACTCCGTGGCTTTGTTCCTGTCAGACCAGCGGATGCCCGGCATGACGGGGGTTGATTTTCTTAGCCGGGCCATGACCCTCTATCCCGAGGCAAAGCGCGTGCTGCTGACCGCCTATGCTGACACAGAAGCGGCAATCCGCGCCATTAACACTGCCAAAATTCACTACTATCTGAACAAGCCGTGGGATCCGCCCGAGGAAAAGCTGTACCCCGTGCTGGATGATCTTCTGCAGAGCTGGCACCAGGGCTACCGCCCACCGTACGAGGGCGTTCAGGTGATCGGCACGCGGTGGGGTGCGCCTGACCACGCGGTGCGCGATTTTCTCTCGCGCAATCGAGTTGGCTACCGCTGGCTGGACCCCGATACCAATCCCGAGGCGTTGGAACTGCTCAAGACACGCCGGATCGATGAAGCGCGACTGCCCGTAGTCTTGTTCAGCGATGGCACTGCCATTGTGCAGCCTACGCAAACGGCGCTGGCAGAGCGTGTCGGTCTGAAGACGCAGGCGGAAAAAGAGTTCTATGACGTCATAGTCATCGGCGCAGGCCCCGCAGGCCTGGCTGCGGGTGTGTACGGCGCGTCAGAAGGACTGCGGACGTTGGTGATTGAGCCCGATGCCGTAGGCGGGCAAGCCGGTTCCAGTTCGCGCATTGAAAACTATCTTGGCTTCCCGCAGGGCATCAGCGGTGAAGAACTTGCCAAACGTGGCTTCATCCAGGCGCAACGGTTGGGTGCAGAGTTTTTAACGCAGCGTGTCATGTCGATCAAGGTGGAAGATCAGTATCGCGTGCTGCTGCTGGAAGATGGTCGTGAGATCAGTTGCTCGGTCGTCCTGGTGGCAACTGGCGTCAGTTGGTGCAAGCTGGACGTGCCCGGCAGCGAAACCTTTGTGGGCGCTGGCCTGTACTACGGCGCCTCGCAATCGGAAGCCACCACCTGTACCAATGAGGAGATCTTTGTCGTCGGGGGCGCCAACTCTGCAGGGCAGGCCGCAATGAATTTCTCGAAGTACGCACGCAAGGTGACCATGCTGGTGCGCGGCAAAGGGCTTGAAGCCAGCATGTCGAAATACCTGATTGATCAGATTGCTGCAACGCCGAATATTGTTGTCGAGACAGGCACGCAGATCATCCGTTTCTGTGGCGGCGAGCATCTGGAAAGCATCGAGTTGCAGACGCCGCAGGGCACTGAAATACGGCTGGCCGGATCTGTGTTTACCTTTATCGGTGCCGCGCCCAAGACAGAGTGGCTGCCTGCCGAAATCTGCCGTGACGACCGTGGATTTGTACTCGCAGGGCCAGATCTGAAACGCGCGGGCGTGGAACGCAAGTCATCCACCCGCGATCCCTTTCTGCTTGAAACGAGCGTTCCAGGCATCTTTGTAGCGGGCGACGTGCGACACGGCTCGGTGAAGCGCGCTGCATCGGCGGTCGGTGAAGGATCCATCGCGATCCAGTTTGTCCATCAGTATCTGGCGGGGGTTTAATCGTGGCCATGGCAGGGGAATGCGTGCTGACCCAGGTGGAATGGCAGCGCACCATGTTGGACGAACTGCAGCGTGTGCGGCTGTTTCCGGACGTGCCTGTCAGCGAATTGACGTGCCTGGTTGCGAGCTCGACCGAAAACAACATCTCCGAAAACGTCACGATCGTGGACGAGAGCGCTTCCTTTGACGCATTCCTGATTTTGCTTGACGGTAAGGTGCGTGTCTCTCGCAGCGACGGACGCGGCAATTTCTCTGCAAACAAGACAGTTGTCGCGCCAGCGTTCATGGGTGAAGTTCCCTTGATGTCAGGCCTACCCTCTTACATGACGGTTCGTACTGAATCAGCGACCCATGGTCTCCGGCTGGATAAAGAGGCTTTCTGGAGCATTATGGCTCGCTGCCCCAACCTGCGGACGGTAATCATCGCAGAGATGACCATGCGGATGACCGGCTTGCAGACCATGCAAAACCAGCAGGAGAAAATGGTCATGCTCGGCACCATGACCGCAGGCCTGATGCATGAGTTGAACAATCCAGGCTCGGCTGCCCGGCGAGCGGCATCGCAGCTGCGCACGAACCTGCAGCGCATGCACCTGCTGGCGCGCGGCTTCTCAGAGAATGGTCACAACGAAAGGCAGAGCGCGTGCCTGACTCAGCTGCAGGACCATGTACTCGCAACCCCGGCTGATGTGTGCCTAAGCTCGTTGCAGCAGACGGACGCCGAAGAGACCATGGGCGAATGGCTGGATGAACACGGCATCGACAAGGCATGGGAGTTTGCGCCGGTGTTGGTCAGCAGCGGCATTAAGCCGCGAGATCTTGATTGCCTGGCAGGCGTCTTTCCGGCGGAAGCACTTTCGCAGCCGATCGAATGGCTTGAGGCAACCGCATCGTCTATGCAGATGGTCAGCCTGGTAGAGGAGAGCGTGACGCGCGTGGCGGAGCTGGCGCAGGCCGTGAAGAGCTATGCGCATGAAGGTCAGGGCGGCGTGCAGGACGTGGACGTAAATACCAGCATCCACGCAACCATGGTCATGTTGAAACACAAGTTTCGCGAAAAGAACATCCACGTGCAGAAAGACTTTGGCGCGGGTATTCCGAGCCTGCACTGCTTCTGCTCTGGCCTGAATCAGGTATGGACCAACCTGCTCGACAACGCCATTGACGCAGTGCCCGCCGGTGGTGACGTGGCGGTACGCACGGCGCTGGTGGGAGATGAAGTTCAGGTGAAGTTTCGTGACAATGGACCGGGCATATCGCCTGAGAATCAGGAACGTATCTTTGACCCCTTCTTCACTACAAAGGGCATCGGTATTGGCAGCGGTCTGGGTTTAGGAATCGTTCGGCGCATTCTGGAAAACTACCAGGGTCGTCTGACGCTGGAATCGAAACCCGGCGCAACAGAGTTCACCGTACACATCCCGGCGGGCAAAGGTTCGTAAGCTCTTTGTGGTTACACACTCGCTGCATGCATCCAAGCCGTAAGAGGCCGGGCCACTATGTTGAAAGCCGTACTGTGTGATATCGATGGAACCCTGCTGGACAGCAATGCACTGCACGCTGAGTGCTGGCAACGATCGTTTGAACGGTTTGGCTATCCCGCCGATTTCGAATCCGTCGTGAAACAGATTGGCAAGGGTGGCGAGTACATGCTGCCCCACTTCATCCCAGAGGGTGAATTGTCCGGGGTCGAGAAAGAAATCAAGGCCTTCCGTAAGCGGCTGTTCCACCGCGAGTACATCGACCGGGTGGTGCCTTTCTGTGATGCACGCAGACTACTAGAGCGGATGCGCCAGCAGGGTCTACGCCTCGTCGTTGCCACCTCGAGCGAAAAGGAAGACCTGGAGATCTTCAAAACCGTGTTGAAGATCCACGATCTGATTGAAGAAGATGTCACCGCAACCGACGCTGAGCAGGCAAAGCCTGAGCCAGACATTTTTCTAGCTGCCCTGGCTGCACTTCAAGTCGAGGCTGGCGAGGCTCTCGCGCTTGGCGATACGCCCTGGGATGTCATTGCGGCCACAAAGGCAGGGGTTCGAACCGTAGCGGTGCAGTCCGGCGGATGGAAACGCGAAGAACTGGACGAGGCGGGTGCAATCGCCGTATATGTAGACGCTGCCGACCTTCTACGTAACTTCGAACGCTCTCCTTTCGTCAACCTGTGACGGTGGCATGTGTCGATGGACCCGAATAGTGTGCGTGAGAGCCCTGCACTCTCCCTGGACGTCCATCCTCACCTATCCTACACTTGCACGGGCCGAACGGTGCGGTCGTCTTCCTCTGCATTGATCTGCGGGTTGTGCCAGCTGCCTTCCGGGCAAATGATGGAGTCAGTGGCCGACGGTCCCCACGTATGCGGAGCGTACGGCAGCACCGGCAGATCCAGTTTCAACACCGGATCGACGATGCGCCAAGCCTCCTCCACGTAATCCTGCCGAGCAAACAGGGTGGCGTCGCCCGCCATGGCATCGCTTAGTACACGTTCGTAGGCTTCCATTTCGCCGGGCTTCGTGTGGCGCGTGGCGACCAGTTCAACCAGCGTTCGAATCGATCCGGTCGCAGGAGTAGCAGAGAGGGCGATGGCAACGGCCATCTCCGGGCTCAGGCGGATGCGCAGGTAGTTTTGCGGCGTATCCTTCGGGCTGACGTCAGTGAGCGGTGGACGTCGAACGCGTGCCAGAATTTCAAGGCATGTCACCGGAAGATTCTTCCCTGCGCGAATGTAGAACGGCACACCCTGCCATCGCCAGGAATTGATGTCCACTCGCAGGGCTGCGAAGGTCTCGGTCTTTGAGCCGGGCTTCACACCGTTTTCGTCCAGGTAGCCCTCAAACTGGCCCCGAACCAGATTCGCTGCGGAGATAGGTGGAATGGACTTCAGCACCTTTACCTTCTCGTCACGCAGCGACTCGCTGTCACTGCGGGCGGGTGCCTCCATGGTCAGGTTTGAGAGCACCTGGAAGATGTGGTTTTGCACCACGTCCCGGATGGTTCCCGTCGCATCGTAAAACGCACCACGTCCCTGCACGCCAAAGTCTTCGGCCATGGTGATCTCGACGCTTTCGATGTGGTCGCGATTCCAGAGGCCCTCAATAATCGCATTCGAGAAGCGAAACGACACGAGGTTATAAACCGAGTTTTTCGCTAGGTAGTGATCGATGCGAAAGATCGCAGACTCGTCGAAGGCAGTATGCAGGATGCGATTCAACTCCTGCGCTGACTGCAGGTCATGTCCAAAGGGCTTCTCCACAATAATGCGCGCGCCGGTTGCGCAGCCGGCTTTTACCAGTTGCTCCACGACCGAACCGAAAAGGAAGGGGGGAATGGCCAGGTAATGCGCTGGATGCGCAGCTGCTCCCAGCTCTCTGCGGATGGCCTCAAAGGTCGAAAGGTCGGCATAATCGCCATCCACGTAGCGCAGCAGGCCGCTGAGTTTCTGCCAGGCGTCTGCATCCACGCCGCCGTGCGTCTCCAAGCTGTCCTGCGCCCGAGCTTTTAGCTGGTCCAGGTTCCAGCCCGCCTTTGCCACACCGATGACCGGCACGGACAGCTTGCCGTGTTTCACCATGGACTGCAATGCGGGGAAGATCTTCTTATAAGCAAGATCGCCCGTTGCACCAAAGAAGACCAGCGCGTCGGACTGCAGATTACTCATGGGCGGGCCTTTCGACGAAGGGTCTTGTTGAAGCATTATTCAAAGCTGTCAGCGGCTGCCAAGGCCGATCCGGCCTCATCCTTGGTGGAAAGGATTGGCCCAGCCGCACCGATTAGGTGCAGCGGCCATTCGATGGCGACATCCGCATCGTTCCACAACAGCGACCGCTCCTGTGCTGGCGCGTAGAATTCAGAGGCTTTGTACGCTACCTCTGCGGTTTCGCTCAGGACCAGAAAGCCGTGGGCAAAGCCTGGTGGAATCCACAACATGCGCCTGTTCTCACTGTCCAGTATCTCTCCTACGTATCTGCCAAAGGTAGGGGAAGAACGGCGCATATCCACGGCAACATCGTAAATCTCGCCCTGCAGCACGCGCATCAATTTGCCCTGTGGTGTACCCAGCTGATAATGCAAGCCGCGCAGCACACCACGGATTGATTTCGAGTGGTTGTCCTGCACGAAGCGTGTCGGCAGTCCCAGATCTTGAAAGACGCGTTCAGAATACGATTCCAGAAAAAAGCCTCGCTCATCCCCGAAGATCTTCGGTTCGAGCAGGAACACATCGGGCAGGGCGGTACGCGTTGCTTTCATAACGGATGAACTCTCAGTGTCGATCTAGATGCCGACAGGATAGGGTTTTTCGTGCAGATCGCCACCACGGCTGTTTCGTTCAAAACGACCCTGCAACAGGCTTAGTAGACCCGTGTACCAATAACCAAGGACAAACAGCAGAAGGAACGGCACCGTGAAGTAATTCTCACTTGTAATGGCGTACCAGACCGTGAATGCGAAATAACAACCGATTAATAATTCGATCCAGGGAATGATGCCGAGGCGCTTGCGGTACTTCTTTGCTGCGACATTTTTCTCGCCCTTCTTCAGCACGCGATACTTCGGTGTCCGCGCGAAGGCTGACTGCACACCAAACAGCGCTTCCATGACGGCCTTGGTATTGGTGATGGTAAGACCAACGCCCAGCGACATTAGAAAGGGAAGGTAGAGAAACGTCTTATACCAGCGGCCGGGAAACAGCTCTTTCTGCGACACAAGATAGAAGCTCGAAACTGACATCGTGCTTGCCATGAAAAGTGGAAAGTCTATCAGCAACATTTGCACCCAGCCCTGCCAACTGCGAATAATCATGGCCGGCATAAGCAGCACACTCAGCACGATCATCAACGGGTAGCTGAGATTGGCCGTCAAGTGATACCAGGCTTCAAGTTTGGTGTGAAAGGGAGCATCGCTCTTCAAAACGCGCGGCAGAATTTTCTTGCTTGTCTGAATCAGGCCTTTTGCCCATCGCGCCTGCTGTGTCTTGAAGGCGGTCATCTCAATGGGCAGTTCTGCTGGGCACTCTACATCCTGCAGATATTTAAATTTCCAGCCCTTCAACTGCGCGCGATAACTTAGGTCGGTATCTTCGGTCAAGGTATCGTGTTGCCAGCCTCCAGCCTCTTCAATAGCGCGTCGCTGCCACATGCCAGCAGTACCGTTGAAGTTGAAGAAAACACCAGCGCGTGAACGGCCGCCATGTTCCAGCACGAAGTGGCCATCCAGAAGAATCGCCTCCACCTGTGTCAAAAAGCTGTAGTCGCGATTCAGGTGTGTCCACCGCGTCTGCACCATGCCGATATTTGGCTCGGCAAAGTGGTGAATCACTTTCTCCAACCAGTCTGGCGGTGGCACAAAGTCTGCATCGAAAATCGCGATCAGCGAGCCTCTTGCCGTCGCCAGGCCCGCGTCCAGTGCACCTGCTTTATAACCGTAACGATCTTCGCGATGGAGGTAGTAGATGGGTTGCGGCTCCAGGCCTGCAGTCCCTTCCGCGTAGCGCCGAACGATGTCAGCCGCTACTTCGTGCGTCTCATCGGTTGAATCGTCCAACACTTGTATTTCAAAACGATCGCGTGGATAACGAATGCGGCAGCATGCGTCCACCAGCCTGTCGATGACGTACTGCTCGTTGAAGATTGGCAGTTGGATCGTCACAAAGGGTAGCTCATCTGCCTCAAACATCGACGGCGGATTCGCGCTGGTCGCCTGCTTGTTTTTGTTGCGGTAGTAGAGCCAGACCAGCTGGTAACGGTGAATGCCGTAGAACGCCAGAATCACCATGACGATGAAGTAAGGAATCAACAGTCCGAGGTCAAAGGCGTTTAGGTGGTAAAGCCCGCGAAAGCGCTTTGCGCGATCACCGGTCTGGTTTGTGACCCATCGGCTGACAGCATTAGGCTGTGTAAGCAGGAAGGTCACCACAATCGTCTGGACAGTAGCGAACAGAGCCTGTCTCCATGGTGAGTCTAAGGATCAGTCCTGATTCTACGCGAGAACACGGGCGCGTCAGACAGCGTAGACGCCATGCGTGACACAGTTCAACCCCTGTGGTTACTCAACACGCATTGGTAACCTCCCGAGCCGTATGCAAAAAGCTAGCTGACAGATGTTGGCAGGGCAAAGCGCAAGTTGCTGCGTGGCACGTTGGGAGACGGCGAAGCTACGGCTTGCATCATAATGGAAGTATGCACATAAGTTTAGAGAACGCGTCCGTGCGGGCGGTGGTGTGTTTTTCCCACCTGCGCTGGGACTTCGTATTTCAGCGGCCGCAGCACTTGCTCACCCGCATGGCGAAGCAGATGCCTGTCTTCTTCTGGGAAGAGCCGATCTTTGAGGACCGCCTGAAACCTGGACTGGCAGAAGCCTGTGGACCGGACGAAGTGAATGTAATTACGCCGCTGCTACCGCACGGACTGTCGCCTGCAGAAGTAGATGTTATGCAACGCCGCTTGCTGGATACCTATCTGCAGCAGCACAAGTTGGTGCGGTTTGTAGCGTGGTACTACACGCCGATGGCACTGTCGTTCACCGATCACTTGGTGCCTGACGCGACGGTGTATGACTGCATGGATGAGCTGTCTGCTTTTCAGGGCGCGCCACCGGAGCTAATTCAGCGGGAACAAACCTTGTTCGCGAAGGCAGATGTCGTGTTTGCGGGTGGTGCCAGCTTGTACGAGTCGAAGCGGACGCAGCATGGCAATGTGCATTTGTTCCCCAGCAGTATCGACCGCAAACACTTCGGTGCAGCGCGGAAACCCTTTGTCGATCCGCAGGATCAGGCAGCGATCCCACATCCTCGCATTGGTTTCTTCGGGGTTCTGGATGAGCGTCTTGACCGCGACCTGCTAAAGGATATTGCAGTAGCAAAGCCGGAATGGCATCTTGTATTGATAGGCCCGGTAGTCAAGATCCGTTCAGAAGATTTGCCGCAGGGAAATAATCTGCATTATTTGGGGCCAAAAAAGTACACCGAGTTACCTGCTTACCTGTCGAACTGGGATGTTGCGATTCTGCCTTTTGCGCGCAACGCCTCTACGCGGTTCATCAGCCCGACCAAAACACCGGAATACCTTGCGGCTGGTAAACCCGTTGTTTCTACCGCCATTCGTGATGTGGTGCGACCTTACGGCGACCGCGGCATGGTGCGCGTCGCAGAAGATGCACCAGCGTTTGTGGAAGCGATCGAAGCGGCACTGCAGCCCGCTGATGTTCGCTGGTTGGCAAAAGTGGATGAGTACCTCAACCTAACTTCGTGGGATAAAACGTTTCAGGAGATGATGGCGGCAATCGCCGAAGTTCTTGCAAACCGCTCACAGCCTGCAACCGCAGGCCTCGCAAAGACCATAAGGAGCGAACGCCATGTTTGATTATTTGATTGTCGGCGCTGGATTTGCTGGCAGTATTCTGGCCGAACGCTTAGCTTCACGCTCCGACGCAAAAATTCTGATCATCGATAAGCGGAATCACATCGCAGGCAATGCGTACGACTTTTATGATGACGCTGGCGTGCTAGTGCATAAGTATGGTCCGCATATCTTCCACACAAACTCCGACAAGGTATTTGAATACCTGTCGCGGTTTACGGACTGGCGTCCTTACGAGCACCGCGTGCAGGCCAGCGTGGATGGACAGCTTGTGCCAATGCCGATCAACGTCGATACGTTGAACAAGCTTTACGGCAAAAACATGTCGTGCAGCGAGGCAGAAGAGTTCCTAAGCGCTGTGGCTGAACCACGCGATGAGGTTAAAACCTCAGAAGATGCGGTCGTAAGCAAAGTAGGTCGCGACCTTTACGAAAAATTCTTTCGCAACTACACGCGAAAGCAGTGGGCGCTCGATCCTTCTGAACTCGATGCTGCTGTAGCAGCCCGCGTTCCGGCCCGCAGCTCGCGGGACGATCGTTACTTCACCGATCGTCTGCAGGCCATGCCGCTGCACGGTTACACACGCATGTTTGAGCGCATTCTCGATCACCCAAACATCCGGGTCATGTTGAACACGACGTTCCGTGAGATCGAACCAGAGATCAAATTTCGCGAGCTGATTTTCACCGGCCCGATTGACGAGTATTTCGAGTATTGTTACGGGCACCTGCCTTACCGGTCTTTGCATTTCAAACATCAGACCTTTGATCGGCCGCAATATCAACCTGCTGCTGTCGTCAATTACCCGAATGAGCACGCCTACACGCGCATTACGGAATTCAAGGCACTGACCGGGCAGGAACACGCCAAAACGAGTGTTGTGTTCGAGTACCCCCGCGCGGAAGGGGATCCGTACTATCCGATCCCGCAGCCTCAAAATGCTGCTCTGTATGCGAAGTACAAGGCGTTGGGTGATGCACTTCCAGACGTACATTTTGCAGGTCGACTTGCGACGTACCGCTACTACAACATGGATCAGGTTGTAGCCCAGGCGCTTACGTTGTCAGAGCGTTTGACGGCTCGCAACCCTGGTACATCGCCTCTGGTGGCAACCAAGCCGCCTGCGGAGATGCGCGACATGAGCCAGAAGAACGGCGCACCCCGGATCGATATTGCAAGGGCCTGAACTGATTTACGGCGCAGAGCAGCACGGTTGCTCTGCGCCTGCCGTGCCTGGTTTACAGGATACGATCCCAATCTGGGGCGGTGTGGAATGTACTCTGAACCGCGTTGGCGATCGGTATCTGGATCAGACTGAAGCATCGGGTCACAAGACCCGCACAGAGGATTTTGAGGCGATTGCGACGTTAGGTATTCGCACTCTACGTTTCGGCCTACTGTGGGAGCAGCACGAACGCACTGCATCGTGGGAATGGACCGACCAATGCATGTCGGAGATGCGCAGGTTGGCAATACGCCCTATTGCCGGTTTGATGCACCATGGCAGCGGTCCTCCACATACAAGCCTTCTGGATCCAGAGATGCCCCAGCGTTTAGCCAGGTACGCTGGCGCAGTGGCCGAGCGCTATCCCGAGCTGGAAGCTTACACACCAGTCAATGAGCCGAATACTACGGCACGGTTCAGCGGACTTTATGGACTTTGGTATCCGCATCACCACTCGTGTGAGAGCTATTTGCGAGCGCTGCTGAATCAAGTCAAAGCCACTGTGCTTAGCATGGCAGCTGTTCGGCGTGTCAGACCCGATGCTCAGTTGATCCAGACCGATGACTGCGGCAGCATTACGGGCACGCCGGAAATGCATTCCGTGGCACAGTTGCTTCACATAAGGCAGTGGCTGACGTTTGACCTGCTGTTCGGGCGTGTCGACCGCTTTCATCCCATGTTTCAGTACATGCGATGCAATGGCATCAGCTCGGATGAAATTCTCTGGTTTCAGGACAATCCTTGCCCACCGGATGTCATCGGCCTGAATTACTACCCCACCAGCGATCGCTTTCTGGACGAGCGGCGACACTTATATCCGGGGCACATGGGATCGAGCGAGGGGCAGTATGTGGACGTGGAAGCTGTTCGTGTCGAGGGGTGTAAGCCTACAGACTTTTTTCGTCCCATTACCGAAGCGTGGCAACGCTACGGACGCCCGATCGCGCTCACAGAGGTCCACCTTGGTGGCGCTACCGAGGAGCAGGTCCGCTGGCTCGTCGCCGCCTACAGCGCGATGCAACGTGCCCAGCAAAGCGGCATTCCGTGCGCAGGCCTGAGCGTGTGGGCGTTGCTGGGCTCGTACTTCTGGAATGAACTGGTTACACGTGACAACGGCTATTACGAACCAGGTGCCTTCGATGTGCGTAGCGGCCAGCCGGTAGCAACCGATCTAGCCGCCCTCATCGCCCGACTCACCGCGGGGACGGACTTAGCAAGCACCCTACAACATCAAGGGGGCTGGTGGGCGCGCGACGACCGCACCTGCTATCCGTGGCGCGAAGTCTCAGATTCACAAGCAGCTTAAGGCGGTCGCCGACTAATTAAGAAACAAGGTCGTGTAGAGCGTATCGCGCTGCACAGGTTTGAAGCCAGCGTCGCGGATGATGCGCCGCAGTTCCTCTTCGGTAGTGCAGTTCGCAGTTCCGGCTGCCTTGACCACGTTCTCCTCCAGCATGACCGAGCCTACGTCGTTACCACCAAACCGCAGGCCCATCTGGAGTACTTTCAAACCCTGCGTGACCCACGAACTTTGCACATTCTCAATGTTGTCGAGGAACATGCGCGAAACTGCCAGCGTTTTAAGGTACTCGACAGAAGTAGCTTCGTCCCATCCGCGCCCGCCAAGAGCGGTGTTGTTGGGCTGAAAACTCCACGGGATAAAGGCAGTGAACCCGCCGGTTTCTTCCTGCAGCCTGTGGACCACTTCAAAGTGGTTCACACGCTGTTCCATGGTCTCGCCGACGCCGAACATCATGGTTGCGGTCGTTCGCATGCCGAGAGCATGGGCTGTGCGATGCACGCTGACCCAGTCTTCGGTGCGGCACTTCAGACGTGCGATGCGCTTCCGAACATCGTCGTCCAGGATTTCCGCGCCGCCGCCGGGGATGGACTGCAGGCCGGCATCGCGCAGCCGCATGATCGTGTCGTGCAGGCTGATCTCGCTGTACTCCGCAATGGCGAGGATTTCGCTGGCTGACAGGCAGTGCAGCCATATGTTCGGAAAACGCTGCTTGATGCCGCTAAAAAGAGCCTCAAACCACTCGATTTTCAGGTCTGGATGGATGCCACCCTGCATCAGCACACCCGTGCCGCCAAGTTCTTCCGTCTCAGCAATTTTCGCGTAAATGGTTTCGAAATCGAGGATGTACCCCTCGCTCGCCATTTTGCCCTTCAAAGGCCGGTAAAAAGCGCAAAAGGTGCAGTATTCCGTGCAGAAATTGGTGTAGTTGATGTTGCGATCGATGATGTAGCTGACTACGCCCTCGGGGTGCAGACGACGGCGCACCGCGTCCGCTTCCATGCCAATGCCGATCAGGTCGTCCGACGCCAAACAATCGATAGCCTGTTGCCGTGTAATGCCCATGACCCTTAGAGTACGCTGGCAGTTCAGGCGACTCCAGCGCTGTCGATGCAGCGGTAATCCACACTGCTCCATTGCAATAGGACGCGCTCGTTATCGCGTGTGGCGTAGCAGCAGGATGGCCAGTAGGATGCAGACCAGAAGAACCAGGACCAGCAGCGTGATAACCCAGTGAAGGGTGCGCGCCAGTGCTTCCGCAGTTGTCTCAATTTGGAGCAGTCGAGCGGAGATCCGGTCGTTCTCGCCACGCGCGCCATCGAGGTTTTTCGCGAGCGATGCGATCTGCGCACCCTGTATCGCGAGCAGATCGGCCACACTGCCATGCTGGTCTGCCGTAGCCGTCAGCTGGGCGCGGATGTCGCCTGCAACCCGCTGGAACTCGGCATCGCTGCCGGCGCGCGAACCACTGCGCGAGGCCAGAAACGTCTCCAGCATGGGCGCAACTCGCGTCAGCAACGGTACGACGCGCTTCAGCAGCGCAAGAACTTCAAGCCAGCCCACCGGTTCCACCAATCTTTCAGAACGCTTTAAATCGCACGCAATTTCAGGCCTTCTCGTGCCCCATGCCTGTGGCTCAGCCACAGGTTGACGGACGCCAGAACCAGCATGGCTGCCAGCAGGCATTGTGACCACACGCAATAGATGCACCACTTCTCCAGAACGTACTTTTCCAGAAAGGTCAGCATCAGCGCGCAGAAAAAGCCAATCTGCACCACCTCAAACAGCAGGAAGTTGCGACCCAGCAGGGCCAGCAGCAGGATCAGCACATAGCCCGCAATGCCAATGACGGCAACCGGCATGTGGCCCTTGCTGTTCAGGTCTTCCTCGAAGCTGCGCGGCGGGAAGACGGCAAAACGCGAGTGGTTCACGGCACCGCAGTCCCAGTGCTCGCTGACGGCGCAGGGCGGCGCCGCATTGGGGTCCTGCAGATGCACGCGAAGGGCAAGCACCGAGATGACAGCGCCGGCGACGGCAAGCAGCGCAATCAACAATCGAAGGAGACGCATACCCCTTTGACTGTACCGGCGCGGGTCTGCTTCATCAACTCCGGTGAAATTGCCCTGGTTGGATGGAATGTTCGCAGGCCTTCTAAGAGCATGGGTCAGCTGCCCAGCCGGGTGGGCGAAACTGCATCCAAGCCTCTAGAAAGAGAACTCTGGAGCCCTGCTTGCCGAACATCGATTCCTACCTTCGTTACAGCCCTTCCGTCGAACAGCCCGCAGCGAACGAGCACGTCATCTTCGACGAAATCTCGCGCACCATGCAGCACATTACTCGGACTATGGCCGCTCGTTACCGCCACGCGTACCGCCCGGTGCACGCCAAGTCGCACGCGGTGATCGTGGGTACGCTGCAGGCGTTGCCTGGCTTGCCGGACGAACTGCGGCAGGGCCTGTTTGCGACGACAGACCCGCACCCGATCATCATGCGCTTCTCAACGAATCCCGGCGACATGCTGGCCGACACCGTCTCCAGCCCCCGCGGCCTTGCCATGAAGGTGCTGAATGTAGAGGGCGAAACAGTCTCAAATCACACCGGCCAGACCACGCAGGACTTTGTCTGCATCAACGGCAATGTGTTCAGTGCGCCTGATCCCGAGGGATTTCTGAAGGGCATCAAGCAGTTTGACGAGACGTTGACCCTGCCCGAAGAGGTGAAGCACGCGGTCAGCCTGGCAGCACGTGCCACAAACGCCGTGCTGAAGGCAGTCCATCTGCCCTCAGCGACGCTTGAAGGCATAGGAGCCGCCGCGGTACACCCGCTGGGGGAGAGCTTCTCGACCATTGCGCCTGTGCGTTATGGCGACTATGTGGCCAAGATTGGCTTTGCGCCCGGCAGCGACAACCTGAAGGCGCTGGTCGGCAAGGGGATCGATCTGGGCCAGGATTACAACGCGTTGCAGGAGGAGATCAAGCATTTCTTCCGTCATGAAGACGCTGTCTGGGAGGTAAAGGTTCAATTGGCCCTGGCCGCGGAACCAGGCACCGCAGAGAAGGACAAGGACTTCCCCATCGAAGTGGCCGACAAGGAGTGGCCAGAAGACAAGAGCCCCTGGCAGACGGTTGCGACCATCACCGTGAAGGCGCAGGAAACCTACTCTGACGCGCGGCAGACGTACGTGGATGAGCGGCTTTCATTTACGCCGTGGCACGCGCTGGCTGCACACCAGCCACTGGGCGGCATCATGCGGTCGCGTCTGAAGGCGTACGAGGAAGCCATCAAGTTCCGTCTGCAGCGGAACGAGCGGGAGAAGGCAGAGCCGAAGAGTGTGGACGAGGTTCCCGCCTAGCGACATTGGGTCGAACGTCATCTTGAGTTCTTCATTGCTCAGGATGGCGTTCGATTTGCGAATCTTACCGCTCACGCTCGTAGAGCGTCCTCTACCACCTGCAACATTTCGGCCTGCGGAGCTTTTCCGCCCATCCAGAGTTCATACTGCCGTACGCCCTGCGCTACAAACATCGCGGCACCCGCAATAGTTTCGATGTCGGCTTCTTTCGCGATCAGCATCAGCGGTGTTTCCAGCGGATTGTAGACAAGGTCAAAGAACAGATCGCACTTCATCTCGTCGGGCGAGATTGGGGAATCGATCTGCTTGCCGCGCATGCCGTAGGGCGTGCTGTTGATCAGGATGTCGAAGTGTGTTGCCGCCAGCGTTCCGCGCGGCTGCACCTGCGCGCCGCTTTCTGCTGCGAGCGCTTCCGCACGTGCGGCGGTACGGTTCAGCAGGAAGACCTCTGCGCCACGCTCGCGCAGGCCGAAGGCGGCTGCTCGTGCCGCGCCGCCCGCACCCAGGATCAGCACTCGCTTACCTTTGAGTGACAGCCTTTGCTCCAGCGGCCCTACGATGCCAGCGACGTCCGTGTTGAAGCCACTTAGCGTGCCATCGTCCTGCCGCAGCAGCGTGTTGCAGGCGGCCATGCTGGTTACGGCTGCTTCGCGAGTGTTCAGCAGTGGCAGTACCGTTTCTTTCAGCGGCATGGTGATGCTGAGGCCGCGAATGTTCAGCCGCTGCATGACCATCTGCAGCTCCTGCGGGTCGGCCGTCTCCAGCGGCAGGTAGACGGCGTCCATACCTGCTGCGCGGAAGGCGGTATTGTGCATCAGCGGGGAGAGTGATGCGCCGATGGGCGAACCTGCCACGGCATACAGGGCCGTGCCCCGCGAGATTTGCTCAATGCGGTACAGCTCGCACAGCGTGGCGGCGCTGACCTGCCCCGGTGCGGTGCCTTCGTTGCCATCTGGCGCGGCAAAGGTAAATGCCGACCCATAACGAGGCCCCAGCACGCGGGTCAGAACGCCGTGAAAGCTCATGCTCATGGCGACGAGTCTGCCGGTACCGCCAGACGCTTCCAGCAGGTCCAACAGGCGCAGGCTGTCAGTCAATGTCTTGGCCGTGGGCACGATCTTTACAAAGTCTGGCTGAAAGGCGCTTAGCCGGTCGTAGACAGGGAGAAGATCGGGCGTGCCGGAGAAGTCGTGCCAGCTCAGCATTGCGGCTGCGCCTGCGTCGCGGACTACGTTCAGCATATCCGGGCCAAGTTCTTCAGCGGTCTCGACCTCCGCATCCACGAGCTCGCAGCCGGCTTTCGCTGCGCCGATCAGGATCTCGAACTGCTCCTCTGCAGTGCCTTGAAACGCTCCTCCAAAGGCATGGCGACGGCAGGTTGCGATGGCTGTGACCTGGGGGTGTGAGGCCAGGAAATTCGCCAGGTCGGGCAGACAGGCCGACGGGTCTGGCAGGGAATCGAGCCGGAACTCGACAAACCGGTATCGGCGGGCAGTCTCTTTCGCAATGCGCAGCAGGTCAGCCCCGGCAAGTGCGACACAGACGATGCCGGCCCGCGCGCGAAGCTCTTCGGGTGTGATCGGCAGCAGGTGTGCAGTCTGGTCCGGCATGCGGTCAAGGCTACCGGGCAGTGGGCTGCCGTGCAAATGCAGGCAGGGAGGCGGCTGCCTCTGGTATCGTCAGACTCACGGAAATCGAACGGAGCAGGGCAAATGGCAAAGGGCGTAAACAAGGTAATGCTGCTGGGCAATGTGGGTAAAGACCCCGAAATGCGGGCAACGCAGGGCGGCATGGTCATCGCCCAGTTCTCACTGGCGACCGCCGACCGCGCGAAGGACCAGACGGGTAACTGGGTCGACAAGACCGAGTGGCACAACCTGGTTTGTTTTGGCCGAACGGCAGAAATTGTCCGCGACTACGTCAAAAAAGGTTCGCAGATCTTCATCGAAGGCAAGATTCAGACACGTTCCTGGGATGACAAGGAGAGCGGTCAGAAGCGCTTTAAGACGGAGATCCTGGTCAACGACCTTTCCCTGCTGGGCGGGCGTGGTGAGGGCGGCGGTTCCGGTGGTGGCAGCCAGTACTCCGGTGGCGCTTCACAGGGTGGCGGCTACGGCAATCGTGGGGGTGCAAGCTCCGGCGGCGGTGGCAACAGCAACACGGGCAGTTTCGACCAGCGTTCGCAGCCGCAGGATGATTATGCGAACGAAGGCATTACGGACGACGACATCCCGTTCTAAGCGGTGACGATTCTCTACATTCTCGCGGGTCTGGCGCTGGGTTTTGCGGTGGGCGGTGTCTCCGGGCTGATCGGCCTGGGTGGCGGTGCCTTCCTCATCCCGGCGCTGACTGCGTTTTACGGCATGTCGCAGAAGCGTGCGCAGGGCACGTCGGTCGCGACGCTGCTGCTGCCGGTGGGCATGCTCGCCTTTTGGAGTTACTACAAGGCGGGCGAAGTCGACCTGAAACTGGCCATGCTGATTGCTATTGGCTTCATCTTCGGCGGATGGTTTGGTGGGGTGTGGGCGCAGCACCTGCCTGACGTGATTCTGCGCCGTGGCTTCGCGGTGGTGTTGGTGCTGCTGGCCGCAAAGCTCGCGTTTACCCGCTGACGGTAGACTTACATCCATGGTCGAAGAACAGACATTTCGCCGGGACGCAGATCGCGTTCTGGAGCAGTTGAAGCAGAGCCTGATCGACGCCGAAGAAGATGGCGGCTTTGAGGTGGAAGAAAACAGCGGCGTGTTGAACGTGGTGTTTGATTCGCCCGGGACGAAGTTCGTCTTTACGCCGAACACGCCGGTGCGGCAGATCTGGATCTCTGCGCTGACCAGCTCGTTCAAGCTGGACTGGATTGACGGCGTTTTCATCCTGCCGAAGAGCGGGGAAGACCTCAAGACGCTGACGGCGCGCCTGCTGCGCGAGCAGACGGGCAACGACGACATCACCCTGCAGTAGCTATTCCGTCAGTCCGATTGCGCTCATCATGCGACCGGTGAAGCCGTCTTCCGCGCGGTGCGAGAAGAAGCGGCCTGTATCGGCGGCTGTGTTTTCGCCCGCCACGGTGATGTTGACGGCCGGTACGCCGGCATCCAGCAACTGCCGCCGGTTTGCCTCCCACAGGTCCAGGTGCAGTTGCGGTCCGATGGGCGAGTGACCGGGCGCGCGCGCCGTCATAAACAGCAGCGGATATTTTTCGCGGATGGGGTCTGAGTCGTAGACGTCGTGGAAGAGTTCGTCTGCGTAGGCGAATTGCGACTGGAAGTCGTGCTCCATCTCCTCGCCTACGCTGTAGCTCTCCGGTCCGATGGATGGGCCGATCGCGGCAACAATCTTGGCAGGGTTGGTGCCGTACTGCCGCTGCATGGTGCCCACGCCGCGCTCCACGATGCGTGCCAGTGAGCCACGCCAGCCAGCATGGAAGGCTGCGACGACGCGCTGCACGGGATCAAACAGCAGCACAGGAACGCAGTCGGCGGTCTGCACCGTCAGCAGGACACCGGGGATGTTCGTCATGACGGCATCGCCGCGCATCGTTCCGGGTCGCAGGAAGTCGTCGGTGGCCTCCGCTGCGCTCTGCAGGACGCGGACGATGGGGGTGTGCCGCTGGTTCAGCAGGGCAAACTTTTTGAAGCTGTCAGCCTTGATGGAAGTCAGAAAACGCTGCCGATTTTCGCGGACATTCTCCGCCTCGTCGTGCGGAGTAAAGCCGAGGTTCAGGTCGCCAGCACCTTCCGGCAGCCAGGGCCGATAGCAGCGTGAAATGCCCCCTGCCCGTGTTGAGAAGCCGTGGACCAGGCCGTCCAGCGCAAGGGAAGAGATGAGGATGGGGCGGGGATGCTCGGCAGGTGCTGCCGCAGCCTTGGAGGCCGATTCCTTCTTGCGCCCCACGGGCCGCCGTTCGCCGCCGCTCCACGTGTTGCTGCGCGAGGCGCGCGAGCCGTGGCTCAGCCCAACGCCTGCCAGAATGTCGTCGACGACCGCGATGGCGGCGGGGCTCTCAAGGTCTACGGTAGTGCTTTTCTTACTCACCCGATAATCTTACCGGGTGCCGCAGTCAGCGTTCGTTCACAGGGACGTAGGGTGCGGGGTAGGCGGGTCCCGTGTATTCGGCGCGCGGTCGGATAAGCCGGTTGTTGTCATGCTGTTCGATGACGTGCGCGGCCCAGCCGGAGATGCGGCTGATGGCGAAAATGGGCGTGAACAGGTCCATGTCGATGCCGAGCGTGGTGTAGGTCGAGGCAGAGTAGAAATCGACGTTTGCGTTCAACTTTTTTTCGCCACGCACGTAGTCCTCAATCTGCTCCGACATCTCGAACCAGCGCGCGTTGCCCGCTGCGGTTCCAAGATCTTTCGACATGCGGCGTAGATGCGTTGCGCGGGGATCTTCCGTCTTGTAGACGCGATGGCCAAATCCGGAGACCTTGACCTTCTTCGCCAGCAGATCGCGGACGTACTCGATGGGATCAGCACCTATCGCGTCGATCTCGTATAGCAACTTCATCACGGCTTCATTCGCACCACCGTGCAGCGGCCCCTTCAGTGCGCCGATGGCACCGGTAATCGCGGAGTGTACGTCGGACAGCGTCGCGGCGATGACGCGCGCGGCGAAAGTCGATGCATTCAGTTCGTGGTCGGCATGCAGCACCAGTGCAACGTCCAGCGCACGCTCGGCTTCTGCGATGGGCTTCACGCCGTTCAGCATCCACAGGAAGTTACCGGCATGGCTCAAGGTGGTGTCTGGCTCGATGATGTCCTTGCCCTTGCGTATGCGATCGAAGTACGCGACCAGCATGGCCACCTGCGAGGTCAGGCGCACGCTCTTGCGGACATTAGCCTCGTGCGAGCTGTCTTCATCATCCGGGTCAGTGATGCTGAGCAGGCTGACGGCGGTGCGCAGAACTTCCATGGGAGTAGCGGTCTTCGGCAGCGTCTTCAGGAAGTCGACGACGCTGGGGTCCATCGTGCGCGCCGATGCCAGGTCCGCAGAAAACTTCTTCAGCTCGTCGGCGGTAGGCAGCGTGCCGAACCACAGCAGGTAAGTCGTTTCTTCAAACGTCGACTTTGCCGCGAGTTCGTGAATATCGATGCCGCGATAGGAGAGAACACCTGCGTCGCCATCGATCCAGCAGATGCCCGATGTGGTTGCGACGATACCTTCAAGGCCCCGGGGGGCAACCGCTTGCGACATGGGCCGCTTTCTCCTGTCGTGAACTGTTGTCCAACGCCGACTGCCTTCTTCGCAATCCTACCGCGAGTTTATAGCGGAAGGCTTGTGCGGTTGTCATCACGTCTGCGCGAATACCGCTCCGGTGGCTTGCGCTGCGGCCTGCTTGTCTGAAGTAAATCGGTCTGGATCGAAGACTGCCATGCTGGCATCCGGCTGCTCATCGAGCAGCATCTGGGCGGCAACGCGCGCTGTGGCAGGTGCCAGCAGGATGCCGTTGCGAAAGTGCCCGGCCGCGATATATGTGCCGGGTCCCGTGCTGCCGATCAGCGGCAACTGGTCAGCTGTGGCTGGTCGCAGGCCCGCCCAGCTCTCCAGCAAAGGCGCATGCAGCATCGCGGGGATCAGCTTTGCTGCCTGCTCACAAAGCTGCTGCAGATCCGCAGCGTGCAAAGTCTTGTCGAAGCCCGCATCTTCCACCGTGGCACCGATGACGACCGAACCGTCCAGCCGTGGCACCAGGTAGATTTCGTGCGTGCGGACGACAACGTTGCCTAACGAACCTGCGGCCAGCGCGCCGGGTGCATGCAGGCGCAGCATCTGGCCCTTGGCCGGGCGAACGTGTGCCGTGCTCCAGGCCCCGGTGCAATCCAGAAAGCGACGGCAATGGACGGCGGCATCTGGCGTGCGCACCTCTACGCCGGTGGTGGTTGCGTAGATCGATTGCACGGGCGTCGAATCAAGCAGCAGGATGTCCGTTTGCCGGACTGCCGCGTACACTGCGGCCATCAGGATGCGCGGGTTCAGGCTCTGTTCTGCGATGCGACGAAAGCCCGAGAGTCCAAACAGTGCGGAAGAGACGTCGCCACCCGCTTCCAGGGTCCACTCCGTCTCAATGGGCACAGTAGCTCCACTGGTGTCACGCAGGTATTCCAGGAAGCCGGGATAGAGCGCAAGGCTTAGCTCGGACAGCGGCGCAAGCGCTGCGGGATTGGCGGGGTCGTGCGCGGCCAGCATACCGGCAGCCGCCCAGGAGGCCTCCTGCCCGGCACGCCCCTTCTCCAGCACGGTCACACGCAGACCGCGCCGCTGGCATTCCAGCGCGCACGCCAGCCCGACGAGGCCCGCACCTGCTATGACGATGTCTGGTGACGGCATGTGGATAGTTTAGAAGTTCCTGGCTTGTGGTAGGGAGCGGAGGGCGTTGCGTGTGGGTCGCGGGGCTGCCGGGTATCTGCTCTGCCTACAGTCGCCATGTTGCCAAGCGGGTGCGGCTCGCGTCCAATCGGGTTATGGATGACAATCTGCAGACCCGTTCGGCTGATGTGCAACACCCTGCCTACTCCGCGCTGCTGCCCGTCACAGTTGCTGTCGCGCTGCTTTGCGCGATTGGCTCGCTGGTCTGGGCATTTCTTCTGCAGGGCCGCTTAAGCCGCGCTGAGCAGCAGCTTGCGACTTCGCAGCAGGTCAGCCAGCAGCGCTTCGCTGCGTCGGATGCGCGAACACGTGCCGCAGCAGAGACGTTTGCAAAACGGCTCGGCACCACGCAGGAACAGATCGATGCGCGAGCACAGACCATTCTGGCCAAGCAGCAAGCGGATACGGCGCGCCTCACAAGCCAGCAGCGTGAAGCGGAGCAGCGACTGAATGCCGACGTGTCTTCGGTCAAAAGTGATGTCGGTACGGTGCGGACCGACGTGGGCGGTGTGCGGACCGATCTTGGCGCAACGAAGGCTGACCTGGCCGAGACCAAGTCACAGCTGCAGCGTACCGTGGGTGACGCCGGCGTGATGAGCGGCCTGATCGCGCGCAACCACGACGAACTGGAGACGCTGAAGCACCGCGGTGACCGCACCTACTACGAGTTCAACCTGCAGAAGAACGCGCCGCCCACGCTGCTGGGAACGGTCAAGCTGCAGTTGAAAAAGGCAGATGCCAAGAAGGGCCGGTACACCCTGAACGTCAGCTCGGATGATCGCAACATCGAGAAGAAAGACAAGACGATGGATGAGCCGGTGCAGTTCTACAGCGGTAAAAATCCTGCACTGTTTGAGATTGTGGTGAACACGGTGAATAAGAACAACGTAAGCGGGTATTTGTCCGTACCCAAGGGTTCGTAGGTCAGAGCTGAAACGGAACACGACTCGCTATAAGCAAATCTCTTTCCCGCGTAAACCTCCGAGCAGGTGAGACTAAGTCTACGAAACAAGGCAGCTGCCTAGCCGCTGAGATCCGACTGTCGTCGGCTAAAGCCGCTGTTACTTGCGGACCTTTCTCTATCTCAGCGGCTAAAGCCGCATTCCAGAAGAGAACTTCAATTACCGTCCGGGGCTGAAGTCCTTCACTTCGATAGAGGGAGCACTAGG
>JBPBQP010000056.1:0-66359 GCA_050954745.1 Janthinobacterium lividum | reverse complement strand
GCCGTCGGAAGCCAGAAGCAGGCGATCGCCGGGAAGGAGTTGTGCGGCGAAGAGGTCAGGGCGAACATCCTGCTGGACGCCGATGGCGCGGGTGACGATGTTGTAGCTGGGATCGTTCGGCGTCAGTGACAGGCCCGGGTTGGCAAGCATCTGTTCGACACCCAGCGAGTGATCTCGGGTGATGGCTGAGCAGCTATCGCCGCGCAACAGGTACGCTCGGCTGTCTCCTACATTCGCAATGATGGCGTTGGGGCCATCCATGCACAGTGCCACCAGCGTGGCACCCATGCCCGCGCAACGCACGTCGCGCTGTGACTGCTCGTAGACGGCCATATTTGCCTGCAGCACTGCATAGAAAAGCAGGTGCTGTACCGGGCTGCGTCGAAGCGGGTCGCTGGCAAGCATGTCGCGAAAGTGCTTCAGCGTGACGGAGACAGCAAGATGGCTGGCAACTTCGCCCGCTGCGCTGCCACCCATACCGTCAGAGACGACGTAGATGCCGCAGCTTTCGTCGTAGCCGAAACTGTCCTCGTTGTTGGAGCGCTTGCAACCGATGTCGGAAAGAGCCGCAACACGAACCATGGACGTGCAATCTCCTGTCGGCTTCACTCTTGCATAGATCGAAAGTGGCAGGTACCGCTGCCTGCCAGTACCGGTGCGTTACGGCTAGGCCGATAACTGCAGACGAGCGTAGCAGATGCGCTTTGTCTCGTGCGCACAGAAATTACAACGAAGCGCTCGATCTATGCACAAACGGACTTAGAATCGGTGGGCGGAAGCAAACACCATCTGCAGGTCGGGGCTATTGCCTTCCCTTTCCGCGCGCCGTTCTTTGCCCACAGACGGCAGTTGCTCATCAGGAGGATCGCCTTGTTTCTGCTGCGCTATGCTCTTGCTTCTGCTCTTCTCGTCCCACTGCATACCCTTGCGCAGCAGCCTGCCACAGCGCCGCCGGGTGGTTTGGTCATTCGGTTGGAACAGCTTCGCAACGACAAAGTGATACCGGTGCGCCCGGAGCATGTATTTGGAACAGACGACGTACTTCGCTTTCGTCTGAAGAGCGCTACCGATGGCTTCGTCTATGTCGTGGATCATGCGACCTCCGGCGACTACACGGTCTTGTTTCCAGCTAACGATCTGGCTGGTAATAACGCCGTGCGTGGCGAAACTGAGTTCTATGTGCCGTCGCCTGAGGAAGGTTGGTTCCAGGTGGGCGGTGCGGCAGGCTTCGATACCATCTACTTCCTGCTGAGCCCGATTAAGCTTGCTGTGTCCAGTACGCAGACCAGATCGAAGCAGCAGGAGAAGCTACCGGATAACCTGCTGCCGCGCTGCAACGACACCATCTTCCAGGCCCGCGGCGAGTGCGTCGATAGCACGGCTGGCCCGGCGGTTTTGCCACGCGGCGCCAGCCTGCCGCCCCAGATCTCAACCGCCGCAGCCAACGCCAGCCGTGACCTCGTCATGGTCAACGAAGCGGATGGCAACGTGAAAGTCACGAAGACCAGTGATGGTCCCGCGGTCTACATCTTCCGCATCGCCCATAAGTGAGAGTTCCCATGCTGACTCGCTCTGTTCGTAAGTACTTACCGGTACTACTCCCTGCCTTGATGCTGCCCTGCTTGCTGGTGGCGCAGCAAGACACGCGCGACCTGAAGACCATCAAGCCGAATAGCCCGGCAGCGACTGCGGACTCGGGGCCGGTCACCATTCCACGTAGCTATGCCTTGGTGGTCGGGATTTCGACTTACGCAAACCTGCCGCAGACGGCGCAGCTGCGTTATCCCAGCCGCGATGCGGAGGAAATGTACACAACGCTGATCAGTCCGGAGGGTGGGCAGTTTCCGCCGGAGAACGTACACCGCCTGATTGGCCGTGAGGCGACGCTGGCCAACATCAAGCACGAGCTGGAGCAATGGCTGCCTGCGGTGACCCGGCCAGACGACAGGGTGCTGATCTTCTTTGCTGGCCATGGCTTTGTTTCCGGTGGTAGGGGCTTTATCGCTCCGTACGACGTTGACCTGCATAATGTGGCCGCAACAGCCTACTCCATGGATCAGCTGGGTCAGGTAGTCGGCTCGCAGGTCAAGGGCAAGTGGAAGGTTTTACTCACAGATTCCTGCCACTCTGGCGCGATTACCCCGGAGGCAGATCGCGCGGAGTTGAACAAGACCCTGCTGGATCTTCGTACCTCACTGTTCTCACTCACCGCGAGTCGCGACCGGGAGTCCAGCTACGAAAGCCCGGAGTATGGCGGCGGTCACGGCATCTTCACGTACTACGTCGTACAGGGTATGAACGGGGCGGCAGACACGAACGGGGATGGCGTCGTCAGTGCGGATGAACTAGCAGAATACGTCCATACCAACGTGCGGCAGGCCACGAAGGCGGCGCAGAATCCAACGTCGGAACGCGGCAGTTTTGATCCCAACATGGTACTGGCCTACAACCCGACTCTGCGCAAGGCGGCGGCGCTGCCCCAGGCGCAGTTCGGCAGCCTGGTCGTCGAAACGAACATGGACGACACCGAAGTCTGGGTCGATGGCAAGAACGCTGGCATGGTGCGAAAAGGGTCGCCTTTGAAGCTGCCTGGCATCGCGCCGGGTTCGCACACTATCAAGGGCGTGCACATGGGCTACGAACCGGACGGCCCGCGTGAACAGCAGGTCTACCCCGGGCAGGCGACCACCATCAGCCTCCACATCCTGATTGCGCGCACGCGCAACAAGGCCGCCGTGGACCTTCTGGACCAAGGCATCGTGGCTTACAAGAATGGCTATGAGGCAAACTATCGCAAGGCTGCGGAAGACTTTCGCAAGGCCATCGCGATTGACCCCGACTACAGCGCGCCCTACGTTTACCTTGGCCGTGTGCAACATGCCCTGTACGAGGACAATGACGCGCTGGCGTCGTTTCGCAAGGCCATCGAGATCGATCCAGACTACCTGGAGGCGCGGACCAGCTACGCCGCGGCGCTCCTCGATCAGGCCGACTTTGACGAGGCCACGCGGCAGCTCGACTTCACCGTGCGGCGCAATGGGGAGAACGGCGTCGCCTGGTACCTGCTTTCGCAGGCTTATGCGCGCAAGTCCGCGTACGCACAGTGCCGGGACGCGGCAACGAAGGCTGCTACCTTCACCCCCAACAACGGCGAAGCGCATTTTTGGCTGGCCGAGTGCCAGCGGCATCTGAACCAACCAGTCGATGCAGCGAAGGAGTACCGCCGCTACCTTGAGCTAACTAACTTCGACTCTGGCACGGCAGGCAAGCTGAACTACTACCTTTTGGGTTCACTGATCGGGATGGGGAAAAAAACGCGTGCGGCGCAAACCGATATTTGGAAGGAGCAGCGCGGCTCTGCCAACCTGGGCCTCTGCGAATGTGAGGACATGCAAAAGCACTTTGCATCGGCCCTGCCGCTTTGCCAGAAGGCTTTGAGCTACATGCCGAATGATCTGCTGGCCAATTACAAAACAGCCATGATTTACATCGAGCAATCCAACGAAAGTGCATCGCCTGCACTGCTCAGCGCGGCGCGAACACACTTTCAACAGGTGGTTGCCACGGGCCCTGACACCGAACAGGGTACGCGTGCAAAGACCTATATCAGCCGCATCGATACCGCGCTGGCCCAGGCCCACTAACGATTAGCGATGGTTCAGCGTGATGCTGGCAACAATTTCGTGGCTCCGCGACTGACTATCCTGCTTTGCGACAACGTACACGGCCTGCTCCCCGGAAGCTTTTGCTTTGCCCTTGTCTTCGACCTTCTGTTCCGTTACTAGGGTCAGGTCGCGGCTTGCAAAACGCTGGACGAGATCATCAGGAATACGATTCTGAGCCTCCAGCAGCTGGGTCTGATCTGGTGCAGAAGCCGGGGTGGACGTTGGATGTTGCAGCCTCTCGATGGCTCCACCCAGGTCTGCAATCGGATCACGGCTGAGTACGACAAACAGCTTCTCCGTGCCGGGACGCGAATCGAATTCGAACTCCTGCGGCGCGCCCGGCACCTGGTACGGCTTCCCGGCTTCCACACGGTTCGACCCTGAACGTGCATCCGGGAAGATGGGCAACCAGCTGCCCGACGAGCCCTGCTGAATGACGTAGAGGTAACCCGGCTCGTTGCTCATGATGCTCAGACGTACGTGGTCACCTTCGTGAAAAGTGGCATCTGCCTCGGCCTCTGCGAAGTCACCATTCGGCTGCTGCTTCAGAATCGAATAACGAAGGCCGAGCTGCTGGGTCTTCAACGTAGTGTGTACCAGGTGCGGCTGCTCGCCATAGCCACTCATCGCCACAAGCTGAGCGGTGGCTCTTGGATCGCGGGTGCGCGTGCCGCCGGGTACCTTCTGCGCAGGACGTGAAGACCGAGCGGACGTTCCTTTTCCCGCCGGATTCGCGCCGACAGAAACAAGGTCGCTCGCCGACCAGAAAGCGTCGCGCGGTGTCTGTTGGGCAGAAAGAAGCGGTCCAGCAGCAGAAAGCAACAGGCAGGATAGAAACAAGCGACGCATAGGAAAGCCTCCAAGGGGAACGCGATTACAAGGCGGCTGCGCTCTTCACGCAGCGAAAGCCGATAATGGCAGAACGCTGTTCGGGTGGAAAGCCACGCCGAACATAGACGGCAAAGCCGCGCGAGCCATTCGGTGAAAAGCTGCCACCCTTGATGCGCGGCCAATCGTGGGTGAAGTCGGTTGTGTGCAGGGAGCGTTCCATATCGGCAAGCTCCGGCGCGCTGGGTGTGTACGTCGAACTCGTCCACTCCCACGCATTCCCGGCCATGTTATATGCGCCGGACGGGCTGCGGCGATCGGGAAATGAAGTGACTGGCTGCAACTGCACGGGAACGCCCGCGGCCCATGGCTCCGAACCCCACGGGAACGTGCGGTCGTCCGTGCCACGCGCGGCTTTCTCCCACTCCTGCTCGGTGGGCAGTCGCTTCCCTGCCCAGGCGGCGTATGCCGCCGCATCCATCTGCGAGACCATGGTCGCGGGAGCGTCTCCTGCAGCTGTCGTCATGCCATCCGGCATGGGTCTGCCTGTTGCCGCGACGAAGCGGCGGTACTCTGCGTTGGATACCTCGGTCGCATCCACGTAAAACGCGGGCAGGCTGACCGTCACCTGGGGATTGCCGGAATCAGGAGCATTCGAGCCAAAGATAAAATCACCGGCGGCCACCAGCAGCATGGTGCCGTGATCATCCTTCAACGAAGGCGCAAGTCGCATCTCCTGCGCGACAGGTGCAGGTGCTGTGGCAGCCTTCGTGCTGTTCCGTAGCAACAGCACCAGCGCGACGACTGCAATCAGCAGCACGGCCGCCGAAGCCAATCCATACTGCACCAGCCTGGACTGCTTTACCACTCCGCTCTGAAGAACGGGAGCGGGCGTGTTGCTTAGGTTTCGCTCGGGTTGCGTTGCCGCAGATGCCGTCGCCCCGTGCACCGGCACGCTGGCACGAGTCTCTGAAACGCAGCCACCCGGTGTCGGTTGCTCATTGATCTTCTCGGCCAGCGACCCATCCACCTGCGGCCGCAGCGACGAAGGTCCGGAGCTGGCACCGTTGGCATGCAGATCGTCCAACAACGCCTGTGCGCTGCTGTAGCGCTCTTCGCGGTCCTTGCGTAACAGCCGCTGAATGATCTGGTCGCACATAGGCGGTAGCGTCTCATCGACTGAAAGCACGGACGGAGGCGGCGTGGACAAGTGTGCAATCTGGATGGCTGTGGCTGACTCGTTCTCAAAAGGCCGACGACCCGTCAGGAGCTCAAAGAAGACCACACCCAGCGAGTACAGATCGCTGCGTACGTCACAGCCCTCGCCGCGAATCTGTTCGGGACTCATGTAGAACGGCGTGCCCAGGGACTCGCCGGGACGTGTCAGACCATCTGCGATGTCGGTGATCTTGGAGATGCCGAAGTCCAGAATCTTGATGCGGCCCGCAGTGTCCAGGTGAATATTTGCGGGCTTCAGGTCGCGATGCACGACGCGCCGCGTCTCTGCCCAGGCAAGTGCTTCCGCTGTCTGCGCGATGACACCCGCAGCTGCCGACGGGCTCATCCTGCCCTCGCGGCGCAGGTAGCTGGATAGGTCCTCACCGCACACAAACTGCATCACCAGGTAGTGCAGCCCGTGGCCCTCCCCAATGTCGAAGATTGGCACAATATTCGGGTGGCCCGACAGTGACGCGGCGGTCGTCGCTTCCTGCTTGAAACGGGCGACGATATTCGGATCCTGCGCCAGGTGGTCGGCAAGAATCTTGACCGCAAACAAACCACCGTGCAGACGATGACGTGCCAGCAGAACCTGCGCCATGCCACCGCCGCCGACGCGGCAAAGTACGTGGTACTTGTCGCCAAGTACAGCTTCGATATCGGATTGCTGCTGTTCTGCTCGTGTCATGAAGGAAGTATTGGCTGCCATTCCATTCTTGCTGATAGTAAGCCGTTGCTGGAACGGTGTGCTTACTTTCGAGGATCATCTCCCGGCCATGAAGGCGCGGTTGGAGCGGTAGGTGCGGTAGGTGATTGCGGACTCTGCGGTGTCCCCGGCGAACCCTGCAGTGCCGCGCCGCCACTGTTGATGTTGACCATGATGCCCGAGATGGTGACGCCAGTCGGACCCACGGAGACGAAGCCGCCCGGGCCGGACATGCAGACCCCCATGCCGCCTTCAATCACCACCTTCATGCCACCCTTGATGTGGACCTCCTGGCCAGAGTCCACCACATAGACCATGCCTGCCTTGCTGTAGTGATTCTCCCCTACCTGCAGCGAGTAGGTCGAACCGACTTTCTCATTCAGCGCGCCACCAACATTGTTGTGGGCGTCGCCGCCCACCGAGTGAAAGTGGTTGCCGCCGATCTTCTCGCTGCTGTCGCCGCCAATGTCTTCCGCATGCTTGCCGGTGACCTTCAGGTGGCTGGCCCCCGCCACCTCTTCAAACCGGTCCTTTGTCACCTTGCTGTGGCTTGAACCAGTAATCGCGTCGTAGTGATCGCCCTTCACGGTCAGGTGGTGGTCCTTGTCGACCTGGTTGTGCCAGTCGTTCTCCACGTGGATGTCGAGATCTTTCTCGGCATTCATGAAGATCTGTTCGGATCCCTTCAGGTCGTCGAACCGTAGTTCATTCGCATTCGCGGCGACACCGTTTTTCGAAGACTGCGTCAGGATGCCCGACCGTGTGTACTGCGCCGCGGGATCGTAGTGCGGCATGTTGGTGCCGTTGTACAACGAACCCACCACGATCGGCGCATCCGGATCGCCGTCAATAAAATCGATTAAAACTTCGTCGTTGATGCGCGGCCAGAAGTACGTTCCCCAACCCTTGCCGGCCCACTGCTGGGCTACCCGCAGCAGTGTGTTGTCCGTGGTGTTCGGCTTGCGTGTGCGATCCCACCAGAACTGCACACAGACACGGCCGTACTTGTCCAGGTAGGAGTCGTCGCCGGACGGCGCAACCACCTTGCCGGTGACCACGCCCTGCACGCGCGGCTTGCTGAATAGCTGCGGCGTTCGGTACACGACGCTCGACGGCTGCGCGCTAAAGTGGTTCGTGTAGTGCGGTTCGTTGCTGGTCTGTTCGGCCCGATAGCTTGGCCGCTGCCGCGCCCTGTGCGTCACCCGGGTTAGCAGGTGCTTCGTGTTCGACGCGCCCTGCGGATATTCCGACAGGGTGAAGGTGAAGCCGGCCTGCATCGTGCTTGCGTAGGACTCGCCCGTGACGGCAACACCTGCTGCGTCGTGGATGTCCCGTCCAATGTTCTGCATGAAGGTCTGCAGCGTGACTACGTTGCCATCGCCGCTGTCGGTCTTCAGGTAGGCGGAGGGGGCATCCGCGTAGTCGTAGAACTCGTGCGCGTTCGAACCCAGTGCGGACTTTGTGGCCGATTCCGTCGAACTGCTGGAAGCGGCGTATTGCGAAAAACGATAGTCCCAAAGCTTGTGTGTCCCCGTGGTCAGGGTTGAACGCGACGAGAACTGATAAACGATGGGCTGGTAAAAACCCGAGGCTGTGTTGTGCCCGGAGGCGTACCGGAAGGTGGAAGCAACCGCGCACGGCGACAGTTGCGCCGAAGCATCGGCAAGCACCATGCTGTGGTCGGAGGCCGTGTGGGTGAAGTAGAAAAAGATGCCATGCTGAGCCAGCAAGCGCGAGATGAAGTGGTAATCACTTTCGCGATATTGCGTGCAGTATCCCAGCGTGGTGTAGGTGGCCTGGGTGTCGTCGGTCGGCGTAATGCTGTAGGTGGTCAGCACCTGCTTCACGATTTCAAGCACGCTCAGATTTTGGAACACGCGCGTTTGCGTATTCAGCGTCAACAGCCACACGCTGGGCACCACGCGGAGACTGTAACTGTTGAAGTCCAGGTCACCGCCAAGCGATTCAATGCTGGCGATCATGCCGTTGAAGTTGCGCAGCGTGCCGGTGTCGTTCACCTCCAGGCCGAGCGTGAGCCGCTTGCCAATCAGGTCGGCGGGAGTGACCGTCGTGTCCGGTGTCGCGAGCGCTTCGACAGAAATCTCGAAAAGTTCAGAGATGGCCTCGCTGCACTGGAACGACTCCGCCAGAAGCTTGTCAGCCCCCAGCGGAGTGCTCAGTGTCAGCAGCCGGTTTGTATGTGCGTAACCTGCCATGCTGTGCTTCCATCCTGAACTGCGGGGCCGTGACTAAACCGCAGCCAAGGATCCGTCCCACGTGTAGGTAAAGTCGTCTTCCGGGGAGACGCCCACCTGGATCGACCTGCTCTGCGAACCTTCGGCCATGCGGCTAAGCAGAGCACGCGAGATCTCCGGCAGCATGGTGTTTGACAGGATGTTGTCGACGTTGCGCGCGCCGCTCTCAACCTCCGTGCAGCGGGCTGCCACGGAGTTCAGCAGGCCGTCGTCGTAGGTCATCGTCACCTTGTGGTTCTCGAGCAGGCGATTCTGAATCTTGCGCAGCTTCAGACGGATGATTTGCTTCAGCGCCTCGTCACGCACCGGCAAGTACGGCACGATGATCATGCGGCCAAGGAACGCGGGTTTGAAGACCTTATCCAGTTCCGGCTTGATCGCAGTTACCAGCGCGTCGGGGAATGGCATCGTCTCCGGATCGGCGGTGAGCTTCATCATGGTGTCAGTGGCGGCATTGCTCGTCAGGATGATCACGCAATTTTTAAAGTTGATCGAGCGGCCCTCGCCGTCTTCCATGTTGCCTTTATCGAAGACCTGGAAGAACAACTCCAGCACATCCGGATGCGCTTTCTCGACCTCATCCAGCAGCACAACGGAATACGGTCGCCGCCGCACGGCTTCGGTCAGCACACCGCCCTCGCCATAGCCCACGTAGCCGGGTGGCGAACCCTTTAGCGTAGAGACGGTATGCGCCTCCTGGAACTCGCTCATGTTGATGCTGATCAGGTTGCGTTCGCCGCCGTACAGCAGGTCCGACAAGGCCAGCGCGGTTTCTGTTTTGCCGACGCCGCTGGGGCCTACCAGCATGAAAACGCCGACGGGCTTACCGGGATCGTCCAGGCTCGCACGCGACGTGATGATGCGCTGAGCGATCGATGCCATGGCATGGTCCTGGCCGATGACACGACGCTTCAGGAAGTCATCCAGCTGCAGCACGGTCGCAATTTCGTCTTTTACCATCTTGCCCAACGGAATGCCGGTCCATGCCGAGATGACCTCGCCGACTACCTGGCTGTCAACCGCAACGCGCATTAGCGGGGCGTCGCCCTGCAGCACTGCCAGCTCTTGTTCAAGCCCGGCCAATGAATCCAGCGATGCCGGCTGGGTACCGTCCTTTGCGGGCGTCTCGGGATTCTCCAACGCCAGCCGAATGGCACGAATCCGGTTTACCAGGTCCAGTTCCTTGCCCCAGCGTTCTGTCAATGCGGCAAGTTCGTCCTTTGCCGACGCAAGGGATGTCTCGATTTCCCCAAGGCGCTCGGCGTGCTGCGCACCCGTCAGTTCCTCGCGGCTCAGCACGCGTTGCTGTACCTGCAGGTCTGCGATGCGGCGACCTGCATCTTCCACTGCTGGTGGCGTTGTGTTCTGGCCAAGCGCCAGCCGCGCACAGGCCGTGTCAAGCACGCTCACTGCCTTGTCCGGCAGCTGACGGCCGGCCATGTAACGGTGCGACAGGCGCACGGCAGAGGTGACTGCCTCGTCCAGCACGCGCAGTCCGTGGTGCTTTTCCATCGCGCCGACGATGCCGCGCAGCATGGTCGCACACTGCGTTTCCGTTGGCTCCTCCACCTTGACCACCTGGAAGCGGCGCGCAAGTGCGGCGTCCTTCTCAAAGAACTTCTTGTACTCGGAGAAAGTTGTGGCGGCGATGGTCCGCATCTCGCCGCGGGCCAGTGCTGGCTTCAACAGGTTGGCTGCATCGTTCTGCCCGGCCTGGCCGCCTGCGCCGATCATGGTGTGCGCTTCGTCGATGAACAGGATGACCGGGTGCGGGGAGGACTTTACCTCCTGGATCAAGCCCTTCAGCCGATTCTCAAACTCGCCCTTCACACTTGCACCCGCCTGCAGCAGCGCAAGATCGAGGCTATGCAATTGCACCCGGCGCAGCGGCAGCGGAACATCACCCTCGGCGATGCGTATCGCGAAGCCTTCGACCACTGCCGTTTTGCCGACACCCGCTTCCCCCGTCAGGATGGGATTGTTCTGGCGTCGGCGCATCAGGATGTCAACGACCTGGCGAATTTCGTGGTCGCGGCCAAGGACCGTATCGATCTTGCCAGCCTTCGCATGCGCGGTCATATTGACGGTGTACTGGTCCAGGTGCGGCGTCTTGGTAGGAGACTTGCGCTCGCCGTCCGCCTGCCCCGTCGTAGTGGCCGCGCCTGCAGACTGTTCCGTCGCCTGCTGCTCCACGGACGCACCCGTCACGGTGGCAAACTCCTGCCGCAAGCCCTCCACGGAAATCTTCTGCAGTTCCTTGCCAATGTCCCGCGTCGCGCGTGCAAGTTCCTCGTTGGTCAGCAGTGCCAGCAGCGTGAATCCCGTACGAATCTCCGAAGCGCCGTAATCAATCGACCCGATGGTCCAGGCATCGGTAAACATCGTCAGCAGCATGGGGCTAAATGCGGGGCTCCGCGCGTTGCCCGTCTTTAGTAAATCGAGGCTGCGCGTCAGCTCGGCGCTCAACCGCGATTGGTCCACGCCGTACTGCTTCAGGATCAGCGGCACGTCCGTATCCGGGCTGTCGAGCAGCTTCAGCAGATAGTGTTCGATCTCAATGTCGTAGTGGGTGCGCGACATGCAGAGACCGGCAGCGGCTTCCATGGCTCGGCGGGTGGTCCCGTTCAGTTTTCCGATTAGTGACTTTAAGTTCAGCGGCATCGTCCTTCACCCTTTTCCCAAGAAATCAATGAAGCCTGTAGGTAGCCTCATCCGGATCGCGTCCGAACGGCTTGTTCTTCAACCAGCTGGCGAAGCCCAGCCGGGCCATGCCGCTCTGCTCTGAGGTCAGCGAAACTGCAGGCACATCCTCTCGCAACAACACGAGCTGCACAAGGAAATCAAACTCTTTGCGGCTGTAAAAACGCAGCCATGCGGCCAGCTGGTGGTACGCACTGGCTCCCGGTAGAAAGTCCATGTACCGCGCCAGCTTCATGGGCCCAATCCGCACCGTCAGCGTGCCCTGCTGGTCCCAGACCTCGTCCCCGACAATGGCGGCAAATCCCAGCCGCTCCGAATCACTCATGCCGAAGTTCAGGAAGGTCTGGTCACGCTTCGGCAGGCGGTTCCACGTGCCAGTAAATTGCGCCACGGCGATGGGCACGTCGAAATAGTCGCTCAGGATCTGCTTCAATCCTTGCGCGGTACGCCGCGTTTGCGCCAGCAGGCCTGCGTAGTAGATTGTGGCCTCGTCCTCGATCTCCATGCGGTGTTGCAGGCCGCCCGTACCCAGTCCCAGCAAGTCGTAGAGCGACTGCGTTACCAGGTCATCGCTGCCGCGCGACTGTTCGTAGGCGATGTAAAAGCGGTACTTCTTCCATCCGCGATAGAACAGCGAAATGATGCGGTGATTGAAGATGTCGAAGAACTCGCCCATGGCGTGGTCTTTCGCGCGAACCCGTTCCAGCAGCATCTCGGCATAGGGATGCGGAAGCGGGCCGTTCATGGTGGACAGGCCCATGAAGTTCACCGTAAGCCGGTCTGGCCCGTCGCCAACCTCGGTGTAGCTTTGGATTTCACTCGCGGGAAAGGCCAGTGAGGTGTGAACCGAGAAGCGTGCCACTTCGTCGGCCGGGGCAACAAACAGCCCAACCGGACGCCGTTCGGGATGCAGTCGCTCCAGCAGCCGCACCATCTGGAAGAAGCGCACAGGCCATGGATTGCTGGCGAGCATGCGCGACAGTGCCAGGTTGGCGCGGGTGTTTGGCGTCGTGTTGTTGCCTGATGTCCCGCTTAGATCAGCGGACGGTTCCCTGCTCGTGCTGGCCATTCCCCCAGTGCCTCCTTTCGCAGATTGGTCGTTATGGATAACTGGCAGAAACTGTTCATGGAACTGTACAGCCCCAGAAAACGATCGAGCACCGCGCCGAACAGGTATGCCCCGCCGCCAGAGAATTGCCGCTCGTCCACCTGCAATTCCACGCGGGTGCCGCGCGCCGGACTGCTACCGTGCTCACCCTTCACCAACGCAAAATGCCTTTGACTGGTCAGACCGGTGATGCTGCCGATCTGCGTCTCCAGCTGGGGCGAGGTGGTGAAATTATGCAGGCGCAGGATCTCCTGCAATGCAGACAAGCCGCCCTCAGAAAGCGAAAGATGATTCAGTGAAAGCTGTGAGATCAATCGCCACAACTGCCCTTTGCCACGCGGCGGTTCACAGCTCGCCGTGGGCCGATGGATCGCCCGGATGTGCTGCACCACACCATAGCCTTCCGCGTCAAAGTCTCCGTCACTCGCGTTGAAGGTGAGGCGCGAAGGCAGGTCGTGGTTGGTGCAGGTGCACTTCGCGGTGAGGACCTCGGCGTCGGGCTCTGATAGTTCCCCGTCGATGTCGACCAGTGACAGGTACATATCCGAGGGCCGGTCTTCACCCAGTGGCGAGTAGCGCCGAATGTTGTGCCAGAAGACACCGCGCGTTGCCGACGTGCTCTGAAAACGGAACGCATACAGCGGATCGATTGGCGTCGTCATCCGGCGGCTGGGACTGGTAGCCAGCACGCTGTCGACGGAGAACACTTCCATCATGTGCTGGTGCCGCATATCCGGCACTACCCGGTACTCGTAATTGGTGTGCGACAGCAGCATGGGCTCTGCTGTGTGCGCGAACAGGTTCACAATGGGCGTGCAACCCAGCCGGAGGGTGGACGCGGACACACCGACTTCCAAAGCCTGCGCACGTTCCGGCCGGTCGAAGCGCGCGATGTAGAGCAGCACCTCGAACTGGTCGGTCGCAGCCAGCGCCCGAATGGCCTCCAGACCGGATAAACGAAAGAAGAGGAACTTCTCTGGAAAGCTGAAGTATTCCTGGATGAGGCGGTAGCCGTCGAACGACTGCCTGGAGTACGGCAGCAGACTTTCCTCCTCATCGAAGCCGCAGGGCTGCAGCATGCCTGAGTCCAATTCGACCGGCTTGTCGGGGCGGCTGGGATGCCGCAGGACAATGCGCATGCACTTGCTTGAGAGCAGTTCATACAGGTTGAGCGTGACCGCGCTGTTGCCTGCCAGGTAGAACACCAGCTTGTCCAAACCAGCATCTGCAAGGGAGATGTCTTCACCGGCACGCAGCAGGATGCGCAGCACGGCAACAGCACCCGGAACACGCAGTGGAGACGAAATCGCTTCCGGTGCGCGCCACCCGCACTCCGCGACGGTCATGGGCCACAACTGCACCGGATAGCAGGTGCGAAAGCGGCACGGCATGCCTTCGACCTTGCGCTTGGTCACCAGTGCGGTGCCGCGCGGTACAACGAACGCGGCGCTCTGCTTTCCCTGTGCGGGATCCACCTGGAACTCTGCGATGGACATGGCGGGCAGCGGTCGCAGGTAATGCGGGTAAACCAGTTGCAGCAGCGCGGATGTGATCTCTGAAAGATCGTCTTCCAGCCGCAGGTGAACGCGCGCGGCAAGGAAGGCGAACGATTCAATCAGGCGTTCGACATGCGGGTCTTCGCAGCGATCTTCTTCAAGCAGCAGGCGGCTTGCTACGCGCGGATACTTGCCCGCGAACTCTGCCCCCATCTGGCGTACATAGGCCAGTTCACGCTCGTAAAGATTCAGCAGGTCTTCACGCATCAGCTCACCGTGTATTCGCCGCTGGTGAGGTCCAGCACCGTGTCGAAGGAAATCGGTTCAGGAGCGGGATCGAGCAGGATCTGCGCCTCGATGTGGAAGCGCATGCGCCGCCGTTTTTCCTCATTGTCTGCAATGATGACGCGCACGTCCGTCAGACGCGGTTCATAGGCCACAATGCACTCGCCGACGGCCTGCTGCAGGCGCTTGTGATCATTTGCAGACGACAGGCTGAGCGAACTGGTGTCCATCAGGCCGTAGTGGATAACGCTCTTTCGAGCGAGGGGAAAAGCATCAATGCCGTCGATGGGCGGCTGGCGCGTGTTCAGCAACCACTCCAGGTCGCGCTTCAGCGAGTCACGAAACGACCGCAAAGAACTGGCACGCGTGACGGCGTCGTCGTAGGTAGCGGAGAGGCGGTCCAGCAGGGATTGAGTGACGAGTGTGTCGACGCTGCGTGCCATACCGGCCCCCTAACTCGAAAGCTCAAGTGCGGCTGAAGGATCTAGGCGGCAAAGGCGTGCAAACAAGGCGTCGCGATCAGCCGCGTCCATGCTGCCGTTTTGTGCGTGTAACAGCAGCGCAATGGGCCTGCTGACCAGTTCGCCCGCCTCCCAGCTTTCCAGGCTGCGTCGTTCCATTTCGTCGATCAACTCGCGCAGGATGGGCGTGGCAATGCTGGAGTTGCCCCCGGCCAGGCACAGTTCCGCAATCTGCATGCGGCGGCTATACCGCATGCGGCCGCTGGGCTGCTGTGCCGCGTCGCGTGCCAGCAGGGCCGTGGCAGCGCCAAGCTGTCCGGCAGCGGCAAGAGCCGCTGCTGTCACGAAGGCGTCGACCAGGCTGTCGTCACTGCTCTCTGCGGGGGGTGCTTCGACCTTTATGATCTTGGCAGGCGGTTGCGCAGCCGGGGTCGCTGTAGCCGCGGGAGCAATCCCGGTTCGGATCGTGTCTTCGATCCAGCGCAACGTGTCCGCATTCGCCGTTGCGGTGTCATCGAGGAACGTCCACTGAGGCATCTCTGGATATTCAACAAGGATGTTCTGGACGGAGAGAACGATCATTGCAGCAAACGGGCCGTAGCCACTTTCCTTGGCTGCGATCCAGAGGTAGCGCTGCAGGTCAAGCCATGCGCGCGCTGACGGATCCTGCAGCGCGGCCATGCCTCTGGAAAGCAGATCGGGCCAGGCCTTGTCGGCGTAGGCCAGCTTCATGCCAGAGCGCACCTCGCTGGGCGGCGCGACGAGGACGTCCAGAGGTGGCTTCGCACCGTGTTTCCGCAACTCGCCCCAACGGATACTGGTGTGCAGCAAGTACGGCACAGAGCTGCCCTGCCGCTGCGTGTGCATGTACGCCGCGCAGGCTTGCACGCGGGCCACGGCATCGTCCCAGCTTTGCGGCTGGCCTGCGGGTACGGTGACTGCAGTAGCCGGAGCCGCCACTGGCTGCGCCCCCGGTGCAGGTGCAGGCATCGGGGCCGCTGCAGGCGCAGCCACTACGACCGGAGGCGGTGCGATGGGCTCCGGCTCAGGCTCTGGTTCCGGAGCGGCAATCACGTCCGGCTCAATCGCCCGCTTGTCACTCAGAAGCGAATTGACGAGGTTATGCACCTCGTCCAGACTGTCACGCAGCTTGCGCCACGAGGGGCCCTCGTCGCGGTACTGCTCTTCGCAGTAGACGGCCAGTTCTTCCAAGACATCGCGTGAAGCCTGCAACGAGTCATCGAGCGCAACATAGAACTGTTTCGGCGTCTCGGCAATGCTGTCATCAACATCCTCCGCAGTCATGTTGCCGCGCTTCAGTGCCTCTTGTCTTGCTTTAGTCTTGGCCTCATTATTCTGCGCGTCTGCTTCATAGCCGAGTGCGCGCGCTGCCTTGTAGGTGTGGTAACCAATGCCTCCCTTGGTAAGGGACAGGCTGTAGATCAAGCCGGCATAATTGTTTGCAGCCCACTGCAGCGGTACAGCGCGCAGGCCGGCGTCTTCCTCGTCAATCTCTGGAAACAGAGTCGGCCAGAACTCTTTTTGCAGGTCCCAAAGCAGGGTAAGTACGGGCGCAACCATGGCCGCGCCTTCCCGCTTGATGTATGCCTCACCCAGCCAAACGGCGAGTTGCAGATCTTTCGACTTGGTCGCGAGTGCGTCGCCTGCCAGCTTCACGACCAGATTGGTGTCCGCTCGCTTGGCCTGCCGCTCCCAGGCACCCGAAGGCAGGGTGCTGTCTTCTTCCGTGCGAGCCTCTTTCACCTGGTCGTAGACGCGCTCGTACTTCAGATTCTTGCCGGAAGGATTGTCCCCGGCGATGGGCATAAGCAGATCGTCTCGCAACGGCACGGCTAGACCTCCAATGGGTGCGCGGTGTCGGTGACCGATGCCGCATCGTGCCGGAAGCTGAGTTCGCGTACCTGCAGCAGCGGGATCGACTCTCCATCCGCTACAAACATCTTCTGACCTGCGGGAATGGCTCCCTGTGCATCATCTTCGACCCAGACGGATGTCCGTCCCAAACGCACGGCATCATCCGGATGCTTCCAGGACAGGGGTGCGAGAACTGGCAGGAGCACTTGTCCCAGATCCTGCAAGCGGAAGGCCTTCGTGGTGTGGAGGATGGCAGGTGCCCAAAGAAGGTCGCGTAGGCGCGTGGGCTCTTCCATATCGATTCGCTCAATGTAACGGAACGGAATCCAGGTGTAGCTCCCGGCGATAAACACCTCTAAATTCGCACCAATGCGGTCGTCCTCATCCGCGAAGGTTGAGAAGGCCACGTCGTCACAAAAACCCGCCAAAGACAAAGCTGCCCCGCCCTTGGGTAACTGACCCTTTGCAAACATGTCTTCCCGGGTACGCTGCGCATGCAACGCGGCCCGGTACAGCATGGCGCCGGATTCGGCATCCTTGCCACGGGATGCCAGGATGTCGAGCTGCTTGGACGCACGATCGTACTCTCCTGCAAAGCACAGGAGTTCGAAGAGAAAGATGCGGCGCCTGGTGTCTGCGGGCTGCTTGCGCAAATCCAGTCCAAGCGCCTCGATGGCCGAGCCTAACTGCCCGGCCTTGTAGAGTGCTGAGGCTTCCATCGTTAGGAGGTGACGTTGGTCGTGACGTCGTACTTCGCGGTGCCCGCATTTGTAACGGTACCTTCGGCGTCCTGGGAGTAGTAATCCATCTGAAAGCTCTTGTAGGTGAGCGACAGACTGACCATTGGAATGTCACCCGATGCGGAGTACTGCAGGGAAGCTATGAATGCCTCTGTCAGAGCCATGGTGAAATAATTTGCATTCCCTGCACCCGCCTTTACGCCGGACAAAAGCGCGGTGGCAAAATGCTGCCCCTTGGTTAGACCCTGCAGAAGCTTTGGGCTGGACTTGTCAAATTCGATGGTCATGTTCAGGTCGCTGAGGCTGACTTTGCCAGCGCCCGATCCTGCGGTTGCGCTTACTGAGCTGGTTTGCGATCCGCCCCAACTCCAGCTGCTTACCTGGATCTCGCCTGAATGTTTATCTGCAACGGCTTCGCCTGGAATCGTTGCCAGCTTGAGGAAATAATCAACTGCCATGACTGCTCCTTAGTAACTCGATTTCAACAAAATTGTTCATACGGGACTACTTGCGTGCCGACTCGGGAAGATCCGCAACCAGACGCAAAGAGATGGTCAGTTCGTCCAGTTGGAAGTGGGGCTTCATGAAAGCTACAGCGCGATATGCGCCAGGTTTACCGGGGATCTCCGTCACCTGGATGCTGGCTTCGCGCAAAGGTAGACGGGCCTTTGCCTGCTGCGAGGCATTGTCGTCCGCCAAGACATACTGCGCGATCCAGCGATTCAGGAACTGCTGGCAATCAGACTGGGTCATGAAGCTGCCGACCTTGTCACGCATCATTGCCTTGAGGTAGTGGGCGAAACGTGACATGGCAAGGATGTAGGGCAACTGCGCCGACAGACGGGCATTCGCATTTGCAGAATCCTTGTCGTACAGCTTCGGCTTATTGCCAGACTGCACGCTGAAGAACGCCGCATAATCGGTGCCTTTGCAATGCACCAGCGGGACCAATCCCTGATCCGCAAGTTCCTTTTCGCGACGATCAGTGATCTCCACTTCTGTCGGACACTTCAGCGCAACATCGCCTTCGTCCGTCTTGAAGTTGTGAGTTGGCAGGCCGGCAACCATGCCACCGCCTTCTACACCGCGAATAGCAGCGCACCAGCCGTATTTGGCGTAAGCATCCGTAAGCCGTGCGCCAAGAGCGTAGGCTGCGTTGCTCCACAGGTACTTGGAGTGATCTGTCCCGTCGACATCCTCTTCGTAATCAAAGGCTTCAACCTGCTTGGTGTCTTTGCCGTATGGCAGGCGCATCAGCACGTGTGGGAGCGCCAAAGCAACGTAGCGAGAATCTTCCGACTGGCGGAATGACTTCCACTTGGCGTACTCCGTTGAATCGAAGATCTTGCCGATATCACGCGGCGAACCGAGCTGTGTAAAGCTGCTGAGATTGAGCAATTCCGGCGAAGCTGCGGACAAGAATGGTGCATGTGCTGCGGACGCAACCTGCGAGATACGCTCCAGCAATTCAATGTCTTCGGGTCCACGACCAAACTCGTAATCTCCGATCATCGCCGCAAATGGTGCGCCGCCAAAGACGCCGAACTCTTCTTCATACACTTTCTTGAACAGGGCGCTCTGATCGAACTCGGAGGCACGCTGCAGATCTTTCAGCAGATCCTTCTTGTTCACGTTCAGAACCTTGATCTTCAGCATGTCGCTGGTTTCGCTCTGGTCCAGTAGGTACTTAAGACCGCGCCAGGTTCCTTCCAGCTTCTGGAAGGAGGGGTGATGCAGAACCTCGTTCAACTGCAGCGAGATCAGCTTGTCGATCTGCGCGATGCGGGCCTGAATGGCGGCCTCCGTGTCGCGCGTCACGGTGACGTGACCCTCCAGCACTTCAGACACAAACTGCTTGATGAGATCTTTACCGCGCTCCTGGGAAGCAGAGTCCTTGCTGAAGCGTCCCTCTGCAACAATGGAGTCGAGCAGGGAGCCCTGCGTGGTGGTCTCTTCGGCTGCTGCTGCGGTCGATGCAGGTGTGTTTGCGGTCGCCATTACTTGCTCCCCTCGCCGTTCATCTCGGCACGCAGTTTGTCGCGCATTTCCGTGTTGGTGGCTGCTTCAAACAAAATCTCATCCAGCTTGTCGTTTCCCTGCAGGCTGCCACGCAGGTCTGAAAGACGCGTGCGCAAGTCCAGCAATTCCTTCAAGGGACCAACCTGTTTGGCGACGTTCTCAGGCGAGAAATCGTCCAGCGATTCGAACTTAAGGTCCACCTTCAATTGGCCCGCGTTCGGGTCATCACTCAGCTTGTTCGCAACCGAATAAGCGAGATGAGGGTTCATGCCCTTCAATACCGTGTCGAAGTTGTCGGGGTTTATCTCGACAAACTTGCGATCTTTCAGTGCTGCCAACGGCTTCTCCGGCTGGCCCGTCAGGTCACCCAGAACACCCATGACGAAGGGCAACTCCTTGGTCTCAATCGCGTCGCCAACTTCCACGTCATAGGTGATTTGAACGCGCGGAGAACGAACCCGGTCTAACTTGTGTTGTGTACTCTCTTTTGCCATGGTGCCTCTCGGAACGTTGAAACAGCAGGTGAACAAGAGCGCAAGCAGAAATATCCCGCGACGCCGGAGTCATAAAGGTTCAAAGGAGAAGGGCTGCAGGTGAAAGTGTTTAGTCGTCGTCTGAGAGCACATGTTCGCTTCGGTAGATTTCGCTCTTCTGGACTCCACGAAATTATGAGAGTCCCCTGATTGCCTGTCAAGAAAAGCTTTTGTGCCAATTCACTTTGCCTTCGTCGTATATCCTCCTGAGCAGTTGGAGAGTGTGTGTCGATGCCGAAACTTCTACCGGTGGTGTGGTCCAAGGGCGTCTTCCTATCGCCGCAACATCTGCAATCACAGGATCGCTATGTTGAAGATTTGTTGCGATTTCAGATTGGATCCCTCCATTACAAGGGTTGGGGTTTCACGCGGTTGCAAGTGGACGGCGTAGGACTTTCGGAAGGTACGCTCTCTATTCAGGCAGCAGCTGGTGTCTTTCCCGACAACCTCACCTTTGACATTCCGGACGCTGATGACTCACCGCTTGTTCGAACCTTGGAAGAGTGCTTTGCAGATGGCAGACAGCACTGCATGTTCTACCTGGCGGTACCGGAGCGACGCGCCTTTGGCATGAATGTAAGTGCTGCACGTGACGGTGTAAGTTCCCGCTTCTTTACTGAGCAGCGCATGATCCGCGATGAAAACAGCAGCAGTCTGACCGAGCGCCCTGTTGCGCTGGCACGGAAGAATCTGCAACTAATCGCGGAAGGAGAGAATACTTCCGGCGCAGTCTTAATGCCGCTGATTGCTATAGAAAAAACGGAGGGCGGCTTGTACCGGCCCGATCCGAAATACGTTCCACCAGTGATGGATGTTCACGCGAGTCCGGTGCTGACCAGCATCGCAAAAGGCCTGGTGGAGGTACTCGTGGCGCGATCAAGCCAATTAGCCGGTGCGCGCCGTCAGCGCAACGATTCGCTTGCAGACTTTAGCGCGGCAGACGTCGCAAACTTCTGGCTCTTGTACACCATGAACACCGAAGTCCCGGCGTTTCGACACATGCTGGATGCCGAACGCGTCCATCCGGAGATGCTGTTCCGTGCCATGCTGCGGCTGGCCGGCAGCCTGATGACTTTTTCCAGCAAGTACGACCTGCGCGACCTGCCACGGTACCATCACGAGGCCCCTGGTCAAGTGTTTGGGCTGCTGGATGCGCTGCTGCGCGAACTGCTTGAAACGGTGGTCCCGAGCAACTTCATCGCACTTCCGCTTAAACCCATCCGGCCCTCTATTTACGGCACGGCGATCGACAAAGACAGCTACTTCCAGAACTCACGTATGTACCTTGCTGTGGCCGCAGACATGAAGGACGCAGACCTGGTCCAACGTTTTCCGCAGGTAGCCAAGGTTGCCTCCGTAACGCACATCGAGAATTACATTCGGCAAGCTTTGCCGGGTGTGCGCATGATGCACGTTGCCGTGCCTCCCCGTGCCATCCCGGTCAAATTGCACTACCACTACTTCAGCCTGGAGCAGGCTGGCGACGTGTGGCAGGCCCTGGTTCGCGCGCGCAACTTCGCCGTGTACGTGTCGGACGAAGTCGCGAACCCACAGATGGAGCTGATCATTCTGCTGGCTGCCTCCACCTAGCGGTCCTTAAAGTAACTACTTCTTGTGCAGAAACAGGAACGCAACCACGATCAGCGCAATAAGCAGAAGTGAGTTCATAACCACCAGCAGTACGATCAGCAGCTTCGACTTGCCGGGCTTTCCTGCGGCTTCGGGAGCCGCTTTGTCCTGCTCCAGCGCAATTCCCGGACCTGATGCCCTGCTGCCTGCAGGTGGTGTTGACGGGGTCGCTGGGACGCTTGAATCTCGCTGGGCAGAGCCACGCTGCACGCGTGTGAATTCACTTTCCTGGCTGAAAACGGGAGCGCTTGCGGACGGTGGTGCAAAGAACGAGTCGTTCGCCGGGGCGGTTGTTCCACCGGCAGCGGGTGACGCACTGAGTGACTGCATCAGCCGTGTGAAATCGCTGCCCCCCGGTACAAGCGGCTGTGGCGATGCAGCAGCTGCGGCAGGCCACGCCGGAGCTTGTTGACTTGATGGTGGCGGCCAACCTTTGTTCCCAGGAGCGGAGGCCGCTGCGTAGCCCGCAAATGGTGAAGTCTCTGGCGGTCGCTGTGCGGGCGGTACGGCCTGGAACAGTTCTGTTAATGCCTCGGCCTGCACGCGTGGTGCAGCCGATGGCTGTGCCGGCGAAGGCCACTGCGCTGCTGCGACAGGAGGCAACGGCCGCTGTGCGGCAAAGACATCCGTAAACGTGCCGTCGGCTGGCGGCGGCGGGCCAAACGCTGGCCACTCCGGCGCGCTCGCAGAAGGTGGCCTGGCAGCCTCCACAGGCTGTCTTGCAGGTGGTCGTACTGGCGGCGCACCGGCGCTCGTTCCAGTAGGGGGAGGCGCAATTTGCTGGAAGATCTGCGTGAAGGAACCGGCTTCTGCCGCAGGCGGCGGTGCCTCGACAGCCTGCGGTGGCACGGGAGCGGACTGAAACTGCTGCGTGAACGCACCGGCAGACGGTGCTGCAGCGCCCAGTGCTGCTGCTGCAATCGGCGTTGCAAAGGGCACATCCGTCGCAGATGGCCCTTGTGGCGAAGCAGTGGCGGCGTTCTCCCGCTGTGAGACAGCGCTGAAAAATTGCGTGAATTCACCTGATGACGGCTGCGGGACGGGCCTCACATCAGGCTGCGGAGCAGCAGGCGACGGGATCGCTGAGAACACCTGCGTGAACTCGCTCGGGGATGTTATCTCCGGCTGCCGTAAAGGCGCGGGACTGGCAGGCGGAGCGATGGGAGTGAAGATTTGCGTGAACTCGCTGGACGCTTGCTGAGAGGCGCGTGCCTGCGTGGATGGCGAGACAGGTGCCAGCGCAGGGAGTGCCTCGAAGACCAGCGTCGCGTCAGCAGAGCGGCCCTCAAAGAAAGGCACTTGCGGCGGCGGAGTCTCTACTTGAGACAGCCGTGCAACATGATCTTCCGCAGGCGCGAATGGCAGCAACTGATTCGGAGCAGGACTTGACTGTGCCGATCCGCCAGAAAAAATCTGGGTGAACTCGCCCGCTGTTTGATTGGGCTGCTGCTCAGGCTGTCTTGGCAAAAGAGGTGGGTCGGGTTGACTCGGGTTGCTGGCCACGTTGTAAGAGCCTCCGGTGAACTGGTTGCAGTGTAAGGCCGTCCGACGTGTGGTCGCATTCGAAAGCTGATACATGCAGAGATCTTGGTCAGTGATATGCAAATTACTTCTTCATAGACCCGCAGCCAACAATGCGCTACGATCCTTCCGATAGCTCTTGGTGTTTTAATTGCCTCGCCAAACTCCCGACGGATAACGCATGAAACTGCTTTCCCATGTGGTCTGGTCTGAGGGCATGTACCTCAGCCCACTTCATTTTCAAACACAGACGCGGCATCAGGAAGACACGCTCTCGTTCCTCGTCTCGAATCTTTGGAATCAGCCGTGGGGCTTTTCCTACCTGCAGTTGGACACCGAGGCAGTGCGAAACGGCAGCGTGTTGCTAAGCCGCGCCGCGGGCATGTTTTCGGATGGCCTCGTCTTTGACTTTCCTGCGTCGGACGAGTTCCCGCCGACACGCTCTCTGCACGATCTTTTTCAGCCCGCGGATGCTTCCCTGCGGCTTTACCTAGCCGTGCCGAAGCGCAGCGGGTCGGGCCAGGTGCTTGACCTGGAGCAGCCCGCCGGTGGCTTTCGCTACTCTGCCGTGGTGCGCACCGTGGCAGATGAAACCAACGGCATGGATGTGCGCGAGTTAAGCTTCGGTGGCAAAAACATCGCTGTTGTTGCCGAAAGTGAGATTACTGCGGGCGTCGTCACTTTGCCGCTTGCACGGGTGCTGCGTGACGGTCGCGGACACTTCCTGTACGACCCGGATTTCATTCCGCCGTGCCTTCAAATCGGCGCGAGTGACGCCCTGATGCTGCTGCTGAAGCGATTGCTGGAAGGCATGAGTGAAAAGATCACTACCCTAACCACTTCCGCACACAAACAGACACGTTTTCAAGCGGGTTCTGCAGCGTTAGACGTGGCAAACTACTGGTTTTTGCACGCACTTTCCACCTCTGCACCGGTGCTGCAACACCTGTTTCGCATGCAACAAACACGGCCGGAACAGCTCTATATCGAGCTTTCGCGGCTTGCAGGCGCACTCTGCACGTTTGCTGCCGAATCGAACGTGACGGATCTACCGGCCTACGATCACCTGCGGCCCGGCGACAGTCTCTACGCCTTGGATAAGCACATTCGCAGGCACATGGACATCGTTCTACCGACCAACTCGGTGTCGCTGAACTTCCATCCGGGTGAGCCTTACTTTTACGAAGCAGATGTCCCCGACGAGCGCTGCCTACGCCGGTCACGATGGGTGCTGGGTGTGCGCTCCTCCATGGGCGAGGCGGACCTTATCCGCGCAACACTCCGGTTGATCAAGGTTTGTTCCGCGCGGTTCGTTCCGGAGTTGGTGCGCCGAGCGCTGCCGGGCCTCACGCTGAATCACCTGTCCGTGCCACCCTCTGCCATTCGTGCCGAAGCCGACAAGCAGTACTTCTCGCTGGAGCTTGCAGGACCCTGCTGGGACCACATTCAGCAGACGAGACGAGTGGGATTGTACATTCCGGGCGAAGTGCGTGACGCAGAGTTCGATGTCAGCGTGATCGTGGAGAGCGAGTGAGCGACCTAACTGCACCAACTAACAGAACGGCCAACCTGGCGTCCTCGTTTCAGGAAGTGATTACCGCCGTGCTGCGCGTGCGTTCGCAGCGGCAGTCCGTACAAAACCTCGACACCTTTCGCACCCAGTTGCGCCAACTGATGCAGACCGCGATGAACGAGGCGCGCACGCTGGGTTATAGCAGCCAGTACATTCAAATGGCCGTGCTGGTGACGGTCGGTTTTCTGGATGAAACTGTTCTGAACCTTGCGACGGGGGTAGTGGCGGATTGGGCGCGGCGTCCCCTGCAGGAAGAACTTTTCGGCGGCCACGTGGCCGGAGAGACAGTCTTCACAAACCTGCATCAACTGCTGCAGCAGCAGGATGCCCCCGAGCTTGCGGACGTGCTGGAAGTGCATTGCCTTTGCCTGGAGCTCGGTTACAAGGGCCGCTATGCTTTCTCCAATGGCGGCGAGCTTCGGCAGATTATCCAGATGTGCCGTGAGAAGATTCTGCGCATCCATGGTAGCCGACCCATGTTTCCCGTGCCAGCGGCACCGCCTGCCGTTAACCAGCCGCGCCGCGACCTGCTGGGCCGCAGCCTGCTGATCGCGGCGGCAGTTCTGGCCGCAATGACCCTTGTCGCATTCGTCGGCTACGAAGCGTCTCTGTCCGCCGGCCTTTCACATCTTCAGAGCAGTTCCCTCACGGTCCGTTAGAGGCAGCGATGATCCTGTATGTCTGTGCCGCGCTTGCATTTCTGTTCTTCCTTATCCTGACCCTCGCCGTGGGCGCAATCCGCGCGCTGCATGGAGCGCCCCTCGTCGTGGTGCGTGTTCTGCTGCTGCTTTTGGGTTTTGTCGCTGCGGCTGCGCTGGTGTGGCTGGCGCGGCGTCGCGCCCGCAGTGCAGGCAAACACCAGGACGGCCAGCCCGTTGACACGGCCCCGCTGGACGACCTGCTGCGCGAGGCCAATCGAAAACTCTCCGCATCGTCTCGCGCGGGTGCGAAGAGGCTTAGTGATCTCCCATTGGTCTACCTGCTGGGGGAGGCAAGCAGCGCGAAGACTACGGCCATCATGAAGTCGGGGTTGGAAGCAGAACTGCTGGCCGGGCAGGTCTTCCGCGAGAAGGATGTTGTGTCCACGGCCGTGGTAAACATCTGGTACAGCGGCAGCGCATCCTTTGTTGAAGCGGGCGAAGCGCTCCGGCAGACGCCCGGTCTCTGGACGCGGCTGATCGCGCTGACACGGCCCGGCGTCGTGCGGGCGGCGTTTCAGGGCGCACCCTTTCGCGCCGCTGTGGTGTGCGTCAGCTGCGAGCAGTTCATGGGGCAGCAAACGTCAGAAACCATGAAGGCTGCTGCGAGTCTGCAGGCGGCCAGGCTGCGCGAACTGGCACGCGGGCTCGGCACGCAGATTCCCACCTACGTTCTGTTGACCAAGCTGGACCGTGTGCCTGGCTTCACCGAGTTCGTCCGCAACCTGTCACCAGAGGAAGGCTTCACACTGTTCGGCGCGGCTCCGGAACTCACGACCGGCGCAAGCGGATCGCACATGGAGCAGGCGCTGGGCGCGGCCTCCCGCTCCTATGATGAGCTGCTCTTTACGCTGGGTGAGGCTCGACTGGACGTGCTGTATCGGGAGACCGATCCGCAGCGGCTTGGCCCGGCGTACGAGTTTCCCCGTGAGCTGCGGCGCTTCCGTAATCTTTTGAGCACGTACCTGGTAGAGCTGGTCAAGCCAAGCCGGCTCGACAGCAATCCGTACCTGCGCGGCTTCTACTTCACCGGCGTGCGCGCGATTGTGCAGCAGCAGATCGCAGCGTCTCCCCACTTCGTCGCCAGTGCGCCGTCTGCCGCTGCGGACGCGACGGGGGTGTTCTCCACACCGCAGGTCGGCAGAGCTACACCCATGACTGCACCCGCCGCCTTTGGCGAAAAGCTCGCGCAGTGGACCTTTCTTCCACGCTTCTTTCCAGAGGCCGTGCTGGGCGACCGCACAGCCCTTGGCGCAACAGCCCAGACGGGTCGTGGCAAGTTGTTTCTACGCGCGCTGTACGGCGGCATAGCCTTGCTGGCGTTGGTGTACCTCGCGCTGCTGACAGGCTCCTACTTTGCGAACGTAGCCCTGCAGCAGCGGGTGCAGACCGCTTCGGACGCGCTGGCAGCTTCGCCAGCGTCCGGCACAGGTCCCATTCCTGTGCAGCAGTTGACGCAGCTGGACGATCTGCGTCTGGCGCTCGCGCAACTGGAACTGTACCGCATCGAAGGTGCCCCACTCCGCTATCGCTGGGGACTCTATCGTGGCGATCGATTGCTGGATCCGGCGCGCAATGCTTACTTCACCCACTTCCGGGCGCTGCTGCTGAACCGGACACAAAGTAACATCGTCGCAAAGCTCGCTGCGCTGCCTGCAACGCCCGGTGCGAACCCGGCAGACGGTGCAGATTACAACGGCACGTATGCCTCCCTGCGCGCCTACCTGATTACAACCAGCAACGCGGAGAAAAGCACGGTCGACTTTCTGCCGCCGGTAATGCTGCAGCATTTAGCAGCGACGGGTGCCTTGGGCACCGCAGAACAAAGCACGCTGGCCGAGCGGCAGTTCGCGTACTACGCATCCGTATTGCTGGCGGGCAATCCCTACGCGATTGTTCCCGCGGGACAGACGGTGGCACACGCACGTGGCTACCTGTCTTCGTTCGGTGGCTTTGAGCGGATCTATCAAAGCATCCTCACAGCGTCTGCCAAGGCAGGACCGGCAATCCAGTTCAACCTGCAGCACCCAGGCTCCGCCACGGTTGTGGTTGAACCGCACACGATCGAGAGCGCTTTTACGCAACCCGGTTATGCCTTTGTGCAGGACGCGATGAGTCATCCCGAGCGCTACTTCCGCGGAGAGGCGTGGGTGCTGGGTGACCAGGCGCCACCATCGATCGATGCCGCTGCCATCCGCACGCAGCTTGCCAACCGCTACACAAGCGACTACATCGCCCGCTGGCGAGCTTTCGTGAAAGACGCCACCGTCGTTCGCTACACCAGCCTGCCGGATGCAGGCGAAAAACTGGGCTTGCTGTCGAGTAACAGCTCTCCGCTGCTGGCCCTGATGTACACGGTTTCGCGCAATACCGCCGTAGCGAATCCGCAGATTGCGTCCGCCTTTCAGGCACCGCAGGCGCTGGTGCCGGGTGGCGCAGAGGAGGTCTACATCGGTGCTTCCAATAAGGCCTACGTGGATGCCCTGCTGGCCCTGAACGGTGCGGTCAAGCAGGCGACACAGGCCGCAAACCCGAACGATCCAGCCGCTGCAACGCCCGTCAACACGGCTGCCAGTGCGGCGCAGTTGGCGGCGCAGCAGTCAGCGCAGGCCTTCCACATCGACTCGCAGGCACACGTGGATGCAGCCACCCTGGCGCTGATGCTGGCGCCCATCACGAACACCGAAGCGTTGGTGCGCGGGCTTGGCCCCGCGCAGGTCAATGCCGGGGCGAAGGGTTTCTGCTCAGCGTTCTCGGCCTTGTTTGCGAAGGCCCCGTTCAACCTGAAATCCAACGTGCAGGCCACCCCCGCAGAGGTGTCAGCGTTGCTGCAGCCGGGCACCGGGTCGCTGTGGCAGTTTTACAACGGCAGCCTGAAGACGCTCTTGCTGCCGCAAGGTGCGGAGTACGTGGCAGCACCGAACCAGAGTGCGCCGCCGAATCCGGACTTCGTGAAGTTCTTCTCGCGCGCGGCGCTGCTGTCGCAGGAGATGTTTCCGGCAGGCGCAACCGCGCCGACACTCGCCTTCGACCTGAAGAATATGCCCGCGAGCGGCATCCAGAGTACGACGCTGAAGGTGGATGCGCAGAGCCTGACCAACGCAGAAGCCTCCAAGCGCTTTACCTGGTCCTCGCAGACGGCGCACGATGCCGGTCTGAGCGCGAATGGCCTGCCGCTGACCTTTAGCGGTACATGGGCCGTCTTTGAGTTGTTTAACAAGGCACGCGTGCAGAAAAGCCCTGCCGGCTACGAACTTGGCTTTCCACTTGAGGTCGCCAATACGGCAGTGAAAGCTCCAGACGGCACGCCGCTCGTGGTTCGCTACGAACTCTCAGGGCCGGGCGCCGATGTACTCGCGCCGGGGGCACTGTCCAGCCTGCGGTGTGTCAGCGTGGCGGTTCGCTAGTTCCTCCGCAAAAAGCAAGAGCAGCAACCGAATGGTTGCTGCTCTTGCCTTGTACAGGCTCGTAGAGTCGCTACAGCAGCGATCAGGGAGTGGTGACCGCTACGGAGTTGCCGACTGCATTGGTCAGGGTGACGCTCACGGCTTGCACCTTCGAGTCTGCGTCACTCAGATTGAAGATCTGCGTGTAGGTGAAGATCGAACCCAGCGCCGACGAGGCACCCGATGTGAACCAGTCATTGAAGATGCTGCTGACCGGCAGCGTCAGCGACGTCTGCGCCAAGCTGGTTCCGGGTGCGGGCGTGAAATTGAAGGTGGCCTGCGACACGGCACGGGTGTTGGAGAAGCCGACCAGGGTCACAGTCAGTTTCGCGCCATCCTGGACGAAGCTGACACCGGTACCCGTGGGTGCTTCGGCAGGCAGGGCCACAGCTACGACATTGCCGGTAGCCGGTGTGACATCCGCGCCCGAGGCAAGAGAAAGCTTCAGCGAGACCGTCACCGTACCGGAGACCGTGCCGGTCTGGAACGCAATGGGCGGCACCGTGGTTGTATTTGCCGGCACTGTGAAGGGGTAGGTCCGCTGACCGTTGCTAAAGACAATCATCGGGTCATCGACTGAGCCGCCGCCCGTAGGCGCAAAGCTCAGGGTGAGCAAGCCCTGCAGGGGGACCGGATAGGCAGTCTGCAGTTGCAGGTTTACACCGGGCTGCTGCCTTGAAGCAACGGTTGAGGGTGCGCTCAACGCAGCGCTGACGGTTGGCGTCGTAATGGCGATGGGTAGCGCCACACTTTGCAGCTGCGACGCCGGGTCGGAGACGGTGATGCTTTGTGGCGCTGTCGAGAGCACCGGCGGCAGCGTCGCCGTGATGAGCGTGCTGCTGACAAAGGTGGAAGGCAGAGCAGCTCCATTCGTTTGCACAACTGACGTCGATGTGAAACCACTGCCACTGATGCGGAGGGGCGTGCTGGCAGCTGTCAACTGGATGGAGTTCGGATTGATCCCTGACAACACCAGCGGTGACGCTGAGACCAGCACAGTCTGCGTGGCGGACGCTGCCGTGTAGTTGACACTCCCCATCTGCGTCGCCGTTATCACCACGGTGCCAGGTCCAGAGTAAGTCAGCGTGGAACCACTTACGGTCGCCGGGCCAGTGACACCATAGGTAATTGGCAAGCCAGAGGTAGCAGTCGCCGCCAACTGCACTGTTGCGCCGGGCTGGTACGTGACGGGGCTTTGCACCGGCGGGAAGCTGATGCTCTGCGCTGCACCAAAGACGTTAATGACATACACGCCGCTGACCACGGCTGCGTTGCTGCTATCGCCCGGGAACGAGATCGCCAGAGTCTGCACTCCACCAGAGAGCGAGGAAAGGTCAAAGGTGGCCGTGTTGCCCGTGATGGCGGCGGTAGCGATCGGAATGCCATTCGAAGTCAGTGCAAGCGATCCACTTGCCGCGGCCACAGGACTGCGAAAAACGGCAGTCAGGCTTCCGTTGCGACTGCCGAAGGTGACACTGGCGGGGCCGCTTAACAAAAGGCCTTCGGTCAGCGGCGGCGGAGCGCCTGCGACGGTAGAGACAAGGCCAGCTGCAATTGTCCGCACGCGTTGGTTGTGTGTATCGGCGAACGCAAGCAGGCCACCCGGACCCGGCGCGGTGGCGCGAGGCGTATCCAGGACGGCCGTTCTTGCACTGCCAAGATCACCCGCAAAGCCCTGCTCTGCCGTACCAGACACTGTAGTGACCGCGCTGCTGTTCAGTAACCGAACCTGCTGGTTCCCGCTGTCGGCAAAGTAAACATTTCCGGCAGCGTCTGTACTGACGCCGCGAGGATTCAAAAGTGCAACAGCAGCCTGCGGAGACGCCGCACCGAGCCCCGCCACGGTGGAGATGTTGCCGCTTACATCCACGCGCCGAATGCGTTGGTTGCGTGTATCCGCAATCAGAAACGCACCCGTGCTGGATGGATCCGCAGCCACCCCGGTTGGCGTATCCAACTGCGCGGAGATCGCAGCCCCGCCGTCACCGCCGAAGCCCTGATCCCCCGTACCAGCCACCGTAGAAATCATTCCGCCAACCACCTTGCGAATGCGGTGGTTGTTTGCATCTGCGACGTACAAGTTACCTACTGCGTCGAGGCTGAGGGCTAGGGGCAGGTTGATCTGGGCCAGCGTGGCAAGAGCACCATCGCCTGCAAAGCCGGCAGTGCCTGTACCAGCGACGGTGGTGATCACGCCGGCCGCAACCATGCGCACGCGATGATTGCGGCTATCGGCTATATAGAGTCTGCCGCTGCTGTCCACGGCTACACCAGACGGTGAATCAAGCATCGCGCTTGTAGCCGCGCCGCCATCGCCGGAGAAGCCCTGCACACCCGTCCCTGCGATCGTCGTAATTAATCCAAGCGCATCGACTTTGCGCACAGAGTGGTCGTTGCGTAGTGCGATGTAGAGATTACCCGCAGCGTCGTAAGCGATGCCCTCAGGGAGCGGTGCTGCCACAGACGTGGCTTCTACCACGCCAGAGACCGGCTGCTGCGCCAGCGAGGGACCAGCGGCAAAGCAGGCCACCGGCAGCAGGCAGATTGTCCGGCGCAATCGTGAGTGTTCGGCAAACCCCAAGAGCTTCTCTCCGCACAAGACCGCAAGCCACGCGCTGGTACAACAAGGCAGCCAGTTATAAGTGCTCTAAACCCTGCGATGAAGTACTTGCAGCACAGTCACACAGCTTGTCACATTTCGCCTAGAAGTTATCACGGCACGTGACCAATTACACCCAGCGATTTCTAAAAGAATGTCCGTGTCAAAACCCAAAGCGTCGTGTACGCTGATGGGCGTCGCGTAATTGGTACATTTCATTCACTGTCTTTGAGTGCTGCCAAAGGTTATGGAGAACGTATGCCGCAGAATCGGTTTCGCAAGCCTTTGAACGGGAGTTCGAACAGTCCGTCGACGGGTCCAGGACGTACCCTGCACTGCGTCGCTCTTTCTGCAACGGTTCTCCTGGTGTCACCCGCTGCGCATGCAACCGATGTAAAACTGCTGGCCGACACACACGTGAGTGCCAGCCGTTCCACGACGAACTACGGCACGTTATCCAACGTCAGTGTGGGGAGCGGGACCACCGGGCTGCTGCGTTTCGACCTCACCGATCTGCCTGCAAACACCACAGCAGCGCAAATCGCAAAAGCTACGCTTCGCCTGTATGTGAATCGTGTTTTTACGCCCGGGACGGTGACCCTGTCGGCACTCAACGGACCGTGGACAGAAGCCGCGGTAACCTACGCGACCGTGCCTGCGCAGGGAGGCGTGGCGGGCACCCTGCAGGTGGTGACCCCAGGCCAGTTCATTACCGTCGATGTCACGGCCACGGTCCAGCAATGGCTAAATGCGCCCGCGAGTAACTTCGGTTTTGCCCTGACCTCGGCAGATGGCAACATTCAGTTCGACTCCAAAGAGAACGATCAGACAGCGCACAGTGCGCATCTGGACATTTCTATCGTTTCGCAGGGCTCAACCGGGACGATCGGACCAACTGGCGCAACTGGACCGGCTGGCGCTACCGGGCCACAGGGCCTCGTGGGCCCTAGCGGTCCGCAGGGCTTGCCAGGCGCAACCGGCCCCAGAGGAGCTACTGGACTTCAGGGCGTGCCAGGCACGACTGGCCCACAGGGTGTAGCGGGAGTACCCGGCCTGCCGGGTGCCACGGGGCCGACCGGTGCCACCGGACCAACGGGACAGGCGGGCAGCCAATTTTACTCGGCCAACTTTACCCTGAGTTCCACGGAAGGCAGTTTCATCACACAGTATGCGGCGCCTTCCGGTGTCTCAACGGCTGTCACGTATGACCCGACACCGAACGTACTTATGGTCCCGCAGAGTTGCACTGCGATCTTTCTTCGCGTGCAGGCACTCAACATAGGTTCCGGTGGAACCAGCGCCACCCTCACATTGCTTAAGGGAACTGCCACTTCGATCGGCTCCATGCAGGCATCGTCCCTGTCCTGTACTGTCCCAGCCTCCAGCAGCGGAAATGCGGCCTGTACAAACAACACCAGCGGGGCCTCTCTAACCTCAGGCGACGTCATCGCGCTGCAGGCCACGATCAATGGAACAAGGGCTTTCTCGTCTGCTACCTTCCTGGTCACGTTCCAGTGTTCACAGAACGTGACCTTCTAAGGGTGTTTCTGCTGGCTGCGCGGGTGCTTTTCTTATGACTGCGGGTGGTCAAACGGTATGCCTGTGCATGATCGTCAAGAACGAGCAGCATGTCATGGGTCGCTGTCTTGCGTCCGTGTTGCCCCTGCTGGACAGTTGGCTGGTCGTCGACACCGGTTCGACGGACGCTACACAAGAACTGATCCGAGAGTCATGTAGCCACCTTCCCGGTGAATTGATCGAACGGCCCTGGGTAGACTTTGCGCATAACCGGACCGAAGCGTTGCAGTACGCCGCGCCGAGGGCGGACTTCCTGCTCATCATCGATGCAGACGAAGTATTGGAACAAGCCGCGGACTTCAGGCTGCCCGACCTGCAGGCTGACGCCTACGATTTTGAACTGGTGTCAGGCACGGTCCTCTACTACAAGACACAGCTGGTGCGCAGTAGCTTGGAATGGCGTTTTGAAGGCGTCGTCCACGAGTACATAACGACAGAGCACCCGGTCGCCAGGCAGCGTCTGGCCGGCGTACGAACGCTGCGTATTCCTGACGGCGCACGCTCGCGCGATCCGCTGACCTACCGCAAAGACGCCCTGTTGCTGGAAGAAGCGCTGCTAAAAGCCCCCCTGAACACGCGGCACATGTTTTACCTGGCGCAGAGCTACCTGGACGCAGGTGAGCTGCAGCAGGCACAGGATCGCTATACACGTCGCGTGGGCATGGGCGGCTGGGACGAAGAAGTCTGGTCGTCGCTGTACCAGATCGCCCGGATCAAGGAGATGCGGGCGCTGGAATGGCCAGAGGTTTTAGCCGCCTATTTACAGGCCTTCCAGTTCAGGCCAGCGCGGGCTGAGCCGCTCTTCCGCATCGGCATCTATTATCAGGCGCGGCATGAGTATGCGTTGGCCTACCTCTTCTTTATGCAGGCCGCCTCCATTCCTCTGCCCGTCAATGACGTCCTGTTTGTGGAACAAAGCGTTTACACCTTCTTCCTCCCTCTGGAATATGCCGTGGCCAGCTATTACGTGGGTAGGCACAGGGAGGCAGTCGAAGCCTGTGACAGCCTGCTCCTGAGCGAAGGGCTGACGGCAGAACAGCGCGAGCAGGTACTTCGAAATCGTCAGTTCAGCCTTGACGCAGCTGCGACCGAATCTGTCGAAATGCCCTTCCCGACACGGTAATCTGCCTTCCATCTCACCCGTTTTCCGCAGAGTGCCACAGGTCCCGCCACCTTTCCAGCAAATGAAACTCGCCTGCCTGTAGATTCTCTCAGCGGCATAAGATCAACATTCGATGGGATTACCGCAGAGCAGAAACGATGGCAGAATGCTTCAGGAGGTAGACGGCGAACTTCGCACGGTGCCCGATTCGATTGTCTCCAAACCATTCCGGCAAGAGCTTCTGGCATCAATCCGCATCGGGGGGCCGCTGGCGCTTGGCGAGCTGGGTTGGATGTCGACTTACATCGTCGACGCAATGATGATCGGGCGACTCTCTCATTCCGCGCAATCGATAGCCGCTTCGTCACTTGGCAACACGATCTATTACGCCATCGCCTTTTTCGCAATCTACATGCTGAACGGGCTTGAGACCTTCGTCGCGCAGGCTGCGGGCCAGGGCAACCGTTCCGAGTCTGTACGGTTGCTGATGCAATCCATGTGGATCGTACTGATCGGCACGCCGTTTGTAATGGTTGCCAGCCTGGCTGCCGCCTCTCTGCTGCCACACCTGGGTACCCCGGCGGCACTCTTTGGAGAGACAGAGCGGTATCTGCACGCGCTGGTCTGGTCAACGGCTCCGCTGATGCTTTACATGGCCCTCCGGAGATTTCTGCAGTCGATCAATCGCGTTCTGCTGGTTTCTGCGTCACTGATTACGTCCGGCTTCGTGAACTGGTTTTTCGATTGGTGCCTTCTCTTTGGCCATATGCACCTGCCTGCGCTGGGCATTGCGGGGTCTGGCTGGTCTACCGTTTTGGTTCGTTGCTGGATGCTGTTCGTGCTTATTCCCGGCGCGTTTATCGCATTTCGCGAACTGGACGTCTGGCCAACTTTGCAGATGCTGGTTCCTGACCGCACAAGACTGACGGCGATGTTGCAGATCGGCTGGCCCTCGGGCCTCGAGTTCTCATTGGAATTAGCTATCTCGACTTATATGTCCATCCTTTGCGCACGCCTTGGTACGACCTATCTTGCAGCGCACCAGGTAACGCTCGATCTGAACGCATTTGCGTACATGGTTCCAACAGGGCTTTCGTACGCGGCCATGATTCGCGTCGGCCAGGCCGCTGGGCGCAACCAACTCAGCGGCGTGAAGCGGGCCACCAACGCTTCCTTGACTCTCGCCATGGGTTATAGCCTGGCCATGGCAGTGGTGTTTCTCTGCTTTTCGCGTCGCCTCGCCATGCTATATACCAATGACGCTCAGGTGGTCACCGCTGCGGTCCCGCTGCTCACCCTTTGCGCTTTGCTGATCGTTGCAGACGCGGCCTTTGTTATCTATGCGTCAGCGTTTACCGGTCTTGGCGACACCAAAACGCCGCTGTGGGTAAGCCTGACGTGCAACTGGGGCCTGGGCATGCCAGCGGCTTACCTGCTCGCTTTTCCCCTGGGCTACGGCGTGCACGGTTTGTGGATGGGCCGCGCACTTGCGTCGGTCACGACCGGCCTAGCCATGACTTTGTGGTGGCAGTATCGTATGCGCTCGGAACAGGGCGGCGCTAAAGCTCGCAGCTTAAATCTTCTCTCAACCTTTCAACCCGCGGACGTAGGCGGACAAACACATACGTTTTAAACACGTCTTCTGAGGCTTACGATGGCAAATCGGCAATGCATTTTTCTTGACAACCTTCCGACTCTTCGAATCGCGGTTCCCATAGCCGCGGTTTGCACGCTTGCGATCGGTGCCATGGCTCAATCTACTTTGAGTAGTATCTCCGGTACCGTACAGGACAGCAGCGGGGCAATGGTGCCGCGCGCAACTGTGCGCCTGCACCGGATTGAAAACAATGTCGATCGCACTCTGACCACAGATACCGGCGGGCAGTACAGCCTGCTCAACGTAGAACCCGGCACGTACGACGTTATTGTGCAAAGCCCCGGCCTGGCATCTACAACGGCAACCGGCATCGTTCTGCAGGCGCGCCAACAACTGCGCTATGACGTGACGCTAAATGTGAAAGACACGCAGAGTGTGACGGTAAGCGCGTCGGACGCGGGCGTGATCAACCTAGAAAATGCCCAAATTTCAGCGGTTCTAACACCACAGGCCGTGCTCGATCTGCCGGCGAATTATCGCGGTGCGGGCTCAACTTCGCCGCTCAGCGTGGTACAGGCATTGCCCGGTGTGCAGCCCGACAGCGGTGGTTACCCGCCGGCACCGTCGACCCATCCTGTGCCTGCCGTGCGTTACTCCATCCAGGGTGGCCTGCCGTCGCAGACTGACACCACCGTGGACGGTATCTCGGCGCAAAACCAGACCAGCAACAACGTACAGGCAGACGCCTTCCCATCCGCCGAATCTATCGCCGAAATTCGTGTGGACGGTGTTAATAACAATGCGGAGTATGGCCAGCCCGGCGAAATCACGACCGTAACCAAGAGCGGTACCAATCATGTACATGGCTCGGCTTACCTGTACTACCAGAACAATGCGCTGGATGCCACGCCCTACGGCTCCGACGCAAGCACCAAGCCACAGAAAGATGCGAAGGACTACGGTGGCAGCATTGGGCTTCCGGTGCGAATACCGCACGTATACGACGGACGTAATCGCACCTTCCTGTTTGCTGCCTACGAAGGCCTGCGCTTCCCGCAGACAGTACCTATTCAGCGCATTGTCCCGACCGTGTTGATGAAGCAGGGAAACTTCTCGCAGGAATCGTCGGTTCCTTTGCAGAATCCTTTTACGGGGGCTAATTACGCAAACAATATCATTCCTATTAACCCGGTTTCTGCAAAGTTTCTTAGCTTCTACCCTGACCCCAACATCGATGCGAATCTCTCCCTTGCAGCTGCAGCCGCTGACAAGGGCTATAACTACCTGAGTTCACGCCGGGACGACATTGATTCAAACCAATTCGACATCCGTGGCGACCACGCCTTCGGCTCACGTGCTTCCGTATCTGTGCGGTACTCCTGGAAAGATAATAATCAGACGCAGTTCGTCGACTTGACCCTGCCGAACAGCAACGCGTTCGCCAAGTATCGGATCCTCGCGAGTAATTTTAATTACTCGATTACGCCGCGACTGGTGAATGAATTCAAGTTCGGTTTCACCCTGGAAGACGATGGCAGCAGCAATCCATTTGACGGCCTGGGATTCACCCAAAGCACCGGGCTCAATGTGCTGAGTACACCGGCGTTTTTTAACGGTATCCCGCACCTGAACTTCAATGGAGGAGCAGCGCCGATCACCTCGATCGGGTCCCGCCTGGGCTCGGATGAGCGCTCACGTGTCTTCCAGTACATAGACAACCTGACCTTTCAGGCAGGCAACCACACCCTGCGTTTTGGAACCGACCTGCGGCATCTGGTGGCCCACACACAGGCTGGTGGAGACACACCGTCCATCAACTACGGCAACTTCTACTTCGACGCGGCTAACACGGCAACCGGCAATCAATTTGCTGACTTCCTTGTCGGAGTGCCGTACCAGAACCAGAGCAACAACATCCGCCAGGATAATGACGCAACCGCAAACAGCTACGCGTTCTATGCGCAGGATGCGTGGAAGGCGACGTCAAACCTGACCCTCAACTTCGGGCTGCGGTATGAGTTTCACCCGGCGCTGGCATCGACAAATGGTCTAGTGGGTAACTTCGATTCTTCCATAGCGCGCACCGGGCGCCTGATCTATCCCGCTGGCTATGCAAGTGCCATCGACGTTCAGGAACTGGCTAACGTAAATGCCTGCCCGACTGCCGGCATCAATAATCCGTATGCGACCGGTGCATCTATGAACGGGGTAGGTTGCACTCCCGTAGTGAGTAACACACAGGCTGGTTTACCTGCCGGCTTGCGTAAGTCACCCGAGCTCCGCTTTATGCCGCGTTTTGGTTTTGCGTACCGGCCGTTTGGCAACGATAAGACTGCGATTCGTGGCGGGGCGGGTTATTACAACATCACCACCACGGGTGCGCTGTTCTACGCAATCGCGCAGACGCTGCAACAGAACTACCAGACGTTTACGAACAACTACAGCACAGGGTCTAATCCGGCAAATGCGACGACATTTGTGCCGCCGACGTTTTCATTTCCAGGCACAACTGCCAGCGGCCAGTTCTCACCTGCGCTTGGCAGCGTTTATTTCTACAGTGCCATTGATCCGAACTGGCACGATCCTTACTCGCTACAGACCAACTTATCGATCGACCACGACTTTGGTCACAACGTCGGTGGTCGCGTCTCCTATGTGGGTCTGCACACCTGGCACCTTATCTGGCAGCCACAGTCGAACCAGTTAGCGCGGTCGAAAACGCGGCTGTCTTCGCAAGCTCCGGCATCGGATTACCCCTTTCCAAACTTTTACCAAATAACAAATCGCAGCACGGGCGCCGAGGCAGATTACCAGTCGATGCAGGTTGAGTTCACACGCCGACTCACCGGTGGATTCTCCTTCAACACGGCTTATACCCTGGCAAAGAACCTTGCGGATAACCAGGGCAGCGCAGGTAATTTCAACTCTGCAGGCTTCGTGGATGAGCAGGGAGGTTATTCCGCGACGGATAGTTACGACCGCCACGTAGATTATGGCAACGTGGCGGCCACGCGACGGAATCGTTCCTTGACAACGGCTATTTACCAGCTGCCGTTCGGCAGCGGCCATCGCATCGGCGGCAACTTCCATGGTGTTGCGAACTCCCTAGCAAGTGGCTGGCAACTAAGCAGCATTTTCCTGTGGCAGAGCGGCCCGTTCCTGACCGCGTATTTCCCTGCGGGATTCATCGATCCGTCCGGCACCGGCTCCGGTACTTACGTGGGCGGCGCAAATCAGCGACCCGATCGCATCGCGAATGCGAACTCTGGCCCTCGCACGCGCGATAACTACTTCAACCGCAACGCGTTTGCTTGCCCAGGCAGCAACGACCCAGGCTCAGTGGCGACGTGCGACGTGGGTGTCGGTTCCCTACCAATCGGTCGCTACGGCACGGAGAGTACCGGCGATTTGCACGGACCCGGTACGGTGAACCTCTCCACCGGTGCCAGCAAGTCGTTCCAGTTGAAAGAAGGTATGCGGCTGCGAACGGAAGGTACGTTTACCAACGTACTGAATCATACCAACCTGGCCGACCCCGGCCTGGACCTTACAAGCGCGAACTTTGGCAAGATCACGCAATCACGTGGCTCCGACTTCGGTGGCAACCGAACAGGCCAGGTGTCCGTACGGTTCGAGTTCTAATCTGCTGCTGGACGGCTCGTCTGCTACCATCCACAGGCGCATGCGAGTCGTCCAAACAGTCTTCGGTGTGTTTCATCACTTTGATCTGGCGCGGGAACTGGAGCGACGCGGTGATCTTTCCGCAGTGTTTTCCACCTGGCCGTGGCAGCGGCTGAAGCGAGAAGGGCTTCCGCACAGCAAGGTAAAGACGTTCCCGTGGATTCACACGCCGGAGTTTCTCCTGCGCCGCGTTAATCTTTTACCTGCCTGGGTGGAAGACCAAACTGGCTACGCGAATGCTCTACTCTTCGACGAGTACACGCTGCGCCGCGTGCCAGAGTGTGACGCACTCATCGGAATCTCTGGTTCTGCGCTGAAGACAGGAGCGCTGGTACAGCGGCGTGGCGGGCGTTTTTTCTGCGATCGTGGATCGTCCCACCAGCGCTACCAGGAAGAGCTGGTCTCGGATGAGTACCGCCGTTGGGGGGTGGATGCACCGGTAAGCGATCCTCGCGACACGGTGCGTGAAGAGGCTATTTACGATCTGGCGGATGGCATCACCGTTCCCTCCAGTTTTGCAGCCCGGTCCTTTGTCGCGATGGGTGTTCCGGCAGGGAAAGTCCACACCATTCCCTACGGCGTGTTGCTGGAACGTTTCAAGGTCCCCGTGGTGCCGCCACCAGTTCCCTCTGAGCGCTTCGAGGCACTCTTTGTCGGCAGCGTCGGCCTTCGCAAGGGCGTTCCCTACCTGCTGGAGGCATTTGCAAGGGTTGAGCACCCGCACAAGCGGTTGCGGGTCGTAGGCGCGCTCTCGCGCGAGATGGGTGCGGTGCTGGCGCGTCTGCCACAGGGGCAGGTTGAGTTCCTGGGATCGCAGCCGCAGGAACGTGTCGCTGAGATGATGGGGCAAAGTCATTTGTTGGTGCTGCCCAGCGTTGAGGAGGGCCTGGCGCTGGTGCAAGGGCAGGCGCTGGCGTGCGGGTGCCCTGTGCTGGCGACGACCAATACCGGTGCGGAAGACCTGTTCACCGATGAGCAGGAAGGCTTTATCGTACCGATCCGCGATCCAGCAGCCCTGGTGCAGCGCATGCAGCGCGTCATTGAGGAGCCTGGACTTTGGGAGCGTTTGCGCGCAGCGGCACTGTCACGCGTCCACCACCTTGGTGGCTGGGAGGCCTATGGGGAGCGGTGGCACGACTTGTTACATGGGAAGCAGGTTCAGCAACCGCCGCCAACGAAGTGAACCAGTTCTACCTGATCGCCGTCGGCTATGAGGGTTGCAGGCCAGTCAGCGCGCGGAACAATCTCACCGTTGCGTTCCAGCGCGACGCGGTCAGCGCGAAAGCCGAGTGCCGCAACCAGACCGGCGACGGTGGGTTTTTCGCCCAGATCCTCAAAGCTCTTGCCCGACCCATTCAACTTGACGGAGATAGCCTGTGCCATGGCTAAAGTTTAACAGCGCCTGGGAGCCGAAACGGTTAACGGGCGTGGGGGCTTTGCAGGTGCAGGCGCTTCAACAGGGATCGCTGTACACGCTGATGCCAGGGGTGCATCTCGTCGCAGGCGGCAAACACGCTGCGCGAGCAGACCATCAGCAACTGCACTGCTTCCGCATCTGCTGGCGATTCCCACTGGTCGAACAGGCGCGAGTCAACCAGGTATTCAATGGCGTGGCCAAGCGTCTCCAGGGCGCGGCCCTGTTCCGGCGTGGTGCGCCTGCGCACGGGGGCAGGTTTTGGCTCCGGCCGGTGCCCCTCGAAGGGTGAAAACGGGCTTAGCGGCAGCGGAAGTGCGTGAGAGCTGGACATGACACGCCTATCGGCGCACCCACCCCACCCGTTAGGCCGAGCGGTGTCCCGAGATCGGCCACAGCAGGTTCATTGGTCCCTTCCCTGCACCCCGTGACTCGGCAGAGCGGATGGCCTCTTCGACATAGCGTTTCGCCAGTGCCGAGGCTTCCAGAAGAGGTTTGCCCAGCACCAGCCCACACAAAAGCGCGCTGGACAGTGCGCACCCCGTGCCGTGCGTCGCCAGCGTCTCGATCCGGGTGCCATGCAGGACAGAGATCTCCCCGGCGTGCAGCAGGACGTCATCCGGCTGGGATCGATGGCCGCCTGTAGCCAGCACTGCCATGCCGCCAAATCGATTTGCAAGAGTGTTCATTGCAGACTCAATCTGCTGTGCGGTATCGCTCGGCATGCCCGTTAATACGGCCAGCTCGTCCGTGTTCGGCGTGATCACGTCAACCATGGGCAACAGCTGCGCCAGCATGCCATCCAGCCCCGCTCTAGTCAGCAACTCCTTACCCGAACTGGAGCGCAGAACCGGATCCAGCACGACTTGTACCCTCCGCCCACGTTGTCGCAAATCGCGAAGATAGGCTGCCACTACGTTCACCTGCGGAGCATCCGCAAGCATGCCGATCTTTATGCCAGCAGGTGGCAGATCGGCGTCCAGGCAGGTGAGGGTATCGGCCAGCAGGCCAGCATCAATGGCCTGTGTACGCCGGACACCGACCGTGGATTGCACGGTGAGGGCTGTAATCGCGGAAAGGCCAAAGCAGTTGTGCGCGGCAAACACCGCAAGATCGGCGGTGATGCCCGCGCCCGACGAAGGATCAAATCCTGCGATGGTAAGCACGGCAGGTCGTCGCAGCTTCAGAACGGCGGCTTGTGTCGACTCGCCCATGCCTTCAGGATAGCTGGTGTGCGGACGCATCTACACTGAAGGTATGACGCCTTTGGACCGCCTGATTGTCGCGCTGGACTTCCCTTCACAGGCTGCGGCCATGCAAATGGTGGACCAGCTGAGGGTTCGGTCCGGTGGGTCAAAGTGGGGCTGGAGCTCTACCTGGCCGAGGGGCACGGGATAGTTGACGCGCTGCTTGCCCGTGATCTGGAGGTATTTCTGGATCTAAAGCTGCACGACATCCCGAATACCGTGGCATCCGCGGTGCGCGTGGCGGGCAGCACGGGCGCAAAGTTGCTGACCGTGCATGCCTGCGGCGGCCCTGCGATGCTGTCCGCCGCGGTGTCTGCTGCACCTGCTTCTTTGGGCCTGCTCGGCGTCACCGTGCTTACCAGCATGGACGGCGCGGAACTGACTGCGACCGGTGTGGCCGCGACGCCCGGCCAGCAGGTCATCCGGCTTGGAGAGCTGGCTGCGTCGGCAGGGCTGCAGGGACTCATCTGCTCGCCGGAGGAAATTACGGCGTTGCGGTCCAGCTTGGCACAGAAATTGCAGCTGGTCGTGCCGGGCATCCGTCCTACAGGGCCTGACACGGACGATCAACGCCGCACCGCCACCGCCGCCCATACTGTTCGGCTTGGTGCAGACAAAATCGTGGTGGGGCGTCCGATTACGCGGGCTGCGCAGCCAGCGGCCGCGGCAGAGGCGCTGCTCGAGGAGATTCGAACCGCATCCCAGACGTAAAAGGGCCACAGAAAAGACCCGGCGCAGGGCACCGGGTCCGTTCTTAAAACTTAGAGCTGGTTAGAGGCGTTCGAAGAAGTCACAGGCTGAGCACGAAATGTAAATGCCACCGGGAGCGTTGCGCTCACGATCCTTGACGCGCTTTACGATGCGCGTCGGCTTGCTGCATTTCGGGCAATCTGTGCTCTTGGTGGTGTCCATTGCCTTCTTACGGTCACCGGTTTTGGCGATCTTTGCCATGGGTATTCCTCTCTGGTGGCGCCTTCCATACGCCTCGGGTCTTGATTCGCGACTGGGGCCGAGCTTCCGGCGTGCGAGCAGACACAGGGAGACTGTGTGCTCTATCGCGCAACCCCTCTATCCTACACCGCTCGACAGCGGCCGCTACGCGTGTGCGTAGACGGCTAGCCCGCGTGCCTGACTGCGAGGTTCTTGACCGGCAGATTCCCTTGAGACGCAGCGGGTTGAGCAGGCTTGGTGTCGATGGGCGCCTTCAACGAAGGAGCCTTCTGTGGCTGGTCTTCGGTAGCTGCCCCTGCCTTCCTGTCCCCGAGCGCAACCTCGTGGGTCAGCGCGGGGTCGCGGTAGCCTGCCAATTCGTCCTGGTCACGCACCTCGATCGGCTTGCCCAGAGCGGCGAGCTTCGTCAGGACGACGCGGTCACCCCGAAAACGCACAAAGCGAATGGACTGCGGCGAGTGACCGTAGATCCACTCCTCAAATACCTCGCCGGTCGTGCCCTCGGTCGCACGCTCGCGCAGCTTGCTTTCGGGCTGTCCCAGGCTGGCCAACACCATGCGGCGGCTCATCCCAACCATGACCTCGTGCTCGTCGATGGCCTTCTTAATGGGGCTCGGAAGTGTATCGGCGTAGGCCTGCTCTGCATTTTTCAAGCCGAAGTCGAGCAGCGGCTCCAGCAACGCCTCAAGTTCCGGTCCAGAAACACGGGGGGTCTGTCCTTCAAACAGCAGCGTGATGCGCGTTCCGGTAGGCTGCTCGCCAACCTGCCCGTCTCCGGCGAGCTGAATGCCATTCACGGAAAGATGCCGTAGGAACCGGTGCGGCAGGTAGGGCCCGCCGTTCACATCCACCAGGATCCGATCCGCCAGCACTGAAATGTCCGTGATCATGACCCGGTCCCCTGCCGCCGCGCAGGCACCGTCCTTATACATGCGATGCTTCAGCGTTTCGCTGTCTACCGTGAGACGTCCATTTGCATGCATAACCAGGCCAGGTGCACCCAGCGGCAGGGTGCGATGGGCAAAGCCCTGCTCCATCAGTAGTGCGCGCACCAGTTCACGACGTCCCACCGGGTCCATGGGCGCATGTGTATATTCCACCCGCGTCGGCGTAAAACCCAGCAATGGGTCGCCAAAGGCGGTATCCGCGCCGACCACGAACACGTCGCGTTGCGGCGATGGTCGATTGGTCTGCGCAGCCGCACCACAAAGGGTCGAAGCAATCAGCAGAAACGAAAGTGGCGTAATTGTTAGGCGCATGGGTAGGGTCTCCCCAATGCCTGAAATGTAGTCCGGCGTGCGGCCTCCGTGCAAGTGGCTGACACGCGCCAATTGCGCAGCACCGTAAGCAGTGGCTACAGGATCCGGTTTTGCGGCTCCGCGGGAGCGATTCCGCCGATCTGGATCAGCGGCGCAGCCGCAGTCGCCTGCCCCTCCTGGCGCAGGTGTTCGGCCGGAGGAGGAACGTCCATGGGGTAACCTGCTGCGGTGATCGGCTGGTAGGTATAGTGCCAGGCATAGTCCCTGGTCAACCGGAAAAGGACAATCAGCGCGATGACCATAAGCAGGATGGCGAGCGTGGAAGCCTCTGGCCCAAAGGAACCGCCCGTCAGCCAGACCGGGCCAAACACATCGTTCTGCACGGGGCCATTGGTAGCCGGCGTGTAGGGCGAGCGTGCTCCGAACAGCACTTGCAGGCTCCACGTCCAGCCCAGTTGCAGGCCCAGCGGCAGCCAGATGGCACGCGTCCACAGAAAGGCAAACACGAACAGGGCTACAGAGAGCCCGGTGAACAGCAAGCTGATCCCTTGACCAGCGGCACTGTTAAGCGCCAGCAGAACTGCAATCAGCACGACCGCCGTGACTGTCCAGTTTGCGCCCACGGAACGCACCAACAGACGAACCGGCAGCCCCGCCAGAATCAACTGCACAACCAGCGCGAAGCACAGCAGCATGGCCATGCTGACTAGAGCATGGCCGACGGTCGCAAGGTCCCAGCTGAACAGCAGCCGAAGATTTCCGCCAAGCAGAGCTGGCAGCACCATGGCAACGCTAAAACCCCAGCCCAGGGCAGCGCCGCGTCCGAACTCCGTCCCAATGCCGGGCCGTCGCACCATGCCGACGCTGCTCAAGGGCCGCAGGTCGGGTACGCCCAGCCTGGCCATCGCGTAGAAACCGACGAACAGCATGGCGGCGGTCACTGCCTCGCGGCTGAGGTCGTACCAGGCAGGCGAGGAAAGTGTCCCAGCCAGCCGGCCTCCGGCCAGCGAAACCACGATCCATCCGCACGAAAGCACGAACAGGAGCGCTGGGGTGACAAGGCGTTGCGGTGGGGCGGTTGGAACTGCGGTACTCATAAGCCTGACCTTATCTGCGTGCCGGGAGAAAGTTACACAGGGACGTAGAACCGGGCTATGTTGCGGAACTTGCGATACCGATTTTCAAGCAGCACTTCAAGCGTTTGCCCATTGAGTTCTGCGTAGTGGTGGGTCAGACGGTCTCGCAGCGCCGCCACGGTCGCCTCCGGGTCAGCTGATGCGCCGCCGTGCGGCTCCCCAACCACATCGTCCACGCAGCCCAGTCGTGACACATCGGGTGCGGTGTACTTCAATGCCTCCGCGGCCTGCTGACGCTTGCCAGAGTCTTTCCACATAATGGACGCGCAGCCCTCCGGTGAGATCACGGAATAGATAGCATTCTCCAGCATCAAAACGCGGTCGGCTACGGCGAGCGCCAACGCTCCGCCTGACCCACCTTCACCGGTAATGGTGGTAATGGTCGGCACGCGAAGACGCGACATCTCGATCAGGTTGCGTGCAATCGCCTCGCCCTGGCCACGCTCCTCTGCTCCCAGACCCGGGTAAGCACCTGCAAGGTCCAGAAAGCTGAAGACGGGCCGTTTGAACTTTTCGGCGATCTTCATGGCGCGCAACGCTTTGCGGTAGCCTTCTGGCTCGGGCGAACCAAAGCGGAAGTGCATTCGCTCCTTGGTGGTGCGGCCCTTGCGATTGCAGATGACCAGCACCTCATCGCCCCGAAAGCGAGCCATGCCCGTGTACATGGCGGCGTCATCCCCAAAGCCGCGGTCTCCATGGATCTCACTCAGATCGGTAAAAAGAGCTTCAATGAAGTTCATGGGATGGAGGCGCTGCGGATCACGAGCGACCTCGGTTTTGCGCCAGGCTTCAGGAGGCGGCGCGGACGCCAGCTTTACATCAATCTCTGCCATTGGAATCTATCCGTATTATACGGTTCGCCGTATCAGGAGGCCGTCTACCGAGAGGGAGTTGGCCTCCACCAGCCACAGCATGACGAAGAAGATGAAGCTGTAAGTCAACTGGGAGCCGGCGCCATTCCAGTTTTGCACCGAAGTCGTGCCGAAGGTGAGCGCCACCATGAACAACGCGCCCGCAACCAGCGCAGGACGCGTCAACAGGCCAAGGATCAGAAGGACGCCGAGCACGATCTCGATCCAGGGTATGCAGTAGCCAAAGCCGAGCGACAGTGCATGCGGCAATGGCCCCTTGGCCATGCCCTGCGCTGTTCCCTCGGCAAAGGCTGCGACACCCGTTAGCACGCGGAAGAAGCCATGCCCAAAAAAGTTCACACCCAGGGCTAGCCGCATCAGGGAGTATGCGATCTGTTTATCTCTTGTCACCAGAACTCCGCTTCGGCACATGGCGGTCTGCCATGCACAGCCTAACGCAGTTCGCCACGACGTTCCGGTTGGCAGGACCGGTATCTAGCCAAACGACGGAAATCAACGCACAGTCAACATCGGAGGGGACGACCCTGACTGTGCCTCAGCCATACAGGACTACTTTCTTTCAGCCTGCGCGGTGACGGCGGCGAACCAGGCTGGCGACGCCTGCAAGTCCACTGCCGAGAAGCAGCAGGCTCGACGGCTCAGGCGTCTCGGAGATAGCAGACGCTGCAATCGTGCCGATCTGCACGTTGCCGCTTCCAGCTTCCGTAAAGAGCGCCCCACCATTCACGCTGGCTGTTTGACTTCCCTGCATGGTTGCGTCACAACCACTCTGTTGACCGCTTGTCTGAAAACACAGGAAGGTTCCGGTGGTCGAATTACTCAGAAAGAACAGTCCAAAGGATTGGTCATAATCGAAAAATAGGCCCTGCTGCGTTGCACTTAATCCGTAGCCATAAAGGCCGCTGTTGTCGGTGTTGCCATAGGTTAGCGTGTCCGAGTCACCACCGGCATGGATCAACAGGTTGAAATCCAGGATGTTGTTGGGACCTAAAACACCGACATTGGTGTCAGTGACTACGGTTCCGTCAACCTGAAAGTTGTTGTAATGGTTTGCAATGTTATACACAAACGTATCGGCACGCGCGGAGCTTGGAAGCAGAGAGAGAACAAAGCAGGCAGTTGCGAAGATCAGGCGTTTCATAGGCATTTCCTATCCTTGAAGAGGATGCCTAAGCAGACCATCTGCCCTGTTACGGGTCAATCATCGCTACACAGCATCGTCAGCGACTCATCCCAAAGTGGGAGGAGCCGATAACTATGCCGTTTCTTGGACCTGTTCAGGTTAGTTAATGACCTTTACGCCGCCTGCGCCGACAAGGTCTTCCACCCGATCAATAAACAACCGATCGGCAGAGACAGAAAAGCCATGCGGTTCCAGCACCGCACAGAACTCTCCCGGCTCTTCCAGATCCAGCAATAACTTGCCGGGTCCGGGTGCTCCCGCAAAGATACTTAATAACTTATCCAACAGGGCCGCATCCGGATTATGTAGAGGAACCTTAATGCGGAGGGCTTCCGGCAGCTTAATCTTCACATCCTCCAACGCCGTGATGGAAGTGACCGACAGCTTCGGTGCGGAGTCTTCTTCGCCCCGCAGCGATCCGCGAACCAGGACGGGAACGTCGATCTTCAGGGCTTCCTGCAGCTTTTCGTAATCCTTCGGGAAGGCGATCAGTTCGATTTTGCCCAGGGTATCTTCGAGGCAGGCCGAGGCGTACATCTCGCCCGAGCGCTTGGATTTTGCCACCTTCAGCCCGGTAATGACGCCTGCAATCTGAATCTCGTTTTGCGGCTCCCGCTGACCGCGCTGGAAGACGACCGGCTCCGGCTTCATCTCACATGCGGTTGCCGTGTCGACAGCCTTCAGGTTGCGCAGCTTCTCGCGGTACTTGTCCATGGGATGGCCGGAGACGAAGAAGCCCAGCACTTCTTTCTCGTTCTGCAAACGTGTGTGTTCGTCCCATTCGGGTGCTTTCGGCAGGTCATCGATCGGAGCCGCGGCAGCGCCGGACGGGCCTGCATCGAACAGGCCGAACAAGCCACTCTGCCCGCTGGCGGCGTCGCGCTGCGACTTCTGCGCGCGTTCCATGGCAGCGTCAATCGCCACAAAAACGCGCGAGCGCTCCCCAAAGGTATCCATTGCGCCGGCTTTGATCAGTGATTCCAGAACGCGCTTGTTCAGCAGTCGCAACTCGACGGTCTCGCAGAAGTCCCAGAGCGACTCGAAGCCTTTTTTTCCTTCGTCCAGCAGCTTGCGGCGGGTGACCGTGATGGTTTCGATGGCGTTGCCACCGACATTCTTGATGGCTGCAAGCCCGAAGCGAATGCCGCCGTCGCTCGGCGTAAAGTTTGCATCGGAAACCTGCACGTCGGGCGGCAGAACGGTGATGCCCATTTCGCGGCATTCGCCGATGTACTTCACCACATTCTCGGGCTTTGAGGTTTCACTGGTCAGCAGTGCCGCCATGAACTCCACCGGATAGTGCGTCTTGAGCCACGCTGTGTGGTACGCCAGCAACGCGTAGGCGGATGAGTGCGACTTATTGAAGCCGTAGCCGGCGAACTGCAGGATCAGGTCGAACAGCTGGCCCGCTTTCTCCTTGGGATGTTTCCGCTCTGCCGCTCCTGCCATGAACAGTCCGCGCTGCAGGGCCATCTCCTCCATGTTCTTTTTACCCATCGCACGGCGCAGAAGATCAGCTCCGCCGAGGGAGTAGCCCGCGATGACCGACGAGATCTGCATCACCTGTTCCTGGTACACGATGACGCCCAGCGTCTCCTTCAGCAGGCCTTCCAACTCCGGCAGCATGTATTCCACTGCGCGGCGACCCCACTTGCGTTCAATGAAGTCGTCGATCATGCCGCCCTGGATGGGGCCTGGCCGGTACAGCGCATTGAGTGCGGTCAGATCTTCAATGGTGGTGGGTTTATAGCGGCGCAGAACGTCACGCATGCCACCCGATTCAAACTGAAAGACGCCCGAAGTCAACGCCTTGTGGAAGACCTTCTCGTACGTCACCTGGTCGTCGAGGGGAATGGTCGTCATGTCAACATCGACGCCCTGGTGCTGCTTGATCAGCTTCAGGCAATCGTCGATCACCGTCAGCGTGGTCAGGCCCAGGAAGTCCATCTTCAGCAATCCCATCTTCTCAATCGCCTTCATGTCGTAGGCGGTGACAAGATCGTCTGTCTTGGTCAGCGTGACGGGTACGAGTTCAGTCAGCGGCTGCGGCGCAATCACCACGCCCGCAGCATGTACGCCGGCGCCACGCACCAGACCTTCCAGCTTCAGTGCGGCGTCGATGACCTCGCGAATCTGCGGGTTCGATTCGTACGCGGCAGCCAGCGGCGGCGAGTCTTTCAGCGCCTGGTCGATGGTGATGCCGATGGTTGCAGGGATCATCTTGGCGATGCGATCCACTTCGCCATACGGTATTTCCAGCGCGCGGCCCACGTCCTTGATCGCAGCCTTCGCGGCCATGGTGTTGAAGGTGATGATCTGCGCAACCTGGTCTGCGCCGTACTTGCGCTTGACGTACTCGATAACTTCGCCACGACGGTTCATGCAGAAGTCGATATCGATATCCGGCATGCTGACGCGCTCCGGATTCAGGAAGCGCTCGAACAGCAGCTCATTCTGGAGAGGGTCGATGTCCGTGATCTCCATCACGTACGCTACCAGCGACCCGGCTGCTGATCCGCGACCCGGGCCGACGGGGATATTCTGTTCCCGCGCGTAGCGAATGAAGTCCCACACGATCATGAAATAGCCAGGAAACTTCATGGCCTTGATGCAGTCGATTTCACGCTGCAGGCGGGCTTCGTACGCGTCGACTTCATACCGCAGCAGGCCGCGTGAACGCAGGTGCGTGATGGCCGTGTCGAGGCGCTTTTTCAGGCCTTCGCGGCAGACGCTCTCGAAGAAATCATCCAGCGACATGCCGTCCGGCACGGGAAACGCCGGGAACGGATCCTTTACCTTGGCAAGCTTGGTATTGCAGCGGTCCACAAACTGCATCGTGCGCGTGCAGACTTCCTCATGGCCGGCAAAGGTGCGGTGCATCTCCTCTGCCGACTTGATGTAGAACTCCTGCGTGTCGAACTTGAAACGCTTGGGGTCGTTCATCGATCCGGCGGTCTGCACGCACAGCAGGATTTCGTGGGCACGGCTGTCGTCACTGGCTACATAGTGCGAGTCGTTGGTGGCGATTAGAGGAATGTTGAGATCGCGCTCCAGCTTGAACAGCTGGTCGCAGACGGCTCGGTCCGGCTCCAGGCCGTGATCCTGTATTTCCAGGAAGAAATTGCCCTTGCCGAACATCTCCTCAAACTGGCCAGCGCTGCGCTTGGCTTCGTCGTACTTGCCAGCCATCAGGTGCTGGTTCACTTCGCCAGCCAGGCAGCCTGAAAAGCCAATCAGGCCCTCAGTGTGCTTCGACAGAAACTCTTTGCTGACGCGGGGTTTGCGATAGAAACCGTGAACCGCTGCTTCACTGGTCAGGCGGACGAGATTGCGGTAACCCGCATCGTTTTCGGCCAGCACCAGGAAGTGGTTGTAGCCGCCACTTCGTTCGCGGTGGTCGTCGGTCTGCGAAAGGTACAACTCGCAGCCGATGATGGGCTTGATGCCCTTCTTGCTCATGGCGTCTGCAAAGTGCACCGCGCCGAAAATGTTGCCGTGATCGGTCATGGCGGCGGCGGTCTGGCCCATTTTCGACAGGTGCGCGGCCAGTTTGTCGACGTCGCAGGCGCCATCCAGCAGGCTGTAGTCGGTGTGGAGGTGCAGGTGCGTGAAGTCAACGGCCATGCTTCGATTCTAGGCCGCAGGGCATGTGCTAAGGCAGCGTCTCGCGCCCGATCAGGCTGAGGAAAAGGCGGCGCGAAATCGCATCTGAAACACCGTTGCCCTAAAACGTCTGCAGCAGACGAGCGATTCCCATGGCAAACGTCTCCTGCGGCGTCAGCAGCGAAACCACCAGCCAGCCACGCGCCGCAAATCCGTACAACGAACCTGGGTGCACGGCCACGTCATGTTCCTGCAGCAGACGTGTCGCCAGGTCTTCATCCGGTTCGTGTGCGGGCACACGGAGCACAGCCGTCCAGCCTGCCTCGACCGTTAGCCTGCTGACCACAGTGCCCACAAGCGCACCGTCAAGCCAGGCAAGATTCGAGCGCACGCGATCCGTCACCTGCTGGCGAATACCCTGGCCGGCTGCAAGCCAGTCCGGCAGCGCAAGCTGGGGCGGCGTGCCGACGGACAAGAAAGTATCTGCAATGATTTCAAGCCGATGCATTGCTTCGGCGACATCGCCCTCAGCACCCCGTACTACCGTCCAGGCGAGCTTCATCTGCGGCAGACACAGCAGCTTGCTGAGGCCACCCAGCACAAAGGTCAAAACAGGTTCATCATCCTCCTGCACGACGAAGCTGCGGGCCGGATCGCCTTCGACGGGGTACTCCAGAAAGACCTCATCCACGATGAGCGGCAAGCCATGTCGCCGAGCACACTGCAGCAGCGCCTTCCGGTCGGCGGCGCTGCAGAAGTGGCCGGTGGGGTTGTTCGGGTGGATGACGATCAGCGCGCGTGTACGCTCTGTCACGGCGGCGTCGAGTGAGGCTGGATCGATCTGCCAGCCATCGTGGTAGACCAGCGGGTAGGTGTTCCGCTCCACGTCGTGCAGCCGCGCCAACAAATCGAAGAGCGGATAGCTGGGCGACGGCACCAGGACGGCGTCGCCCGGCTCGCCCAAGAGCCGCAGCAGGTAGCTGTAGGCCTCGCTGGTGCTGCCCGTCAACAGGATATGCTCCGGCGCAATCTCGACGCCCGCCCCCTCGCGATACATATCCGCAACAGCTTCCCGCGCACGGCGCATGCCCAAAGGATGGGGGTCGTACGTTAGCGACTCTGGACGTGACAGCGGTGGCAGCAGTGTCTCCGGGAAGTGAAAGCCGCAGCGGGATGGATTCGACACGGTAAGGTCGAGCAAGGTGCCGTTGGCACGCGCGGCCTGCAACGCCGAGCCATAACCCGTGGCCTGTGGACCGAAATCGCTTCTTGCGGCGTAGTGCATGGCTCCATGCTAACTACCGCGGCGGCTCCTCGCTGCCAGACTGCACTCCATACCGCGCCGCTACAATCACTCCATGCCAAACGTGGAAGCTATTCTCTTTGATTTTGGAAAGGTCCTGTCGCTGCCGCCCAGACCGGAAGCATGGGCGCAGATGCAACAGATCGCCGGTATCACCGAGGCGCAGCTTGAGGACCGCTACTGGCGCTCTCGCGACGACTACGACGAAGGGCTGCTGACGGGCGACCAGTACTGGCGCGCCATTGCCGGTGACGGCGTCACCACCGACGCCCTCGCCGCGTTGAAGGCGGCCGACGTAGACCTGTGGACTGACATGAACCAGCCCATGCTGGCTTGGGTTGGCCAGCTACATGCCGCTGGCTTTCGCACCGGCATCCTGTCCAACATGCCGGACGCCATGGCCGAAGGCATCTGCGAACGCTTCGACTGGATTGAGAACTTCGACCACGCGGTGTGGTCCCACGCGCTGAAGCTGCGCAAGCCGCAGCCCGCTATTTATGCCGCGGCCATTGAAGGCCTGGGCGTCGCGGCCGATCGTATCCTGTTCCTCGATGACAAGGAAGAGAACATCGCGGCAGCGCACGATGCGGGTATGCAAGCCATCCTTTACAGCGACCACGACAGCTTTGCGGAAGAGATGAACATTCGCGGTCTCGCCGATCTGCTGAACCCCTCCAAAGACACTGCGACCGACCTGTAGTTCGCCCGAATCGGGACTTATCGGCGTATCCTGACGGTACTTCAGTCCTTCCCTGGTTTTTGGTGGACCCATCGCAGAATGGGACACACGTCGTCGCTCTTCTCCGTGGGTAAATAGTCGTGTCCGCAAACCGGACCGGGTACACCTTCGCATGCACCGCAGTTCCAAAGGTTTTCTGTTTTTGTCGCTCCTGCTGGGGACGCTGCCGCTTCGCGCCCAGCAGGTTGGCCTGCTGGGGCTGCGCGCGCTGAACGGTGCGGGTGCCCTCCATGGCCTACGCCACGACACTGCCGGGAACCTGTACACCCTGTTCGACGCGGCAGACGGCGTTCGCCTGCTGAAGCTAAATCCAGATGGCACGCAGCTGCTGGCACAAACCCAGCTGGGGCAGGCTGGCGATGCAGGTCTCGCGCTGGACCTTGACCCGGCCGGGAACATCTACGTTGCCGGGACCAGTAATTCACTCGGCAGTGTCACAGGAACGCAAGGCACAGCTTTCCCGAACCGCGCCGGTACCCGCACCAACTCCTTCGTGGCCAAGTTTTCCCCGCAACTGCAGGAACAGTGGCTGACCTTTTGCGGTGCTGAACCGCTGGCCGTATCGTCCATCGCCGCGAATGCCAACACGGTCTACGTAACCGGCTCCATTTTCACCGGGACACTGCCCGTGACCTCGAACGGCATCCAGCAGAGCCCCGCGCCCAACAGCAGTAGCAACGGATTTGTGGAAAGCTTCAGCACGGCATCCGCATCGCTGCAGTACGCCACCTACCTGACCGGCGCCAACGGCGACACCGCACCAGCCGAAATCGTCGCGGACAGTGGAGGTAACACCTACATCGCCGGCCTGACGACCGCGACAGGCTATCCAACGACAGCCGCCCTGGTACCCGTATTCCGCTCAACCGGCGGATTCGCATCTGGCTTTTTGACCGAGCTGACGCCCGGCGGCGATGGCTTCCTTTTCTCGACCTTTGTCCCTGGCAACGGCCTGACTTCGGTCGCGCTGGACACCGGCGGATCAGGGTCATTGCTGGTTTCGGGCGACATCGCCCCCGGCCTTTTCCCGCTCTCCGTGGTGCAGGTGCCCGTTTCCTCGCAGCTTCGTTACCAAACGGCAGTGCGGCTGGCGCTGGACGGATCTGCGGTGCAGTCTTCGACGCTGCTGGCGCCGGCAACTCAGTCCGTCATTACAGCGGGCCCGAATGGTGCAGCGTGGATCGCGGCCTCGCTGCAAAACAGCTTCACGGTACCGCTGCTGCCAGTGACACCCGTTGAAACGCTGGGCAATGCCTTTGCACTGCGGTTGAACAGCGCCGGGCGTGTGGATCGAGCAGTGAGGTTTGGCGGTCTGCCTGTTACAAACAGCGGCTATGCGAGCCTGCCAGCGGTCGAGGGCGGCGTGAGTGTGCAGCCCGATGGTACCGTCGCCGTCGCGGGCTCCGTGACCCCAACCGTCAGCGCCGATCTGCTGCCGGCGCAGACCTTCGATCTGTCCTTTGTTGGTGCGCCCGCGCCTTCGCTCCCGTCCACAGTGCGCGATGCCCAGCCCTCGGCCGCCTGCGCCAGTAGTGCCTGCAGCGGTGGTGCAGGTCTCCTGTTGACACTGAACCCGGACAGCAGTGCGCCCACACTGGCTTTGTCATTCGACGACCTGCCCAACCTGATTCTGCGCAACCTGGGCACTGCCACCGCAGACAATGTGACCATCACGGCAAATGGCTACGGTGTGAACAGCGGCTGCGGTTCCACGTTGCTGCCGGGCGCGGAATGCGCCCTGCTACTGACCGGCAGCGGCCCGGGCACACTTGTCGTGCAGGCCGCCAACGCCGCCACATTCTCAACGTCACTACCAGCGTCAATCAGGGCTGCAAAGGCTGTAACAGTCCTGCCGCGTGAACTTGATTTTGGCATTGTCGCGTCAGCCTCATCTGCCACAACACGGACGCTGACCGTCTCCAACCTCGGAACCACGACCCAGACCTTTTCGTCGCAAAACGCTTCCACCGTTGGGTCTACGTACACGCTCTACGAGGCGGCCAGCACATGCACCCCTTCGGGCTCTGGAAAGACGAAGATGCTTGCACCGGGCGGCACCTGCACCGTGACCCTGGCGCTGCAGGCAAACACCACCGCGGCCAATGACGGCGGGGTAAACGCACACTGGCAGATCGGAACCACGGACGTACAAATCACCGGCTACGCGCAGGCCGCGACCCTCTCACTGTCGGCAGGCACGGTCGACTTCGGCCGGCAGTTCACCGGCGGGCTCCGCAGCAGCCGGTACCTGTACCTCTTCAACAGCAGCGACCGGGTAGCTGCACATACTGCGGTCACAAACCAGAGCGCGGCTTTCAGCGTAGCCGATCAGTGCCCGGCAACCCTGCAGCCGCATTCGGTCTGCCGCATGGCACTGGCCTACGAAGCGGCTGCGTCACCTTCCAGCGACGCAACCACCCTCAACGTGGACGGTCTGCAGGCCACGGTGCTGGGTGAAACCCTGCCCCAGCCGACCATTGCAGGAACCTCTTCCAATCCAAACTTGCGTGTCTCTCCTACTTCGATTGCGTTTACCAATGCAGTCATCGTCACGCAGGGCTCGAGCGAATCACACGATGTGACCATCAGCAACGCAGGCGGGGTACCCTTTGCGCTCGCGCTGGCTGCGGAAGGCGACTTCAGCTTCAACACCGGCTGCCCAGCAACGCTGAATGGCGGGGCCAGCTGCACCGTCACACTCAGCTTCACGCCAACCTCGTCCGGTAACCGGCAGGGTCTGCTTTCCGTCACTGCAGGTTCCAGCGCCCCCGCCTACGTCTCGCTGAGCGGTATGGGCACAGCAATCGTGGCAGCAGATGGTGTCTCCCTGGGCTTCGGCGAAGTCCCGCTGAGCACCCCTGTCGTGCAATGGCTCAAGGTGTCGCAATCGTTCCCTTCGCTGACCGTGGCGTCGTCCGACGCGAACTTCTCCGTCCTGCTGGTTGAAGACAATGGCTATGGTCACGGGCAGCCGGCGGCCAGCCGCTTTAGCAGCAACGCGACCGGTTCCTGCCTCAACTGCTATCTCGGTGTGCAGTTTCTGCCGCACACAACAGGCCCGCAGACCGCATCCATCATGCTCATCTCGCAGAGCAGCGGTAAACCGGCCAAGCTACAAGCCACTGGCATCGGCATACCACTGACGGGCGTGATTCTGACGCCGGTCTCGCAGGATTTCGGCACAGTTGCCGTGCACTCCTCATCCGCGACGGTGCTGTTTCAGCTAACCAACGGCACGTCCGCAAACCTGAGTACCACCGGTGTAAGTGTGTCGGGTGATTTTGCTGCCACAGGCGAAACCACCGGTGCCGCAGCCTGTACCTCCGGCGCGCTTGCACCTGGTGCGTCCTGCCTGGTGCCGGTGCGCTTCACACCGTCCGTAACTGGCGGTCGCAGCGGTACGTTGACTGTCACCACCTCAGCCGGTGCGGTCTCTTCGCCCATGAACGGCACTGGATCAGACGATCCCGGCATTGCGTTTACCCCTGGTGAAGTTCGGTTCGACAACGTGCCCGGCATTGCCGCGCAACAGCAAAACGTCACCGTAACGAACACTTCCACGACCCCGGCTACCGTGGGTACATCCTCCGTCAGCGACACACGTTTTGCCACGACCAGCGGCTGTGGCACGCTGGCTCCCGGCGCCGCCTGCACCGTGACGGTGAGTTACACACCCGGCAGTTCCCTGGCAAGCGGCACGCTGCTCATTCCCGTCACCACCACACCCGCAGGCGCACCCGCCGCCACCCAGTACGCCCTGGCACTCAGCGGCTTGTTCACCTCTGACACCGCAGGTCTGCAGATCGTTCCCGGCGAACACAGCACGATGAACTTTGGAGTGTCTCCCACGGGAGTGCCTGGACTCAGCCGCGTTCTGCATGTCAACAATCTGTCGAGACAGACGCTGGCCGTTGCAGTCGAGATGCCGCGGCAGTTCTCACTGAATGGCTCAACCTGTACCACCCTGCTGCCAGGCGCAGGTTGCGATCTCACGGTGGAGTACACCCCGCTCACCTCCAGTGACACAACCGGAACCGTTTTCGTCACAGGCACACCGGCCGACGGCAGCGCGACACAATCCGGCTTGGGGTACCTGCAGGGCTATGGCCTTGGAGCGACTGCCGGGCTGGCCATAACCGGCGATATCTCTCCGACCAATATCCTGAGTTTCGGACAGATTAACTCCGGCGAGCGCTCCTCCAAGACACTGACCGTCACAAACCCTGTCTCATCTGCGGCGGGAACAGCCATCACCGTCCGCCGCATTCTGTCAGAGGCACCTTTTCTCTCGACCTCAACCTGCGGCGCGCCACTGCTACCCGGCCAAAGCTGCGCGATCACGTTGACTTACGCGCCTGTTTTCCAGGTGACGCCAGGCAGCAGCCAGACCTCGACTGAATCAGACACGGGTACGCTACTGATTGAAAGTGACGGAGCCAACGCTCCGCAGATCATCGACCTGGCGGGCGCGGCGAAGCCTGCGTTTGTTGCCAGCCCCAACAATGCCCCGCTTATTGCTGCCTACACCACGTCGCAAGGCTCCCTCACGTTTACGGCGATAGCAGTTGGCACGCCCTCCGATCCACAGACCGTAACGCTGACCAACACAGGCATGGCCACCCTGCACGTGCAGGGCTTGATCCCATCCAACGGGTTCAGCGCAAGCGACAGCGGCAGTTGCGCCGCACTGGCCCCCGCGGCCACCTGCGACATTGCTGTGCGGTACGCTCCGCAGACGGCTGCCGTGACGCTGGGCTCACTTGCCATCCAGAGCGACTCAAGTGACTCGCTCGAATTCGTTTCTCTGCTCGGCACCCTCGGCGCGGCGCAAACTCCATCTGCTCAGTCTGTATCGCTGAGCCCGCAGGCGCTGGACTTCGGTCGTGTCCTGGTTCGCGGTACAGCGTCACGGCAGGCCACGCTGACCAACACCGGCGCGGCGCCTGTGGTGCTGGGTACGCCCACCGTGTCAGGCGACAGCGGCTTTGCCATCGCCGCCAGCAACACGACGAACGCATGCCCGGCCGGCTCTGCCTTGGCTGCAGGTGCCAGCTGCACGATCGCCGTGACGTTTACCCCAGGCACCACGGGAACGCTGCGCGGCACGCTTTTTGTCTCTTCGTCCGCAACCGCGCAGCCGCTTACGGTCGCGCTTTCCGGCGTGGGCACGCAGCCGCTGCTGAGCGTTTCGCCCGTTTCCATCAGCTTTGGCGATGTGGTCGTCGGCAGCTCCACGACACAGGCAGTCACGCTGATCAACGGCAGCGCGCAGCCGGTCGACGGACTGCAATTTACGGCAAGTACCGGCTTCCGGGTTAGCACCTCGTGTGGCATCACGACGATCAATGCGGGTTCATCCTGTGCGGTCAATGTGACCTTTGCACCCGGCGCGCCGGGCATCGCCAATGGCGTTCTGACCGTCACCAGCACCGATCCAGCTTCACCCATCACCGTGCCCCTGAGCGGCAACGGGGTGCAGGCCACAGCCGTCTCGGCGACTTCACTTTCGGCCGCTCCCTCTGCGTTGAACTTCGGCAATGTCACCGTCGGCGGCAGCAGCCAACTGGCCCTCACTCTGTCCAACCCGACAGCCTCACCCGTTAGCAGCCTGTTGTTCACGGCAAGCACCGGCTTCACGGTGTCCAGCAGTTGTGGCACCACGCTGAACGCGTACTCGACCTGCCCGGTCTTGGTGACGTTTTCCCCCACTTCAACCGGTGCCGCAAGCGGAACGGTCCAGGTCCAGAACGCAGGGTCGAACACACCCTTGACGATTGCGCTGTCCGGCACCGGCACTTCCACACAGTCGCAGCTCATCGGGACGCCGGGCGCGTTGAACTTCGGCAACGTGGCCGTAGGCGGCAGCAGCACACTGTCCGTCACCATCACCAACACCAGTGCAACGACCATCAACAGCATTGCGGCTGCGATTAATCCGTCCAGCTTCACAGTAGCCAGCGATTGCGGCAGCAACATGAATTCGAACGCCAGCTGCAATCTCCTGGTGACCTACACGCCGACCGCCGCAGGTGCCTCAACCGGCATGGTCACCCTGCAGAGTTCGGACGCCACTTCGCCGCTCCGTATCGCACTGACCGGGACCGGCACCGTCTTGCCTCCACAGCTTTCGCTCACGCCGGCATCGCTAAACTTTGGTGTTTTGGCAGTTGGCAATTCTGCAACTCTCACCACAACGCTACTGAATACAGGGAATGCCTCGGTCAGCAGCATCGCCATCGGCGTGACTGCAGGGTTCACCGCCAACAGCACCTGCGGGTCCAGCCTTGCACCCGGTTCGTCCTGCTCCATCGCCGTAACCTATGCGGCCACCGCAGCAGGCGTGCTCAGTGGGCTGCTGACGGTGAACAGTTCCGACCCTGCGTCGCCTCTAACGGCTTCCCTTACTGCCGCGGCGAACATTCCGGGCAGTGCTGGTGGCGGCGGTTTCCTGCTCAGTGTCAACGGATCGACCAGCGCCAGCGCGACGGTACAAGCAGGCCTGCCTGCTAGTTTTGCGCTACTGGTCACACCGGTTGGCGGCTACACCGGCTCCGTCGCGCTCACCTGCTCCGCGGATACACCGGTCGCCTACGCAGCCTGTTCGCTGGTACCGCCGTCCGTCACGCTGGCGGGAACGGCTCAGGGTTCCACGGTGACCATCAGCACCGTAGCAGCGGTGGCACTGGCGTCCCTTTGGCTTCCGGGTGAAACTGCAGTGCTATGGTGCTCCACGCCAGTGCTTTTCTTCCTGTTGTTTCGTAGGAAACGACCAGCAGCCCTGCTGATCACGCTCACCGGTTTAGTCACACTTGGCGGCCTGGGTGGATGCGGCAGTGGTGGCGACCCACGCATCCGGTATGTCGCGCCCGGTACCTATTCATTCCACGTAACCGCTACTTCGACCAGCGGCACGACCATTTCGCAAACCGTTGCGCTAAGCCTGACGGTCACAAAGCGGTAGAGGTCAGCTGACCTTTACCGCCTGCATCGTGACCTGTTCCACAATCTCGATCCCAAAACCCTGCAGTGCGGGGACGTGGGTCGGCCGGCTTACCAACAGGCGCACCCGCCGAATGCCAAGGTCCGACAAGATCTGGCCGCCAATGCCGGTCTGGCGCAGAATCTGCTGCTGATCCGGTGCGGCGGCCCGCTGCAACACCATGCGCGGCGGGGTCATCGTGCGATCGATCCCAAAACCACGGCTGCCGTTATGCAAATAAATCAACGCTCCACGGCCCGCTTCCGCAATCGCCTTCATCGCGTTTTCCACGCCAAGACGAGACTCGCCGCGGTCATGCGAGAAAATGCCGCCCGCCAGGCTGTGGGTCTGCACACGTACCAGCACGGGCGCTTCCCCGGCCTCGCTGCTTACGTCGCCCATCACCAGGGCCAGGTGGCTTTCGCCTTCTTGTACGTCGCTTTCATAGGCGATGGTGCGGAACTCTCCCCAGGGCGTCTGCAACAGGGTTTCCGCGGCACGGCGGATGTAACGTTCATGCTGCAGGCGGTAGCGGATCAGCTCCGCCACCGTCAGCATGCCCATATCGTGCATGCGACAGAACTCGATCAAGTCCGGCACCCGCGCCATCGACCCGTCCTCGTTCATAATTTCGCAGATCACGCCCGCGGCTATCAGCCCGCTCATCCGCGCCAGGTCGACCGATGCCTCTGTCTGACCGGCGCGCACCAGAACGCCACCTTTACGAGCGCGCAGCGGAAAGATATGGCCCGGTCGGGCCAGGTCAGCCGCCGTCCGGCCCGAGCTTACCGCCGTCAAAATGGTATGCGCACGATCCGCCGCAGAGATTCCTGTGGTGACACCTTCGCGTGCCTCAATGCTTTCCGTAAAAGCCGTGCCGAAGCGCGACGTGTTCTCTGCGGCCATGGGAGGCAGGCGCAGGTAGTCTGCCCGCTCTTCCGTCAGGGTCAGGCAGATCAATCCGCGGCCAAACTTTGCCATGAAGTTGATGGCTTCCGGCGTTGCAAACTCGGCGGCCAGCGTCAGGTCGCCTTCGTTCTCACGGTCTTCATCGTCGACCACCACAATCATGCGACCGGCGGCAAACTGGCGCATGGCCTCGGGCACGTCGATAAAAGGGCTTTCCATAGGCTTGTCTGCAGGCTCCTGCTATCCGATGTGGCTGACATGAAAAAAGTCCGCGCTGGGCGGACTTTGTTTTCTTGAAAGCGGCTGTTACAGCGTGGACTCGATCTCAAAACCCCATGCTTCCAGCAACGCCTCGGGGATGTACTTGGAATTCTTGTTGCGGCGCGCCCATTCTCGCAAGCGGGTCGAACGGATGTACTGATCCGGTGTCAGCTTGTATTCCTTGACCACCAGCTCGAATGACGTCACGGTGGGGACCACCGGACCAATGGGCTCGGGCTTGCCCCAGTTTGGATTTCCTCTACGCTTTGCCATGATCGACTCCTCGGCTACAATCAGCGGATCGTGCCCGGCTGACTTTTGCCTAACACCTGAGTTTAGCTCAGGTTGAGTAATATCGGAAGCACTTTGCCTTTATGGGAAAGACGGCCGCTTTCAACGTGAGGCCTGCGGGTCAAATCCGGCATCAGACTCCCTGACAGTACTTATCAAGTCCAACCCTTTCAACGAACCCCTAGAGGCTAGCCGTATGAGCACTTCAGATTGTCAGATCCAGGTAGACGCTGAACCTACCGAAGCGACCGAACGCCAAAGCTGGGAGGTAAGCCGCCGTACCTTTCTGCAGTCTGCGACTGCACTCGGCGCGGGCCTTGCGACGGGCGTATCCGCAACCGGACAAACCGGCAACGGCGCACCGCGCGTTCGCCCCCTCACGCTCAACGTCAACGGACAGGACCATACTGTCCAGCTGGATACCCGCACCAGCCTGCTGGATGCCCTGCGCGACCACCTCGACATGACCGGCTCAAAGAAAGGCTGCGACCATGGCCAGTGTGGCGCCTGCACAGTACTGGTTAACGGCCGGCGCATCAACAGCTGCCTGTTGCTCGCGGCATCTGCGGAGGGCGACAAAATTACCACCATTGAAGGACTCGCCCACGGGGAAGACTTATCTCCCATGCAGGCCGCCTTTCTGGAACATGACGCTTACCAGTGCGGGTACTGCACGCCTGGCCAGATCTGCTCGGCCACCGCTCTGCTGGACGAGATGAAGCAGAAGCAGGCGTCGGTCGTCTCCTTTGAAGACGGTACACAGAGCGCGCCCAAACTGACCGACCACGAAATTCGTGAGCGCATGAGCGGCAACATCTGCCGTTGTGGCGCTTACCCCAACATTGTGTCGGCCGTTCGCGCGGTCGCAAGGCAGGTGAACCTGTGAATCCCTTTTCCTACGAACGCGCCACCGCTCCGGACGCTGCCGTTCATGCGCTGGCTGCGGACAAGCATGCAAAACTCCTCGGCGGCGGAACCAACCTGGTCGACTTGATGAAGCAGAATGTTGAACAGCCGTCAACGCTGATCGACATCACACGCTTGCAGACGCTGGCAGAGGTTACCCCCGTGGACGGTGGTCACCGCGTTGGGGCACTCGTCCGCAACAGCGATCTGGCGAACACTCCTGACGTGCTAACGACGTACCCACTGCTTTCGCAGGCACTGCTCTCGGGTGCCTCCGCTCAGTTGCGTAACCTGGCTACCACGGGCGGCAACCTGATGCAGCGGACCCGTTGTTACTACTTTTATGATCCGGCACTGCCCGCATGCAACAAGCGCGTCCCAGGGTCCGGCTGCGGCGCAATTAACGGCTTCAACCGCATCATGGCAGTGCTGGGGCAGACCGACAATGGCTCGACCGATGCTCACACCTGCATCGCAACCAACCCATCCGACATGAATGTCGCCATGGCTGCACTCGATGCCGCCGTTGAGATCAGTGGTCCGAAGGGCAAGAAGACCATGCCTGTCCGGGAATTCCACCGTCTCGTCGGGAAAACCCCGGAACTGGACACCAACTTGCATCAGGACGAGTTGATCACCGGCGTGCATCTACCGGCTTCGGCTGCGAAGTTCGCTGCCCACAGCTACTACCTGAAAGCGCGCGATCGCCAGAGCTACGCCTTTGCACTGGTGTCCGTTGCGGCAGGTCTCGAGCTTGAGGGCGACACAATCAAATCCGTCGCTTTCGCCTTGGGCGGTGTCGCCCACAAGCCCTGGACCAGCAAGGCCGCAGAGCAGGCCATGATTGGAAAGCCGCCGACTGAAGCCACCTGGAAGGCCGCCGCAGAAGCTGCCATGCAGGGTGCCAAGGGCTACGAACACAATGCCTTCAAAATCGAATTGGCAAAGCAGTGCATCGTGCGCGCCTTTACCCTGGCGGCACAGGGCACGACGCGCACGGCTGAAGGAGTCGCGGCATGATCGAATTACAGGAAGAAGCAAAGCCAATCGGCAACGGCAAAGAGATGCCGTACCGCTACGACGGCAAGCTGAAAGTCACGGGCAAGGCAAAGTACGCTGCAGAGTTCTCCAGGGAATTCCAGGGCAAGCAGATGCTGTACGGATTCCTTGTTACGGCATCGATTCCCTCTGGAGAGATTCTCTCCATGGATACCTCCGCTGCTGATCGCGCCTCTGGCGTGGTCAAAATCCTGACGCCCTTCAACGCGCCAAAGCTCCCCATGGTCGCGTCCAAGCCGCCCGCGATCCGCAAGCTGTCACTGCTGCAGGACCGCACCGTGTACTACAACAATGAACCCATCGGAGTCGTGGTCGCGAAGTCGCAGGTAGAAGCCGCGCACGCAGCCAGCTTGATCAAGATTCGGTACAAAGGCCAGCCGGCAAAGCTCGATTTCTCCAAGCGACTGGATGAATCGCGCCTGCCGAAATCTTCTTCGAAGCCCCCTGTACGCAAGCCGGGTGAGGCCGATGCAGCATGGGCGAAAGCAACGACTGTTGTGGAGCACACGTACATCACACCGCTGCAGACGCATAATCCCATGGAACCGCACGCCACCATCGCTTCGTGGGAGGGCGAAAAGCTGACGGTGTACGACGCAACGCAGTACATCTCCGGCGACAAGCAGACGCTGGCAAAGCACTTCTCACTCCCGCTTGACAATGTCCATGTCCTCGATCCCTACGTCGGCGGCGGTTTCGGTTCGAAAGGTTCAACATGGTCGCACGTTATCCTGTGCGCCATGGCTGCAAAGGTTGCAGGCGCGCCGGTTCGGATCGAAATTGAGCGGACCCAGATGTTCGGACCGGTCGGTGGCCGCCCCAAGACCGTGCAGAAGATCAAGCTCGGAACCGACGCAAGTGGCAAGCTGGTCGCGATCAATCATGACGTGCTGATGCCCGCCTCCGTCATGGAAGACTTCGTAGAGACCGCGGCAGAGGTCACCAAGATGCTGTACCAGTGCGACAGCATTGAGGTGTCGCACAGGATGGTCGACATGAACATCGGCGTGCAGACCTTCCAGCGTGCACCGGGAGAGAGCGTTGGTACCACCGCGCTGGAGTCTGCCATGGATGAGCTTGCGGAAAAGCTCAACATGGATCCGCTGCAGCTACGGCTCGTCAACTACGCCGACCGCGATCCGGGCGAGCAGCGCGACTTTTCGTCGAAGAACCTGAAGGCTGCGTACACCGACGCAGCTGATCGCTTCGGCTGGTCGAAGCGCAACCCCACTCCCGGTCAGGTGCGTGAGGGCAACAAGCACATCGGCCACGGCATGGCGACGGCAAGTTACCCCGCAAACCGCTCGTCTGCCATGGCGACCATTCGTCTGCTCCCGAGTGGGCGCATCTTCATAGGCAGCGGCACGCAGGACCTGGGCACCGGCATGTACACCATGATGGCGCAAACCGTCATGCAGGAAACCGGCGTTCCGTGGGAGATGGTCGATGTCAAGCTCGGCGACTCTACGCTGCCAAAGGCACCTGTTTCGGGCGGTTCCCAGTCCACTGCCTCGGTCGGTCCGGCCATTAAGGAAGCCTGTGCGCAACTGCTGTTGAAGCTGGCGAATCTGGCGATTGAGGATCCGACTTCGCAGTTCTACCGCGCGAGCGCACAGGACATCGTGTTCAAGGACGGCATGTTGCAGAGCAAGCAAACTCCGGCGCACATTGAGCCTTTGACGGTTTCTATCACGAGGAACAAAGGCTTGCAGGTGGAAGCGAACGGATCTGCCGAGCCAAGCCAGGAGGCGGAGAAGGCGTTGTCGACGCACTCGTGGGGCGCGATCTTCGCAGAGGTTGCCGTAGATGACAGCACCCACATGGTCGAGGTTCGTCGTGTTGTGGCAACCTACGACATCGGCATCATGCTGAACAAGAAGACCGGCACATCGCAGCTGGAAGGTGGCATCGTCTGGGGTATTGGAACTGCCCTGACCGAAGAGACAGTGCTGGACAACACCTATGGCCGGATCGTCAACAACAACCTGGCGGAGTACCACGTACCGACCAATGCAGATGCCCAGAAGATCGAGGTCTCGGTACTGAACATACCGGACCTGAAGTTCAATCCGCAGGGTGGACGTGGCATCGGCGAAATCGGGATCACTGGCATCGCGGGTGCGATCGCGAACGCAATCTACAACGCAACCGGCAAGCGTGTACGCGACTTCCCGATTACGCCGGACAAGATCATGATGGCGTAGTTCAAGTGACACTTCAACGGTGCTGTCCCACGCGGGTCAGCACCGTTTCTTTTGCTCGCGCTGATCCCTGCCTCGCCAGCTTGCTCCAGTACTTTGCTCACAGAAAGCGAACGTCGTGCGAAGATAGCGAAGAGCCATGCCGCTGCCCGACCTAAAAGAATTACTTCTCAAGACCTTTGGCTTCCCTGACTTTCGCAGCAGCCAGCGTGCGGTGTGCGAAGCGGCGGTGGCGGGCCGCGATGTGCTGCTGGTCATGCCGACAGGTGCGGGCAAGAGCCTCTGCTACCAGCTGCCGGCACTCGCACGAACAGGAACGGCACTGGTCATTTCACCGCTGATCGCGCTGATGGACGACCAGGCGCAAAAGCTCTCCTCGCTCGGCCTGAGTGTCGGTCGCATTCACTCCGGGCTGGATCGTGAACACAGTCGGCAGGTATGCCGAGACTACCTGGACGGCAAGCTGCAGTTCCTCTTCATTGCGCCCGAGCGTTTTCGCGTGCCGGGTTTCGGTGCCATGCTGGCCAAGCGCCCCCTGTCACTCATCGCGATCGATGAAGCGCATTGCATTTCGCAGTGGGGCCACGACTTCCGACCGGATTACCGGAACTTGGCGGCGCACCTGCAGGCACTACGTCCCGCGCCTGTCCTTGCGCTGACGGCCACAGCCACGCCGCAGGTGCAGCGCGACATCGTCAGCGAACTTGCGCTCGTCAATCCCGCGCAGTTCATC
>JBPBQP010000055.1:0-69140 GCA_050954745.1 Janthinobacterium lividum | reverse complement strand
GATGGAAAGCGGTGTACTCGCCTCGCGCTCGAAGATGGCAATCTTCCGCTCGCGACCGTCTTCGCGCACGATGAAGTCATCCTGCGACAAGCCGGAAACCGCAACCCCGTGCGCATCCGTTACGTTGACCGGCACGTTCACCAGCCGCGTATCGACACGAATAATCGGCGCGCTGTCCTGCGCAGGGACCCCCTGTTGCTGGGGGTGAGCAGCCATGTCTACAGCCGCCAGAAGAGAAAGTGCGAGTGCCGCTGATCTTAATCGCATGGACAAGCTGCAGCTCCCTGTGCTGCACAACACTGCAGGCTTTGACTCTGACGCAGCACGCGCGTAAGCGCTTACACAACCCCGCTGTCTTCGGGGACGATCTCTGATGGAAATGGTTCGCCCTGCGCCCACACTGCGCCGTCGACAAACACTTCTTTCTTCCAGATGGGTACCTGCTTTTTAAGTGTGTCGATTAGCCAGCGGCAGGCGTCGAAGGTGACCCCGCGATGGGCCGATGCGACCGCGATCAGGATGCTGGTTTCGCCGATCTCAAGCCTTCCGAGCCGATGCACCACGGCGACATTGCGCACACCGAAGCGCTCCTTTGCCTCGGCTGCAAGGGCCTGCATCTGTTCCAGCGCCATTGCCTCATAGGCGGTGTAGTCCAGGTATAGCGTCTGCCGCCCACGTGTGTTGTTCCGCACGATGCCATCGAAGACGGTGACTGCACCATCCTCCCCGGCCTTGATGGCGTCCGTGATGGCCTGCGTATCAATTCGCCCGCGCACCAGTTCTACACGCACCGCTTCGCTCCCCTGGCTGCCGCCGCTTACCGGTGGCAGCAGGGCTACTTCATCCCCGTCTGCCAGCGTTTTGGTTCCGTTGACGTAACGCTGATTTACAGCCACTGCTACAACCGCCCAGATGCCGGCAAGTTCCGGGGCAATGGCGCGATAATAGTGCAGTACGTCGGACACCGTACTACCGGGAAATTGCTGCAACTGCTCCTCGGCCCCGAAGCGGTCCTGCAGCACACTAAAAAACAGAATATGAAGGCGCATGGGTAGTGTGAGGCTTCCTGGTGTTTTAAAGTTGACACCTGTTCGTAAGAGTCCCGCTTCCACTGCACGGTTTACTCGCACCCCTGATAAGCGGATCTTCACAGTCTGTGGCAGCTGTTTGCGACGCCGTCTCACGACATACGTCCATGGCGGGTGTACCAGACAGCATCCGACGGCTGTAACTCCCACGATATACGCTCCCACCGAGTCACTGCCAGGCACCACGAAAGGTCTCGTCCTATGTTCATGCGCTCTGAGAAGTTGCTCATTCCACTCGAAAAACCAGAAAGTCCGGACCCAAACGGCGCTGCTGCAATCCAGGAACTGCTGGGCGGCAAGTTTGGCGAGATGTCCACGCTGAACAACTACCTGCACCAGTCTTTTGGCTTCAAGGAAAAGAAGAAGCTCAAGCCGTTCTACGACCTGATTGCCAGCATCACGGCAGAGGAACTGGGTCACGTCGAACTGATTTCGACTGCCATCAACCTGATGCTGGAAGGCTCCGTGAAAGAGGGCGATCCTGTCTCCGGTCCCCTGCAGGACGCAGCGAACCTGCGCAACACCCACCACACCATTGTGGGCGGCGGCGGACACCAGGTCATGGATTCAATGGGTCACTTCTGGGAAGGCCAGCACGTATTCTCCAGCGGCAACCTGGTTTCTGACCTGTTGCACAACTTCTTCCTTGAGACGGGCGCACGCCTGCACAAGCACCGTTGTTACCAGATGACGACGAACTCCGCAGCGCGCAACGTCATTGGTTACCTGATGGTTCGTGGCGGCGTTCACCAGGCAGCCTATGCCATGGCGCTGCGTAAGATCACGGGCGTTGAGATGACCAAGATGTTGCCGACACCGAACATCGACGACTCCAAGATCCCCGAGGCACGTAAGTGGCAGGCAATGGGCAGCCACCGCAAGCTGTACACCTTCTCTGACACGGACTATGACGACATGTCGGGTATCTGGTCTGGCAATGCGGACTGGGCTGATAACGAGCCATTGGAAGTCATCAAGGGCGTGCCGGAGTATGCGGCGGAAGGCCCGGTCATCGGCGAGTGCCCGACGCTCTTCTCGCCGGACTATGCCACCGAAGAAATCTACGAGATCGCCGCGCAGTTGATGGCGAAGGGTGGCATCTCGCCGCTGCAGCCGAATGACGGCAAGCATTCCCGCTACCAGGGCAGTGTTGCCGACACCATAGGCGCCACGGCGCAGCCGGATCGCACGAACGGAACGCCTGCCGACAAGGCGAAGAAAACCAAAAAGAAGTAATCAGGAAGCACTTTAAGAAGAGCGGCCTCATGGCCGCTCTTCTTCTTGGTCCCAAGGCTTACCGCTCAATCGGCCTGAAGATTCCTGGTCCGCCCCTTATTCCAGAAAGGTCACTCGACCGACCCGCCTGCACGAACGAAAGCACTTGCCCTGGATAGCGTGTGTGCCTGCATCCCACCGTTCGCTCCACCTGAAAAGCCCGCTGCATGACAGAAAAAGGGCGGCCCATTTGGGCCGCCCTTCCTGTTAGTTCAGAAGCTCAGTGCTTACGCAGCCTGAACGTTCTCTGCCTGCCAGCCCTTGGGTCCCTTGACTACATTGAAGGTCACGGACTGACCCTCCTGCAGCGAACGGAAGCCGTTGCTCTGGATGGCGGTGTGGTGAACGAAAACGTCCTCACCATTCGCGCGGCTAAGAAAACCAAAACCCTTTGCATCGTTGAACCACTTAACTGTTCCCTGTTCCATATCTGTGTATCCTTGTCGCCCAAGTGTGGGCTGATGTACCGCCGAACGCGTTTGGTAGTTTTTGCAAGTACAGGCGGACCAAGCAATACAGACCAGATCGGATTCTACGATCAAGTCAAACTATACGCACACATCCTCAAAACTGCAAATAGGTAATCACGCACTGGGTACCTGCTGCTGCTCGACTGCGATGGCGACGTTCTCATGCTTGATATCTAGCCGCAGCCGGTTGTAGAGGCTCATGTAGATATTGGCCACGAAAACAAGGGCAAACTCCGCCAGAACGTATCCTCGCCAGCCAGCGTACAGCAGTTGAAAGTGCGAAAAGAACAGGACCGTCGCCGTAACGTAATGGCTGAAACAGTACTCGCAGGTAAACAGGTAAAAGAACTTCTTCTTAGGAAGGGAGGTCTGCCGCTGACATTGCTGCTTGCAGAAATCGCGGGGTTCACGAAAGACCTCTTCGTGCGTTACGGTCCAGCTCATGCAGGCGATGGGAATGGCCAGCAGCAGTAAAAAGCCGGCCTGTTGCATCAGGGTCGAATCGGAAGGCATAACCACTCCAGGCTCAAATGCGAGCAGCACAAATTCGTCATCTTAGGTTTACCGTAGATGCGACCGCAGCGGATAGGATTGTGACGAATGGACTGGAAGAGCAGAAAGATTGCTGCTGTGATGGAAGCAGCGCTGGCCGAAGACAAGGCCGTCAACGACGTCAGTACCGCCCTGACCATCGACCCGGCCCAGCGTGCCTCGGCGACCGTGCTGGTGCGTGAGGATTGCGTCATCTGCGGGCTTGGCGTCATTTGTGCCGTGTTCGACGCGTTCAGCGCCATGCAGGTGCGAGCCAGTGCAAAAAGTGGCGGTCGATACGAAGTCATTAGCCACCCGGAGATCTTCGACGGTGTGCGGGTGCGCAAGGGCCAGACGGTCGCCGTCATTCGGCACAGCGCGGCCACCATTCTGTCGTGCGAACGCGTCATTCTGAACCTGATGCAGCGCATGAGCGGCATCGCCACGCTGACGAATGACTTCGTCCGCCTAACACGCGGCACCCGGGCCAAGATTTTGGATACGCGCAAGACCGTTCCCGGCATGCGCCTGCTGGACAAGTACGCTGTCAGCAGCGGCGGCGGTGCGAACCATCGGCTCGACCTGCAGGACGGCATCATGCTGAAGCAGAGCCACCTGCAACTGGCAGGGGGCGTGGCTACCGCGATCGAACGGGCCGTGAAGGGGCGCAAGTCAGGCCAGAAGATTGAAGTGGAAGTGACCAACGCAGCAGATGTCCGTGCGGCGGTCGAAGCCGGTGCCGACGTTTTGCTGCTGGTCGGTATGTCGCCTGCCGAGGTAGCCGAAACGGTCGAGAGCGTGCGGGCGGAAGCACCCAACGTGCTGCTGGAGGTGGCAGAGCATCTGTCGCTGGAAAATGCCCGCGAATACGCCGAAACCGGTGTCGACTACCTGTCCGTTGGCGCTCTGACCCGGTCTTCGGTTGCGGTAGATCTCAGCATGCGCATCACAGCAGACGTGTATTAACGGCGTGGCAGAACCTTTCCGCATTCAGCGGGTCGATGCTGCGCTGCATGGCACCCCATTTCACGGCAGGCTGCACCACTTCGCCACCATAGACAGCACCAACACCCGCGCATTGGCCGATGCCCAGGCGGGCGTGGCGGCGGGACAGGTCTACATTGCGGATGAGCAGACCGCCGGGCGCGGGCGCGGCGGCCATGCGTGGCATTCCGAGCCAGAAAGGGGCCTGTACCTGACTGCGCTGGTACGCCCCCGCGTACGCGCGGACGACGCGCTGATGATCTCGTTTGCCGCAGGCGTTGCAGCCTCACTTGCCATTGCAGAGGCTACCAACCTGCAGATTGATCTGCGATGGCCGAACGATCTGGTCACACGCGCGGAGGGCCGGCACAGCCGCAAGCTGGGCGGCATCCTCACGGAAACCGCATCCACCCCACAGGGCGATTTGCGCCATGCGGCCATCGGCATCGGCATCAATTTGAATCAGGCAGACTTTCCGCCGGATCTGGCTGCTGACGCAACCTCGGTGCGCGTCGAGTGTGACCACGAGGTGTCACGTGAGGCAGTTGCCATTGCCCTTCTGCGCCATCTGCACGCCGAACTGCTCCGCCTGGAGTCCGCCACCGGACCGGCGGAACTGCTGCAGCGATTCGCCTTGTTCAGCACATGGGCCAGCGGCAAACGGGTTCGCGTGGCCGAGGGCGACGGCTATACTGGCGTGACCGCTGGGCTGACCGCAGCGGGACTTTTACGCGTGCTGTGCGACGACGCGCAGGAACGCGTTGTGCGGCACGGCGGCGTCCGCGAAGTGTAGGGGAAAGCAAGATGCTGCTGGCAATCGACGTTGGAAATTCGAACATGGTGATGGGGCTGTACCAACGCTCCGGCACGGACGCACCTTCGACGCTGGTGCACTGCTGGCGCATGACCACGCCGCTGCGGCAGACGGTCGATGAGCTGCGCATGACCATGCTGGCCCTGTTCGCCATGGACAAGGTCGATACGACTGCCATTGTCGGCGTTGCTATCGCTTCCGTCGTACCGCCCATCGATTCTCTGCTGCGCGAAGTGATTGAAAAGACCTTCGGCATCAAGCCGTTATTCATCGAGCCCGGTGTGAAGACAGGCCTGCCGGTACTCACCGACAACCCTGCGGAGGTGGGCGCGGACCGCATCGTCAACTGCGTCGCGGCCTTCGAGCGCTACGGCGGCCCCACCATTGTGGTGGACCTGGGTACGGCGACAACCTTCGACGTCATCTCTGCCAAGGGTGAGTTCCTGGGTGGAGCCATCGCCCCGGGCGTAGGCATCTCCGCCGATGCACTGTTTACCAGCGCCGCGCGGCTAAGCCGTGTCAATATTCGCAAACCCGCCAAGGTCATCGGCACCGGCACGGTCGACAACATTCAGATTGGTTTGTTTTACGGGTATATCGGGCTGATCGATGGCATCTGCGACCGCATGATCGCGGAGCTTGGACCTGAAACCAAAGTCGTGGCCACGGGCGGATATGCAAAGCTGCTGGCAGAAAGTTCACGCCGCATCGCCACGGTCGATGAGAACCTGACGCTGGACGGCGTTTGCCTGATCTATGAGCGCAATCACGACCGGGCGCGACGTCGTTCGCAGCCTGCCGCAGTGCCGGTTGCCTGACCGTCCCGATGCAGAATTATTTCAACTACTTCACGGAAATCGAGACGCGCTTCCAGGCCAGGCGCGGGAGCATCCTTCTGCTGTCCACCCTGGACTGGTCGCTGATCGAGGCCTGGCGCGAGGCCGGCATCCCGCTGGAAGCGGTGCTGCGCGGCATTGACGATGCCTTCGACAAGTACGACGCGCGGCTGCAAAAAGCGAGCGGCCGGCTGCGCAAGGTCAACGGCCTGGCGTGGTGCGCCCAAAGTGTCATGCAGGCGACCGAGGCCATGCAGGAAGCCGCCGTGGGCAGCGACCCGCTTGTGAAAAAAGAGTCGCAGGAAAGCGGCTTTGAGCAGGAGCGCATCGCCGCCTACCTGGCAATGAACGCACAGGCTTTACAGAAGGCAGATCTGCCTGGCAGCGCCGGCGAGGCCCTCGGCGGCATCGCGCAAAAGCTGACAACGATGGCCGGAGAACTTCACGCGCACGCGCACACGAAGACAGAAGATTTGGAAGTAACACTGTCTGCCTTGGAGGCGCGCATGTTCGCGGCGCTGACGCTGAACGCCAGCGAAGACAACCTGCTGGGGCTGCGGGAACAGGCTGCGCGTGAGCTGGCACCGTACCGCGGCAAGATGTCGGCCGTGCAGTTGAAGCAGGTGACGGAGCAATTTCTGCATAAGCGTCTGCTGGAAGCCGCAGGCCTGCCGCGTCTGAGCCTGTTCTACATGAGCCATCTGTGACACGCGATGCGCGAGCCTTGCCAGAGCTGCTTCTTGGTGCTCTTACAGAGGCGATGCCGGATCGTGTCGCACCTCGCTGCAGGCACTTTGGAAGCTGTGGTGGATGCCAGCTGCAACACCTGCCCCAGAGCGCGCAGCTCGGGGCCAAAAGCGGGATGCTGTTCGACGTGTTGCAGCGTGCCGGCGTGCGCGACACACCTATGCCGCAGGTACACGCGGCCGAGCCATGGGGCTATCGCAACCGCGCACGCATGCGTGTGGAAAGCGGCAGCATCGGCTACAGCAGGCGTGCCAGCAACGACTTTCTGCCAATTCAGGAGTGCCCCATCGTCTCGCCGCTGGTATGGCGAGCCGCACAGACGCTGCAATCGACCACCGCAGAAAACAAGGTGCCATGGCCTGTGGGAACTCGATCCTTCGAGCTGTTTGCGAACGATGATGAGTCAGGCCTGCAACTCTCCCTGCATCTCGACGCTACTGTTGCCACGGTCGATCGCGACGCGCCGAGAGACCTCCGCCTGCTGTGCGATGCGCTGAAACAGCAGATCCCGAATCTGGCCGGTGCAGGTCTGCTGGTCGGCGCAATTCCTGACCCGAAGCAGCCGCGTCGTGTGCAGGAGAGTGGTCGCGTTGAGATTGCCCGCTGGGGCGAGACTTCCCTGCTCTACAACGTCGACGGCACCGCCTACCGCGTGACGCGCAACGCCTTCTTCCAGGTGAACCGGTTCCTCACCGCGACCATGCGCCAGCTGGTAACGGCGGGGCGTACTGGCTCATTGGCTTACGACCTGTTCGCCGGTGCAGGCCTTTTCTCGGTCGCGCTGGCGGGGCAGTTCGCGAAAGTAGTCGCGATCGAAATTGGCGAACCTGCCGCGACGGACCTCGCCACCCATCTGCGTGCCTGCGGTGAACAACATCGTGCCATCCGCAGCACCGTGCTGGATTTTCTGCAGCGTAGCACCGGGAATGAACGGCCAGACCTGATCGTGCTGGACCCGCCGCGCGCCGGTCTGGGCCCGCAGACAACACGCGCACTGGCCCGTCTGAATCCGAGGGAAATCGTCTATGTCTCGTGCGATGCCGGCACCTTCGCGGCCGACTGCCGAACGCTGGTAGACTACGGCTACAAGCTCGAAACCCTGCACCTCCTGGACCTCTTCCCCCAGACGTTTCATACAGAAACCATCGCGGTTCTTCGGCGTTGAGGATCTGCGTCAACACCGGGGATGGGTCGTCATGCACAACACCACAGGGCAGAGGCACCGTGGCGCCGCCAGCCTGATAGCGCAAGAGACCGTGTCGCATCCCGCGAGGTTTTCTCGCGTCGATCCGCTCGCGCTGCGCGACGCTCCCATGCTTCTGCTGGCCGTGTGTTTCGCTGGGGGTATTCTGTGCCACAGCTGGTGGCAGCCCGCCACGCACATGGTCGCAGCCTGCCTGCTGCTGATGCTCACAGCAGCTGTCGCATGGGGTTGCGCACCGCGCTTCATGTGGGCTTCCACCGCGCTCAGCTGGGCAGCGCTAGGTTGGACAGCGTACACGCTGGAACCAGTCAGGGCCGACACATCGCTGCTGCAGTATGCCGACAGCCTGCAGCGGACCGCCGAAGCACAGGTGACTGCCATCCGCAGACTGCCTCCACGCCCCGTGTCGACCGCCACGGAGACGCAACACCCGGCAGAGACCTTCGGCGATGAAGAAAACGCCTATGCCGCGCGCGAACAGCTGACCCGGGCGACCTACACGATGGACGTGGACGTGCATGCCTTTGAGGACGTGACGCCGGACGTGTCGCGTATGGTACCCATCCACGGTGCTGCACGGGTAACGCTCTATTCCACGCTGGGCCAATCGGCGACGCCCCCACCTTGCGGTGCGCGGGTACTGCTGACGCTGCGTTTACGGCCGCCACAGCGTTATCTGGACCCCAGCGTTTGGCAATATGCCGACACGCTGGCACGACGGGGCGTTACCGTTGCAAGCGGGGCTGACGCTGCGGGCGTACAGGTGCTGGATGGAACGCACACCACCTGGAATTGCCGTTTTGCCGCCGCGCAGCACTGGTCCGCCGATCGACTGCAACGGCTGGCCACGTCCCCCGCTCTCCCGCACCTGCCTGCAGTCTTCCGGCTCACGACGACCGATACCGCCATGCTCAGCGCCATGCTGGTGGGCGACCGCACGCTGCTGACGCGGGGCCTGCGTACAGCCTTTGAACGTACCGGATCGTTCCACCTGTTTGTGGTCGCGGGCGTCCACGTGGCGCTGCTGCTGGCCGCGCTGTACTGGCTGCTGCTAAAGGTGCGCGTGCCACGCTGGGCCGCCGCAGCCATCGCGCTGAGCCTTACTGCGATGTACGCCGTTCTGACCGGCTTTGGAGCGCCCGTGCAGCGCGCCCTGCTGATGTCTGCCGTTTACCTCTTTACCCAATTGATGGGCCGCGGGCGCAGCGCACTGAACGCATTGGGATCGGCAACGCTGGCCATGCTCGTCCTGCATCCGCACGCGTTGTTTGAGAGCGGCTTCCAGATGACTGTGCTGGCCGTCGTCGCCATCGCCGGCATCGCGGTGCCGTTTACCGAGCGCACCCTGCTGCCGTACCTGCGCGCGCTGCATGACATCCAGGCGGTTCGGAACGATCCCTACCTGCCGCCCCGCCTGGCACAGTTCCGCGTCAGCCTGCGCTGGTTGGGCGAAGATCTCTCGCAGCGGCCAATCCGCTCCAAAGGCGGGAAAAGGACGGCGACCGACCCGCTCCTGAAGCTGCCTGCGTTCTGCCTTCGAGCGCTGCTCTCGCTCGGCGGACTCATCACAATCACGCTGCTTGCGGAGATGGTACTGGCCCTCCCCATGGCCTTTTACTTCCACCGTGTTACTCCCTTCGCCGCACCCGCTAACCTGCTTGCACTGCCGATGATCGGGCTGCTGATGGGCTCTGCCATCGCCACGTTTGCGGCATCGCTCATTCACCCCTGGGTCGCCCTGCTCCCCGCCGCCCTTACGGCGCTGCTGCTGCACGGCGTCACGTGGGTCATTGGCACCATCAGTTCCCTACGGGGTGCAGACGTCCGCATCCCCACGCCGCTGTTGCTGGGCGTGGCAGCGGCCATGCTGCTGTGGTGCGCGGTCCTGGTGCTGGTGCGCAGGCCGACGCGGTGGCCCGGCTGGACGGCGGCGGTGCTGCTGCCGGTCGCCCTGCTGCTCATCCTGTGGCCCCGGCACCCCGCACTTGTTCCAAACAATCTTGAGTTCACCGCGATCGATGTCGGACAGGGTGACTCCCTGCTGGTCGCCTCACCCCTGGGCAAGACGATGCTGATCGACGCTGGCGGCCCCACCGGCTCCGCCTCGCTGACCGAGAGCACCAACTTCGACGTTGGGGAAGAGGTGATCTCGCCCTACCTTTGGTCACGCGGCATTCGGCGGCTTGACGTGGTGGCCCTGACCCATGCGCACAGCGATCACATCGGCGGTATGGCGTCGGTTCTGCGGAACTTCCGGCCGCGTGAACTGTGGGTCAGCGTCGACAGCAATACACCGCCGTACCGCGCGCTTCTGCGTCTGGCACAAGCCAGCGGAACCGTGGTGCGGCACCTGCGAGGCGGCGATGAGCAGCCATGGAGTGGCACCACCATTCAGGTGTTGAACCCGCTGCCCGGCTACCACCCGCACAAGGAGCCCACCAACGATGATTCGTTGGTGCTGCGCATCGCGTACGGCAAGGCCTCTGTGTTAGCTGAGGGCGATGCGGAGCGGCCATCGGAAGCGGCCATGCTCGCCGAACACCCCGCGCCCGTCACCCTGCTGAAGGTGGGCCACCACGGCAGCAATACCTCCAGCTCGGAAGGTTTACTGGCGGCGATGCACCCGCGGTGCGCCATCATTTCGTGCGGCCTGGGAAATCGCTTTGGCCATCCAAGGCTTCCGGTCTTGCAGCGGCTGCAGGCCGAGGGCGTCCGTACCGCACGCACCGACCAGATGGCCGCCGTGCAGTACCTGCTGGGGCCAGATGGCAGCATCCAGACGCACGTCATCGCGTCTAATCCGTAATCGTCACCAGTGCTTCAGGACGATCTGGAGGTACCACATGGATCAGGAACACGTCTCCGACCCTGTACCTGCGACCGCCGCAAACCCTGTCGACCCGATCGAAGCAGAACGTGCTGCCGCAGAGCAAAAGCAACTGCGCCGCCTGCAGATAATGATGACCATGTGCCTGCAGGTCATCGCACAGGACGGCTCGCTGAGCGTCGACGAAGCGTCACAGATGATCGCGGACAGTCGCGCTGCCGCACTGAACATGTTTCCCGGAAAAGAACTTGCCTACGACCTGATCTGGAAGCCGCGCTTCCAGCGCATGATGATGGATCGTTACCGCCTGCAGTAGCTCACCGCAGTCAGCGCGGCTTAGGCCACCTAGACAAGCACCAGCAGTGCGTGGAGTAGCGGCTTAGCCACTTCGATAGCCCGGTCGCACAAAAGTAAGTGGTCTTGGCCACTGAGATAGAAAACGACGTCACCAGGAAGCGCTGACCGTCTCACCGCCTCAAGCTGCGGCGAATGCGAACGGACTACCTAGCGCCGCCACCACGCAACGCCTGCGCAATTCCCTCGAGCGTTCGTTCCGGCGCAACCTCCATCGGTACCGCCACACCCATCCTGTCGCAGAGCCCATCCAGCAACCGCGACGCAAGCGTTCCACGTGTCTCGATGGGCAGCGCAAAGGCACGCGACAGGTAGTTGTCGATCAGCCGCAAGTCTGCTTCGTCCAGCAGCGCAATACGATCCGCGGGTACGCCACCGGGCCGCACGTCGAAGATTTCAGGACTTGCGAACACGGTGGGAGAAGCGATATACCCGCCAAACTCCTCCACGCGTTCATGAATGACCAGCGTGTCGGCCACGAGGTCGCCAAGCCGCTTGTTCCCCTTCGTAAACAGGATCGACAGCACACCCACCAGGTACACGCCCGGCAACGCATCCACTACGCGCAGCAGGTTGCGCGCCAGCGCTTCGAAGAAGGTAATCTGCCGTCCGCTGTCTTTGATGACACGTATCTTCAGAACGCGTTTACCTGGTGTCTGACCGTTGCTGAAGGCTTCGAACAGCGAGAAATAGCCCCAGAACAGCAGGAAATACACCAGGATGATGCCCGCCACAAACCACTTGCCGGCAGTGTCGGACATGCGGTTCAGTGCGCCCGTACGCGCCGTGGCAGCCAGCGCCACCGCAACCAGGATCACGAGCAGGATATTTGCGGCAAACTGGATGGCCAGGTCTACCAGCAGCGCCAGGAACCGGCTGCCCAGCCCTGCCAGCGGAAAGCGCAGCTCCACCTGTTCGGGCGTGTCGACTCCGTGTTCGTCGAACGTGCCGAAGTGTCCTGGCCGCTGCAGTTCCTGTCGATCTCCGCTCACGTGGGCAGTCTCCCGGTTAGCATCAGTGTATGGTCTCGAACGGCTGGATTGCGGCGCATCGCGCGGACTGGGACAGGCTGGATGCGCTGACGCGCGCAGTCGAAACCAGGGGCCTGAAAACGCTGCCGGCCGACGATGTGCGGGACCTCGGCCTGCTGTACCGACGCGCCGCCGCAGACCTCTCCGTCGTGCGCAGCGACACCACCGCGCAGGCGCTGGCAGAGTACCTGAACCGACTGGTCAGCCGCGCCCACAACCACGTTTACAGCGGCCAGCGCACCAGCCTGCTCAGCGTGTGGCGCTTTCTCTCGGTGGATTATCCCCGCCTGTTTCGCCGCCTTCTGCCCTACGTGGCGGTCTCGGTTGCGCTGTGCCTGCTGGGTGCGCTGCTGGGCACGGTAGAGTCGATGGTGCGGCCGCAGTTCATGCGGGCCACGATAGGTCCGGAGATGGTCGCCACCATCGAGCGCCATGAGATGTGGACAAAGAGCGTGCTGAGCGCGAAGCCGCAGGAATCCAGCTTCATCATGACCAACAACATCACGGTCACCTTCATGGTGTTTGCGGGCGGCATTCTGGGCGGGCTGCCTACGATCCTGATGCTGTTCTGGAACGGGATGAGCGTCGGCATCATCTCCACCGCGTGTGCGCAGCACGGCATGGCTGGCGATCTGTGGAGCTTCGTCGCGGCACACGGCGCGCTGGAGCTGCCCAGCATCTTCATCGCAGGCGGCGCGGGTCTGCGCATCGCCAGCGGCCTCCTGTTCCCTGGCATCCTGTCGCGACGCACGGCACTGGCACGCGCTGGTGGCGAAGCGGTAAGGCTGCTGGCCGGCACCATTCCGCTGCTGTTTGTGGCGGGCCTGCTGGAGGCGTTTCTTTCGCCAACGGCTGCGCCCCGTCCGGTCAAATTCGCGGTCAGCGGACTGCTTTTCTCCGGGCTTTGTTACTGGTTAAGCGAAGGCGGACGAGAAACGTCCGCGCCAGGTGCTGATCCGAGCACGACGCCGCGCATGGGCACCGCCGCCGTCTAAAGCCGCCCCTGTGCCTTGATCTCGAGATACTGCGAAATCGCATCGGCTGCAATGCCTGCAGCGGTTGTCTCGATCACCAGCACTCCCTGCGCCCGCAGCGTTGCAAGCGTGGCACGACGCTGCTCCAGCATCTCCTGCGCGGCGGTGCTTCTGTACATGCCGCGCGCATCTGCCGGCGCGCCTTCTGCCAGCGCCGTCAGTTCCGGATGTTGCAGCAGCACCAGCACCACCAGGTGCCTCCGCACCAGGCTGGATACCGCGGCCACAATCTCCGGCCTGCCCACGCTCTCGGTCATCTCCGTAACCCAAAGCACCAGGCCGCGACGCCGCTGCAGTTGCCGCAGGCGTGTGGCAGCCAGCAGGTGGTCCGCCTCCGCAGCCTCCGAACGAACCTGCGACAACGCGTCCAGCACGCGCCGCAGATGCAGGTGACCCGCACCCGGCAGCAGCTGCTGCTGCACACGGCGGCCATACGTCAGCAACGCCAGTTTGTCGCCGGACTGCCCCACAACGCGTGCCAGCAGACCCGCGGCAGACGCTGCCTGGTCCAGCTGCGTCACTACGTGCGCCTCATCGTGACCACCATTGCCAAGGACGGCTTCCATGCGGTAGGCCGTACGAGACAAGCGACCGGCGTCAATGACGATCCATACCTGCTGCGAGCGCTCCGTCGTGAACTGCTGCGTGATCAGGCGATTGTGCCGCGCCGTCGCCGTCCAAGAGATGTTGCGCATCTCATCACCCGGCTGGTAGTCGCGCATGGTCTCAAATTCGCGGCCCAAGCCAATGCGACGCAGCCTGCGCTTTTCCATCTCGATCTGCCGCGCGCGTAGCAGGTAGATGGACGCTGACTCGCTGGCCTGCTCCCCTGCGGCGTAGACACGCACGGTCTGCTGCAGGTCTGCAACCGACCACCGCTCGGCAAGCCCCAGCACACTGCGATAACGAACGTACGCTCCGCCAAGCAACACATCTCCACGCTGCGATGGGACCGCCGCGTACTGCACACCGACTAGATCGTTTGGGTAACTAACGGCGTGCAGCGGCGCTGCTCCGTGCTGTATCGAAGTGTGCAGATCGTCGATCAGCCGAAGCGTAGAGACGCCTCCTCCATCCTGTTGTACGGAGAGCTCTACTTCGACGGCGCGACCAATTTCCGGCGCGTGTACAAAGCGACGTGTCACGCTGAAGCGTTCCGGCGCAGGCAGGGTGGCTGCATCCGCCAGACACGTCACCAGCAGCAGCGCATCCACGCCAAACATCAGCCAGGGTGTACCCGGGTGCAAAAAGGCCGGGACGCTGAGCAACGCCGCCGCGGCCAGCAACAGCAGCGCACGCGGCGTCAGCCCAAAGCCGAGCACACGGCCAAAGCGCCTGCCCACAGGGTGCGCGATGTTCGTGACCGGTTCCGGGATCAGCGTCTGCACGTGCCTACTTTGGAAGCGGCACGGCCGCCAGAATATCTGCCACGACGCGGTCGGTGCTGAAGCCTTCCAGCTCTGCCTCTGGCTTCAACAGCAAGCGGTGCCGGAGCGTTGGCGCGGCCGCAGCCTTCACATCGTCGGGCAGCAAAAATGTGCGACCATCACGAGCCGCGTACGCCTTGGCCACCAGCAGCAGGCTCGCCGAGGCACGCGGTGACGCACCCAGCGCCAGCGTGGGCCATTCGCGCGTACGACGCACCACGGCCAGCAGGTACTCAAACAGCGCGGGCTCCACCTCCACGGCACGTACCTCCTGCCGTGCGGCCTCCAGCAACTCCGGTGCCACGGCGGCAATCGCGACATCTTCCAGGCGGCACCCGGTGCGCAGCGCATGGTGCCGTTCCAGTACCACGCGCTCTTCTGCAGAAGTCGGATAGCCAACGTGGATCTTCAACAGGAAGCGGTCAAGCTGCGCCTCTGGCAGCGGGTACGTGCCCTCGAACTCCAGCGGATTTTGCGTTGCGAACACCGTGAAGTACGGGTCCAGCGGATAGGTCTCGCCGTCCAGAGTGACCTGCCGCTCTTCCATACTTTCCAGCAGCGCGGCCTGCGTGCGCGGAGGCATGCGGTTGATCTCGTCAGCCAGCATGAACTGCGTGAACACGGGACCGCGATGGAGCGAAAACTCACCCGTCTTCGGCGAAAAGATGTTGGTGCCCAGGATGTCTGCGGGCATCGTGTCCGGCGTTCCCTGCACACGCCGATAGTCCAGCGCCAGGAAGCGTGCAAGCGTTTTCACGGCAAGCGTTTTGGCCACGCCGGGCACGCCCTCAATCAGCGCATGGCCACCGCACAGCAGGGTCAACAGCGCCTGCTCGATCAGTTCATCCTGCCCGGCCAAAACGCGTCCGAGTTCTTCGCGGCCGCTGCGAAAAAGCTCCAGCGAGGGGCTCCCTGTCTGTGTCAATGCGTCTTCTCCCAATGTCATTCGAATGTAACGGCTTCCTGGTCAGGTTGTCGTTTCCCTGCCTTCATCGCGGCCTGCAGATGTTCACGTTGCCGGTCCAGGTTGCGCACCACCAGCAACGCCTCACGCGGTCGCAGGCGTTCGTACCGCGCCGCCTCCGCCTGCTCCAGCGCACCTTGCAACGGGGCCGCATCCATGCGGAACCGGCTATGAACCATCGTTGCGATACCGTCAGCTGGGCCGCGCACCACGTCCATGGGCAGGCCGGACACCGTTGCCAAAAAGTGCAGCAGACGACGTCGCGCCGCCTCCGTCGCGGGCTGCGTTGCACCCGCACGTTCGTAGAGCGCGCCCATATTCTGCGCAAACTCGATCGGTGACGTGCGACGCGCATACACCGGGTCGCGCACCGGGCCGCTGCGGCGACTAAAGCTGAAAACGAGCAGACCGAACAGCAGCAGCACCTGCGCGGCAAGCGACCGCAGCGGCAGCCCCTTCAGGTAGTCCGAAGGCGAACCCTGGGCACCGTGGTAGAACTCGTCAAAGATGACGTGCCTGCCAGCAGCGGGGCCCACCGCCGCCAGCAGCAGGTGCAGGCTGCTGTCCTGCCCGATGCCTCGATTGGTGAGCGGTTCCGCCGTGCTCCACCAGACCATTTCACCGCCATTCGGGAAGCTGCGATGCACCACGACGGCGTCGTTGCCGCAGCGATGATCCACACGCACCAGCGGCTCCGCTGCGTTCCACGGCGCGAAGTCGTACGTTGAGACCGGCCCCACCGCGGCATAGGCGCTGCGGCCTTCCGTGGTCGTCGTGCACAGGCCGTTCAACATCTGCGTCACCTCGCCGGTGCGGCCGCCGGGCAGAAAATGCGCACCGGCAAAGCCTGTGGCCAGTACCCGTCCACCGCGATCCAGAAAACGGTGCAGCGCGGCATACTCTCGCTTCTGGGCTTCTTCGCCAGGCGCATTCGGCTCGGCAAGGATGTAGGTGGTGTGCTGGGCGTCCGCACGGTCCAGCGCCGCAACCGCATCTTCGTCGGAGCGAGCCGCGGTATAACCAAGCTCGCCCAGCAGCAGGTACGCGGCTTTCGCTCCATGCGTACCGGAGTTGTAGGTGGTGGGCCGGGCATCATCGTCGCTGTTCACCGGCGCAAAGATCACCGTCAGCAGAATGAGCAGCAAAACGCCGCCGGCGAGCCAGAACACGATGCGCCGATCCGCACCTGCAGCACTCATACGGCGACGGCCTTTGCGTTGCGCTGTCGCAGCGACTCGTAGTTCCGCAGAGCGGACTGGTAGTCGTCCTGCGCGGCAGGCTGCTGACCGTACCAGATGCGCTCAAACTCGCCTGTCTGCGCGTGCAGTGGCTCGCGCAGGTGCGAGGCTGGATCGATCAACCGCAAGGCCTCGCGTGGCGTGCGCGTACCGCTGCGACGCAGGGTGCGGCGATCCTCCAGCGCAACAATCGAGGCCCAGTAGAGCGCATGCACCGCGTCCCGCCACGCGCCCCGTTCGGCGTGCTGCTGTGCCATCGCGGCCCACGCACGAGACTCTGCCTGCGCGGCATTGGCAGCGGAGTCGGTGTGTAGTTTGCCCAGCGCAATCCGCTGCCGGTCCAGCGCTCGGTAGACCCACACCAGCAGCAACACCGCCGTCAGCAACAAGGCGCCCCACTGTAACGCCGTGCCCAGCCACGGTGCCATGCGGCCCAGCGTGGAGAATCCGCCGAACAGTTTACTCAGCAAGTTTGAGACCCATGCAGCCAGCCGTTCCGTCAGGGAATAATCCTGCGTCGTGCGGAACTCACGCTGTGCCAGCACAGCCGTGCGCGCAGATTTTTGTTGCGTGGTAAGCGGCGCGGCAGCAACGGGCGAATCAAGTTCTGCAACCTGCTCTGCGAGCCGCTGTGCCGCGTGGGGCAGCAAATCAGTCCGGCGCTTGTGCTCCGGATCGTTGCGGTCGACAAGCAGGTCACGCAACCAGCCGTAACGCTCGATATAGGGTGCTCCCGCGTCCGCTCTCACGAAGTCGTCCAGATCGCCAACCTGTGCTGTGTCGCACGCGTCGGCGCGCTGTATGCAGTCGCGCACCAGTTGCTGAAGCGCCTGCAGATGATTGCGATACTGCTCGGTTGAGGCCGTCTTCAGACCCGGCAGACCGGCATGCGGCAAAGAGGGTTGCGGCACCTGCCCGCCCAGCCCTGCCGTCAGCAGAAAGCTTACGGAAAGCGTTTGGTAAAGATGACGACGCAGGCAAGCCCTCATGCCTGGTAGGTACCTGCGGGGGTGCTGCTCGGGGCTGGGCGAAAGGTATGCTGCATCATCACTTCAATGTCATAGCCTTCGCGCCGCACACGCTCGTCCACGTACAGCAGCGTCAAGGCAATTGACGCTACGGGAGCAACCAGAGCCGTTGCCACGAACGAGATCAGCAGCTGCGCCGCCTGCAGCACGATGTGCTCCGCGCCCCGCGTGGTCACAGCCAGCCAGACGAACGGCAACTGCAGCGCACCCGCCACCATCTGCAACGCATACACCAGCAGCAGCGACAAGAAGATGCGGCCCTTGCGACCCGCAGCCAGGGCCTTGGAGCGGCGCATGGCAGCGTTGACGCCAAGGTTTTCCTGCGCACCCGCCGGCATACTTAAAGCATTGCGCAGCAGGTTGATCACTCCGAACACCAGGGCAGCGGGCAGCAACAGGGCAAAGCCCAGCGAAAGTAGACCGACCAGGACGGTATTGCCGCGTGCCGCGAAAACGCCAAAACCAAGCACTGCGGCTACTGGCAGAACCGGCCAAACCACACTCCAGAACTGGCGCAGAGCGATGCCGGTCCAACGCAGCCAGTGGACGCGCGTCACCTGATACGCCTCGCCCGCTGTCACTTCAAGCCCCTGCGAGATCCGGCTTACCGCATACACCGTGGCCGCGTGTGACAGGCCGTATGCAACCAGGAACAATACCGACGCAGGTAGAAGGTACACCTGCATCCGAAGCGTTGTATCCATCACACTTGCAAGCGCTTCCGGACTTGCTCCCGGCCGAACCATGTCGATGCGGTGGGTCAGAGAGAGGTAGAGCATCCGTGCCGCGGAAGATAGCGCCACCATCAAGGCGGGCAACATGCCGATGGCAAGGAACAGCCAAAAGCGGCGCTTATACAAGGCAAAGGTACGGTCAAGAATCTCGCCGGTTGACAGCGGCCGCAGCGGTGGCGCTATCGCTCCGGAAGGCGGCGCAAATACGTCTGGAAGGGCTGCCACCTGCGTGCCGTATACCGATGGGGAGAAGCCTTCGTAGCGGTTCTGCTCGTCCATGCTTCTCCCCCTTACATTCAGACGCTTAGTGCGCCGCCGTTGCTAGCCACGCCTGCAGCCCAGGCTGCTGCGCGGCACGGAACTTCACGCACGTATCAATCGAATCCAGCGCATCGCGCAGCGCACGTTCCGACGCGTCCACCGGGTGCGATGCGAAGAATTGCTGCACGTCAGCATGGTCTTCCACGCGGCAGAATGCTCCAGTCGAAGATACAACGCGATTACCGCTTGCCGTTGTAAATTGCGCGTGCACCTTGTCCCAGTTGGCCTTGATGTAAGCCCAGGCCTGCACCCGAGACTCCGGTCTTTGCAGCAGGGAGGCCAACAGGATCCAGCTGTCCTGGTTGCGAACCTTACCGCTGACGGCGTAGTCGAGCGTTCGCTGCACCAGCGCCGCATCTGTAAAGGTGGGCAGTGTGAACAGCGCGTCCGTCTTGTCGGTGGGTTTGCTGCTGGTTTCGGCGATGTGCTGCAGTTGGTCGTACAGAGCCGCGTCCCCGTGGTCAGCCGCGATATTTACCGCAGCACGCTTCATCTCCGGGTCGGTCGTCGTGTCGCCGGCAAGCGCCTTCTGGGCAATCTGCTTTGCCTCTGCAACGGTCGCGGGATCGTCTGCGCCACCCAGCAGGTTGAACAGGATCGCACGGCGACGTGCTTCGGCCAGCGATTCACCCGGCTTCCCCGTTCCCATGGACGCATAGACTGGCCCAAACTGCTGACGGATCCAAGCGCCCAACTGCTTCGTCTGCGTCTCGGTCGCAACCCGATCCCGAATGGAACGGTATCCACTCAGGCTCTGATCCAGAACATAGGCGTTTGGGTCACCCTTCAACGCGGCCACCAGGTCGAGGTAAGAACCGACGGTACCCTGCCCGGCCCGCAGCAGGGCATAGCGGTCGCCCACCAGCAGAATGCGCTCGGGGGCACGGAGCTGCGGCGCGGCTGCCAGCAGCGTTTTCACCGAAGCATCGTCATAGCTGGTGCGATAGAAGCCCTTCCCATCCGCGTTGATGTAGGCGCCTTCCGAAGGCACCTTGATGACACCCGCACCTGAGATTACCTGGCAAGCACCGCCTCGTACACAGACCGGAAGCGTCCAGCTTTGTGCCGGTGTCTGCGCGGGCGGTGTCAGGAAAAAGCGGGACTGCCCCACCGTATACTGGTCATTGGAAAATGCAGTCTGCAGCAGAGGTTCACCCGGCTGCGAGACGAAGCTTTCCATGATCTTGTCGACAGGCTTCTTGCTGGCCGCGGTCTGTGCATTCCAGAAGTCTTCCGCGGTGGCATTGCCGAACTTGTGTGCCTCCATGTAGGCATGCAGGCCCTTCTGAAAGTCACCGTCACCCACGTAGTGTTCGACCATGCCGATGACCGCGCCAGCCTTGCCGTAGGCGATGCCGTCGAACTGCTCGTTGATCTCGGCAGGAGTATCTGCCTTCGACCGGATGGGGCGTGTGCGCGTTGCCGCATCCAGGTTCAGCGTGCTGTTCAGGCCAAGTGCTTCGTCTTCGCGCAGGCCCCACGTAGGCTGCCACTCATCGACTGCCTTGTACTCCATCCAGGTGGCAAAACCCTCGTTCAGCCACAGGTTGTCCCACCATTGCATGGTGACCAGGTCGCCAAACCACTGGTGCGCCATCTCGTGTGCGACATCAACTGCGACCAACTTCTTTGCGCTCAAGGGAGCCGTCTCTTCATCCACTAAAAGCGCAGTTTCACGATAGGTGATGCAGCCCCAGTTCTCCATGGCACCGGCTTCAAAGTCGGGAATGCCGATCATATCCAGCTTTGGCATGGCGTATTTCACGCCAAAATACTGGTTGTAATAGTGCAAAAAGTGTTCTGCAGCGTGCAAGGCGAAGGGCGTCAGAGCCAGCTTGTCCGGGGTGGAGCAGGACCGGATCGGAATCCCGTCTGCCTGCCCGCTTGTGCATACCCAGTCGCCCACCTGAAAGGCTAGTAGGTACGTCGACATCTTCGGCGTGGTCGCAAAGGTCTGCGTGTGCATGCCATTCGCAGCGGGCTTGTCGCTCAGCATATTCGTGTTCGCGATGACCATGTCGCCCTTGTCCACGGTCAGCGAAAGATCGAAGGTGGCCTTCATGGCAGGTTCATCAAAAGCGGGAAACGCACGCCGCGCATCCGTGGATTCGAACTGTGTCACAGCATAGTTCCGCTTGGCCGTTTTGGATAAGTAGAAGCCACGCAGCTTATCGTTCAGGATGCCCGTGTAATCGATGGCAAGCGAAACCTTGCCTGCGGGCAGCGCTACCGGAAACGTGAAGGTCGCCTGCTCTTTCCCTTCGTCGTATGCGACCGTGCCGGTCTGCTTGCCAGCCTTGACGCTGCTGATCTTCAGCTCAATCGAGTTCAAAATAATCGTCGTGCTGGGACGATCCAGCACAACGTCAATCGTCTCTGCACCGGTAAAGGTAGCCGTCTTAAGATCGGGCGTCAGGTGCAGGGCGTAGTGCTGCGCATGGACATCGGCAGGCAGGCGCTGGGCGGTGGCGGACAGGGCAAACAGGGCGGCGAACGAAGCCACAAAATGAAGACGCATGCCCGTAGTGTACGGCGCATGCGTCCCCGTTTTTACCTTAGAGACTACGTCAATCAGGGCCGTGAAGCCGCCCGTTCACTGTGGCCGGTCAGCTCTGACGCGCGTGCTTCCGCGTAAGCCGCCGCACCGATCAGGGCACACTTTTCTTCCAGGATGACCCGCACCGGAATGGTCTGCAACAGCGGCGACAGCCTGCCCTTATCAAGAAATGCCTGCCGGAACGATCCGTTTTGTAGCGTCTTCAGGATCTTTGGCGGAATACCGCCCCCTAGGTACACACCGCCTGAAGCCATTAGCTTCAGCCCCATGTTGCCGCACTCTGCGCCATAGCAGGCTGAAAAAACATCCAGCGTTTTCGCGGTCAGTTCGCACGAACCATCCTCGCCCGTGGTGCCGATCACGAAGTTCGGATCTTCCGTTGCCATGCGTTCGCGTAGCCACGCCGGCTCTTCCATTTTTTTGCCGTCGCGCAGAAACTCATAGACGTTCTTAAGACCCAGGCCGCTCACCACGCGCTCCCAGGAAATGCGGCCGTTCAGCTTTGCCGTCAGCCACTCCAGCATTTCGATTTCCAACGGATTGCGGGCGGCAAAATCCGCGTGACCACCCTCAGACGGCAGCGGCGTGTGAGATCGGGAGACGCTGTTCCAGATCAGCAGCGCCTCGCCTAGCCCTGTACCAGCGGAGACGAGTGCCCGGTGTCCTACGGCAGATTTGTCGCCTGCTTCCAACTCAAAAATCTGGTCGGGGCCAAGCTCGGCGATGCCATACCCGTTCGCCACCAGGTCGTTGATCAGGAAGATGTGTTCGATGTTCAGGATCTTCGACAGATCGCGTGAATCAAGCTCCCACGGCAGATTGGTCAGCTTAAGATGGCCGTCCTTGACGGGGCCGGGGCATCCAAAACAGGCCGCCACCACTTGATGCTCCACCTTTTCCGCAACGTCGCCGGTACCCAGAAAGGCCTGCACAACTCCTTGCAGCGTCGGGTAGGCCGAGGCTGGATACTTTTCCTGCCGGACCACGTTCAGCTTGCCGCCGGCAAAATCGTACAGCGCCAGATCGACCTTGGTACCGCCTACGTCTCCCGCCAGGATCATCGAGTCAGCTCCAGCACACCAGTCTCCGCATCGCCATGCATACCTACCTTCGGCAGGCGGCGTGCGGCTTCGGCATCCAGCAGCAGGTGCAGTTTGCCACTCTCCGGCCGGATCAACTGCGAGGGCAGACGCTCCGGTTCGTAGTCCCCTAGCAGTACCTCGTGCAGGCGATCTGACTTAGCGGAACCTTCGATCAGGAAGACGACCGAGCGGCCATGGTTGATGACCGGCCAGGTCAGTGTGATGCGCAACGGATTCTTGTTTTCCACTTCATTGGCCACAACCAGACGGCCTAATTCATCGATGGCGGCGCTGTGCGGGAACAACGATGCGGTGTGGCCGTCGTCTCCCATGCCAAGCAGGATCAGGTCGAAGGCCGGAGCCTGCGCGCCTTCCAGCTTGAAGCTGTTACGCAGCGCTGCTTCGTACTTTGAGGCAGCTTCGTGCGGGTCCAACTCGCCTTCCATGCGGAAGATGTTCGCGGCGGGTAGCGGCACTTTGCTGAGCAACTGCTCCTGCGTCATGCGATAGTTTGAGTCCGCGTCGTCCGGCGCCACGCAGCGCTCATCAACCCAGTACAGGTTCAGCTTGTCCCACGGCACCTGGGACATCAGCGGCTCTGCGGCCAGCAGCGCGAACATGCGCTTTGGTGTGGTGCCGCCTGAGATGGCGATGCGAGCTACGCCACGCTGCTGCACCGCGTCCTGCGTGTACTTCACAAAAACTTCCGCAGCTGCCTGCGCAACACGATCCGGGGTGTCGAAGACGAGAAAATCAGCAATACATTTCTGAGCCATGGTGTTCCAGTCTTTGTGCATGGGATGCGCTATCGCATCTGCAAAATTGCACGATGTCGAGTGTAAGAGAAAAGCGCCGGTAAAGATACCGGCGCCTTCTGTAAAGCAATCGTGGTTAGTTCTGCCAGGAGCGTCCATCACGCTTCAGCAGATCGTCGCCCTCGGCAGGACCCCAGGAACCAGCAGCGTAATTGGGAAATTCCTTCTGCTGCTGCTTCCAGGCTTCGAGAATCGGTGTCATCAATGCCCATGTAGCCTCAACGCCCTGCCCTTCAGCAAACAGCGTGCCGTCGCCCAACATGGCATCCAGCAAGAGCCGCTCGTAGCCGTTGGCAGAAGACTTGCCGAACACATCCGCATAGGAGAAGTTCATCTTCACCTGCGCCAGGTTGGTCGTTGGTCCGGGAATCTTTGCGCCGAATTTGAGTGAGATGCCGTCCTCCGGCTGAATGCGGAGGGTGAGGACATTAGGTTCAAGCTGGTCAGCGTTGGCATCCGCAGATGCCTTGAACATGTGCAACGGCGGCTGCTTGAACGTGATGACCACCTCGGTCACACGGGTCTGCAGGCGCTTGGCAGCACGAATGTAGAAAGGCACACCGGCCCAACGCCAGTTGTCGATGTTGAGTTTCATGGCCGCGTATGTCTCGGTCTGCGACTCGGTGCTGACACGATCTTCTTCGCGGTAGCCCTTCACCTGCTGACCGTCCACAGTGCCCGGACCGTACTGGCCGCGCGCTGTATCTTCCACCGGAATGGGCTCGATGGCTTTCCAGACCTTTAGTTTTTCCACGCGAACAGCCTTCGCTTCGAAACTGTCTGGTGGTTCCATGGCGACGAACGATAGCACTTCCATAACATGGTTCTGCAACACGTCGCGCAGCGCACCGGCGGTCTCGTAGAACGGTCCGCGGCCTTCAATGCCGATGCTTTCGGCAGCCGTGATCTGGACGCTGTCAATGTAGTTGCGGTTCCAAAGCGGCTCGAAGATGCCGTTGCCAAAGCGGAAGACGGGAATGTTCTGAACCGTCTCTTTGCCCAGGTAATGGTCGATGCGAAAGATCTGGTCTTCGCTCAACACGGCGTTGATGTCGCTGTTGAGTTTCTTCGCGCTTTCAAGATCGGTGCCGAATGGCTTCTCGATAATGAAGCGGACCCAACCCGAGCCCTCGTGGTTCGTCATGCCGTGCTTGCCCAGCCGCTGCGTAATGTCGGCGAAGTACTCCGGCGCCACCGCGAGGTAGAACAGACGATTGCCGTTCGTGCCGTACTTGCCATCCTGCTCGGCAAGGTACTTCTTCAAGCCATCAAAGCCCTCGTCGTTGTCGAACTCTGTCTTGAAATAGAGGATGCGATCGACAAACTTGCCGAGCTTCTCTTCCTTCTCATCGACGCCGCCACCCTTCAGGATGCCGTCCTTCATGTCAGGCGCGAAGGTGGCGGACAGGTCGCGGCGGGCTACGCCGACGACTGCAAACTTTTCGGGCAGCAGGTTCTGCTGGTCAAGGTGGTAGAGCGCGGGCAGCAGCTTGCGCTTGGTGAGGTCGCCTGAGGCGCCGAAGATGACGACGATGCAAGGCTCGGGAGTGCTTTCCTTGCCCTTGTTCGCCTCCACCTGCGCCTGCGAAACGTCAATGCCGTTTGTTGCCATGTACTTGATCTCTCTTCCTGAGGAACGCTTTCGGTTAGATGACGGGGAGTGACGGCGGATGCCGTACCTACTCCGTCTTCATGGCGTGCCCGCCAAAGGCGTTCCGCATCACCGACAGCATGCGGTCGGTCAGGTTGTTGTCTTCGCGCGAACGCAGGCGGCGAATGAGCGATTCCGTAATGATGGGTGCGGACACGTTCAGGTCAATGGCCTCGAAGACGGTCCAACGGCCTTCGCCGGAGTCGGTCACGTACGGCGCAATGCCCTTCAGTTCGGGGTTGTGCTGCAGCGCCTCTGCCGTAAGGTCTAGCAGCCACGAACGGACGACCGAACCGTAACGCCAGATCTCGGCAATTTGGCCGTTGTCCAGGTTTAGTTCCTTTTTCGCATCCATGATGGCGAAGCCCTCGGCATAGGCCTGCATCATGCCGTACTCAATGCCGTTGTGGACCATCTTGACGAAGTGACCTGCACCGCTGGGGCCGGTGCGTCCCCAACCCTGGTTCGGCGCGGGTGCGAGTGTCTCCAACACGGGGCGAATCTTCTCGACGATGTCTTCGTCGCCGCCAACCATCATGCTGTAGCCCTCTTTCAGGCCCCAGACGCCGCCGCTGGTACCCACGTCGACAAACTCAAAGCCTTCGAGCTTCAGGGCTGCGTGGCGACGCATGGAATCCTTGTAGTTGGAGTTGCCGCCGTCGATGAAGATGTCCCCCTTCTGCATCAGGGGCTTGAGCTTTTCGATGGTCTCGTCAACCGGCTTGCCTTCGGGCACCATGATCCAGATGGCGCGGGGGCACTGCATGTTCTTCACCAGGTCTTCGAGCGAATCGACGCCCGTGGAACCTGCTGCCGTAAGCTTCTCGGTAGCTGCCTTGTTGAAGTCAAAACCGACTACCTTGTGGCCGCCGAGGCGCAGACGCTCCGCCATGTTGCCGCCCATTTTGCCGAGACCGATGAGACCAATTTCCATGAGGATCCTCTTCCGTTCTTAATGATCTGTGTGAGGCGTAAAGCGGAGCCGGTCGCTGCGAGGGTTTGCGCGACCGGCTGATTACCTAGCGAGCCATTGCGTGCTTTGCAGCTTCGACAATGGCTTCTGGCGTGAACTTGAAGTGCGCAAGCACTTCTGGTCCCGGCGCGGAACCGCCGAAGTGGTCGAGGCCGACGATGCCGCCGTCGCGTCCGACATACTTCCACCAGCCCATGGTCGCACCAGCTTCCACGGCTACCTTTGGCGTGCCATGCGGGAAGATGCTCATCTTGTACGCTTCGTCCTGCTCTTCAAAGACAGCGAACGATGGCATGGAAATGACGCGCGCCTTCAGACCTGCCTTTTCAAACTCGGGCAGGGTCTTCATGACCAGCGACACTTCAGAGCCGGTCGCGACCACGATGACGTCAGGATTCTCGACATCGACCAGGACATATGCGCCCTTCTTTGGGCCTTCCAGCACGTTGTACTTGGTGTGGTCGAGTACGGGCAGGTCCTGCCGCGACAGCGCCATGAACGACGCCCGCTTGCGTTCGATCATCATCTGGTAGCAGGCGATGGTCTCGTTGGCGTCGGCAGGGCGGAAGTCGGAGAGCTGCGGAATGGCGCGCAGGCTCATCAGGTGCTCCACCGGCTGGTGGGTCGGGCCGTCTGCGCCCAGGCCGATGGAATCGTGCGTGTAAACGAACATGGAGTGCGTGCTCATCAGTGCGGCCATGCGGATGGCCGGACGGCAGTAGTCCGAGAAGACAAAGAACGTCGAGCCGAACGAGATGAAGCCGCCGTGCGCCGCCATGCCGTTTACGGCTGCGCACATGCCGAACTCGCGAACACCAAAGAAGATGTTCTTGCCCTTTGGATCGTCATGGAACTTGGCGGAATCCTTGAAGATCGTCTTGGTCGACGAGGTAAGGTCAGCCGCGCCGCCCATGACTTCTGGCAGCGCCTTGCCGATGGCCTGCAGCACCACTTCGCCGGCAGATCGTGTTGCAATCGCCTTCTCGGTTGGGAAGGGCTTCATGTCCTTTGCCCAGTCCGCCGGCAGTTCGCCCTTGATAATGCGCTCAAACTGGGTTGCCAGCTCGGGGTGGGCGGTCTTGTACTTGGCAAACAGCTCAGACCAGGCCTCGTGCGATTCCTTGCCGCGGGTCTTGACCTGTCCCCAGTTGTCCAGCGCAGCCTGCGGCTCGGCGAAGTCAACATCCGGATCGAAACCGAAAAATTCCTTCGTCTTACGAGTGGCTTCCTTGCCCAGCGCCTCACCGTGTACCTTGCTGGTGCCTGCCTTGGGCGAACCGTAGCCGATGATCGTACGAACCCGGATCAGCGACGGCTTCTTGGTCTCGGCCTTGGCGATGTTGATGGCCTGCTGCAGCTTTGCCAGGTCGTTGCCGTCATCTACAAACTGCACGTGCCAGTTGTAGGCGTCAAAGCGCTTGTCCACATCTTCCGTAAAGCTCAGCTCGGTGGGGCCGTCCAGCGAGATCAGATTGTCGTCGTAGAAGACAATGAGCTTGCCCAGGCCGAGCGTACCGGCCAGCGAACAGGACTCGTGCGAGATGCCTTCCATCAGACAGCCGTCACCCACGATGCAGTAGGTGTGGTGATCGACGATTTCCATGTCCGGCTGGTTATAAATGGCGGCAAGGTGCTTTTCCGCAATGGCCAGGCCGACCGACATGCCAAGGCCCTGGCCCAACGGACCGGTGGTCACTTCAACGCCATCGGTAAAGCCAAACTCAGGATGACCCGGAGCCTTGGAATGCCATTGGCGGAAGTTCTTCAGATCGTCCAGTGACAGGTTGTAGCCGGAGAGGTGCAGGGCACCGTACTGCAGCATGGACGCGTGGCCGTTCGAAAGGACAAAGCGATCGCGATCGGTCCAGGTGTGGTCCGAAGGATCATGCTTCATGTTCTTCGCAAAGAGCAGGTAGGCCAGCGGCGACAATGCAATGGGCGCGCCTGGGTGACCGTTTGCCGCGCGTTCGATGGCGTCGACTGCAAGCAGCCGGAGAGTGTCAATGGAAAGCTTGTCGAGATCGGTCATTCGTTCCCTCTGCGGTATAGGCGCCGCGGCGCCGGATCGTGGATCTACAGGTCGGACAGCCGCCTGCGTTTGAAAAGTTGTCGCGCTTTCACTGCTGCTTCAAAACGCGTTCCGCCCAGTGTACAAGCCGGGAGCACCTGCCAAGTGAACGGTCGGTCTATTCCTCCTGCAGCAGCACCTGGTAATTGGTACCCAGCCAACGATCCTCCGTGGGCCAGTTGAGCGTCAACTCCAGTACGCCGGTTGTGCCCGCGACAACTGGCAGTTCCGCTGAAAAGCCGGGGTAGCCGATCAGTTTTGCATCCGTGCTGTTGGTGGTTTGCCAGTTGTCGACGGTCCAGACCACACGGAACCGTGATCCGTCCAGCACCTGCAGCCGCTTGCCCGCGGCCAGCCGGGCGATGGGCCGGGAGACCTGGAAGAACTCCACTTCACTCCGGAAGGTGCGGTCTTCCTGGCGCACGCCATAGCGTTCTTCCACGACAGAGATGCGATCGAAGACCTTGCCATCCACGGCAGAGCGAAGCAGCTTGACGTACTCCGCATGTGCCCACACCAACGGCTGGGCAGACCCGGCAGACCTGCCGAAGTACAGCCCCTTGTCCGGCAGATCTGCATAGTCCCAGACCTGCTCGGGCAGCATGCCGCCAACGGAGGAGAAGCGCTCCATTGCCTTGATGTGCTGCGTGAAGTTGCCGCCTGCCGCCAATTCGTAGTGGGCACGCTCGCCGGTCAGGATAGGCCATGCACGGCCCTGACCATAGTGAATGAAGGGGCCGCCATCCTTCTGCTGCCCGTAGCCGTCGTGGTTGTAACGCCGCCAGCAGGAACCATAGGGCGTGTCGATCTTCAGGACGTGGTCGACCACCTTGAGCGTATCGACGATCAAAGGGTCGTCAGCACGGCGCACACCGTAGCGCACCAGCTCGAGAAATCCACCGTCGATGACCTCGTTGGCGGCGAAGTTGAACTGCTCGCCTGGCGCACGGTTGGCTATGTTGTACCGACCCTCGCCAAAGTCAGCGTTGTAGAACGGCTCGCCCGGTTTGGGCGGCTGAATGCGGACGTAATGGCGCTTTACACCCGGCAGCAGAACGCCGTCGTCGGTGGTGGTCCACTCGTCCAGGTGCGCTTCGATCCAGTCGGCGTAGCTTTCCAGAAAGGTGCCCAGCTCCGGCGAGTGGTGTGCGCGTGCAATGTCTGCGGCACAAACTAGGGCAGAGATGACGGTCGCCAGCGTCGATGGCGAGTACCCAGCGGTTTCTTCCCATCGCTCCTGCTGCGTGACCGGTGCGTAGCGGACCAGAAACGCCGCCGCCTGCTCCACAAATGGGAACACGTCGAAGTTGCCCAGGCCGTCCTGTTTCCACAGTCGCCACGCCAGCATGATGGGAAATGCGACCTCGTCCAGCTGGATGCCCGTCCAGTAGGGCGTGCCGTCGATCCAAAAATTCTGTGCGAACGAGCCGTCAGGCCGCTGCGTGCAGGCCAGGTAGACCAACGCACGGCGGGCCGTATCGATGCGCCCGCACGCCAGCAGCGCCGTTGCGGACTGGATCATGTCACGCGTCCACACCAGGTGGTAGCCGCCCAAGTCGTCATCGCCCTTGGCGTTGCCCCACGGAATGGAAGCGGATGCGATGAACGCACCGGAATACGTCTTATCCTCATGCGCCAGGATGGTGTTGTGGCTGACGCGCATGAGCCGTCCGTTGTCGTGCGACGCCGTGGCCAACCGCTCCGGGCTACCGGCGCGGTGCCACTGCTCGATGTAGCGCTTCAGGTGCAGCGCGAACGGCATGGAGAGCGACTGCATCATGCCAGACAGGGCGGCGTGGTAGCCGTCCCCGAAGGCAATGGCAATCGTAAATTCGCGCTGCTTCGCGACATCGATCTCGCCCATGACGGCGATGTTTCCATCCAGCGCCTGGCCAAACTCCCAGTCCATGCGCATGTTGGTGGTCAGGTCCTGGTAGCCGTCGGACGACCCGACGTAGCCGCAGGAACTGCGCGTAAAGCCGCAATCGACACCCATGCAAAGCGACGTATTGTCTTTCCAGGCAAGGATGGCACGCTGACCCGCGACCTGGATGGAACGCGCGGAGTTCCCTGCGCCGCCACCATCCAGGTGCGGCGCCAGCAGCGCGTAACACTTCAGACGCGACAGCACCGACTCCTCACCCTCGACCTTGACGTGCATGAGCACCACGGGGTGGTGGGGGTCGCTGACGAACTCCTTCGTCACGGTGTAGCGGCCGCCCAGGTCGCTGGCAACGACACGTACCGCGAGCGAATCGGGATCGATGTATTGGAAGTCGAACTCGTAGTCGCGCTTTTCTTCGTGGACGAAGGTCTCCCCGTCCGTGAAGATCAGTTCCATATCGCGCGTCTGGGGACGGTCGATCGTGGGGTAGTAGATTTCATTCAGGGTGCCGTGGGAAACGGTGAACCAGACCCGGCTGCTGGCAGCGTAGGCAGTGCAGACGGCGTCTTTTTTGCTGGATGTCCACCGAGCTTCCAGCCCGGGTGCGCCAAAAGCGGGGCCCTGATCGTCAAGCCAGTGGTAGGCGGCGGTTAAAGCATTCATGCTGGCACCATTACACCTAGGTTGCCACACGGAAAGGACCGGGCGAAAGTGGCCCTGTTTCTCGTGGCAGATCCGGCCTCCCGAGTCTCCGCCCGCAATCGTCGCACAGGCGCATCCGTGCGTCGTAGACCCGCATCCAACCACCCGACGCGCTCAAAGTGCGACACTTTTGAACGCCCAACCGGAACGAAGTAACAGGAGACCAACCGTGCCCTTTGAACTTCCCGCACTGCCCTACGACTACAATGCCCTTGAGCCGCACATCGACGAAGCGACCATGAAGCTTCACCACGACAAGCACCATGCGACCTACGTCACGAACCTGAACGGTGCGGTGGAAAAGCACGCGGAGTTGGGCGCCAAGACGCCGGAAGAACTGCTCAAGAACCTGGATGCGATTCCCGAAGACGTTCGCGCGGTCGTTCGTAACAGCGGCGGCGGCCACGTCAACCACACCATGTTCTGGGAGATCATGAAGCCGGGCGGCGGCGGAGAGCCAGCTGGTGCTATCGGCGAACAGATCAAGGCCGACTTCGGTGACTACGAAACCTTTAAGAAGACCTTCAATGAAACCACTGCCAAGCAGTTTGGCAGCGGTTGGGGATGGGTGATCTTCAAGGGCGGCAAGCTGGCCATCACCACCACGCCGAACCAGGACAACCCCATCTCGCAGGGCAGCTACCCCATTCTGGGCAACGACGTCTGGGAGCATGCCTACTACTTGAAGTACCAGAACAAGCGCCCCGAGTATCTGGCCAACTGGTGGAATACGGTGAACTGGGATGCCGTGAACGAGCGCTTTGCAACTGCGAAGAGCTACTAAGCAGGCTGCAATCTGCATAGAGAAAGGCCGCGAATCCTGCGGCCTTTCTTTATGCGTTAACGTTCGCGTTGAATGTCTGCGATGACCTCGACCGCGGCGGCAACGGTCGCCTCAATCTCGACGCTGCCGTGCAGGCAGGACACAAAAGCGGCCTCAAACTGCGAGGGCGGCAGCCACACGCCGTGTTCCAGCATGCCGCGGTGAAACCGGCCGAACAGGGCCGTGTCACTCCTGGTGGCGTCTTCAAAGTTGTGCACCGGGCCATCCTGGAAAAACCACGTGAACATCGATCCTTCACGCGCCGTGCAGATGGGGATGCCCGCCTGCTTTGCGGCGTCTTCCACACCCTGCGCGATGCGGCGAGTGTTCTCACCCAGCTTCGCGTAGAACGTATCGCCACCGTTGATCAGTTGCGTCAGGCAGGCGATGCCTGCAGCCATGGCCAGCGGGTTGCCGCTGAGCGTGCCGGCCTGGTAGACAGGGCCGAGCGGCGCCAGCATGTTCATGATCTCTGCGCGGCCGCCGAACGCGCCCACGGGCAGTCCACCGCCGATGATCTTGCCCAGTGTGGTCATGTCAGGCGCGATGCCGTAAAGCGCCTGTGCGCCGCCCAGGGCGACGCGGAAGCCGGTCATGACCTCGTCGAAAATCAGCAGCGCACCCTCACGCGTGCAGATGTCGCTTAGCGCCTGCAGGTATCCTGGCTGCGGCAGAATGGTGCCCGCGTTGCCGACGACCGCTTCCAGGATGATGCAGGCAATCTCGCCGGGGTGCCGCGCAAACACCTGCTCCACCTCGTCGATGTCGTTGTAGCGGATGGCGGTGGTGAACTGCGTCGTCTCCACCGGAATGCCCGCGGAACCGGGAATGCCGAGCGTTGCAACGCCGCTGCCCGCCTTGACCAGCAGCGCGTCAGAGTGGCCGTGGTAGCAGCCCTCAAACTTCAGGATACGGTTGCGGCCCGTAAACGCGCGTGCCACGCGGATGGCGCTCATTACTGCCTCCGTGCCCGACGACACGAAGCGCAGCCGCTGCATGGAGGGCACGGCCTGCCGGATCAGATCTGCCAGTTTTGCCTCTGCCGCGTGAGAAGCGCCGAAACTGGTGCCCTTCCCTGCTGCCTCGCGTACCGCTTCCACCACCACGGGCGCAGCATGGCCCAGGATCATGGGGCCCCACGAACCGAAGAAGTCGATGTAGCGATTGCCGTCTACGTCGTACAGGTAGGCACCCTCGGCGCGATCCACGAAGGGCGGGTCGCCGCCCACGGAACGGAAGGCCCGCACGGGCGAATCGACCCCACCAGGGATCAGTTGTTCGGCGCGGCGCTGCAGTGCGCGCGATCGGTCCAGCAACAGGCTCATAGGTCCAGTATAGGTTTCCCTCAGGAAATTCTTATTGCCCTTCAAACCGCCCCTGCTATCCTCTAGGTTCGCGGAACAGCCATGTACCTGGAAGGAACGCTCGTGAACGCACGCCCCGAAGACGCCACTTCTCCCCCTGGCAAAACCAGCACCAAGCCAGCGACCTATGCGGACGCAGGCGTCGACATTACCGAGGGCGATCGCACCAAACAGCGCATCAAGATGCTGGCGCGCAAGACGTTCAACAAGAATGTGCTCAGCGAGATCGGCGGTTTTGGCGGTCTTTTTGGACTGGACCTGCAAAAGTATCCCGACCCGGTGCTGGTGTCGTCGGCGGATGGCGTCGGCACCAAGCTGAAGGTGGCTTTTGAACTTGGCATCCATCACACCGTCGGCGGCGACCTGGTGAACCACTGCGTCAACGACATTGCCGTGCAGGGCGCAACGCCACTCTTCTTTCTGGACTACCTGGCCACCGGCAAGCTCGAAGGCAGCGTGATGGAGAAGGTCGTCGAAGGCATCTCCGAAGCGTGCAAGGCGAACGGTTGCGCGCTCATCGGCGGCGAGACGGCCCAGATGCCCGGCTTCTATGCCGAAGGCGAGTACGACCTTGCTGGCTTCATTGTGGGTGTCGTCAACCGCGACGCAATCATCACTGGGGAAAAAATCGAGGCGGGCGACGTGCTGTTCGGCCTGCCCTCCAATGGTCTGCATACCAATGGCTATTCGCTGGCGCGCAGGCTGCTGTTCGACGTGGCGAAGTACGGCCCAGACCACTACGTCAACGAACTGAAGGACAAGACCGGCGCTGCGCTCATGCGGCAACACCGCAGCTATCTCTCCATCCTGAAGAAGCTCTGCAGTGCAGGCGTGGTCAGCGGCATGGCGCACATTACCGGCGGCGGCATTACGGAAAACCTGCCGCGCATCCTGCAAAAAGGCCTGTGCGCGCAGGTGGAACTGAGCGCCTGGGAGCCACCACCCCTGTTCAAACACCTACAGGAGTTGGGTTCCGTCGAGCAGGAAGAGATGCTGCGCACCTTCAACATGGGCATCGGCATGATCGTGGTGGTACCGGCAGAGCTGGCAAAGAAGGCTAAGGCCATTCTGAACCGGGCGAATGAGCGGCACTGCGTCATCGGCCGCATTGCGCGCGGCGAACGTCGCGTTCAGTACGTATGACGGCTGCTCCGAAGCGTCTTGGCGTCCTGCTGTCAGGCCGCGGATCGAACTTCCTGGCGATTGCGGAAGCGATTCGGACGGGTGCTCTCAGCGGCTGCGAGATCGCCGTTGTCATTTCTAATGTGCTGGATGCGCCGGGCCTCGCGGCTGCCGAGGCCATCGGCGTGCCCACTGCAGCGTTTGCCAGCAAGGGCAGTCCACGCGCCGAACATGACGCCAGGATGATCGCCGCGCTTCAGCAACACCGGGTCGATTACGTCATTCTGGCTGGTTACATGCGCGTCCTGACACCGGACTTTGTGCGTGCCTTTCCGGACAGAGTGCTGAACATTCACCCTTCCCTGCTGCCTTCATTTCCGGGGCTGCACGCGCAGCAACAGGCCCTGGACTACGGCGCGCAGTTCGCCGGCTGTACCGTGCATTTTGTGGATGAAGCTGTGGACCATGGCGTCATCGTGCTGCAGCGCACCGTACCCATTGAAGACGGCGATACCGCCGAATCTTTGTCTGGTCGGATCCTTGTGCAGGAACACGTTGCGTACGCCGAGGGCATCGCGCGCGTGCTCAGCGGCCGCTACCAGGTGGAAGGTCGTAGATACGTACTACAGAACTCCGGAAACGGATGACGGCTCCCATCACCGGTCCGCCGGAGTTCTCGATCCGCCCGGGAGCAGCCGCTAAACCTGCGTGTCGCTATTCGCTTCACCCAGCGTGACCTTCACGTCAGACCGGCGCCGACCGCGAAAGATCGTCACCGTCACCATGTCGCCCGTTTTATGTGAGTTCATCACTGCGCTGATGTCCTGCGCGCTGGTGATCTCCTGCCCGTCAATGGCGACGATGAAGTCACCGCCCAGCATAACCGGCGTGTTGCCCATGGCCGCGCGCTGTGTGCCACCCTTCAGGCCAGCACGGTCTGCCGCACCGCCCGGAATTACGCGCTGTACCAGCACCCCGTAATCGCTTGGTAGGCCAAGTTCACCCGCCAGATCCGGGCCGATTTCAAGCGGCATAATCGCCAGGGACGGACGGCGCACATGGCCGTACTTTGAAAAATCGTCCAGCACGGCACGCGCCGTTGCGATGGGGATGGCGAAGCCGATGCCGGCACTCTGATCTGCGCCGCCGTTTGTCGCAATCATGGTGTTGATGCCGATGACCTGCCCGCGCGAGTTCATCAAGGGGCCGCCGCTGTTGCCTGGGTTGATGGCTGCGTCCGTCTGAATGGCGTTGTCGATCGGGTTGCCGCTGGGTCCGCGCACGCTGCGAATGGCCGAGATGATGCCGCGCGTCATGGTGCCGGACAGGCCAAACGGGTTGCCGATGGCGAAAACCTTCTGACCGACCATCAGCGTTCTGGAGTCAGCCAGTTCCACTGGCTGCAGGTTGGGCGCATTGATCTGCAGCAGCGCAAGGTCATGCATCTTGTCGACGCCGATCACCCTGGCCTTGTACTTGTGCTTGTCAGAGAGCTGGACTTCGACACTCTGCGCGTTCTCGCCAATGACGTGGTTGTTCGTCAGCACGTGGCCCTGCTTATCCAGGATGAAGCCGGACCCCTGCCCCTGCGACGGCACCGCGCCGTAGAAGAAGTCGAACGCGACGGTAGTGGTCGTAATGTTGACCACGCTGGGCGTGAGCCGCTTGTAGACGGCGATGTTGTTCTGCTCTTCCGCGTCAAAAGCTGGCTCTGCGTTCGCAACGTTCAGGTCGAACACGCCCATGGGGCCGCTGGTATGTACCAGCGTAGCGCGATCGGTCGATGCGGGAGCGTAGCGATTGACCAGCGCGGCCATGGCACCCGCAGGCCATAGGTGCTGCGTCAGGTAGTAGAAGCTACCCACCAGCAGAACGACCAGCAAAACCCTGCGAAACTTCATACCCCGCACCTCCGGGTGTCCCGAGCGTCTGCCATCGGTCCCGTCCCTGATTTTAGACGCGCCACGCTACATCGCTTCCGTTGCGTCATCTGCCGCTTCCTGGCGAAGTGTCTGATAGAGGTGCGCCATATGATGCTGAAGATCCTGCAGGCTGCCATCGTTTCGAATCACGGTGTCGGCCAGCGCAGCTTTTCGTTTGTCGGTCCATTGTGCCGCGGCACGTTGATCGAAGTCAGCCGATGCCGCCGCGGCGTCACGGCCCGCACTCTGCAGAACCCGCTCCACGTACCGGCGACGGCGCAATTCTACCGGAGCCGTAATCACTACGATCCGGTCGAAGCGGCTGCGCCACGGCGCCGACGCTTGCCCTGACACACTGTCGCCGTGCCTTGTCTCAAAAATCAGTGCAGATTCCACGATGGCCACCGCGGACGGATCGTCCGCACGGACCCGCTCCATCCACTGCGCCTGGGCTGCGATGACTGCCGGATGGACGATCGCATTCAGCTCTTCCACGCGGCCCTGTGCGAACGCAATCGAAGCTAAAGCAGCACGGTCCAGTTCCCCATTCGCCTGCAGCACGGCAGGACCGAAGTGTTCCCGGATGCCAGCGAACACCGGTTGGCCCGGCTGCATCAGCGCCCGGCCCACCTCGTCCGAGTGGGAGACCTGCGCACCCAGCGCGCGCAACATGGCTGCTGCCGCAGACTTTCCGCTGCCCACACCACCCGTCAGGGCGACACGCAACATGCAGGCTACCGTAGCCGACGCCGCAGCCGGGCGGCCTTGGCAGTGTTGTGCATCAGCATGGCGATGGTAAGCGCGCCCACCCCGCCGGGTACTGGCGTGTAAGCTCCGGCCACGGCGTACGCTGCCGGATCAATATCGCCCATGACCACTGACCCACGCTTCGCAAAAGTGGCCGCCCTTTCTGCGTCGCCTGGAAAGAAGCTCTCCACTTCCTCAGCCGTCGTAATGCGGTTGATGCCCACGTCGATCAGTACCGCGCCCGGCTTCACCATGTCTGGCGTGATCAGGCCGGGTCTACCCACAGCCACCACCAGGATGTCAGCTTCGCGCGTGTGTTTTGCAAGGTTCACCGTGTGAATGTGGCAGGTGGTGACCGTGGCATTCGCTCGCAGCAGCATGCCTGCCGTGGGCTTGCCGACGATGTCGCTGCGCCCCACTACAACAGCTTCTACACCCTCGGTAGGAATGTCGCTGCGTCGCAGAATTTCGAGCACACCGGTCGGGGTACACGGCGTCAGGCAGTCCTGCCCGGTGTACAGTCGACCCACGTTCATGGGGTGAAAGCCGTCGACATCCTTCTCAGGGACAATGGCCTCGAGCACCTGCTTGGCATCGATCTGCCTTGGCAGCGGCAGCTGCACCAGGATGCCGTCGATGTCGTCCCGTTCGTTCAGGCCTTGAACAATGTGCAGCAGATCGGCCGTGGTGAGTGCCGGGTCTGGTCGCAACAAAACACTGCGAATACCTAGTTCTTCGCAGGTCTTCACCTTATTGCGAACGTAAATAGCCGAAGCCGGATCGTCGCCAATCAAAACCACAGCCAGACCAGGCTTGAGCCCATCCGCCGCCATGTTGCCTAGTTGCTCTTTGACTTCTGCCTTGATACGGGCCGCAATGGCCAGTCCGTCGAGTACACGTGCGCTCATCCCTTCAAGGATACAGGGATGCAGACGCCCACTTTGGGTCGTTTCACCCCAGCCTACTTTCGATAAACGCGCAGAATGATCTCGTGTCCGGCAACCTGCATAGACTCACGACGTCTAAAAAGTCAATAGGGAGTTGCGACATGGATGTAATGCCGATCGACGCAAAGTTCACCTCGGAAGATGTCGCCTCGCTCCGCATGGAACTGCTGCAATCCGGGTTGGATAGCTGGCAAGCGGCAGAGCTGGTCAGCAGTTTTCTGAGCGCCAGAGGCTACGGCGTATCCAGCGAGGGCGCGAGAAGCGTTGTAACCCGCATCGACTCTTTCCACTGCAATCTTGCTTGCATGCACGCGGAGTTGGAACAGATCGCCCTGTTTATGTAATGGACGGTTCAGAACACCCGAACTGTCCTGCGCTACTCATATTTAAGCGTTTCCACGGGATCAAGCGCGGCAGCGCGATTCGCGGGCAGAGTTCCAAAAATCACGCCGACCAGCACGCTGGTTAGCAGCGCGATAATAGCCGAAAGCCCGGACGTAGGGATGTGAATGTCCGTCAGCAGGTTGATGCTGATGGGCACCGCAAGCCCAAGCAATGTTCCAACCACCCCGCCACAAAGCGAAAGAAAGACCGCTTCCGTCAGAAACTGAAGCCGGATTTCACGCTTAGTCGCCCCAAGCGCCTTGCGGATGCCAATCTCGCGGATGCGCGCCGTCACATTCGCCAGCATGCTGTTCATGATGCCGACACCAGACACCACCAGCGTGATGAACGCCGCGGCAATTAGCACGTACGTCAGTTCCAGCGCCACCTTGTTCATTGTGTCTAGAATGGCGACCATCGTAAATGCGTTGTAGCTGCTGGTCTTGCGATGCCTGGACCGAATCAGCTCCAGAATGCGCGCCGCCGCGTATGGTACGTCTTCCGGGTTTCGCATGGTGAAGAAGATTTCCTTCTCCGTGTCCGTTCCCGTGAAGTAACGGGCCACGGGATACGGCAGCAATACGGTCTGGTCGCTGATCTCCGACTGGCCGAAGAGGTCAACTCTAAGCTTGAATGTTCCAATAATTTCGACGGGAATACCGTTCAGGCTCAATACTTTGCCCACCGCGGCATCGTCTGACCCGAAGAGTTCCTTGGCCAGCGCCTCCACGATCATGCCGACTTTTTCGTGCGCCAGCGTGTCCTGATCGTCGAAAAATCGCCCGCTGACCACGGCAAGGTTGCGCACATCCTTATAGCGTGGGGAAACGCCCAGCAACTGCACATCCTTGGTGCGACCGTTGCCGATGCTGACAGGTGCATGAAACTCCAGCATGGGCGAACTGAAGGCGATACCAGGCACCTGCTGGTTGATCGCGCTCTCATCTTCCTTGGTCATGTAGTCGGGCGTTGACGCATTGTCAGGGCCGCTGGTGGTGCCGCCGCTGTACTGCATCTCCACCATATTCGGGCCGATGCTGCTGAGCGTGTTCAGCGCGTATTGCCGACCGGTGAGACCCACGGTGACGACCAGCACAATCGATGCAGAACCGATGATCATGCCCAGCATGGTCAGCAGGAAACGAACCTTGCTGGCGCGAAAGCTGTCCATCGCGAGGCTCAGGGTCTCAGAAAAGACCATGGTTGTCTTCGCAGAACGAAGCGTGCTTTCAAAACTGCTGCGATTGGGTGCTGTCACCGCCATACCGTTATGCTACTCCGCAGCGGCGTGCTGGGGCCTGCAAGCCCTTCTGGATTGCCCAAGGACATGCCGATGTATGCAGCAGGTGCCATGGCGGGCACAACGAGCATCGATGCCAGGTAGGAACCCGGCGTCAGGTAAGAGGTCTTACGGGTGGATGAGCAAGAACTATCGAATGTGGAGGGGGAAGTTCCCTTCGGGTGCTTTGGGTGCGGCTATCCTACGCAGCACCCGTACGTAAAGTCATCGCCAGCAAACCAGTGCGGCCTTACCTCTGCGGCCACAGCATAACCTGCTCCTTCTGCCTTGAGCATGGGCGACGGCTACACAGCCGGACAGCCCACCGCCCTGCAGGAAACGATCCTACAGGGTGTGGTAAAGGTGTACGCCGCCCCACACTGCCAGTACGGCAATCGCTTCAATGACGAAGCCGATCGCGATGCCGCGGACCACCGGGGTGCGAGACGTTTTTTCAACAGCTGCCCGGCCCGGGAAGACGGCGGGGACTGGGAACGATTTGTGCGTGGAAAAGACCATCGTTTTTTGCATTTGCGAAAGGTACTCGCATGAGTGCTCTCCTGTCACCTTTATCGGCAAAATGGCAGAAGATCACCTTCTCAAAACAGGTCATTTCGATAGCTTGTGGGAACTTTGTACCCTTGCGGCGACGTCCAAACGCTTCTGAACGCCCGCGTACAAGATGACGGGAGGTTATGACAGGCTTTAGCTTAAAGGACGACGACGAACCGATTTGGCCCTCCCATTATGAGGACAGCAGGCGTCGTTTAGGAGTTCTGCGCCTTATGAAATACGCCTGGCTTGTCGCACTCTTTTTGTCTTCGACTTCGGCGATGCTGACCGCCCCTGCCCAGAAGGCAACCATCAGCACCGATCGTGGCGGTGCCACCGTGTTCATTGAGCCGTATGCACCCAACATCGTCCGCGTTAGCCTCAGCCTGCGCAGCCAGGATGCCCTGGCAGTGCCGGGCTACGGCATCACGGCGCAAGCCAATGCAACCGGCTGGTCCAGCAAGGCAGGCAGCGCAGGCGACGTGCTGCAATCCAACGTGCTGCGCGTCACAGTCGCACCACAACCGAAGACTGCCGGCCCTCAGCCGGAAACGGCAAAGTTCTTCGGCGGATCGACACCTTATATTGGGCTCGACATCGCTGCTGCAGACGGTAAGCCGGTGCTGCATATGAACGGCTGGCAGATGGCCGTGCCGAACTATAAAGACGGCACCCACGATATTGAATTGGACCGTCGGCCGTCAGATCCTCCCTTCTTCACGGTGGGTGCCAGCTTTGCCGCAGCTGACGACGAGCATGACTACGGCCTGGGGCAGAATCAGCAGGGTTTTCTGGATCGGCGCGGCCACGTCATAGACTGCGCGCACGATTACGACGCACCCTCCGGTCAGAGTGTCTGCGTTCCATTCCTGGTTACGAATCAAGGCTACGGCCTGATCTGGGATAATCCGTCCAAGACGACGGTGGCCCTTGGCTTCAATCATCAGAATTCCTTCAAAAGCCAGGTAGGCCAACGCGTCAGCTTCTTTGTCATCGCGGGGGATTATGACGCCATCTATCGCGGCTTCCGGCAGCTGACAGGTGATGTTCCCATGCTGCCGAAAAGCGCTTATGGCTACCTCCAATCCAAGCAGCGCTACCGCACGCAGGCCGAGCTACTGGCGGTGGCAAAGGGTTATCGCGAACGCAAGTTGCCGATCGATGACCTCGTTGTTGACTGGTTTACTTACACCCGGATGGGCCAGATGGACATGGACCCCGCGGCCTGGCCCGATCCTGTGGGCATGTTGAAGCAGCTGCATGCCATGAACTTTCACGTCATGATCAGCGTCTGGCCGCGCTTCACCCCGGGCAGCCGCTACTTTGACATGCTTCAAAGCAAGGGCTGGCTGGAGCACCTGGCAGATGGCACGCCGACGACCGGACTGCCGTATGACAAGGCGGGGTCAGACATCGACACGACCAACCCGGACGCCGCGAAGTGGTACTGGAACATCGTCAAGGAAAACTACGTTGCCAAGGGTCTCGACGCCTTCTGGGCCGATGAAACAGAACCCGATATTCCGCCGAATGGTTCGTACTTCAAGGTGGGTCCTGGGAGCCAGTTCTTCAACGTCTATCCGCTGTTTCACACGGCCGCCTTCTATAACGGTATGCGTGCAGACATGCACCAGCGCGCGCTGATTCTGTCTCGCGACAGTTATCTTGGTGCTCAGCATAATGGGGCTATCTTCTGGTCGTCTGACATTAGCCCCAACTGGGACACGTTAAAGCGCCAGGTGCCAACCGGCATCAACTTCACCGCATCCGGCATGCCTTACTGGTCAACCGACATCGGCGGATGGCAGGCGCTGCCGTACGCTCACAAGCCAGAACACCCCGCGTTGCTGGATGCCAGCGACGCGCGCGACAACGTAGGTCAGTATGACGACTATCCCGAGCTCTACACGCGCTGGTTTGAGTATGGTGCGTTTCAGCCGAACTTCCGGTCGCATGGAACACGGCCTCAGAATGAGGTCTGGAGCTATGGCAAACAGGCCGAACCGATCCTGATCAAGTATCTGAAACTGCGCTACCAACTCATGCCGTACCTCTACTCGCTGGGATGGCAGGTTCATCAGACAGGTGCGCCGTTTATGCGCGGTCTGTTTCTGGATTTCCCCAAGGATCCGAAGGTAGCCGACCTTGGGGATGAATACATGTTCGGCCCAGCCCTGCTGGTTGCGCCCGTAACCGATCAGGGTGCGACAACCCATTCTGTTTATCTACCGGCCGGCTCGGATTGGTTCGACTTCTGGACGAACAAAAAGTTCTCCGGGGGGCAGCGAATTACAGTTCCGTCACCCATCGAGACCATTCCTGTCTTTGTTCGAGCAGGCTCAATTTTGCCTCTGGGCGCGCCCATTGAGAGCACCAATCAAGTGCAGCGCATCGACAGGGTTCGTGTCTATCCCGGAGCCGACGCGCACTTCACGCTGTATTCGGACGACGGTACGACGTACGCGTATGAACAGGGCAAGCACGACCTTACCGAACTAAGCTGGGATGAGTCTGGCCGAAAGCTGTCACATACTGGTGCAGCGGCATGGAGCGCGGCAGATGCAGCCATTGTGGAAGTGGTTCAGCCGCAGTAAAGCCACTCAGCGGCAATGGCTGGCAATACTCCCACAAAGTTTTTGCCAGCCAATGCTGCGGCTAAGTTCGGCACCTTCAAGACAGTTGATACTGCTGCAGCTTTTCGTACAGCAGGCGGCGATGGATCCCCAGGCGGCGGGCCGCCTCTGACTTGTTCTCGCCTGACCGATGCAATGCATTTTCAAGCAGAGCCTTTTCCAGCAGAGCGATGGCGTCATGGAACGGTAGCGCCAGCAAGGCCTCCAGTGACATTTCTGGCGACGCCACGGCAGGTTTGGCGAGCTGCGCTTCCACCTCTTCCACCGTAATGGCGCGGCCACCTGCCTGGATGGCGGCGCGATCGACCAGGTGCTCCAGTTCCCGTACGTTGCCGGGGAAGCTGTACTTAGCCAGGGCCGCACCGGCTGCTTCCGTCAGGCCCTGCACCGCAGTTCCGTTCCGTAGCGCGTACTGCTCCAGAAAGTATTCGGCCAGCGGCAGAATGTCGGACGAGCGTTCGCGCAGCGGTGGCAGACGCAGCGAATAAGCATTCAGGCGGTAATACAGATCGGCACGAAAGTTCTTTCCTTCCACTTCGCGATCCAGCAGGCGATTGGTTGCTGCCACCATGCGAACATCCGCATGCATGGGTGTGGTCGCGCCCACTCGTTCAAAGGTGTGTTCCTGCAAGACGCGCAGCAGTTTGGGTTGCAGGGCCAGCGGCAGTTCGCCAATCTCATCCAGAAAAACAGTGCCGCCCTGGGCCGCTTCGAACTTACCGATCTTCTGGGTGACGGCGCTGGTGAAAGACCCACGCTCATGTCCAAACAGCTCAGATTCAAGCAGGTCTGCGGGCAGCGCGGCGCAGTTGATGATGATAAAAGGCTGCGGCTGCGGCTGCTGTTCTCGTGAATCGCGCGGGCAACCATCTCCTTACCGGTCCCGGACTCACCAAGGATCAGGACGCCCACATCGGTCCGCGCGACCTTGCCGATGTTCTTGAAGATCTCGATCCACGCTGGCGAACTGCCGACCATTCGCAGGGGCGAGCGCACCCTCTCCAGCAGCACGGCCAACTCTGGATCAGCCTCGTGAAAGCGTTGCCTGCGCAGCTCATCTACCTCGCGCTGCAGTTCCTGGTGGTGCAGTGCGCGGCTTACCGTCGCAAGTACCTTGCCCATTTCGAGCGGCTTGGTAACAAAGTCGTACGCACCCAATTGCATGGCTTGCAGTGCGTTCGGACCGCTGCCGTACGCAGTCATGATCAGCACCGGCATCGTCGTCAGTGTGCCGCCGGACGCAAGCGCTTTCAGAAATTGTTCCCCACCAATGTCAGGCATCTTCCAGTCGCACAGTGCCAGGTCCGAATCGGCAACCTGCAGCAGCGCCAGTGCTTCCCTGCCGTTCGCTGCAGACCGCACGGCGTAGCCGTTGCTCTCCAGCAGTTCACAAAGTGTCTCGCGAAAATTGCGATCGTCGTCGACGACCAGCAGCCTGCCCTTCCCTGTCATCATTCCTTTTCCTTGGTGGGACCCTGCTGCGGCAGGGTGACTGAAACGGTGGCGCCACCCCCTGGCCGAGACGCCGCCAGAAGCGTTCCACCGTGCGCCTCCACCAGCTCAAACGCAATCGACAGTCCAAGCCCCGTACCGGTCTCCTTGGTGGTGTAGAACGGGTCGAACGCGTGCTTCAGCGCCTCTGGCGAAAACCCGGGACCCTGATCGAGCACCTCAATCCGTACCCTGTTCAGATGTTCTGTTGCACGCAAAACCACCTCACCTGGCGCACCGCGGGTCGCCTGGATGGCATTTTCGACCAGGTTATCCAGCACCTGTAACAAGCGACTGCGGTCAGCCAACACCTCGATGCGTCCTGCAGAGTCACACCGCAACCGGATGGAATCAGGAGAACGGGCCTGCCAGGAACGAATGACATCCGAGCAAAGCTCTGCGACGTTCAGCCGCTGCAGGTCCAGCGAGATAGGGCGGGCGAAGTAAAGCAGCCTGCCGATCATGGCGTCCAGGCGATCCACCTCCTCCAAAATTACGCCGCTGTTCCGCGCCAGCGTCTCTTGGTTCGGTGCGTGCTGCGACATCTGCGCGCGCAGGCGGATAGTCGCCAGTGGATTGCGCAGTTCGTGTGCGACACCAGCGGCGAACTGACCCAACGCTGACAGTCGCTCGCGATGGCGCAGCTGCTCCTGCAGGTTTTGCTGGGTCAATATCTGCTCTTGCAATGACGACGCCATGGCGTTGATGCCGGTCAGGATCCGCTCGAACTCTGCAAGCTGCGGCCGGTTCGCCACACCCGCAGGTCGGGCAAGGTCGCCCTCCAGGGCAGCCAGACGGTTGGTTACGGTGCTCACGCCGCCACTCACCTCCACGGTAACGAACCAGGCAAGAAACCCTGTCATGAGCGCAGCTGCGCCAAAGCCTAGGCTTACAAACAACAGTTGCTGGCTCCGGCCGCGATTGATCTCGGGCAGCCGTTGCATCAGCCATGCTGCGCCCGTAACCTGCTGCGTGCCGCCAACGGATTCGCGGACTGGTTCGGCGATGAACATGACGACGTCATGCGGACCCTCGAACGTGAAGCTCTGTCTGGACCCGGTCTGTTCCGCCTTGTGTGCAAGGTCATCGATGGTGGGCCGCTCGCGCTGCGGCATCTCTTTTTGGGCACCTGGCCCCTCGTGGGTCGGGAAGGCGTAACCAACCAGAGGACCATCGCCGGCAAGGAACCCGTCCTCGATGCCCTCCTGTCCTCGCAGCACACCGGCTGTCAAACGCGAGAGTGGATCGGCCGACGGTGGAGGTGGGGGACCCGGTGCCTTTCCCGTCTCATCCGGCGGCGGTGGTGGCCCATGCGGCCTGGCCGGCCGGGTGATGTTCCGAAGCGAAAAACCCGACGCTGCCTGGCTAGAATAAGCACGCGCAAGGTCCGTCGCCACCAGGGAAAGGTGCCGACCCGCTTCACTGACCGTGGTCCGGTGACTGCTTCGAATGAAGTTGGAAAGGCTGCTGACTGCTACCGCTAAAAAGACGCAGGTAACGATCGCAAGAAACAGAATGCGGGTGCGGAGACTTCGCCAGACACTTCGATCCACTGCGTTCTCCTCCCTCAAACGGCTTTGCATTGGTAGACAGCACGTTGAGGACCAACGGTCTCGAAGTGCATTGTTCCGCCATTGTTCCACTTGCCGCTGTTCAGCGGCTTTAGACCTTTCTTCAACTGTCCGCTTTCAGCACACGGGCTGTGATGATTCGCCTCAGACGTCGAAAGACCCGAGTCTGCCGCAACCGGCTAAACCGTTCATTTTGTTCATGAAGTCTGCAGCGCGAGTTTGGTCACGGGCATGCATTCGCTCCGTGCAGAGGAAACACTCATGCGCGTTCTTGCTGCTGCTGCCGTTTGCCTGTTCTTTACCGCAGGCTTTGCTCAACTCCCTCAACCTGGTGGTCCCACACAGCCCGGCGTCGCTGGCTCAAACCAGCCTTTGCAGCAGTCGGCACCTGTAGACCCGCAGCCGGGTGTCGCCCCGCCGATCGCTGGCCCTGACATGCCGCCACCCGCTGCAACGACCAAGCGGAGGCACGGCAAGGCACGGCGCTCGGATCGCAGACCAGCCGACGCCGGCTTGATGCCGTCGCCACCGGCCCCGGGCGAACCAGGCGCGCCGCCGCGTGATGCAGACAGACGCCCCACCCCGCCACCGGCACCGGGTGACCGCTTAGGACAGGTGCCGCCACCTGCCGCCGGTGGGCCTCTGCGCGCCAACGATAACCGGCGGGGACAGGTGCCGCCGCCGCCCCCGACTGGAACCCGCTCAGGCCAGACGCCGCTCGCTGCACCCGCGGACGGCGCTCCAGATGCCTCGCCGACCCCGCCACCAAGCCCCGCAGATGGACCGCAGGCACCCCCGGCACCAGCACCTTTGAACCGCTAGCCAGCGCCCGTGGCGGGCAGGGTGCTCGCCACGGGTCGAAAGGAAACCTATGCCCCCTGTCAAAAAAGCAGCAAAGTCAGCCGCCAGCAAACACACTCCGCAGGAAGACGCGGCCAAGGATACCCGCCGCGCATACGAGCACCTGGGACGTGTCGAGGTGCTGCATGCATCGCTCGATCATGCCGCGACCGAGATCACGCAGCTAACGGAACTCGCCCAGCAGAGGCTCAACGCTGGTCACGGGAGAGACGCCGCCGACCTGCTGCGTGCAGCAGAACATCTCAGCTTCGGCGCCTTGAGCTCGCCAAAGAAAGATGCCGGTATTGAAAGAGAACTCCTGGACGCCATAACAAAGGAGTTTGACCACAAACTGGACAAGGCTGAGGAACACTGGTCCAAAGACGAGGAGCACCACGCCATGGTCGAACTGGTGTATGAAGCCGTGACAGGACGGGCTCGCAAGGCCTTTGACGCAGGTGCCTACCGCAAGGCGCTGGAACTGGCACGCGGCGCAGAAGCACTTGCCCACGTTCCCTCCCGGGGTGTAAAGCAGCTTAGCGCGGCTGCAACTCAACATCAACTTACGAACTAGTGCTAGTGGCCCGGCGTAGCGAGCGCCGGGCCTTCACACAGCAGGGCAGAGCAGGAAGGAACAGTGTGCCAGCAGAAAAGAAGACTGACCAGAAGCAGCACAGCATCCACGCCCTGGAAGCGACGAGCTTTTTCCTTGCGGACGTGCAGACAGGCCTGGGTCCGTTTCTGGCTGCCTACCTTGCCTCCGCTGGCTGGAATCCGGCGCGCGTCGGATTTGCGCTTACCCTGAGCGGAATGATCAGCGTGGTGCTGCAAACGCCCGCAGGTGCTCTGGTAGACAGTCTGCGAGCGAAGCGTGCCATCCTCGCGGTCGGTATCGCGGTGCTGGCGTGTGGTGCCCTGTTGCTCTCCATCAGCACCGACACGTGGGCGGTCTACCTTGCGCAAAGCCTGGTTGGGGCTGCCGCTCCCTTTCTGGCTCCAACGCTTGCGGCCATCACCATGGGCCTTGTCGGTCAGACACTCTTTGACCGGCAGTTTGGCAACAATCAGTCTTTTAACTCAGCAGGCAATGTCGCCTGCGCACTTGTGATTGCTGCCGTCAGCCACTTCTACGGCAATCGAGCGATCTTTGTCATTGCCGCTGTGCTCACCATCCCCACGGCAGTTTCGGTCTTCTCCATCAGAGCCAACGAGATCGACTACGACCTGGCCCGCGGCGGCGAACAATCCGAGAGGAAGGCGAAGGGCGGCGAATCGTTTCTGCACCTCTTCAAGAACCCGACGCTGGTCCTGTTTCTGGTGTGTGCCTTCCTCTTCCACTTTGCAAACGCTGCCATGCTGCCACAGTTGGGTGAGTTGCTGTCGAACGGGTCAGCCACCGGGGCTGCGCCCTTTATGTCCGCCTGCATCATCGTCACGCAGGTCATCATTATGTGCTCGGCAGCCTTTGTGGGTCGCTGGGCCAATCGGCATGGGCGCAAGACACTGCTGCTGATCGGGTTTGGCGTGCTCCCCCTTCGTGCGGTGCTGTACACGCTGACGCATTGGAGCGTCGCGCTGATTGGCATCCAGGTGCTCGACGGCATTGCCAACGCAATCTTCGGCGTGGTCGCCGTGCTGGTCGTGGCGGACCTTACACGTGGCACGGGCCGGTTCAATCTGGTGCAGGGCGCACTGGCAACGGCGATCGCGCTGGGAGCTGCGCTCAGCACCACATTTGGCGGCAAGCTGATCCAGGCCTTCAGCTTTCGCGTCTCTTTCCTGTCGCTGGGTGCGGTCGCCCTGGTGGCGTTCTTACTGCTGCTGTTTGCCATTCCCGAGACACTTCACCACGACCCCGCACACGAAGGAGCATCCGCATGATTGAAACGCCACCACTTACACCCTTTGAACCACGTGCGTCGGATGCCGCCGGCGTCATCTCGTGGGTTCACATTGGCGACCTGCACATGACAACGGCTGGCCAACAGAATCACCTTGACCTGCTCGGCATCGTGAAAGAAATCAACAAAGCCTTTGCGACGAGTCTTTCCTTTGTCTTTCTGCCCGGCGATGTCGCCGACCAGGGCAGCGCCGCACAGTACCAGGTAGTTCGCGAAGCGATTGATGCGCTGACGGTGCCGTGGTGCTGCATTGTGGGCGACCATGACGTGCATACCAAGAGCTTTCTCAACTTCGAGCAGTTTATGTCGGCGCGGCTGCAGTACTCGTTCCAGGTCGGTAAGGTGCGTTTCTTCGCGCTGAATGCTTTTGACCTGCCCGACCCAGGTTCGTTCACCGTCTTATCGCAACAACTTGTCTGGCTGGAAAGCGGACTGAAATCGCTGGCCGAAAATGAGTCTGCGGTTCTACTGTTGCACTGCTATCCAACCGAATTAAAACAGGGCGCCGGAGAGCTGCGCGCGCTCATTGCGCAATACCCTGTACGCCTTGTCGAGATGGGTCACACCCACTACAACGAAGTCGCCAACGACGGCCGGACCCTGTACGCGGCCACACGCTCTACCGGGCAGATTGAAGAAGGCCCTGTGGGCTTTTCTGTGACGAATGTGGACGGCCCCGTAGTCAGCTGGAGGTTCCTGCCGCTGGGTGAACTGCCGGCAGTCATCATTACTTCACCCGCGGACGAGCGCTTTGTCACAGATGCAAACGCAGCCGTCCTGGCGGTTGGGAGCGATGTGTGCGTTCGGGCCAAGGTGTGGAGTCAGGAACCTGTGCAGGCGGTACACGCGAAACTCGGAAGTGCCTCCGCGAAGCTGACCCAGATACCGAACAGCGCCGTTTGGCAGGGGTCGCTGTGCGACAAGGCACTGCCGGATGGCGTCTACGCACTGGAAGTTCGGGTGACGGATAACGTGGGCAACGAAGCGACAGATTGCATTCGCGTCATCCTCGGCGACAGCGCCTACAACGCGCCGGAACGCAGGGAACGGGACCTGGAAAATGCGTTCGAAGCATGGCCAGAGCATGGTCTGCTCGCAACCCAGCTAGGGCCGAACAAGAATGGAAGGAAGTGGTAAATGGTCTCCCCTGAAGTAGCGCATATCCTGTTGCCGCTGATTGTCGGCGTAAGCATCCTGCTAATGCTGATACGCCCCCGCAACATTCCAGAGGTCTACTGGGTCAGCGGCGGTGCCGTGCTGCTGGTTGTGCTGCGGCTCATCCCGATCAAGCTCGCTGGCAAAGCCGTGGCCGAAGGTTCAGATGTGTACCTGTTCCTCATCGGCATGATGCTGCTTTCTGCACTGGCCAACGAGAACGGCGTCTTCGAATGGGTTGCGTCCATAGCAGTTCGTGGCGCGAATGGTTCCTCTGCGCGGCTGTTTACTCTGGTTTACGGCATAGGAACACTTACTACGATCTTTATGTCGAACGACGCGACCGCTGTTGTACTTACACCGGCGATTCTGACCGCTGTACGCAAGGCAAAGGTTGAACCATTGCCGCACCTCTTCGCGTGTGCCCTGATCGCGAACGCGGCGTCGTTTGTTTTGCCTATTTCGAATCCTGCCAATCTGGTGGTCTTCCACCAGGGCATGCCACCGCTGGGACAGTGGCTGCTCTCGTTCGGTCTGCCTTCCATCCTCTCCATCGTCACCACCTACCTTGTCATGCGAATGGTCTTTCGCAAAGATCTGCAGGGCAAGATAGAAGAAGAAGTTAAGCCGGAAGAACTGCAGATCAATGGCAAGCTGGTTCTTGCCGGTCTTGGCTGCGTGATCGCGATCCTGTTAATTGCTTCTGCGATGGGCAAGGACCTTGGCCTGCCCACGTGCCTCGCCGCCCTGGCAGTCACCGCGGTCATTTCTATCAAGGCAAAGAGCAATCCCCTGCAGCTGGCGAAGGAGATTAGCTGGAGCACACTCGCACTGGTTGCAGGCCTGTTCGTCATGGTCGACGCGGTGGAAAGCATGGGCGCCCTTAAGATCACCGTTGCTGCATTGCATTGGGCGGAAGGCCTTATACCTGCCGTGGGTGCCGTTGTTGTCGCGTTCGTCGTCGGCATTGCAAACAACATCGTCAACAATCTTCCACTGGGATTGATTGCAGGCGGCACGCTTCAGGCGGCCCATGCCAAGGGTCTGATTGCCAATGCCGTGCTGATCGGCGTCGACCTTGGGCCGAACCTCTCCGTCACCGGTTCCCTCGCGACCATCCTATGGCTGCTGGCGCTGCGCAAGGAAAAGATTGAAGTCAGCTTCTGGAAGTTTCTCCGCGTCGGCGCGATTGCCATGCCTGCGGCCCTTCTTGTCTCCATTGGGGGAACTATCCTGATGCATACCCTGTTCAAAGCAAACTGAGGCAAACATGAATGCAGGCTGGATTATTCCTTTTATTATTCTTGGTGGCGCGCTGCAGACCTGCGGGGCTGCCATGAATGGGCAGTTGGGTAAGTCGCTGGTCAATCCTTGGCTCGCCTCGGCAGTCTCTTTTCTGCTCATTACGATCTTCTTTGTCGCCGCGTTTCTGATCATGCCGCACCCGCTGCCGACGGCAAAGCACATTGCAGAACTACCCTGGTGGGCAGTCGTTGGTGGACTGGTCGGCGCGGTGCAGGTGTATGCCGGGCTGAAGTTCGTCAACAAGGTGGGCGCGGGTCCCTTCATGGGCATCACGGTCACGGCCGCGCTCATTACCTCGCTGGTGATTGATCATTACGGCTGGTTCCGCATGGATCAGCACCCTATTAATTCATGGCGGTTGCTGGGCGGCGCACTGCTTGTGGGCGGTGTCACCCTGATCGCCAAGTTCTAGCGAACACGCAAGTTGGTTCACCGCCATCATGTGTGTCACTCTGTCTCTAAGCGCCGACAGCGCAACGGTCTGCACCGCCGTATAAGGGGACGTTATGAAAATGCGCCATAGTTCTTCACTCGCTCTTTGCTTGATTGGCCTGTCTGCCTCTGCGCAGACAGGCGCAGTTGCGCCCCTGGCATCTGCGAACGACCCTGTTCCAGCGCTGGTCAGCAGGCTTGCATTAGACGGCTATAAAGCAACCATCAAGGGACTTACCCAATTTGGCGATCGCCGACAGGGTACAGACCGCAACCGCGCCGCAGTGGACTGGATTGAAGCGCAACTGAAAAGCTATGGCTGCGCCACCGAGCGCGTACGTTACGACTTCCAGCCTGCCCCGGTGGTGCCGCGCACTGGACGCCCGCCGGTTGATCGCTCCGTTGGCCTCGGCGGTTCCCGGCGTCGCGGCAACATTCAGCCCGACCGCGTCAACGAAGACCCCATGAAGCAGCCCGATGAAAAGCTGCGGGCCTTGAACACGCAGCCCTCAACCCCGGGCGAACGCGAAGAGGTCTTCTGCACCAAGATCGGATCCAGGCACCCGGATCAGATGTACATCCTGGGCGCGCACATGGACGGTATTGGGTGGGGTGAAGCGGCGAATGACGATGGCTCAGGCACGGCGCTGGTCATGGAGTTGGCACGTATCTTCAGCAATCCTGACGTGACGACCGACACCTCCATCCGATTCGCCCTGTGGAACAACGAAGAGACGGGATTGAACGGCGCTACAGCCTATGTGGATCAACGCAAAGCTCTGCAGGGCATCGAAACCCCTGTCGGATCTGGCAAATTTCCGGAGCCCAAGTGGCTTGGCATGATTCAACACGACATGATGCTGTACGACCACGGCATGCCGCTGAAAGACGGCACCATGAACAAGCAGCAGCGGCCAGAAGCGGATGTCAATATTGAATACCAGTCCACCTCAAAGTATGCGGACGCCGCCATGACCATGGCGCATCAGTTTCAACTGGCGAACGACAAGTACGCGCCAGACTTTCCGGCGAACGTGGGTCCGCACATGACGAATACGGACTCCAGTCCATTCATGAACCTGACGCCGTCCATCAGCCTGCGTGAAATGGAGCGTGGTGCGCAGATGGGCAGCGGCTGGGATCCACAACACCACCAACCCACTGACCTGTACTCGTTCTACAACGACGACGACTTCCGCCTGGGCCTGAACGCCGCCCAGACAACGCTGGGAGCAATTGCACAACTAAGCGGGGCAGCGCTCGCGAAGCCATGACTTATAGCTGCCATCATTTTCCCCGCAAGGCACGAGGCAGCTTTGAGGCACAAACTGCCTGCCTGCTCTCTTTCATCGAAAGCAGGACGACCCAACCATCTTGAGCATTTCTCACACTGCCGACAAGTTCGCTTTGCGGGTATCCATCGCATTCGCACCTTATTGGTTGACCGCTTCGGACACGTTCCTTCGCTGGCATTCAAGTTATGTTTCGCATGCCTGGCCGCCCGGTATGGCGTGCCGCATAGATGTGTCTGGTTTGATCGATGCGCTTGCTTAAACCCGCTCCAGGCCAAGCCAGTGTTGAGTCACAGCAAGCCTGCGCAGCACGAAACGTTCCACCACGCCAACCAGGAGCATTGAGCCCCCCAAAAACGGGAAGTAGATGCCGAGAAAGATCATGGTCGCGATGAGGCCAGCTGAGAAGCGCACTCGTCGGATGCCTGCAGGCGCACCCAAAACACCCTCCGGCTTCCGTCGCCACCACATGACCAGACCGCTCACGCTGAGCAGCAAGAGTCCCACCGTTGTGAAGAAGCTGACCATTTGGTTGAGCACGCCGAACAGTTGCCCCTCGTGCGCTGCAATACCGATGCCAATGGCACGGTCGAGCCAGGGTTTCGTATAGAAGTCGGTGCGCTTGAGGACCGCACCACTTGCACCATCCAGAAGCAGATCGACGCGGAGGGGGCGGTCGCGTGTGTCCGACTTTGCGCTCCAGTTCCCTCCTTCGTGCATGGGCGGCGCGATCAGCACAGGATTTACCAGCTGCAACGGTGCAACCGTGGACACCATCCTGTCCAGCGCGACGAATGCCATGGGCCCCGACAACATAGTGCCGTGACGCCCCCACCCACCTGCGTGTTCCGCATGCGCAGCACCCTTGCTGGAGCCGTGATCCAAGCCCTGCATGCCAGCCATGGCAGAGTCGCTGCGTGACGCACGTGCTGCCAGCACATCTGCACTGCTTGTTGTCCAGTCCTGCTGCGCTGCATGGCCTGCGCTGACGTGCCGGATGGCCTTCAGGTAGCCGCCCCAGCTTTTCGCCCACGGCAAGCCGGTCAGCAAAAGAAAGAGCGCAAAGAACGAGACATAGATACCAGTCACCGCGTGGATGTCTTTCCAGAAGCCGCGCCTCCCTTGCCCGGATCGTGGATAGAGGATGCCGCCCAAACCCTTTGTATGACTCGGCCACCACAGATACAAACCCGTCAGGATCATGACCACCGCCCAGCTTCCAGCGAGTTCAACAATCCACGAACCGTACTTGCCGAGTAACAGCTCCCCATGCAGGCGCGAGGTGAACACATCGACCCGGTGGTCTTCGTTGTCGACATGTAAGACAGCAAGAGTTTCCGGATGGACATACACCCGAAACTGTTGCGAGCCTTTGTCCACCAGGACCTGCGCCGCGGACGTGGCCGAGTGGGGCAGTTCGTACGAGTCAAAGGTGGTGCCTGGAACGGCTGCTAAGGCCGCCTGCACCTGGGCATTTGCCGTCGCGCGCGGTGCGATGGAAAGATGATCGTAGGGCCGGTCAAGCCATTTCTGAATCTGAGGATGGAAAAGAAAGACAGTCCCCGTGACCGACAGCCAAAGAACAAATGGGATGCAGAACAGCCCCGCGTAAAAGTGCCAGCGCCAGACCGTGCGGTGATCGAGCCCTGCGGGCGTACCTTTTGCGGAGAGAGTCGCTTGTGACATGGTGCCTCCAGGAAAGCGGGCCGCCGCCGTGGGCGACCCGGCAGTGGGTTAGAAGCTGAAGCGGGCCGCCAGTTGAACACTGCGCGGGTCACCTACGGCAGTCGCTTGGCCAAAGGTGCTGGTCGGCGTCGATGGAAACGCACCGCTGCCAAAGGTGCCGTTCGGGATCATGTCATTGCGATGGTTCAGGGCATTGAAGCCCTCGGCGATGCTTTCCAGCTTGACCCGTTCCGTAAGAGCAAACGTGCGGCTAAGGCGGGCATTGAGACTGAAGAAATCAAAACCTGAACCGAAATTTCTACCGATAAGCGAGCCCGGCAGCGCCTGCGTGCATGGATTGTTGCCGCCGCTCGCGGTCAGGTTGTAGCCGGGCGAACACGGACGCTGTGTGGTTCCCTGCTTTGTCGTCGTTCCCGTAACAATGTTGAAAGGCAACCGCGAGTAATACTGCAAAATGCCGCCGATTCTCCAGCCATGCGTCAGGTGCCCGGCAAAGCTGTTCGGGCGACTTGTTGGCGAGTTGAGCGACGCGTCAAAGACCACGCGGTGTCGCTGATCGTCATCGGAACGGCTGCGATCCTGCCCCACAAAGAAGTTATTGACCGGCGCGCTGAAGAAAAACTCACCCACGTCGTCGATTGCTTTCGACCACGTGTAAGAGAGCCGTGCGCTGGCCCAGTTGGTGGGCCGCTGCACCATCGACACCGCAAGGCCGTCGTAGTAGGAATCCGCCCTGGAGTCGTAGCCGCGGGCATTGCCGTAGGCGGGATTTGGTCGTGTGCCATCCACGTTGATGTTGCTGTTGATGGACGTCAGCAAGTGCAGGCCACGCAGGTGTTGATAGCTGATGCCGACACTGCTGCGGCTCGTTAATTGTTGCTCCACTTCCAGGCTCGCCTGCTGGGCGTACGCATTTTCAATGTGGCGGTTCATCAGCGTGTAGTTCAGCAGCGCACCTGCCGGCGGTGCGGCCGCTACGTTGGGAAATGTGGGTGCGCCTGCCTGTCCGGGGGTAAACGTATAACTTAGCAACGCAGCCTGCGTTGGGTCCGTTGTATTGTTCGCAGAGAGCAGCGCGTTGGCTAGCGCACGCAGCGGGATCCGGTCGTAGAACAGGCCATAGCTACCACGCACCACGGTCCCTGCAGTACCGTACGGCGACCATGCAAAGCCTACGCGAGGCGACACATTGTTGGTGTCGGTATGGATGGTGCGCAGGAACTGCAGGTCGTAACGCAAACCTGCATTCATCGTGAAGCGGGGTGAGACCTTCCACTCATCCTGCAGGTAAAAACCCACGTTTGGATTATTCTGCGCGATTGTGGGAACGCCGAAGGACTGCGTATACCCCTGCGCGTTGTAAGTGCCCGCTAGGAAGTTTGTAAGTGAAGAAAAGGTATAAGCCCCGCGGAGCGATTGCGGAAATGTAATCGTGTCGCGGTTATAGAGAAAGTCCACTCCTGTCTTAAAGGTGTGGGCACCTCGCTGTAATACCAGGTTATCCACAACTTCATAGAGGTAGTTGAGCCGCGCCGTGGGCGAACTAGAAAAGCGCCCGAACGATGCCACGCCCGAGATGGTAACGGCCGGTCCAAGTTCATCGTTCGGCTGAGCATTCAGACTGTCGTAGGTGAACTGTGCGCGTGTCTCGTTGAAGGTACGCGGTGAAACCGTCGCGATGTTGCTGACCGCAACCGTGTGATCCACATCACGCACGGCCGTTCCATTGCTCACCGCAGCCAGGCTGCCGGAGCCACGTGCGTTGATGGAGTCAAGCCGGTAGAGGCTGTAGCGAAGGTTGAACTGGTCGCGACTGGTGAACTGGCGATCAATGCGGCCAAAGCCGTTCGTCGTGTGCACCGTCGTGGGGTAAAGCGTTGTCGGGCCGGTACCCACGATCAGCAAAGGTGCCCGATAACCAGTGGCCTGCAGACGTGTGTTAATCGCCGTCGCGTTCCCTGGTGTAATCGTAAGGATGCCGTCTGTGTTCAGGCGTCGCTGTTCAAAGTTTGCATACGCAAAGGTGCGGTCTCGCTGAATGGGTCCAGACAAGCTGCCACCATATTGGCCCTGCGTCAGCGGTAGCTTGCCTCCGGAAAGAGCATTGTTCGCATTCAATCTTTGATTGCGCCAAAAGCCGTACAGGTCGCCATGAAGGTTGTTGGTGCCGCTCTTTGTAATGATGTTGAAATAACCACCCAGCGCGCGCCCAAACTCTGCCTGGCCGCCGGACGTCACCACCTGGAATTCGCGAATGACATTCAAGCCGTAGACGTTGCCGGCGAGGCCTGCCGCGTCGTCGTTGGCAGAGAGACCGTCCACGATAAAGCCGTTGGAGAAGTTCCGCTGGCTATTCATCGAGTAGCCCTGGCCAATGACCGGCGAGGTCTCCGCAAAGGTTTGCACGCTGTTGGTATTTGTGGGCGAAACGCCCGGAACCAGCAATGCAAGGTCAAGGTAATTGCGGCCATTGAACGGTAGGTTGGTCGCCTCCTGCTCACTTACCGTTGCCGCAATCTGGCTTCGATTTTCCTCCACAATGGGCGCCTCACCGCGCACATCAACTGCCGTCGCGGAGGAGCCGACTGCGAGCGTGAACGACAGATCGAAGGCTGAACCGACTGTCAGTTGGACCTGTCGCTTCCCTTCCGCAAAGCCGCCGGCAACTGCAGTGACGATGTATTGCCCGACTGGCAGAAATGGCAGCCGAAAGCGGCCTTCCTTGTCGGTTTGTACGACCTGGCTCCGGTTGGTAGCAACCTGCGTGGCGGTCACGGCAGCGTCGCTGACCATGGCACCCGAAGCGTCAGTTACTCGTCCGGCAATGGAGGCTGTGGTAAGTGTTTGCCGCGCGAAGGCAGCGGGGGACAATAAGAAGAGGATCAGCGGTAATGCGGTCGAGCGCTTGGATAGGAACACACTTACTCCTGGAACGGATCGGCATACAGGCTTATGCAGGCTTCGTTGTTGCATCAGGCTAGGAGGTGTGTGGTGGACCGCGTTTCCCGTTGGATCGATCGAATGATCTGCCGTGCTGGATGACGGCACGCGGCAGGATCGTGGGATGCGAGGCGAGACCAGCAAAAGCAGGTTTCGAGACGGCAGCATCGAAGGCGCTACCGTGTGCGCTGACGGTCGTCGCGAGTGCGTACGGGCACTTTTCCGTAAGCTGCGCGACGGCTGGTTGCTTGTTGTAGTCAGCCGTACCCGAATGCATCCCGGAGCAATGATGTTTGCCGTGGAGTCTGCAGCATGCGGGTAGCGTCGCGTGCTCGTCATGCTGCAAAGCCGTTGCCGCCGGCACCAGCGGCGAGAGCAAAAAAAAGACGAGCAGCACCGCAGCGCTGAAGCGTCGGAGTTGTTCGGTCATTCTTTGCAGGTGCGAGAGCATGGTTATGGTGTCACCGACGCCTTCCTGGAGCGTGTCTGCGCGTCTGCAAGCCGCCGCCTGACGAGTGGCGATAGATCAATGTTCTATTTGCTGTGCGAGGGTTCATTCGGAAGCCTGTACACCCGGAGCAGCTCACCGGCAAAGATCGGCAGCGACTCTACAAAGCCTGGTAAGAACGATGGACGCTCGCCACAGCGCGGCGGCAACCATCACTCCTGTGCGAAATCAGGCTTGCTGGGGTGGGCCGCGCTTTTGCCGGCATCGCAGTTCGGAGATGCGGCGCTTGCACTCCATTTGCACGGCAATGAAAGGCTGGCTTATCAGACTTGCGGAGAGCAGGTCGGCAGTAGAAGGCGACACATTCGGGCCAGGCCGCGTGGGGGCTACCACAAGGGTTGCCATCGGACAGCTCGGTTTGGGCGCATGAAACACTTGTTCCTGATGGATGGGCTTGCCATGCTCATCGACGCTCGTCATGCAATGGTGCTTGCCGCTCATCCTGCAACACGCCGGCAGCGCTGCTTCCGCACCCTGCGCCCGCGCAGCCAGCGGCGCGAGAAAGGGCATGGAGAAAACGACCAGCAGCACAATGGACAGGAGACGACGCACTGCAACTAGAGTGGCACATTGCGCCGGCTTTGATTCAGCAATCTGCCAAATACCGGCCAGCCACCTCGAAAGCAGCCAGCTTCGAGGTGCCTGACTGCTTAGGATGAAGTAAGAATTCTTTATTTCAGGTGCGAGTGCAGCACTCTCACCATAAAGGCGCTCACCTGGGTGAGCGCCTTTTACCTACTTGCGATCTAGGTGTCTCTTACGAAAGGACTGGCAGCTGGATCGTCTTGCCTGCGGACACGTGGTTCGGATCCATGTTATTCGCCTTCGCGACCTCTGGGTACTTATTCGCGTTGCCGTAGAACTTGAGGCAAATGGCGCTCAGGGTGTCGCCGGACTTGATCTCGTACGGCTGCTCATCCCCACCAGTTACGGTCATCTGGATCTCGAAGTCTGCATAGTTGGGGTCGACCTTCTTGATCGCATCCCACACGCGGTTGGAAACCACCTTGGAAGGCACCGAACACTTTAGAACGAGCTTGTCGCCCTGCATGAAAATGCCTTCCATCTTCGCGCCGTATTCGCTGAAGTCGGTGAGTGCCTGCCCAACGGGGGCATACTTTTGCTCGAGTGCTGCCTGATCTGCCATGTAAAACTCCTATTTCGTGGGCACGAATATGCCGGGTTGTGACGAACTTCTGGGACCGTCGGCATCGTGTTCCAAATGCGACACGATGTTGCCTCGGAGTGTGATGCGGATTCCGCGAACACAGAGGGCTGCAGAGTTGAGCCGGCAGCGGCTGTTACGGATCGCGGTACTCCCGATCCCGCTGCTCGCGGACCGCCCTGGAATGGCCCTGCCGGGCAGCCTGCTGAATCCAGTGGCGCGACTGGACATAATCATGCTCTACCCCCAGCGCAACTGCATAGCAGTGTCCCAGCTGGTACTGGGCCTCGGCGACGCCCTGCTCTGCGGCACGTCGATACCACGCAACCGCTTCAAGGTCGCTCTGAGCCACACCCCGTCCAAGCGAGTACAACTCGCCCAACTTCGTCTGCGCCTCGGAGAAGCCCTGCAGGGCTGCCTTGCGGTAGCAGCGTGCAGCCTCAAAGTCGTCCGGCACGACGCCCTCGCCCTTGCGATACATCAGGCCCAGGTTGTACTGCGCCCATGCCAGGTTCTGCGTCGCAGCTCTCTCGCACCACAGAAACGCATCGGCGAAGTCGCCCGCCGAGTAAAAGCGAAAGCTTAGGTTCGCCTGTGCGTACCGATGGCCCTGCTCTGCGGCGCGGCGCTCCCACCTTGCGGCCGCTTCCATGTCCTGCGCTACGCCTTCGCCTGCGTCGTACAGCGTACTCAGCATGTATTGCGACTCGGCATGGCCCATCTCCGCTGCGAGCTGGAAGCTCGATGCTGCGGCGGAAAAATCGCCAGCCTGTGACAGAACGATGGCGCGATCGTAGTGCTCATTCACCGCAGTCACTGCAGCGTCGCGACGGCCTCGAGCGACCAGGCCAGAACGCCGCGATCCAACTGCCAGCGTGCTGCCGCATGCAGCGACCTGCAGGCCTGTTTCGTCGTTATCGGCCATGGGCGAACATCTGCCTCTCGAGGAAGGCCAGTCGATAGCGGGCATCTGCAATCTGCGGGTGCAGGCCAGCGGCAAGCTCCAGCAGCAGGTCTCGGCCCTCGCCTGCGACCGCCTCGGCATCCCGCTGCAAACCGGCAAGCTCGCTGGACAGCAGCGTATAGCGTTCCGATTCCAGCGCAGCCAGATCGCGCCGTACATGCTGCACCTGACGCACTGCGCGACCCGTTTCAGCCGCAATGCCATCCACACCGGCGAACCCGACCGGGTCACGATGGTCGTCGAGCATGCGCTGCAGCGTTTCAGCATCACCGCGGCGGTAAGCCTGGTTCGCACGGGCCATCAGCAGGGTGAAGAACTCGGCCTCTGCGTTATCCTGCGCAACGTCTGGGTGGATGCGTTTCGCCACGTCTCGAAACAGTGCCTTCAGACTGGGCGAAGGGTCCGGCATCTCGACCGGCTCGGCGTGGTCAGCGGCTGCGTCACGGCTGTTGTTGGCCTGCTCCCGAGCCTCTGCGGCGCGGCTGCGTGCAGTTTCAGAGTCGTAAAGCCGAGCCTCCCGCTCTGCAATACCGGCTTCCAGTTCGTCAAGTTCCGCATACAGCACGCCAACCTCACGGAAGTAGCGATCTTCAAACGTCTTCAGCTTGGCGCGCACCTTTGCCAGTGCCGTTTCACCGCTGGCCAGGGCCACACGCAGGGCTGCAAGCTCCTCCAGCATTTGCGCCAGGACGGCCTTATTTCCGGATTGCTGAAGGACGATTTCGGCAGGCATCGGTCTTAGGTGCGACATCGCCTAGTTTAGCGGAGGCTGCACCTAGAATCGCGCTGCCGAACGTAAGCGGACTACCGCAGAAAATTGGCGATCGTCAGCACCGCCGAAGGATCGGGCGAAGGCTCGACCAGGATCGTCTCGCCGCGCAGGCGCACCTCCACCGGTTTCAGATCACTGGTTTCGACGGCAAAGGCATCCCGAAGCGGCAAGCCTGCTGGCTCACTCGCCGCCTGCGTGCCGTTCACCAACACCGCGTCCCGCTCGCGGCTGAAGTAACCGTCAGGCCGCGATACCAGGAAATTGCCGCTCTGCGCCGTGGCGTTTGCGCTCTTTGCAGCAGTCGGGCCCGAAGGCACAAAGCGAAAGTTCAGCAGTGCCGTGGACCGCGTCAGCGGCGGCATGAAATACACCACGTGGCGGCCGTTTGCCTCCAGATCGAACAGCAATTCGACCGTGCTGGAAGCCTTGACCGGACCCCAGGCACCGCTGGCGTCGGTGGTCTTGTCGTAAACGGTATGGTCCGCGACACCCGGCCGAACCTCGGCAATGCGCAGGCGGACGCCGCCCATCCCGTCGTTGGTCGCGGCCGCCCCGTTCACACTGGTGACCAGCCCGGAAAGAGTGGGCTTTGCTTCTGGCTTGATGTCGAGCGTCTTCGGTGCGGCGCCGGTTACAAAGCGGTACATGGCCGCAAACGCAGCGTTCGAGAATGCTGTCTCGCGATGGTCGGTGCCCGGCAGCACGGTATTTTCCGCGCCGATCAGCGAGGGACCTTCGAAGGTAACGCCGGTCTTCATCGCGGGCGCGCCCAGGCCAATGCCGGTGGGCTGTGCGTATTTGTCCAGATTGTCGCTGCGCAGGGTCAGCGTGCGCACGCCGGGCGTCACTTCCAGGCCTTTTCCGTTTAGGCGGTTCAGTGCGGTCAGGAATGTACCGCCGCCATTGAACTCACCGCCGGTGCTTTTGTCGGAGACGTTCACGCCATGGTTGGGCGTGCCGCAAAGCACCTCTGCCGAGACGAACTCTGCGCCGCCACCATTCTGCACGTAGTTACGGATCGTCAGGCCGCCGCGGCTGCTGCCGATCAGCACCACCTTGCGCGCATGCGTTCGCTGCAGCGTTGTCTGCACAAAGCGCGACAGCTCCTGCATGGCCTCGGTGGTACTGGAACGGCCTTCTTCCACAAGAGTGTCGTCGATGCGTGCAACCGGATTGTGGAAGCGAATCGCGCTGAGCCGGTCTGCCGGGAATCCATTCGATTCAAACAGCCAGATGGTCGGAATCCACCGCGACGCATCATCTCCGTTGCCGTGAACGAAGATGATGGGATCGGGCGTGCCTGCGGGGGCACTTGCCCGTTGTGATGGTGCAGCGACACCCAGGCAGGCGGCGGTGAGCGCCGAAGGGACAAGCAAGGCGTAACGACGAAAACAGTTCAAGAAGGCTCCCTAGAAGCGGCGAATAATACCATCCCGCGCAAATCGAACGCACGCCACGATGTCACGCGGACATACCGCCGATCGAATGCGGCAAGCATAAACCGCAACTATGAATGCACCGTGGCAACGCTACAGACTGGTCTCGCTCGACGATCCGCTATGGATAAATTTGTGGACCCGAATCGACGGAAATACCCGTCGGATGCGCGGCGTACCGGTGTTGTAGTAATCCACAATCTCGCGCCACTCCGGCCCACGCGCGCCACCTGCGTATTCAGGGTCGCCAATCACCAGGGCAGACCGCGCGCGCAGCAGCAGCTCCGCACCCACTTCGGCACGAACGCCATCCCTCTTGGAGATACCATCCGTCCCTTTGAGCCAAGCGTTGCACCGCATCAGGAAGCCGTGCGAGTACAGCCCCAGCAGGCAGCGTGCCAGCGGAGAGGCAGGCAATTGATCCCACTCCATGGCGTCGTTGAATGATTCCACACGGCGGCGAAAACCGGGAAAGACCACGCTGGTGTCATGGATCAAAAAGCCGTAACGAAAGTTCCAGCGGAGCGGCGCCTCATACAGCGTGCTCCACTCCCAGCCGTTATGGACTGTAAAGGCGTAGTCCACGCCACCCAGGGTGCGGTCGCTGTTAGCTTCACAACCGTTGACCACCACCTTAATGCGCTCCGGCTCAATGCCCTCTTGGAAGAGCTGTTCCAGTATGGGCGGCACTGTCTTTTCGTAGAACTTCAGGCAAGAGGCGACCAGGTAGACCACCGCGTTGGGGTCGGTATTCACCCGGTGCGGCACCAGGCACAGCCGGTCCATGGCCTGCGTCATCTCTGGTTCATCACAGAAAAACCCCACGGGCATGTCACCCATTGACTGGGTCCAGGTCGAACTCGGAATCCAGGTATTGTTCGCCGTTAAAAAGGCGAACGCCTTGTCCGCATCCACTTCGCCATGCGCGTACGGTATCCAGCTGCCTTCATTCGGGTGCGCGTAGCCCGTCAGGCGGCCGTCGGGCTGCAGTGTCAGCACACCGATGGGCTGAATCAGGTGGCCGCGGCGCAGCATCTTCAGCTTGCCGAACAGGTGCGGCGTACCGACCAGATTCGCCATCGCGACACCATCACTGACTGCTGGAAAGGTAGAGAGGCGCTCTGCCTCCACCGGGGAGCCGAGCGTTGCTGCTTGTGTCATGAGCCGTTCACCAACAACAGTCTAGCCCAGCCATTGCGGAAATCCCTGCCACAAGTCACAGGGCGTTCCACGCTGGTTTGACTGGCATTCCACATCGGACCGGTCTTCTTGGATGTCCCGAAACTGGTCAAAATGGAACGACTCAAATCACCGTGGCAAGACTCACGCTCGATGATGCTGGGCAATCATGAACACGTCATGCTATGTTGCTGTCCATAGTGGAGCACGGCGACAAGTTGCAGGTCCCAGGTAATGCGGAAACACTCTCTGCCGATAGTGTCGTTGAGGGATTCATGAACACCAGTGTCGAGCGGCCAATTGGAGGAGTTATGAACGGCAATGCCATCTGGCTTACCTGTCGCGAGTGCGGCCACACTAGCCGCGTACTCGCTTTGTTGGCAAGCCGCGTCATAAAGACACGGTCTGCCTGCCCCGAATGTGCTTCCACGTCGGTTCCCTGCCTGAACAGCACCCCTGTTGGCACAGGCCTTTCACTTTCGGACGAGCAGAAATCCGCACTGCGCGAAATGGATGACCCGGCGCTGCACGCCCTGGTCGCCCGAACGCCGGTTATTTCGCCGCAGAACTGGGTCCGCAACCTGCAGGGTCGCGTGATCGATCGCTTCACGCACCGGCGTAGTTACGGCTCTCTGCGTGCACCGTTTGAACCGCAAACCACGGACGATTTCCATCCGGCTGCCGGTACAATCACACCCACGGGGACAGCCATTCGTCTCTAACGGGAACCCGATTGAACATACTTAGCTACGTACACCTTCGGAATATCTACCGCTCCACGGGTGTAGGGCGTGTCTCCCGAGAGCTGACCGAACATCTGCACAGGGCACCCGGCGTGTCGCTCCACGTGCTGGCCGACCGGCAAGACCACCAAAAGGTGATACGTTCCGTCGGCAAGCCGTGGACAGACTTCGAGTACCACCTGTTTGATCGCGACACCTCAACACAGCAGTTGCACTGGATCCTGCTGAATCGCCCTGCTGCTGAGAGTTACTGGCCTGAAACCGAGCTGGTGCACTGTACGGCAGAGTCGTACGTGCCCACGCGAAAGGCCCGGCTGGCTGTAACCTGCCACGACGCGCAGCATTTTGAGCAGGGTGCCCACAAGACAAGCTGGTGGCTACAGAAACAGCGCTTCAAGTGGCGTCTGCTGTTTGCCCGGTTAAATCGCGAAGCAGACATGCTGCAGATGATTTCAAACTTTGCAGCAGAGCGTACCGCTCACTTCTTCCCCGCCCTGCGTGACCGATTGCGCGTCGTGCCAAATGCAGCCTCTGACAGCTTTTTCCACCCGGCCACCGACGAGGGCCTGAAGGTACTCGACGCACTCGGCGTTCGTGATCGGCGATTTGTGCTGGTGCCGGGCGGCCTGCAGTTCCGCAAAAACGCCGACCTGATTTTGGACGCATGGCCTGCCATTCAGCAAAGCTGCCCTGAACTGCTGTTGGTCGTCATCAACCACGCGGACGAGGTGTACCTGCCGCGGGCAAAGGCGCTTGGCTCTTCCTGCATTCTGGGTGGATTTCAGGAAGAGCAGCAGCTGGTGGCGCTGTACCGGGCAGCCGCCGTGGTGTGGTTTCCTACGTTGTACGACGGCTTTGGCATGCCGGTCATCGAATCCATGGCCAGCGGCACGCCCGTAGTCAGCAGCAACACCACTGGTATTCCAGAGGTTGCGGGCGACGCCGGCATCCTGCTGTCGCCACAGGATGTCTCAGGCCACGTGGATGCCATTACAGAGTTGGTCCGGAACGAAGCGGTTCGACAGGCCTGGATCGCCAGGGGCAATGCCCGGGCCGCTGGATATACCTGGCAGGCGTCCTCCGACAAGTTGTTGCAGGAATTCAGGGCGTTGCGGTAGGTCTTTCTGCCACCCGCGAACGGATGAACCGTGCCGGAACACCGCCCACGATGCTGTTCGGCGCAACGGACTTGGTCACGATCGATCCCGCGGCAATGATTGCACCGTCGCCGATTGATACGCCCTTGAGGATCACGCAGTGGACTCCGATCCATACATCAGAGCCGACGCGTACGGGCGCAGAGATTTCGGGTTGGTCCTTCATTGGCGTGCCCACTTCCACGCCGTGGTTGTGGTCGATAAAGCGGCAGCCACTCGCGATAAGGCAGTTCTTGCCGATCTGGATGGACTCGATCGCGTTGAACTCACAGCCGCTGCCTATAAAGGTTCCCTCGCCAATGCGAATGGTAATGCCTGTCGAATGCCCACCGGCGGCGTTGAAGTAGAGACCATGCTCAAAACTGCAGCACGCCCCAATGGCGATCTTGTGCGGCCAGGTCACCAGCATCGGCGACAGGCGGGCCTTTGCGCCGACCTCCATGCCCAGCAGACGCCAGTAGCACCTTCTTACGGCGCCCGCGGTCAGGGGTATGTAGTGACGTCTGATGCGGAAGATCACTTTCTGCAGCAATACAGAGGCCAAGGGTCTTTTCGCTCCTGTCTGTCAGAGAGCGCCGCTTGTGCGCCCGCAGTACACGCCCTAGTCTACTTTTCGAGCACACACATAGGGCCAACGGGCCTGTCAAAAACAAGACGTCGTGCGACTAAAGTTTCTTCTTGAGTGCACAAATTGTCCCGTTTTAGCATCACTCTGATAACGCCCAGAAAAAAAGCTTTCATGGAAGGATCCACGATGCGCCTTGCTTCTCTTCTCCTCTGTGCCACCCTGTCTTCACCGTGCGCGTTTGCTTATGCCACGGCGACACCAGCCTCTGACGCAGCCACGCTCGATACGCCCTTTACGCTGAAGATCGACACCCAGGTTCCCGGCAAGGTGCTGAAGCCAGGCGGGTACACCCTTGTCATCAAGGACCACCTGACGGACCGGGCCATCATCGAGGTTCGCAAGGATGACGGCAAGGTAGAGTCGACCTTCCTGGGCGTCTTCCATTCGGGCATGCAGAGCAACGGCAATGGCCCCATTGCGATTCCCATTGAAAAGGGACCGCAGGCAATGCGTGGCTTCCGCTTTCCCGGTGGCGGCACCATCGAATTTGTCTACCCGAAGGCTGAAGCGGCCAAGCTGGCCACCAAGAGCCCGGAGCAGGTCTTGGCCATCGACCCGGCTTCTGACAATTTGAAGAGCAACGGCAACAAGCTTTCCAACGAAGATGCCCGCATCGTGACTCTTTGGAGTTTGCAAGCGACGAAGGTATCGACTGGCCAGGCAGGCATCTCTGCGAAGAAGTACGTCGCCGCGGAGCCGAACGAGGGCAGCAATCCGGTGGTAGCGGCGGCGGCCCCTGTGCCAGCGCCTAGGCCCATCGCTTCCAGCGCAGTCATTGCGCCTGTGGTTAGGCCTCAGCCCGCAGTTCATCGTCAGCCCGCACCGCCGGCTGACAGCCAGGTAGCTTCGGCGCCGCGTCGTCCCAAGTTGGCCGCTTTGCCACACACGGGCAGTTCCATGCCGGCGCTGTTGCTTGCTGTTCTGGCCAGCTTCGGTGCGGCGCTCGCCACCCGGTTTACGCGGGTTGCGGTGGCTGTTCGTAATGATCGGTAAGGGTACCCTGCGGCAGCTGGAACGTGGCTTCTTCGTCACGGGCCTGGCTGCCGCGTTTCTTCTGCTGATCTTTGCTGCTCCTGCAGTGCTGGCGCGCATGCAATCGGCCATGCCCGCACAGGGCTCTGTCGATGGGAACATTATCCCAAACGCTGAGCTTGGAGCTTCCTATCTCACGGGAGCGCGAAACGTCAGTGACGGGACCAGGATCGGCATGCTGTCCATACCGGCGCTGCACCTGAATGCTCCCGTAGTAGAAGGAGTCAGCGATACCGACCTGCGTCGCGGTGTGGGCCATGTACCCGGGTCTGCACAGTCCGGCGGCCTGGGCAACGTGGTGTTGGCAGCGCATCGGGATGCGATCTTCCGCCCGATCCGAGACATTCGCAAGGGCATGGACATAGGCCTTTCCGGTACAGACGGCACGTACCACTACCAGGTCGATTCCATGAAGATCGTGTCGCCCGACCAGCTGGATGTCATGGATATCTCCAACCAGCCGGAGGTCACGTTGATTACGTGTTATCCGTTTAACTTCATTGGAAGTGCTCCCATGCGTTACATCGTGAAGGCTCATCTCGTCTCTGCAATGCCGTTTTGAGCCTGTTCACCTTGGGCGGGGATGTCAGCGAACACGCATACATCATTCCACGGCTTTGCCGCATTTAGCATGACGGGATGCGTACACTGGCATTGCTCCCTTCGACGCGCGTATTTTTCCTTTCGTGTGCCCTGCTGCTCGTACGTCCGGCGGTCAGTCAGTTAACCGTCTCGTTCGGCTCAGCAGGCTTGCAGCAACTGTCTTACAACGGCACCGTCCTGGAGAACACGCAGACTTTTTCTGCAGACGCTTTCCATATCTGGCACATGAAAGCGACAGACCTGCAGGGCAATCTGCTGCCGAACTACGGCTGGGGCGAAAGCAACAATGGCAGGCGCTGGGACGCAGCGGCACACGCATGGACCTACCAGTTCGCCTGGGGTTCCATCACCACGCAGTTTGTGCAAAATGGCGACACGCTGGACATCGTAACGACCGAGGTGAATCGCGCCAACTCTGGTGTGATCCTTGACGGAGCGGCAATCTATGCGCTCGCGCTGCACTTCCCCGCTCTGCCCGCCGGCTTCACCAATGCCAGCTACCCCCAGGTCCAGTTCAATACCACCGCACCCAGTGCAATGCTGGCTGACTTCGGTGCAGGCGAAGTTGCCGCCATTGTGCCAGATGCTACAAAGCCCCTGTATAGCGCCTTTTGGCCAACGGGCGGCGGGTCGCCGATCTATTCCGCACTGGTCAGCAGCACCATGCCGGATGGGCTTGCGACGTTTCAGCCGCACAACGACCGGCCAGTTCAGCCCGGCCAGACCGACACCTTTACGCTCTCACTTCGTTTTGCACCCTCGGGCACGCCCCTGAATGTCCTAGCGACCGACGTGTATGCAAACTGGGCGCAGACGTGGCCCGCGCAGCTGCAATGGACAGATCGCCGCATCATCGGCACATCGTACCTGGCCAGCTCCCCCATCGGTGGAGATGTGTCCACCCCGGGCGGTTACCCCAACAATCCACGGCGCTACTTCAACGACAGCAATGCCAACGACTTCGATGTCCGGAACCCCCTGGGCCTGGCCCGCTTTCAGGCTGTGGTTCTGCAGCGCGCGCATGACGTCGTGACCAACCTGCAACGGCTCAACGCGCAGGGCACCATCACCTGGGATCTTGAAGGCGAGGAGTATCCACAGGCCACCAGCTACGTCTGCTCACCCGATCAGATTGCCACGGTAGCACCCGAGATGGACTCGGTCATCACCGACGGCAGTTCGCAATTCAAGGGGCAGAAGCTGGATGACGCCTACTTCAAAATCATTACCAGTGCGGGCTTTCGCGCGGGCGTCTGCATCCGACCGCAGCAGTTTACGAAGGGCGCGAACGGCACGGCGCAGCAGGTTTACCTAAGCGACAGCGCTGCGGAAGCCATCATGCTGCAGAAAATCCGCTACGCGCATGACCGCTGGGGTGCCACACTGTTTTACATCGACAGCACCGTCCACACGGATGGCGGCGTGCTGGATGCGGGCATCTTCCAGCGGCTGGCCGCGGCCTTTCCAGACAGCCTGCTGATTCCAGAGGAAAGCACGCCCAAGGATTACGCCTATACCGCGCCCTTTCAGACGTTCCTCTTTCACCAGGATCTTGGAACCGACGCCAGCGTCTATGCCTACTATCCCAAAGCGTTTAGCGTCAACATGATTAATGATGTGGACGCGACCGCGCTGGCGAATGCCGCCGCACGATTGATCCAATCCGTGGCGGCTGGCGACATCCTGATGGCCCACGCCGACTACTGGGACAACAACAATCCCACCATCATGGCGATCTATCAGGGCGCGGCGCTGCTAGGCAAGCCGACACCCGTGATCACAACGCCGGTGGTGACCGTACCTGTTGTAACCGCCCCCGTTCCAACGGAGCCCGTTGTCACCGTGCCCGTCGTGACAGTTCCGGTTGTTACGATTCCTGTCGTGACTGCTCCTGTCGTTACGACGCCGGTAAATCCTGTAGCAACCT
>JBPBQP010000054.1:0-74733 GCA_050954745.1 Janthinobacterium lividum | reverse complement strand
CTGGAGACAGGGCAGTCACAGCCGTGGCAGCAGACACTCAAGACGATGACGGGCAGCGATCATCTGGATGCGCAACCCATGCTCGATTACTTTGCCCCACTCTATGGATGGCTGAAGCAGCAGAATGCGGCTGCGCGGTAGGTCGCAGGCTGGTCCAAGATGGCCCTAAAGCGAAAGCTTTGCCGCAACCTTGCACACAGGCCATTCACAGGAAGGGCACAACTTCAGCTTTGCCGCCAAGGTGAAGCCTTAGGGCCTGAGGTCTGTATGCGAAAGCAGACCTCAAGGGCGCAGGCTCCGCAGCTTTCAAGTTATTTGGCAGGGCTAAAGCCATGCCCTTCCGAAGGTACTTTCAGGTGCAACCCGGCCATCCGTTTAACTCGGCTCTTGCGACGTGCAGCGTGTCTTTCACGCTTTGGTCTGTTGCGTCACACGAGTTCCTGGTAGCGCTCTGCTGTGCGGATCAGCGCGGAGCTGTTGCAGTTTCACCGTCAGAGCCGCCGAGTGCGTGCTTCACGCCGTGTACCGTCCGGCTCAGCGCGTGACCGGTCTTGCGCGTGGCTGTACTCAGCGCGCCGGATGTTCCCTTACCGCTCACGATCAGTGCCGTATCCGTGGAGCGGCCCGTTGTGGCCAGCGCGCTGCCGGTGGCGTGTCCAGCCTTTAGCGTCCCATCCACAGCGCTGCTGCCGCCCAGGATCGCGACTTCTGTTGGGCGCTTTGCCGGGTTGGCCCATGCAATGTCCGTGGCAGGCAGCCGCTGCAGGCGAGCGATCCGCTCCGCTCCAAAGTCACTGCGGATCATCTTGTCCTTCAGGGGCCACTGCGAGGCCGCGATCCACGCAGCGCCATGCATCGGCTGGCTGGCTTCTCCCAGGTTGATCACCGGGGCTGCGGTGAGAGGTGTACTTCGCGGACAGCGGTCACCGCCGCAGCCGTGGTGGCACAGTTCCTCGTTTAGAAAGGAGGCATGCTTGCCGCTGGAGATCCAGACCGTGGCGCCATGCGTGATCGCATTCAGGGTGGTGGCGCGGGTAATCTGGCTGGCATCGCAGACTGTATCTTCATGCGCAGCGGCATACCAGTAGGTGGCGTGCCAAGCATCCGTGGCGGGGCCAGCTTCCAGCAGAACCGCGATGTGCTCGGTATCCAGCGTGTGGCCCAGCCGTCCACAGTCCCTGCGCCACAGGTGGTAGAAGTGCAGTTCGATTTGCCTTGGTTCGCCGGGGCGTGTGGGGTACGGATGGGCCTGCCCGTACAGCGTGCCGTCGTCAGCCAGAACGGTGGGAACGCGGATGCCGGGTGCAAAACGCGCGGGCTGCACTGAGCAGTCATCGCTGCTGATCATCAGCGTGGGGCGAAACTGCAGCAGCAGCGCGTCTTCCAAGTGGTCGCTCAGGCCGTCGCCATCACTGTCGATCGCTGGCGCCTGCCCGTGTGCACAGGACAGCAGCAGCAGCAAAGCGGCGCAGGCGAACAGGGAACGCATCCCCTTACCTCGGGCCTGCGGGCACATGGTCTTCCAGGTACCGTGCGATCAGGTTGTACAGATGTGCGCTTGTGCCTGGCCCCTCGTTGATGGCGTGGGTGCGATTGGGATAGTCCATGAAGTCGAACGGCTTGCCCACTTCTACCAGCCGATTGATGAGCAGTTCCGTCGCCTGGAAATGCACATTGTCATCACCCGAACCGTGGATGACAAGCAGGTTGTCCTGCAGGCCTTCGGCAAAGCTGATGGGCGAGCCGTCATGGTAGCCCTTGACGTTTTCGGCGGGCAGGCCCATGTAGCGCTCCTGGTAAATGGTGTCGTACTTTCGCTCGTCTGCCACGGGAGCCACGGCGATCCCCGCGCGGAACAGTCCGGGCGAACGGAACATCAGGTTCAGAGTGCTGGAACCGCCGCCACTCCACCCCCACACGGCCAGCCGCGAGCTGTCGATGTAGGCATGTTCCTTCGCGAGTTCGCGAATGGCCGCGGCCTGCTGCTGCGACGACAGGATGCCGACAGCACCGTAGATCGATTTGCGCCACACCCTGCCGCGCGGCTCCGGCGTGCCGCTGTTGTCGAAGGAGGCGATGATGTATCCCTCGCGCGCGATCATTGCGTTCAGCGGACCGGACCACTGGTCCACCACGGTCGCCTGCGCGGGCTCGCCGTAGACGTTGACCAGGACGGGATATCTCTTCGTCGGGTCGAAGTTCGGCGGCTTGATCATCCAGCCGTTCAAGTGGACTCCATCGCCCACGGGCACCTGGAAGAACTCGCGTCCTCCACCGATCAGCGTCTTCGCCTTTGTGGCGAGCGCGTCATTCGTCGCGAGCTGCTTCAGCACCTTGCCGTCGGATAGCTGCACCAGGCTGAAATTCGGCGGCCTGGTGTTGGTCGACCAGCCATGCAGCGCTACCTTGCCGTCCGGCGATGCTGTGTAGCGATGAAAGCCCACTTCAGCCTGCGGGGTCATGCGCTCCGGTTTGCCCTTGCCATCCAGCCGGACGCGGTACAGGTACTGCCGTACCGCGTCGTCCGGCGAGGCGTGAAAGTACAGGTAGCCACCCGCCTCATCCACCTCGACCAGCGAGATCACGTCGGCAGGGAAGTCGGTCAGCAGGTGCGCCTTGCCGTTCGGCGAGACGCGGTAGGCGTGCCGCCAGCCGTCACGTTCGCTCAGCCACAGCAGGTCGTGCGACGGCGAGCCGGGCAGCGGCGGCAGCCAGCGCAGGTCTTCCATGATCTCAACCCAGGTCTTGTCCTCATCCGTAAAGAAGACCTTGCCCTTGCCGGTGGTGGTGTCGAACAGGTAGACGTCGTTGTGGTTCTGCTTGCGGTTCAGGTACTCCAGCGCCAGCTGTCCGGGTGCAAAGCCGCCCACCCACTCCAGCCGCGGGATGTAATTTTGTCGCGGATCGCCCGGCAGTGCCAGCCACTTCGTCGCGCCGCCGGTCGCCGCAACCACGCCCGCGCGGACTGCGGCATTGGTCGTCCCAGCCTGTGGGTAGCGGTAGTAAAACAGCTGCGGGTACTCGGCTTTGGTGTCGTTGATCAGGGTGTAGTCACCCTCACCCGCCTGGTTGAACTGCAGGTAGGCGATGCTCTTCGAGTCGGGGCTCCAGCGAAAGGCGTCGCGCAGGAAGAACTCTTCCTCGGTTACCCAATCGGTGGTGCCATTGATGATCTCGGTGGAACCGTCTGTCGTGATCCGTTGACGCATGCCGGTCGCAACGTCTTCCACGTAGAGGTTATTGGCATAGACATAGCCAACCGACGCGCCGTTTGGCGAGAACTTTGCAAACATCAGCGACGACGCCGGGGCGTCACCGCCCACTTTGCGCAGCTTTCCGCTGGCGAGGTTTAGCACCCAGTAATCGCCGCGCGTATTCAGCCGCCAGACCTTTTGCGTGTTCGCGAACAGCAGCAGCTGCTGCTTGTCGGTGGACCAGGCGTAGTCGTCAATGTCCAGTTCGTCCTTCGCGTCAGGCGGGGTTAGCTGCGCTGCAGGTATCAGGACCCTGCGCTCGCCGGTGGCTGTGGTGTACGCGACCAGGTCCGTGCGCTTGGGATCGGCCGCGGCTGGCTCCAGCGCGGTGTAGCGCGTGCTGCCGTCCAGCCACTGGCTGCCGGCGGGCAGATCTGCCTTGTACTCGTGCTTGTTGACCAGTGCGTCAACGCCCTCACGGAACGCAGCGGAGGGGTGCTGCGGTGTCTGCGCGCGGAGCGGCACTGCCGACGTGGCAAGGGCAAGGACTGACAGGCAATACGTGTAGATGGATCGCATGTCTGCCGATTGTAAGGGGGTTGGGGCTGTCTTCCCATTGCGTTAAGTTCGGTCCGGCTCGCGCGATTTTCTATAAAGCACCGGTCGCGTGCCTATCAGTTTCCCTGACCGACTTCTTGACTTCACGATTGCAGCGATCACGGGCACTTCATGCTTGCGCTTACCCTACTCGCAGGGCGATAATCCCCGCCACGGCCCCTTTGCCGCGCGATGCTTCTGAACCATGGAAAGACAGGTCACCCTCATGAATATGCAGGCACGCACCATCGGTGTAACGCTTTCGAAGCGCATCAATTCAGGCTTGGTAGGCGAGGAAGGGCTGGTCGGCCAGCTGCACTCGTACCCGGAAGATGAATTCTACGAAGATGCCCTGGTGGAGATGCCCCGGGAACACCTGATCGCAGTCATGTGCGAGCAGATTGTCGCCGTGGCTAAGGAAAATGAAGGCAGCCTTCTGGAAGGCATCGGCATTGCCTTGCCGGGAATCGTCAAGGCAGGCGTAGTGGAAGACTCGCCCAACCTGCCGCAGATGAAGGGTGCCCGCGTCGTGGCTGAGGTCAGCGCACTTCTGAAGGAGCACGGCATCGATGCACCGGTCACCATCGTAAACGACGCGGATGCGGTTGCGGCTGGTTTGGCGCAGCAGCAGGGCAAACTCGACAGCATCATTCGCGTGTGGACAATTGGCACCGGCATTGGTTTTGGCCAATATCCGCTGCTTGAAAATGTCGGCGAAGGCGGCCACACGGTGGTCACGCTGGACGACCGCGAAACCTACTGCGGCTGCGGTGGACGTGGACACATGGAAGGCATCATGGGTCATCGCGCCATGCGCCTGCGCTTTTTGGACATGGAACCGGAAGACGTCTTTGAGGCCGCTGACAAGGGTGACCACCGTTGCATCGAGTTCAAAAAGCTGTGGCACAAGGCCCTGGCAGCGGGCACGGCTTCGTCTATCCACATGAATGGTGCCGGCAAGTTTTATCTGACGGGTTACAACGTTCGCTTTGTGGAACTGCCGCTGCTGAACCACTTTGTGCAGCAGATGGTGCGGATGAGCCCGCTGCAGGCCTTTTCGGTTGAGATTAGACCGGAAAACCCGGAGACGGTCGTCGTCGGATCTGCGGTCGTCGCACGGACCGCGTTAACCAGCGCCACGGTCTGAGCAGGCAGCCGCAGACGCCTCCCATTCATTGACCCGCTGATTCCTGCCCCCTATAATCAACAGGAATCGGCGGTTTTGCTGTGCTGTGCATCCTACCCAGTGCGGCTGGCGTCGCGGTCTCAAGTAACTTGCAAGGTCCCGCTGCTTCGCGGCGCGGGTATACGAATCCAGCCGGATTCCCCAAGGAGCCTTACCAATCTCATGAATCATGTTTCTAAGCTCTCGACGCTCCTCGTCGGAATCACCAGCCTTGCCCTCTCTTCAACCTTAATGGCACAGACCGCCGGACCCCAGGCACCTGCTGCATCCTCAGCAGCAGCGGTCAAGCCCGCCGCCATCCCCGCCAAAATTGCCCTGATCGCTTTCGAACAAGCTGTTTTTGCGACGAACGAAGGCCAGCAGACAGTTCTGACGGTTCAGAAGAAGTACGATCCGACGAAGGCAAAGATTCAGCAGGAAGAAACCGAAGTTGAAAGCCTGCAGAAGCAGTTGCAGTCGGCAACCGGCATCTCAGAAGACGAGCGCGCGACCCGCGTACGCAACATCGACACCAAGCAGAAGGCGCTGCAGCGCGATGGTGAGGATGCCTCCACGGCCTACCAGAACGACCTGCAGGAGGCTTACGGCCGCGTCGCGCAGAAGGTCAATGTTGTCTTCCAGAAGTACCTGACCGATAACGGCTACACGCTGGGGCTGGACGTCAGCGGCCAGCAGAGCAATGTGCTCTATGCTGCCCCGCAGACGGATGTTACCCGCGCCGTGATCGATGCGTACAACACCAGCTCTGGCGTAGCAGCACCGCCGGCCGGTGGACCGGCACCGACCACCTCGCGGCCCACCACGACACCGCGGACCACGCCACGTACACCGGCGCGCTAAGGCAGCGATGAGTAACCAGGGGCTGGAACCCATCGGTTCCAGCCCCTAATCCGTTCGTAACGCCTTCGCTTTCCAAAGGTGATATCACGGCACGCACGCCTGTGGAAATAATTGTGGAAGTCTTATTTCCTACCCGACTCCATTTTGGAACTTGTGGTTGAAAACGTCATGCGATGGTCGCTAATGCATGCTAAGCAGTTCTTTATGTGTGGATTGCGGCAGCCGCATTGTGAACGGTGCATGAATGCTGCGCAGAACGTGAAGACTGGCTTTGGCAAGATTTCCACAGATCGCTCAAAGCGTTCCTCATTATCAACAGGCGAAATCGTCCTTGCATGCGCCTCCTTGTTTGGGGTAATTGATCCAAGGATTGCCTCTTCACAGGGACCGCGTCTGGAGGCGGTTCGTGCTGCGCCTCTCCCTGGTGCGTCGACTGTCTTAACGGTCGGTCAGCGGCTTGCGAATGACCTCACCTGGACCCAGGCGCAGCGAGATGACCGTTTCCGGCAGATGAATAGGGTCTTTCCGGTACACAGGGTTCGCCACGCAGGCCGGGTGCGGCTGCTGGCGGCTGGCTCCCGGCTGCCCGGTGATCTCACTGCCAGTTACATGCGGTCTGAACACCTGGCGGGCGTGCTGGTGCTGCAGGCCGGTCACATCCGCGCCGAGGAGTATGCCCTCGGCTTCACCTCCACGGCTCGGTGGACTACGTTCTCTGTCACCAAGGCCCTTACCGATACACTGGCGGGCGTTGCCCTGCAAACGGGTGCCGTGCGTTCCCTGGACGACGGCGTTACCGGGTACCTGCCCGAACTGCGCGGCAGTGCCTATGAGGGTGTGACCGTCCGCCAACTGATGACGATGACCAGCGGCGTTCGTTGGAATGAGAATTACACCTCGCCCACGGCGGACAACGCGCTGCTGTACAGCACGCCCGTGGCTGCCGAACTGGACCCCGTCGTGCAGTACATGCGCAGGCTACCGCGCGAAGCCGGTCCCGGTACGCGCTGGCAGTACAACACCGGCGAAACGGATCTGCTGGGCGTGCTGCTGCGCCGCGCCACGGGCAAGACGCTGGCCGTTCAATTGAGCGGTTCGGTGTGGCAGAGCGCAGGTATGCAGGCCGACGCCACCTGGGTCAGCACTGCTAGGGGACCTGCAGGCGAGGAGTTTGGCGGGTCGGGCGTGTCTGCCACGCTGCGCGACCTGGGCCGTTTCGGTCAGTGGGTGCTGGAGGGCGGCCACGGAGTCGTCAGCCCGGATTGGTTTGCTGAAGCCACCCGCTCACAGGTGCGGGCGGGCACGACGAGCTACGGCTACGGATGGTGGCCACAGGGAACCGATGGCAGCTTTGCCGCGCTGGGTATTTTTGGCCAGTCGATCTTTGTCGATCCGAAGCGGCAGCTGGTGATTGTCTGTGTAGGGGATTGGGCCGAGGCGACGGGAGCAAAGCATACCGCGGCACGCGCGGCTTACTGGCGGCAGGTGCAGGCCGCGGCGGACCTGCCGTCGCGCTAGTTTTTGGATAAAGTGCAGAGCTTAGCGGATCGCCCAGACCGCTCACTAGCTCGACGACAAGTTGTTCAGTGACGTTTGCCGGGAATAGAAATAGAACAGAAGGCTTAGCCGCCGGAGCGCGAACTTGCGACGCATCCGGCGGCCGTTGTGCTACAGGCCTGCCGTGGGTACCTTCCAGATGTCGCGGCAGTACTCCCGAATCGTACGATCGGACGAGAACTTGCCGGACCGGGCGGAGTTGAGCAGCGACATGCGGCCCCAACGCGCTTCATCCGCGTAGGCCTCGCCTGCTTCCGCCTGGCAGGAGGCGTAGGCGTCGAAATCGGCCATGACCAGAAAGCGGTCGCGGTTCATCAGATCGTCCACGATGGGTGCAAACAGGTTGCGGTCGCCACGGCTGAAACGCCCGTCGCGCAGGCCATCCATCACCTCGCGCAGTTTCGGGCTCTTCTCGTAGTAGCTACGGGGGCGGTAGCCAGCAGCTACTACATCATCAATCTCGGGCGCGGTCAGGCCGAACAGGAAGAAGTTCTCCGGTCCTGCTTCGTTCCGGATCTCGATGTTGGCGCCGTCCAGCGTGCCGATAGCGACCGCGCCGTTCATCATGAACTTCATGCAGCCGGTGCCGCTGGCTTCCTTACCCGCAGTCGAAATCTGCTCGGACAGGTCGGCTGCGGGATAGATCTTCTGGCCCACGGAAACCGAGTAGTTCGGCAGAAAGACGACCTTCAGAATGTCGCGCGTCTCAGGGTCGCTGTTCACCAGGTCGCCCACAGAGCAGATCAGCTTGATGATGAGCTTGGCCATGGTGTAGCTGGGCGCGGCCTTGCCGCCGAACAGGAAAGTGCGCGGTGCAATGTTCTTGATGGTGCCATTCTTGATGCCGCAGTAGAGCGACAGGATGTGCAGCGCGTTCAGGTGCTGGCGCTTGTATTCGTGCAGCCGCTTGACCTGAACGTCAAACATCGATGCAGGGTTGACGACGATGTTCATCGTGTCCTTGATGTAGGTGCCCAGTCGGCCCTTTGCACCCTCCTGGGTGGCGCGCCACTTGTGCAGGAAGCCCTGGTCATCGACAAACTTCTCGAGGCCGCGCAGTTCGTACAGGTCTTTCTGCCATCCTTCGCCGATACTTTCGTTGATCAGCGCGGTCAGGTTCGGGTCGCTCAGCATCATCCAGCGACGGGGTGTAACACCGTTGGTCTTGTTGCTGAATCGCTCGGGGAAGGCCTCGTAAAAGTCCTTCAGCGTGTCCTTTTTCAGCAGTTCAGTGTGCAGTTCCGCTACACCGTTGACGGCCTTGCTGCCCACGACAGCCAGGTGCGCCATCTGCACGTTGCGCTCGCCCTCTTCGCCGATGATGCTCATGCGGCGCAGGCGATCTGGATCATTCGGAAACCGCTTGCGAATGCCATCCAGAAACTGCGTGTTGATCTGGAAGATGATCTCCAGATGGCGCGGCAGCAGGTTTCCAAAAAGGTCCAGCGGCCAGCGTTCCAGCGCCTCCGGCAGCAGGGTGTGGTTGGTGTAGCCAAAGGTATTCTGGGTCACGCGCCAAGCGTCAGCCCAGGCCACACCGTGCTCGTCCACCAGCAGGCGCATCAGCTCTGCAATGCCGATGGACGGGTGCGTGTCATTCAGCTGAATGGTCCATTTCTGGTCAAACTCTTCCAGCGGCTTGCCCAAGCCCAGATGCAGGCGAACCATGTCCTGCAAGGAGCAGGAGGTGAAGAAGAACTGCTGCATCAGGCGCAGGCGCTTGCCCTCGACGGTTTCGTCGGGCGGATACAGTACCTTGCTGATGGTTTCCGACTCCATCTTTTCCTTCACCGCGCCCATGTAGTCGCCGCGGTTGAAGATGCTCAAGTCGAAGGAGTCTTCTGCCTCGGCCTTCCACAGGCGCAGGCGGTTCACGGTTTCCGTCTTGTAGCCGGGGATGGGCGTGTCATACGCGACGCCCTTTACGGTCATGCCGGGGATCCACCGCCAGCGCAGCGAACCTTTTTCGTCCTTGTAGGTCTCTGTGTGCCCGAAGAAGCCGACGTTCATCGAAAGCGACGCGGCGATCTCCCACGGGTTGCCATACCGCAGCCACTTGTCCGATTTCTCAATCTGCCAGCCATCTTCAATTTCCTGGCGAAAGATCCCGAACTCGTACCGCAGGCCGTAGCCCAGCACGGGCGTGTTCAGCGTCGAAAGCGAGTCCAGAAAGCAGGCCGCCAACCGGCCCAGCCCGCCGTTGCCCAGGCCGGGTTCCGGCTCTTCTGCGGCAATTGTCTTTAGATCCAGCCCAAGGCTTTTCAACGCCTCATCCGCCGCAGCGGTCATGTCGAGGCACAGGAGGTCGTTCTCAAGGTGCGGTCCCAGCAGGTACTCCGCAGACAGGTAGCTGACCACACGCACGTCATGGCGCCGATATTTTTCAATCGTCTGCAGCCACTGGTCCATCAACCGGTCACGCACAACGGCCGAAATGGCGTGGTACTGATCCTCAACCGAGGAGTTCTCAAGCGGCCGGCCCACGGTGTGCGTCATGTGGTTGCGGAATGACACGGCCAGCTCTGCGGCGGTCTTTCCAGCGCGGTTTTCCTGCTCGACGGTGGGCCGGGGTGTCTGCCTGCGGTCCTGCTGCTCGGTTTGCGTGGGCTGCTGCTCTTCGATGGCGCTCAAGGTCTGGTCTCCGGAGATGGTGCGGATGGGGGTGTCGTTCTGACGCCCCCGGAATGTCTGTATGCATAGTAGCCGCATTGGCAGGCGGCCAACACGTATGGTGAAAGGAGCCATGCTGCGTTATGCCATTACAGACCGCACCCTATTTCCCGGTGATGAATCCGCTCGCCGCACCGCGCTGATCGCACAGGCCCGGCGCCTGGCAACTGACGGTGTGGACTACCTGCAACTGCGCGAAAAAGACCTGTCCGAGGGTGATCTGGCCACGCTGGCGCGCTCCCTGATGGCAGCGATTCGCGAAGCGGGCGGTCCCACGCAACTGCTGCTGAGCGGTCCGCCGACGCTGGCGCAATACGCCGGTGCCGATGGTGTACACCTGTCCTCCACCACCTTCGCGCAGAACCTGCAGTCGCACCACGGCCTGCTCGTCAGCGCATCCTGCCACACCCTGAACGACGTGCGCCGCGCCTGCGAGTTCGCCGACCTGATCCTGTTCGCGCCCGTCTTCGAGAAGCGTGTGGAGGGGGAGGTCGTCGCGCCGGGCGTCGGACTCGACCTGTTGCACGAAGCCTGCGTGCTTGCGGGTGATCTGCCGGTGCTTGCGCTTGGTGGCGTTACAGAAGCAAATGCATCGGAATGCATTGAATTGGGTGCGGCCGGGTTCGCCAGCATCCGGGCATTTGTATAGCGCCGTGTCTCGTCCCTTGCATTGCTTCCCTGGAAGCATTTGCTTGGAAGGAACAGGAATTTCTCTGTCTGTGCATGGCCCCTTGGCAACAATTCTCCAGTGATTTGACGCCTTCTGACCCCCATCAGTATTAAGAGACGCCATGAGAGGAATCGACCAGAAGATGAGTCTTTCCTAAACGTCACCGGCGGGAAAGTTGGTAGTTACTTCTGGCAGGTCTTACAGAAGTGCGTAGACCGCCCGCCAAGCACAATGCGCTGCACGGGCGCGCCGCACACCTTGCAGGGCTGGCCGGTGCGGCTGTAGACGCGGTGTTCCAGTTGGAAGAAGCCGCGCACACCGTCGGCATCCACGTAGTCCGACACGGACGAGCCACCAAGCTCGATCGCATGTTTCAATACGGTCTGCAGCGAACTGTGCAGCCTGCCCAGTTCCGTACGCGTCAGCCGACCGGCATGGCGTTTTGGCCGTATGCCCGCGCGGAACAGGCTTTCATCCGCATAGATGTTGCCCACGCCGTGCAGCAGTGACTGGTTCAACAGAGCCGACTTGATCGGCGTCTTGCGACCGTGGAACAGCGCGGCGAAATCTTGCGGAGAGATGGTCAGCGGCTCCGCCCCGGGGCCCTCGTACTCCGTTCCAGCGTCTACGATGCCGACGCGCCCAAAGCGTCGCGGGTCGACAAAGCGCACCTCGCGCCCGTCGTTCAGGTGCAGGATCACGTGCGTATGCTTCGGCACCGGCACCTCGGCCTTGCTGACCAGCAGGCGGCCCGTCATACCCAGGTGTACGGTCATCTGCGCCTTGCCGTCGTCGTGCCGCTCCACGTCCATGACGATGGTTTTGCCCACACGCCGCACGCGTTCAACGCGCGCCCCGGTCAGCGTTTCCTCAAGATGGGAAGCGGGAGATTTCAGCGGCTCTTTGTGCGGACCAACGGTGACGCTGTCCACGCGCGCGCCGCGTACGCGCTCATGCACGCCGTTGGCAACGGTTTCGACCTCAGGTAATTCCGGCATCCATCCTCATCCTTCGGTCATAATCAAAACTACAGCTTTCAAAACTGCTTCACAGAACGATTGGAGAATTGCATGAAGAGTGGCGGCGTCCCGGTACGAGACTGGCGGGTGTGGATGCTGGCGCTGCTTGCCCTATTGCCAGCTGTGGTGACGTACCTGATCCTCTGGAGAACAACGACGGCCATCCCTTATATGGATGACTATGACGCCATCTTAGGCTTCGCCAACGTCTACCACCGACTTCCTTCCCTGTCTGCCAGGCTGCTCTACATCAACGATGCAACGCACGTACAGTACAAGCTGATTCTGCTGCACAGCATTGTCGCGTTCAATGTCGACGTCCTGCATCGCATCGACTTCGGTCTAATTGAATGGCTAGGCAATGTTTCGTTATTGCTGATTGGCTGGTGCTTGTGGCGCATGTTCCCGCACGCCGACATCCGGCAGCGCCTGCTCTTCTTCCTGCCAGTTCCGTTACTTGTGTTTGTACTGCGTGACAACGAAGCCATGGGCTGGGCCATGGATTGCCTGCAACTAGTTGCGGTCGTAGGGTATGCACTGCTTTCGCTATACCTGTTCTGCGGCAAGAAGCTGGGCTGGTTTGTTGGCGGTTGTATTGCTTTTGTGCTGGCCGCGTGGAGTTCTGCAAACGGTTTGCTAGTGCTGCCGGTGGCACTGTTGGTGCTTTGGCAGGCACATGCGTGGCGCCGGATTGCTGCGTTGCTGCTGCTGACGGCAGTGGTCATGATTTCCTACCTGCATGGTTTTCACCCGGATCTGCCGACGCCTAACGGTCATGCCGCTAGTCCGCTCATCATTCCTGCGTTCTATGTTGCGCTGTTGGGCAACGTGTTTTCGCGGTGGTGGCTGGCCTGCCCGTTCGGCTTTGTCTTACTATGTTTTGTCGTGCCGGTGGTCTGGAAAGCGTTTGTGCGTGACCGTCGCGTGGACGCAGTTAGTGCATCCATGTTGTTTCTATTGCTGAATGCCGGTCTCATGACCATGGGCCGATACAGGTTCACTCTGGGCGGAGCGCTGCCGTCCCGCTACAGCATCTATTCCCAGGTGTTGGTCGCGCTCACTTACATCGCTTACATTCGCCCTATTCTGGCACGCGCACCCACGGGATGGTCTTGGCTGACGTTGCCTCGGGTCTACCTGGCCAGCACCACGTTTGCACTGTTGTTATTTGTGCACTACGAGCGTGTCGGTGCGCGTTTTTCTAGGGAGCGCCAGGCAGCGTCGATCGCTCACATGGGAGCATGGGAAAACTACAGTCACAAAAGTTCGCTGGTGGCACTGGACGAGCCGGAAATTCAACGAAATTTCGCTCCCTGGATTCCACATGCGTCGCTTGTCCTGGAGGAGAGCATGCGCCAAGGGATTTACGTACCCCCAGTGCTGCCGCGTCCTGCTGCTCCACCGCAATTCTTTTTGAGGTATTAACCATTTCAGGGCTGTTCTGATGCAAAGAACGGTACTGCTGGAGAACACAAATGGCGTCCATGATTGAAGCGATCGAAGTAAAGCGCAAAATGTACTTCGAACTAGAAGGCGTACCGTACCACTGCCTGGATAAGGAGATTTCGACTCCCACCGCGCGTGGCGGTCAGACGCTGGTGCGCCTCAAGATGCGCAACCTGTTGACCCGCGCTGTTTTCGACAAGACCTTCAAGGCCGACGACAAGTTCAGCGAGCCCGACCTGGAAGATGTTGACGCCAGCTACCTGTACAACGACGCCGACGGCGCCTACTTTTTGGATCAGGAAAGCTTCGAAACGCTGCAGTTGACCAACGAAATGCTGGGCGATTCGCTGGAGTTCTTGCTCGAAGGCACCGTAGTGCAGATCGAGAAGTATCAGGGCAATCCCATTGGCCTGCAATTGCCGATGCACGTGGACCTGGTCGTGAAAGAGACGGAACCCGGCTTCAAGGGTGACACCGCCACGGGCACGACCAACAAGCCAGCCACCATGGAAACCGGCCTGGTCATTCGCGTGCCATCGTTTGTGAAGGAAGGCGAAAAGATCCGCATCGCTACCGAATCACGCGAGTTTGCGGGCCGTATCTAGTCCTTGAACGGCCAGGTGCCGGAAGCCGATGGCTGGCGGCATATGCCGCCGTCGGTTGGCCTGCATCCTATGCGATTGAAAGCGAGTCAACACCATGGCAAAGTTTGCAATCTACGGAGAAGTAAAGGCAAAGCCCGGCAAGGAAGCAGAAGTGGAAGCTTTTCTGAAGCAGGGCGCAGAGATGGCGCAGGCTGAGCCAGGCACCATTCACTGGTACGCCATCAAGGAAGATCGCCCCGGCGTTTACGGCATCTTCGACACCTTTGAAAATGAGGCTGGCCGCGAGGCGCACCTGAATGGCGAAATTTCAAAGGCCCTGATGGCCAAGGCGGATGAGCTGTTCAGCGAGCCGCCAATCATCCGCAAGATCGGCCTGATCGCGGAAAAGGCATAGTCGCACTACCAAGGTCACATCAGAAAAGCCCCTGCTGAGAGAGCATCAGCAGGGGCTTTTCCTTGGCTCTGCCGCCACGGTTGCGTATAAACTTGAAGTGTAGCCATTCGCCTGGTTTTCGCCCTTGGCTGCCACCAACCCCTGTTCTGTACTGCTTCATGGAGATCCATTGACAACGACAAAGAAGACCGCGGTAGTGCTGGGCGCGCAGTGGGGCGACGAGGGTAAAGGCAAGATCGTCGACGTCCTAAGCGAGCGCTACAACATCGTGGCACGGTATGCGGGCGGCCATAATGCCGGCCACACCGTCATTATTGAAGGTAAAAAGTTTGTGCTGCACCTGGTGCCGTGCGGCGTGCTGCGCCCGGGCTGCCTAGGCATCATCGGCAATGGTGTCGTGGTCGATCCGGCTGCGCTGATGACGGAAATCCGCATGTTGAAGGCGCAGGGTTTGCCCATTGACGGGCAGCTGTTCGTGTCGAATCGAGCGCAGGTCATTCTGCCGTACCACCGCATGATCGAGCTGGCTGCAGAGAACGCGCCGGGCCGCACAAAAATCGGCACCACTTCACGCGGCATCGGACCGGCTTACGAAGACAAGATGCATCGCAATGGCCTTCGCATCGTCGACCTGCTAAATACCCAGTTGTTGCGCACGCATATTACTAACGCCTGCAACGAGAAGAATCAGATTGCCCACGCACTCTTCGGTACGGAGCCGCTGAATCCCGCAAAGATCTACGAGGACTACGCCCGCTTCGCCGATGAAATCGCACCTTATGTCGCCGACACGGCCGTGCTGCTGAACCAGGCCATTCGTGACGATAAGTCAGTCATGTTTGAAGGTGCACAAGGCGCACTACTCGATATTGATCACGGAACCTACCCGTTCGTTACCTCGTCCAGCGCGACAGCGGGCGGCGCGGTCATCGGCACCGGCGTTGGCCCCACTTGCATCGGCACTGTGATCGGCGTCACCAAGGCGTATGTCACACGTGTAGGGGAAGGCCCGTTTCCGACGGAGGACCACACCCCAGCCGGCGACGAACTACGCGCGCGCGGACAGGAATACGGTGCTACCACGGGTCGTCCACGCCGTTGCGGCTGGCTTGACCTGCCGCTGCTTCGCTACAGCAACATGATGAACGGAACGGAATGGCTGGTTGTGACGAAACTGGACGTGCTGGACTCGCTCGCCGAAATCCCCGTTTGCACGCACTATCGCATCGACGGCAAGGAGACGGACGTGATCCCGGCTGACATCCGCCGCTTCGAGCAAATTCAACCTGTTTACACCAAATTGCCAGGTTGGCAGAGTTCGACGGAAGGCATTACCACCTTTGACGACCTTCCTGTAAACGCACAGAAATACCTGCGCTACCTGGAAGAGAAAAGTGGTGCCAAAATCGGTATGGTTAGCACCGGACCCGATCGCAACCAGACTTTCTCCGTAGGAGATTTTGATCGCGCAACAGGAGTAGCCGCATGATTTCATTCACTGTTCGCATGCGCTTTGCGCCTGAAGACCAAGCAGAGATCCGCTCGATTCTGCAAAACCTTGGTTCGGCTTCACGGCAGGAATCTGGTTGTGCCAACTACATCGCTCACTTCGTTGAAAACGATCCCGCCACCGTCGTGATCTATGAGCAGTATCACGACGCGGACGGCCTTGAAGCTCATCGTGCCTCGCAGCATTTTGAGCAATACGCCACGAACGGACTCTATCGCAAGGTGCGTGAGCGATCGTTGGAGCAGCTAGTCGAGGTTGTGTAGAGGAGCGGAGGAAGAAGATGAATGACTCTGGTAGGTGCTCGTCAGCCAAAATTTGGCAGCGAACTGCGCCAACAGGATTCCTGCAATCTGACGCGACCTGGGTAACATACTGTCACCCGACGGCGTGTACTTAAGCAGTGAATCCACCTAATGGGAGACAATCACCGGCCGGTTCACCAAGTCCTTTAACACCGAGTCATGAAATGCGGCTCTAGGTGGGGCTCGCCGCAGACCGTTGCAAAGTTCCGCTTCTGGGCACGTTGAGTGCGAGCAGGCGACGGTCTAGTGAGCGTGTCATCCCGGTCATTTCTGCGTCCTCTGGTTCGCGTGCGGCAACAACGCTGATCTTGCGGCGCAACGCGGCTAGAGTGGAGGTCATGGCGGCATCTCTAGTCTGTGAGTGATGATTGTTCCGCATCATTGACCTCTCCGTTACCAGGGTTGGACGACCCTCTTACCAGCATAGGATGACACAGCGACGCCGGGGTTGCTCTAAGTTTGGTGTCTTCAGAGGAAGGCACACCGCCCGTCAATGCGCGACCGTCAGAGAGTAGGGTTTCGCGTGTGATCCCAGTGACCAGGCAGCCTGTTCCTTCGTGCTCATCACAAAGCGCAGTGCCCCGCCTTCCATCAATTCCTCATGTCGCAAGAACGTCCGATCGAGGGGCTTGCCGTTCCATGTGACGGCTTGAATAAACTGCTTGGTGGCACTCAGGCCATCGGCAGCGACGGTCAGAGTCTTGCCATTCGGCAGGTGAAGAACGGCACGCCCGGCAAATGGCCGACCCAACACGTACTGGTTACTGCCGGGTGCAACCGGATAGAAGCCCAGCGATGTAAAGACAAACCAGGCGGACATTTGGCCGAGGTCATCGTTGCCGACCAGGCCGTCTGGCGTGGCCTTGTACTGCGAATCCATGATCTGCGTCAGGCGGGCCTGTGTGCGCCAGGGTTGGCCGGCGTAGTTATACAGGTAGGGCAGGTGGTGACTGGGTTCGTTGCCGTGAATGTACTGGCCGATCATGCCGGAAATGTCTTCCACGTCCGCGTACTTGGCTGGATCCACCTTTTGGTCGAACATCTCATCCAGTTTTGCGACCAGTTTGTCAGGCCCGCCCAGCAGATTGATGAGGCCCTGTTCGTCCTGCGGCTGATACCAGGAATACTGCCAAGCGTTGCCTTCGGTGAACCCGCTGCCGGCACCGGCGCGAGCCGGGTCGAAGGGTGTTCGATACGAGCCGCTGGCCAGGCGTGGTTCAACGAAGCCATCCTTCTCGTTGAAGTTGTTGCGCCAGTACTTAGCCCGCTTGTCAAAGGTGTCGGCTACGTCACGGCGGCCCATCCTTGCGGCCATAATGGCAATGGTCCAATCGTCAAAGGCATACTCGACGGTCTTTGATGCTGCCTCACCATCCTGATCGACGGGAACGTAGCCGAGCTTCATGTACTCGTCCAGCCCGCCGTACGGGGCATAGGTTGCACTGGCTACCATGGCATCCAGCGCGGCCTTCTCGTCGAAGCCACGAATGCCCTTCATGTAAGCGTCAGCGATGATAGGTACCGAGTGGTATCCAATCATGCACCACGTCTCAATACCCTGAAACTGCCAGACCGGCAGAATGCCAAAGGGACTTTCACGCTGCGATGCCAGTAAGGAATTGACCAGGTCGGCGGTACGTTGGGGTGGCTGCAGAAGCGTCATCAGAGGCTGCTCTGCGCGGTAGGTGTCCCACAGTGAAAGGCTGCTGACAAAGTGGAATCCTTCGGCTTTGTGCACCTGGTTATCTGGTCCGCGGTAGCTCCCATCCACGTCCATGCTCAGGCTGGGTGCCGTCAGCGTGTGGTACAGCGCAGTGTAAAAACTCTTCCGCATCTCTGGCGTCGCTGTCAGTTCTACCTTGTCCAGCGCCTCTGACCATAAGGCGGTAGCCTGTGCGCGAGCGGCATCGAAATCGAATGCGGGTACCTCCGCGTCCATGTTGGCGATGGCTCCATCCTCACTCACGGGAGAGATTGCAACCTTAACGATCAGTGGCTTACCCTGCGCGAAGTCAAAGACGCCGACCAGGCCGCGGCCCTCAATACTCTGCGTGTCTGCCGCAGAATTGCCCGGTGACTTGAAGCCTTTGTACTCCACCGGCAAGGGTTCGCGGTCGTAGAGTTCATGCGTCAGCAGCGGCTGTGAAAAGCGCATGGCAAAGTAAAGCTGCCGGCCGGGTGCCCAGCCACGCGTTTCGCGCATGCCTGTGATCGTGCCGTCAGAACGAACACGGATTCGCGACCATAAGACTTTGCCCGGATAGTTATAAATAGAAGAGCGGAGATCTAATAAGACGTGCGCAGACTGGCCCGCAGGATAGGTATAACGATGCACGCCTGTGCGTGCGGTCGACGTAAGTTCTGCACGCACCTTATAGTCGGCGAGCGTAATAGCGTAATAACCAGGATGTGCTTCTTCTGACTTGTGGTTGAAGCGGGAGCGATAACCGCTTTCTGGCTTGTCGATCTCACCAGGCTCCAGCCGTACCTCTCCGCTAATGGGCTGCAGCAACACGTCGCCCAGGTCAGAATGTCCCGCGCCGGAAAAGTGTGTGTGAGAAAAGCCAAGGATGGTCGAGTCCTCATAGCGGTAGCCGGCAGCCCACTTGTAACTCTGCTTAAACGGCCTGATCTGTGTGTCCGGTGACAGTTGCACCATGCCGAAAGGAACCGAAGCACCCGGAAAGGTATGTCCCTCAGCGCCGGTGCCAATAAACGGGTCTACCGCGGCGACGGCTGACGATTGCTGCGAGTGTACAAAGGGAGTCAGCAGCGTCAATGCGAGAGGCAGGCAGCACGGTAGGCGGCGGAACTTGCTCAAAAACATACATCACCCTGGCTTGTAGCGAAAGCTAAGGCGATTGTATCCAGCAGAGCCTGGGTGGGTCTTCGTAGCGGCACCCTGACCAAAAATCATTGCTTTCAGCGGCGAAAGCAGCGATGCAAGATCTTTAAGCGTTACTGCTGGTGACGTCTGCGAGCGTCACTGCAAACCACTTCCGCTCGTCATGCCATGTTTGCACAGGGACAAAGCCCGCAGCATGCAGAAGTGACGCGATCGATTGCTCCGTGAACTTATGGCTGTTTTCCGTATGGATGGTTTCACCTGCATTGAAGTGAATCTGCATGTTAATCGCCGGTATTTGAACGTACTGCTCTGCTGTACTTTGCAGATGCATCTCGATACGAGACTCCTGCTGGTTCCAGATAGCCTGGTGCCGAAAGCGCGACAGATCGAAGTCTGCTTCCAGGGCACGGTTGATATGCTGCAGCATGTTCAGGTTAAAAGCAGCGGTAACACCACTCTGGTCGTTGTAGGCCGCCAGCAGCGTTTCAGTATCCTTGACCAGATCCGTGCCCAGCAGCAGGGAATCGCCTGGCTTCAACTGCGCGCGCAGGTTCTTTAAAATCGCGATTGCTTCCTCCGGCGCAAAGTTGCCGATGCTGCTGCCGATGTAAAGCGACAACGTCGGGCCGTCATGCTTCGGCATCACCAATGGATCGGTTACATAGTTGGCGATCTGCGGACGTATTTCCACGTCGCGCAGCACTCGTCCAATGCTTTCGCAGGCTTCGTCCATGGCGGCTTCCGACACATCGACGGGCAGGTACTGTGTTGTGCCCTGGCGTTGAACGGCAGCCGCCAACAGGATGCCCGTCTTGCTGGCGGAACCCGCGCCTAACTCCAGCATGCGCAGCTTTTTACCAGCGGTGGTACCTGTGGCGTGCACATGGATGTCGAGTGTGGCCCGAATGATGCCCGCGGCATGGTCGCTGAAAATAGCCCGCTCTGTCCGGGTCAGGTAATACTCTGGCAGGGTGGTGATCTGTTCGAAGAGGCCTGAGCCGACAGCGTCATAGAACAACCACGCCGGCAGCCACTTTGGCGTGGAGGCCAGGCCTTCCGCCACTGCGTCTGCAATAGGCCCCCGATCGGGCGCTTGTGTTACGTGGGGCAGTAAGGTCGTCTCTGCTTGCATGCTCATGCTGAACTACTGATCTCCAAAGACGCGTGCAAGTCGAATGCCGGACATCTGCCAGCGTGTGGCCGGTGAAAAGAAGTTCCGGTATGTTGCGCGCACATGGCTGGCAGGCGTTAGTGCGGAACCACCGCGCAGAATGACCGCACCAGACATAAATTTGCCGTTGTATTCGCCCAGCGCTCCGGGCAGCGGTGCGTAACCCGGGTACCCGGTGTAGGCGGATGCCGTCCATTCCCAACAGTCGCCAAACATCTGCGACAGATCTCGCGTGGTAGCCGCCGTTGGCTGCAGAGCATTGCTTTCCAACAGGTTCCCACTGACCGGGAGGTCTGCCGCCGCATTCTCCCACTCGCTCTCAGTGGGCAGTCGACAACCTCGCCAGCGAGCGAATGCATCCGCTTCAAACAGGCTTACGTGACACACAGGGGTTTGCAGCATGGTACTAAGGCCGCGCCATCCGCCCAGAGTGAACACGCGCCATCCCTGAGGATCATCCACACAGCGCTGCCAGTACAGCGGAGCTTCCCAGTTTTCCTGCTCGACCGTATTCCAGCCCTCCGAGAGCCAGAAGTCTGCGCGGCCATAGCCGTTGTCATCCATGAAGGCGAGGTATTCCGCGCACGTGGTCAAGCGATTGGAAATCGCATACGGCTGTAAGTAGACCTTGTGCCGGGGTGTCTCATTATCGAAGCAGAAGTCGAGCGGATCGCCTGCATCCAGCGGATAACCGACCTCCTGCAGTCCGCCTTCAAATTCCATCCAGCGGTTTGGCTCGAGCAGATTCGTTCCTGCCGCAGCCTGTTCGCGATAAAAGGGATGCAGCGGGTTTGTAAAGAACGCGTGTTTGATATCTGTCAGCAACAGTTCCAGATGCTGCTGCTCATGCTGGATGCCGAGCACTACGCCACGCAGGGCAGCTTCTGGGGCTGACCCGGTCAGCAGTTGCGCGATGTGTAAATCCACATGCGAACGGAATGCGAGGATCTGATCCAGCGACGGGCGGGAGAACGAGGCGCGAAGCTTTTTCTCCGGAATCTCATTGCCCAGTGACTTGTAGTAACTGTTGAAGAGCCAGTGAAAATCGGGATGAAAGCTGCGGTAATTTGGCAGGAATGGCACCAGCACGAACGTCTCAAAGAACCAGCTGGTATGCGCCTGATGCCATTTTACCGGGCTCGCCTCCGGACAGGACTGCACCATTTGATCTTCCGCAGACAGCATGGAACAGGCATGCGCTGTTGCCTGGCGGGCAAGTTGGAATGATCGAAGCAGGTTCAACGACTCGGCTGAAACGCGATCCAAATTCGCAGCAGACTGCGTCGGTAGTGCAACACTTGCCATCACTTAGCCTCTTATCGGCATGCATGCTGCGCATCGGCATGCCGTGCCATTGGATGCGATTGCGGATGCATACGCCTCTCACCATCTCGTAGTCTTCACACAGCGATAACCCGCGCCATTGTTGACAGGGTAGAGGAAGCGCACGCTGCTGCGATGACACGGGAGCGCCTGTCCCTGTTCACGCCAATCGCTTCCGGCTTATACTTCAGCCAACCATTGCGCAATGTGTCCTGACGCAAGGGTTTGATGGCCGAGTGAGGTGCGTCTTCCCTACGGAGTGGTGTGCTGCTGCTGAATCCGATGCGATCCCGGCCGGGGACCAGACTTCCCTGGGCAGGAACCGGGTTGCGGCTACCTGGTTTAGAAGACCAGCCCTGCTGACCCGGGCTATTGTGGCTCTGCTGGCACCTGGCGAGTGCCGCTTATGTGCGTCTCGCTTAATTAAAGCGACGGAGTATCCACTGTGCGATGCCTGTCTGGCCGGCATACGGCAACTTTCCATGGCCGCTGCCTGCGCCCGGTGCGGGGAACCACTCGCGCACGACTCTTACCTGGAAAATAGCCCGTTCGAGGTGCTGGATCTGGAATGTAACCCTTGTGTTGCAACTCCGCCGGCATTTGTGCGAGCGACGGCCTATGGGCTGTATGACGATCTTCGTCCGGCGATCCGGCTGTTGAAATTTGAAAATACTCCGTCGCTTGCAAAGCCCCTTGGAGCCATGTTGGCCCATGCCATTCTTCATCTGCAGGCGACTTCACCGTCTACCCTGACCGTGGTTCCGGTGCCACTGTTCCGTGGCAAACGTGCCTATAACCAAAGCACACTGCTGGCGCAGCACGCGCTCCGCATCGTTCGCGCTGCCGCACCGGGCTGGACGCTGTTGCTGCAAACCGGATTGCTGCGCCGCGTACGCCACACGGAAAGTCAGTTCCTGCTCTCGCCTGCGCAGCGTCGTGACAACCTGCGAGGTGCTTTTCAAGCAGGCGGCGATGCCACTGGACTCGACGTTCTGCTGATTGATGACGTGTACACCACCGGTGCAACGGCGCGGGAATGCACCCGCGTCCTGATGGCGGCCGGAGCCAGATCGGTTCGCATTGCCACGCTGGCGCGCGCAGGACGAGACGTGGCCGTTCGTTGGCATGGACTGACGGCTCACTTTGACAGCGTGCCTCCAGGCGCAAGTGGCCAGGTGCAGCCCGGATAAGAGCAAATACGAAGCAGGCATGACAGGCTGCGGAAGTGGCAGTCCCAAGCGACGACAGCAACGTTCGGCAACCAGATCAGGAGCAGTGATTCATGCATCCCGCCAAAGCCCGTAAACAGAAGTCGCTCGCAAAATGCCACGCCATGACGGCGCCCTCGCAAGACCCCCGTCCACGCGGGAACGGCACGCCTCTGCAGGCACCAGTTCTGGTGCTGAATGCCTCGTACGAACCAATCAATATTTGTGGAGCACGCCGAGCGTTGGTGCTGGTGCTGAAAGGCGTCGCCCGAACAGAAGAGGAGCAGGGCACAACTCTGCACGCAGCCCGTGTCCGCATGGCCATGCCTTCGGTCATTCGCCTGCTGGAGTACCGTCGCATCCCGCACCAGACCAGGGCGCTTTCGCGGAAGAACATCCTGTTGCGCGACCGGAATACGTGTCAGTACTGCGCCTGTGTCCTGACTGCGGGCGATCTCACCCTTGACCATGTACTCCCGCGATCAAGGGGAGGTCTGTCCACCTGGGAAAACCTCGTCGCTTGCTGCCATGATTGCAACCGCCGTAAAGGCAATCAATTGCTGCATGAATTGTCGGATATGCGTCTTGCCCGTGAGCCAAGACCATTTTCGCTGCATACTTCAAGGCACATTATGCGCATGCTTGGCTCCAGCGATGCCAGCTGGCGCAAGTATCTTTACTTTGAAAACTAAGGTAAGACGTATCTTAGACAATCTTGTTTACGCTATAAAGCTGTCTTAAATAACCAGTAGGTTAAACATCTCCTAATAATTAGGATAGTCGGCGTGGAAACGCCGACTTTTTACGTCTACGTCATATCTGGATCGCCTAGTTGTGGATTGAAACGCTCAGAGCTTCTTCTAGCGATTGCGAAGCTGTGACCTCGGTAATGAGAAGGGGTATAGGCCTTGGTATACCTTTGCTTGTTCTGGACACAATGGTCCAATCGTCCTATTTTGAACTCAGCCCTGGTTCCAACAAACTGCACCACTGAGAGGATTTACCCACATGAAAAAGTTCCTATTTTCCGCTGCCGCAATGCTCGTTCTCGCTGGCTCATCCGCTTCCGCCATCACGATCCCGAACACTTCGTTCTCCACCAAACCAAAGCCCACACAGCCCACCACTGACCCGGACACGAACAAGATCCCGCCGATGTGCCCCCCGAGCGACCCTAATGGTTGCGGTATCCTCGACTAATATAGGAACGTTCGAACTTGTCCAGTGGATTGCCACAGGTTTGAGTATCCTTAATTCAGGAGCGACTCGCCTGTGGTGGCCCACCTTCCATATTTCGCAATCCATACGATTCAGACGCTGCTGGGTCTAGTAGTGTTCTTTCTGTTGCTTCGCGGTCGCGAACTCAGGACCTACTGGCCACTGCTTGCCATGGCAGTATGGCAGGCACCCGCCTATTTCGTGCTGCTCTATGTCCGGCACCTTGGGCACGATCACATCAGCCCGAACCACGCCTACAAGCTTTACTTCTACACGTTCTGGTCATGCTTCGCCGTTAGCGCAATCTGCTCGCTGCTCCTTACCTATGTGCTTTTTACTGCTGCTATGCGCCCGTTAAAGGGGCTCGCAAGTCTTGGAAAGATAGTCTTCGCTTGGGTCGCATTGATCTCTCTCCTTACGGCGGCGTCAGTGGCATTCGCTCCTGCGCCGCCAGGACTAGGTGCAATGATCTTGGCATTCAGTCAGTTGGAGCGAGCGAGCGCATTAATCACCCTCAGCCTCGTCGCTTTTGTTGCGATGGCCATTCGCCCCATGGGACTTTCTGTGCGAAGTAGAGTATTCGGTGCAAGCATAGGGACGTTGATACTTGCTGCTGCAAATATGGCTCAGGCGACGTATATGGCTGGCTTAAAAGCACAAGGGCATGTCAACCTCTACAACCCTTACGCGCTTGCGCAAGTTTCCACGAGTTGCATTGCGCTTGCAACGTGGATCTATTACTTTGCCAGACCGGAGCCGCAACGTCGTTTCATTTTGCTGCCCACGACTTCACCCTTCCACCACTGGAATCGCGTGGCAGAAATGCTTGGCCATGAGCCGGGTGTAGTGGCAATCGGAGGTGTTGATCCCGATACCTTTGCCAAGTCTGAGGTCGAGATTTTCCTGCGCACCTCCCGGAAAATTAATGAGATGGAAGCAAAGGCTGCACAGGAGACGGACGCGCTTCCGAGCTGAACGCGCTAGTCGATAGAGGATAGAACTAGAAAAGGCCACCTTTCGGTGGCCTTTTCTGTGTTTGTAGTTGGAATTACCGCTCTGAACGCTTCCAGTTGAGCAGGTCGCCCAGCGTGGTGCTGGAAGAGGAATTGGAGGAGTTCGACGAAGAACCGGTGGCCGGTGTCTTGTAGTTCTCTACCTCTTCGCGGCTGGCTTCTTCACCGATACCGCGCAGGCTCAGACCAACCTTCTTTTCTTCAGGGCTCATCTTCACGATCTTAAACTCGTGCTCAGAACCAACCTCAAGAGCAGACTGCTTGCCCTGTTCATTAACTGCCTCGGAGATGTGGCAGAGACCTTCGACTCCCTCGGCAATTTCGACAAATGCGCCGAACTGCGCGGTACGAAGTACCTTGCCCTTGACCACATCACCAACCCGGTGTTGCGCGAAGAAGGTATCCCAGACATCGGGCTCCAACTGCTTTACACCCAAGGACAGGCGACGGTTCTCCGGCTCGACGCCGAGCACGATGGCGCGAACCTTCTCGCCCTTCTTCAGAACCTCTGACGGATGCTTGATCCGCTTGGTCCAGCTCAGGTTCGAGACGTGTACCAGGCCGTCGATGCCGTCTTCGATCTCGATGAACGCACCGAAGTCGGTCAGGTTGCGGACGCGGCCTTCGACCGTTGCTCCGATCGGGTACTTGTTTTCAAGCTGCTCCCAAGGATTGTCCTGCAGCTGCTTCATGCCAAGCGAGATGCGGCGATCGTTCGGGTTCACAGCCAGGATGATCGTGTCGACCTCGTCACCGGGCTTGACCATCTTTGACGGGTGCTTCATCCGCTTGGACCAGGTCATCTCCGAAACATGGACGAGGCCTTCGATGCCTTGTTCCAATTCGACGAATGCGCCGTAGTCGGTCACGGAAAGAACGCGGCCCTTGACCTGTGCGCCGATGGGGTAACGCTCAATCGCGTCCAGCCATGGGTCAGGCGTCAACTGCTTGAAGCCGAGGGAAACGCGGTGCTTCTCCTTGTCGAACTTCAGCACCTTGACCTGGATCTCATCGCCAACCTGAACCAGGTCGCGCGGATGGGTCAGGCGGCCCCAGCTCATGTCGGTGATGTGCAGCAGGCCATCCAAACCGCCGAGTTCGACGAATGCGCCGTAGTCAGTCAGGTTCTTGACGACGCCGGTCAGGATTGCGCCCTCTTCCAGGGTCTCGAGTGTAACGGTCTTGCGCTCGTTTTGCTCCTCCTCAAGGATTTCCTTGCGGGAGATGACGACGTTGCCGCGCTTCTTGTTCAGCTTGATGACGCGAACGTCAAGCTGTGTGCCCAGGTAGGTATCGAGATTGCGCACGGGGCGAATCTCAACCTGCGAACCAGGCAGGAATGCCTTGACGCCGATGTCGACGGTCAGGCCGCCCTTAACACGTGACAGAACCGTACCGGTAACCGGGGTCTTGTCTGCGGCAGCCTTTTCCAACTGATCCCACAGGCGATGACGCTGCGCCTTTTCGTACGAGACGAGATAGGCACCCTCAAAATCTTCGCGCTCAACAACAACCTCAACCGCGTCGCCGACTGCGAGCTTCGGCTCGCCGGTATGGTCAAGCACCTGCTCCTTGGGGATCAAGCCTTCACTCTTCAGCCCAATGTCGACCACCACGTACTTGTCGGTGATCTTGATCACCGTACCGGTGATGACTTTGTCCTCTTCCATAGCGGCGGATGCGGCTGCCTTGTCCTCGGCCTGTTCACGGTCGAAGCTTTCCAGGGCTGCGGCAAAGTCGGCGGCATCGTAGTCGATGTCGTCCGGTTCCGATGCGTTGACGTTAGACATGGTCTCAGGGGCAGGCGTAACCAGGTGGTTTGCGCCCATCACAGGCTCACTCACCGGATCGGTCACAGGGCCGTTGGCCTCGTGCAGCGTGTCGGGGTTGGTTGTGGCGGCAGTAGAAGCCGTTTCGTTGGTTGGCATGGTTTCCAGATCGGTGCTCAGGGTTTGCTCTCAGTTTCAGGAATTTGGCGAAAGTGCTCACAGCTATTGACGCCTCGCCACCAGGGGAAGATGCAAAGCCACCTTTCGACAAACAAGCGGGTTCTGACAGTAAGGCAAACAGCCGACGTGGCCGTGGAGAACTCGCCTGCGAATTGTGAGAGGTAGCCCGCGCGATCCCGAGTGCGTCAGAGCCTGTTCCAAGTATAGGACCCCATATGCACAGCGTCAATGAAACCGGGCCAGTTCAGGCCAGCGCCACATGATGCCAGGCCGACCTGTGGCCGATATGCGGCACGAAGGCGCAATCCATATACTGCGCGTATGGATCGATTGTGGACTCCGTGGCGTTACGCATATATCGCAGGGAAGAAGCCAGGCAGCCACATGGGTGTGCCGGAAGCCCTGGATGGCTATCCGGAAGATCACGCCTCGGTCTTCCTGAACCTGATTGGTGCGGTGCGCTGGGCGTCGGCTGAGGGTGGATTTTCGAGGGCCGCGGCCGAAAGAGCGGGTGGCGTGCTGCTGCAGGGCGACCATCATTTCGTGTGCCTGAACGCTTACCCCTACAGCTCAGGTCACGTCATGGTGGTGCCCTATGTCCGTCTGGACTCTCTGGCGAAGCTGCCCGCTGCAGCCGCTGCGGAGATGATCTCGCTGGCCCAGCGCATGGAAACGGCTCTGCGCGAAGTCTATCGGCCAGATGGTATCAACCTGGGGATGAACCTTGGGGAGGCTGCCGGTGCGGGGGTCGCCGAACACCTGCACTTCCACATACTGCCGCGCTGGTTTGGGGATTCGAACTTCATGACTGCCACAGCAGAAACACGCATCCTGCCCGAGCCGCTGGATGTGACCTGGGAGCGGTTGCGAACGGCGCTCGGTCAGCCCCTGCAGTAGTTCGGGAAAGCAGAAGGCCCGCCACGGATCTTCGGGCGGGCCTTTCCTGCACTGGAACGGACGCTACTGCAGGCGGAAGGCGTACAGGGTATCGCCTGCGCCCTGCAGAACGTATTGGTGGCCGGCCATCATGTAGCTCTCCGGTGCGTTGGTCGGGCTGATGTGTGCGTGCCACAGCTGTTTGCCCACGGTGGCGTCGTAAGCCACCAGGTTTCCGCGCATGTCAGGCGCAAACACCAGGTGACCTGCCGTGGTGGTGACGCCGGACAGGCCGCCGCCCCCCAGACCGGGGTAGCGATGCTGCCAGGCAGGCTTGCCGGTTTTGTAGTCCATGGCAACCAGGTAGCCACCCAGCGAACCGAGGCCGATTTCGTCCTTGCCGCCGAGGCCCATCGCACCGCGCGGATCGGTCGTCGCCAGGTAGTACATGGCGTAGCTTTCCTGGGCATTCACGTAGAACAGGCCAGTCTGCGGGCTGTACGCGGGCGGCGGCCAGTTCACGATGCCGCCATTCGCAGGCGACACGATGGAACCGCCGTAGTCATAGTCCTTGGCAGGCACGCGGATGGGCGCGCCGTTCGCGTCGAGCTTGTCTGGATCAGCCCAGTTGGGGCTGTCGACCAGCTTGCTGGTTAGCAGGTGTTCGCCGGTGATACGGTCCAGCACAAAGAAGTAGCCGTTGCGCGCGGCGGTCATCACCAGTTTGCGGGGCTTGCCCTTCCATGTTCCGTCGACCAGCACCTGTGTCTGTGCGCTGTCGAAATCGTGCGTATCGTGCGGCGAGGTCTGGTAATACCAGGCCATTTTGCCGGTTTCCACGTTGATGGCTACGGTCGCACAGGTGTATAGATTTGCGCCTGGCCCACGCGACTGCGACGTGTACGCTGCCGTGGGATTGCCCGTGCCAAGAATGTAGAGGTGGCTTTCCGGATCGTAGGAGCCGTTCACCCAGACGTTGCCACCGCCGTGCGAGGCCGCATCCAGGTTCTTCCACGTGTCCAGGCCGGCATCGCCCACTTTCATCGGCACGGCATACCACTTCCACTGCACGTTGCCCGTCTGCGGGTCGAACGACTGCAGCATGCCCGGCTCATCCAAGTCGTTGCCGGTACCCACCAGCAGGTGGTCACCGACAATGTGCGGTGCCATGGTCGAAAAGTATTGCAGGTCGAACGACGCGATCTCCTTGTGCCAGATCTCCTCGCCGGATCTGGCGTTCAGCGCGACCAGGTAATCATCCGGCGTCTCAAAAAAGACGCGGTCGTGCCACATGGCCACGCCACGATTGCCGATGTGGGTGCCGCCGCGCGTCTTCCAGAAGTAGTGCCATAGAACATGGCCGTCCAGCGCATCCAGCGCCCAGACGTTGTCGGGCGTGGTCACGTACATGACGCCGTCAACGACCAGTTCGGCACCTTTTAACTGGCCCATCGGAGCCTCATTCGTTCCAACGCCACCCACGATCGTCTTCACCGTCGCTGCAGGCGGACCAAAGCCACCACCGGCCGGCGCGGCAATGCCGCCGCTCAGCCGCTGGGTCCACGCCAGGGTCAGGCCGTGGACGTTGGTCGTGTTGATCTCGCTGAGCGGCACATATCGCGTGCCGCTGTAATCGCCGGAGTAGGTGGGCCAGCTGTCCGGCGTGGGGTGCAAAATCATCGCCGGGTCCAGGCCGCCCGCCGGCTTGGTCGCTGGCGCCTCTGGCAGAGCTTTCTTCGCCATGGCCAGCTGTGAAACCGCGGGCAGGGCGGTGGCTGCGACTGTGGCGGTTGCCAGCAGGGCGTGTGCAAATCGAGTGGCGTTACGCATGGGGATGCCTCTTTACTTCAATGTTTCCAGGTATGCCGTAATGTCGTGGATCTGTGCGTCGTTGTACTTGCGGAACAGCGCACGGTGCGGTGCCAGCGGATCGTGGATTTCAACCTTTGGCACGGCTCCGTCGCGGGAATAGCGATGCGTCGTGCCGTCGTCCGTGGTCACTTCCACGTAGAAGTCGTCGATCGTTCCAAGCCGTCCAGTGACTGGCGCGCCGCTTGCGGGAGTCACGGTCGCTGTGGCGGGCGGCACTTTCAGCACGGGGCCGGCGGGCGTACCGGGACGCTGGAAGCCACCACCGCCGCCGGGCAGCAACCATGCCTGCTGCATGGACCGCGCATCTGGAAACTTGGCGGCAAAGCCCTGCATGGTGCTGGGCGCATGGCATGAGCTGCATAGTTGCTCGTACGTTCCTTTGCCCGTAGCAGCGTTTCCCACCACGATGTTGATCTTCTCGGTCGAACGCATGTTGCCGCCGGTCTTCAGGCTGTGCAGCCATGCCGCGATGTCTGGAACGGAGCTGTCGGCAATGTCGATGCGGGGCATTCCCTGCGCCATGCGCGCACCGTGGACGATGGGCAGAATCATTTCGCCGTTCTTGTCCTGCAACACCACCTCTGATCGCAGCAGGTTGGGGCCGATGGAACCACCACCGGCGTCAGACCCATGGCAAAAGGCGCAGTTCACGCTGTACACGGCCTTGCCGCGATCCAGCACTTCCTTGGGCGCGAGCGGACGATCGGGGTAAGCCACCAAACCGGCACGCGCTGGCGGTGCAGCCTGCCCGCCATGCTGCGGATCAGCAGCGACCGCCTGCGCTCCCGCGCCCGGCCCGATCACGGTTCCACCTGTCGGTGTGGCGCTGCCGCCCGGCTGCGGCGAACCCTTGGCTGGGGAACCCTGGCGGATCTGGCCAGACTCCTGCTGCTGTGCCTTGCCATAAGGACCGGTCGAAACGGCAAACGCCGCCAACGCAAGTGCCGTGATCGTTCCAGCAACAGTGCCGGTGCGTCCCGTAACTTCGAAAAGCTTCATGGTGACCTTGTTTCGCCTGAATTTTGAGCGCTGCCTTTGTAGCACTTCCATGGAATGCAAAGGAAGGGTTTCAATAGGAAAAGCAACATACCTCCTCCACCATGGCAAAAGCAGCGCAGAAGTACCCGCAATTTGTGTGGCGTGTAAACAGTCGGCCTGGATCACACGCCGCACCCCCGAGCAGGTCATCTTTGCGGTGCAGGAACGTGTGGCATCTTCGCGGTAAAATCACGGACACCAACTCCAGCATGGTGTCGCTGGCTTTGCACAAGCAACTGGTACCAGCCACCTTGAATGCGTGAGCAGAATGAGCCACATGACGACGCAAGACTTTCGCCTGTTTACCTCGATTCGGCTTGAGCATGGGCTCTGTGAACTGCTGCCGATCCATTTGGACCACATGGCTGCGTCGGCAGCGGCGCTGGGCTTTGCACTGGACCGCTCTGCGCTGCAGCAGGATGTGCTGCGCCTTGCCGATGGTGTCGCCGCCATACCCGCGGCCAAACTGCGGATCACCCTGGAGAAGGGCGGTTCCTGGACACTGGGCGTGCCGCTGCCGCTGTTCCCAGACGCCGACCATCTGCAGGCGCTGCTGTGGCCGGAGCCGACGGATTCGAGCGATCCTTGGCTGAAGCACAAAACGACAGAACGTCCTGTGTATGACCAGGTAGTTCGGGCAGTGCATGCCTGCGGCTTTATTGACGCCATCTTCCATAACATGCAGGGCATGGTGACAGAAGGTGGTGTGCACAGCGTGTTTGCGCGCTGGGGCGACACGTGGAAGACGCCCACGCTGGCTGCGGGCGTGCTACCCGGCACCTACCGGGAACACATGCTGAAGACCTCACCCACGATCCAGGAGGATGACTTCACCGTCGAGCAGTTGTTGCAGGCCGATGAGGTCTGGCTGACCAACGCCGTCCGAGGCATTCGGCGCGTCACCGTCGTCCAGCAGTAGGCCCTGCTTCGAGGCGGACTTGCTCGCTTTGCCTTGGTAGCGACCGCGTTTGTGCAGTAAGGTTGGGCTGTTCCCCAAAATCCCTTTTCTGCCGGTCTGCGCAGCGCGGTTGGCTGCAGTCCGCGCGGTAGGAGCCCCATGTACAGCCGCCGCTTTGTCGCCGTTGCTACTCTTTGTCTCAGCCTTTCTGCTACCGCTCAGGACCAGCCGCTGCGCCCCCACAGTATGTATGAGCCGCCAGCAGGAGCAGCTGCAGCGTCGCTGGCTGCCAGCGCGCAAGGCGTTGCGCCGGAACTGCTGACCTTCGGCGAGAAGACTAATTGGGAGAAGACAGGCCTCTACGCTGACGCCGTCGCGCAGGCCCGGCTGTATGAAAAGCGATCAAAGTACGTGAAGGTGATCCCCTTCGGCACCACGCCGGAAGGCCGCACGATGTATGCCGTGGTCGTGTCGAAAGACCGCGCCTTTACTCCCGAGGCCGCGCACCGGACGAACAAGGCCGTCATCCTGATCCAGAGCGGCATCCACTCTGGCGAGATCGAAGGCAAGGACACGGCGCTGATGCTGATCCGCGACATGGCCGTGACCCGCAAGCCAAAACAGGCGGCGTGGCTGGACAGCGCCATCTTCGTTGTAATTCCGGTTTTTGAGATTGACGGCCACGAGGACCGCAGCCCCTTTAACCGCGCCAACCAGAACGGCCCCGACATCACCGGCACGCGTCCGCAGGAGCAGCAACTGAACCTGAACCGCGACTACCTGAAGGCAGACGCGCCCGAAATGCGCGCCTTCTTAAAGCTGTACAACGACTGGCTGCCCGACTTCATGTTCGATAACCACGTGACCGATGGCGCGGACTACCAGTACGACGTGACCTGGGACATGACGCAGCACGAGGACATCGGCGCACCCAGCCGCGCGTGGGTCAACTCGCGCTATGTGCCGGAGCTGAACAAGCGCATGGCTGCGGATGGTCATATGGTTTCGCCGTATGGTGCGCTGCGTGGTGATGGCCCCGGCATTCCACCAGCAGGGCAGGCGGGTCGTGGTGCACCTGGCTCTCGAACACAAGCGGCAAGCCAAGCGAAACCGGGTCTCAAGCTTTACACGCCAGACAATCCGCCTCCGGCAGAGCCTGGTGTCGGACCGGGAGCAGTCCTCAATGTTACCGGCGAAGCGCGAATTGGTGGCGACAATGACGCTGCCCGACGCACGGCAAAGGCCAGCGGCAACGGCCAACGCGACTTCTTTGTGGAGGTCTTCTCGCCGCGCTACTCGCACTACTGGTCCGGCGCACGTAACCGGCCCTGCCTGCTGGTGGAAACGCACTCCTTGAAGGCAGCAAAGACGCGTGCCTGGTCGAACTACGACATCATGCTGCACTCCATCGACATCGTGGCAGAAGACCCGCAGGCGCTGCGTAAAGCCGTGCGCGATTCTGACTCGGCAGACGCCGCCATGGCCGGCCACCGCGACCAGCAGATGTACCTGGGCGGCAAAACGGCGGATGAGTCGCACCCGATTCCGTACCACTCCCTAAAACGCGCGACCGAGGTCAGCCCCATCACCGGCCAGCCCGTCATGCACTTTACCGCCGACAAGGACGACTTCACCGTCAACATGCACGACGGCGTGGAGACCACGGCAAGCGCGCCCGTTCCGCTGGGCTTCCTGATCCCGGCTGCATGGAAGAACATCGCGGACGAACTCGCACTGCAGGGCATCCAGATGGAGCGCACGCCGAAAGACCTGAGCGACCAGCCGCTGGAAACATGGCGCTTCCTCGAGGTCAAAAAGGACGCATTCCCCTTCGAAGGCCGCACCTTGACCGACTTCCAGCTGCGTCCCGTCACCGAGCGGATGCACATGCCCGCAGGCAGCTACTACGTCCCCATGAACCAGCCCCGCGCCCGCATCATTATGGCCATGCTGCACCCCGCCGCGCCGGACGCGCTGGTCCGCTGGGGCTTCATGGACGCCATCTTCGAGCGTACGGGCCGCATCGGCGCAGCAGAGTACCTGTCCGTACCCATCGCAACCAAAACTGCCGCCGACCACCCTGAACTGCAACAGCAGTTCCAGGACAAACTAAAGTCCGACCCAGCCTTCGCCGCCGACGCCGACGCCCGCCTCAAGTGGTGGCTAAGCCAAAGCAACTACCAACCCAGCGCGGTTAACCGCTACCCCATTGCTGAGGTGTGGCAGAAGACTTGGTAAACAGTATGCTGCTCGACTTACTCCTGGCGGTTCATGGCCTCTACTAATTTTGAGACAACATTCTCTAAACCGATGGATGTAGGCGCGCCTAAGCGGTCAGCTAACATCGGGGACACTTGCGCGACTTCATTTTTTGAGATGTCATGCCAGACAGGCAAAATCACCTTCCTACTGTTGATCTCTTTTGCAGCAAGGCCATTTAGTTCCTGCTGAGGCCAATCTTTAGAGAAGAAAGCTTTACTAAGAATGACGATTCCGAACTCCGACTTGCTCAAACCCTCATCAATTTTTCGCCTGAGACTGTCCCCAACCGTGAGAGTGTAATCGTCGTACCAGACTGACAATCCAGCTTTGATGAGAGCGTCTGCCAACGGCTTAGCAATAGCCTCCTTGTCTTCAGAGGCATGTGAGATGAACACATGCCATCTATGTGACGGCTGCCCCAATCTATCTTTCTGCTTATTAGCAACGGGCTGCCCTTTGCTAATGGGATGTTTCGCGGTTAGCTGAGGAGACGCTTGCGTGTGAAGTTCACGACGAGGAAAACCGAGTCCACCCAACGTCTGAGTGCGGTTCGCGAACTCAGCCTTCCTACGGTTCCAAGCACCGCGCGCCTCGCTTTCCAAACTCAGGCGGAGAACGCCTTGAGAGGAGCGGAGGTTCTGCAAATATGTTTGGATGTCTCGTACGTTACGGTCTAATTCGGCTTTTAGATTGGGCGGCGGCATGTCATTTGGGAACTGAAAGCTGATTAGCAAATCTTGCCCGACTACCTCGCCGCGAGGAGGCGATAATGTAAAAGTGCTAGGCTGCACCCGAAACAAAACCGATTCTCCTGTAAAGGGGATGTGAACCACGATCTCTGTGCCTTTGACGTAAAAAGGTCCTTGACGAGAAAAGAAGCGGCGTTGGTCGTAGCTTACATCGACTTCGACCTCCCGTTCAGACATTGTCATCGCTGCTTCCTGCAGTTCCGGAACTTCAATGTCGAACTGATTGACAAAGGCTCTTATATTCTCCTCATCGTTCGCAGCAGTAAGTGACTCGGGCGCTGACGCAATTGCCTTCTTTAGAGCATCTTTTTGAGCTTCCATGACTCGGAAGATGTCGAATTCGCTGAACAAAAGCTGTTGAGGCATAACCGTATAGTCTTTCTTAGTCAATTCGTCGCGTTCTTCGCCAACTCCAGATTCATCGTGGACGGCTTTCAACTGTTCCGCAAGCATGGAACTGATTAGCTGCTTCATTGCTGTAAGGTCTACCTGGCCTCTACGCCATGCCTGATCTGCAGCCTCAAGAGCTTTGTAGTACGGCGTCTTGTCCTCAGAAATCTGGTCAGGTATGGTCCGGTGTCCCGGTAAGACGTAGCCCAGCTTCGTGCAGAGGATAAGGTAGGCAGCCGCGCGTGACGTCCGTCCGTTGCCGTCAGTAAACGGATGAATCCAGTTCAGCTTCCACATGACGTAGGAAGCTAGATGGATCGGACTCTTCTCTTTCCACATGTCGTTGATGTAGTCGCAGAGTTCTTCGACGTGCTCCGGCACTACGTGCGCGGGCGGCGGCTGGTGCTTGCTGCCGCCGATCTCAATGGAGGCAGGGCGGAAGTTACCTGCATAGCTCGAAATACCATCTAGTGCCGCACGATGAAGATGTAACAGGTGAGAAGGACGGAATCGGAACGGCTGGCGTTCTGGCGAGACAAAAGTCTCAACCATGTCTGAAACAGCAGCAAATTGCCGAACTGTATTTAGCGACTCCCGACGTGCAAGCTCGTCCGGATCACTAATCAGTTCGGCTTCAGATGCTTTGCTGTGCCGGGTATCGTCGCTCATCAGCGGCTTTGAAGTTCCGCCTTGAAGATTTCGTCCTGCTCGGCGACCATTTCTCGGGTGATCCGGTCGTTCTCGATTTTGGCATTGCCGTAGGCGAAGCTGCGGCGCTGTGCCTCCCGTTCTGCTTCAGTGAACGGACGGTTGCGGGCTGCTTCAATCAAGGCTTGCAGTTCGGGTGACATACGCTGTCCTCAGTTCGAAAGCGTAGCACTTTTGTACGCTGTGCATCCACGTTCTGCGTCATCAACGGACGAACAGCGGTCCTTATTTGGAGTGGAGCGTTAGCGGCGAAGGCGAGTTCTGTGGCGTGCTGTGTATGAGCATGAGCTACGTTTACATCGTTGTCAGCCGTAGCCGAACCCTTTATATCGGAATGACAGGCCTTTTTGTAGGCGCGCATCGCAGATCACAAGAATGGCGTGTTCAAGGCTTCAGTAAGGACTACCGCTACCCCGGCTGCTGTCCTTCGAGCGGTGTACCGGCCGACGGGTGCCATCCTGCGTGAGAAGCAGTGGAAGGGCTGGACGCGCGCCAAGAAGATTGCGCTGATTGAGAAGGCCAATCCCGCATGGGTGGACTTGAGCGAGGCCTGGGAGAGCCCGGTGGATAGTTACCGATGGCCGCAGAAAGAACTCGCCGGCCGTACAGACCAGTGCAGCCCCGAGAAGAAAGCAGGTCCTTCGGCTACGCTGCGCTCCGCTCAGGATGACGGGTTGTAGGCGTTCCACTCAGGATGCGGGCTCTACAAGTCCCGCTCAAGATGCGGGTATACACGTTTCGCTTAGGATGACGGGGAATACGAGTTCCGCTCAGGATGACGAGAGAATGCACTCCCCCTAGATCCCGAGTAGAAGAGCAACTTCAGAACGGTTGGGCATCTGTGTCCCGCCTGACGACGGAACTCTGCCGCGCGGTGCGGGTTAGCATGGGGTGTGGGCGTTATTTCCAGGTGGTTGGTGGTTCCGGTGGGGGCTTTGCTGCTCTCGGGTGTGGGTGCTTCGGCGCAGGCTCGTTCGACGGCGGAGCGGCGGCTTGACTTCTCTGCGTTCGGGCTTTTCTCCGGGACGTATACCGGGCTGGGGTCTGCGCCTGTATTTCCCGGCAATCCTGAGGGGCCGCAGGGGCGGAACATCACGTTCTCGCTGGGGGCCGACCTTGGTTTTTACACCTTCCATGGTGCTCGACTCGGGGCTGAAGTGCGTGGTGGCCTGCCCATCGACTCTGGCCAGGTGGACGGGCAGAAGAGCATTCTGGGCGGCATCCGCGTGACGCATGAGCCTTCCGGGTACGGCCTGTTTGGCCGGGTGCGTCCGTATGTCGACGTGCTGGCCGGGCGCGGGCAGCTGAAATATCAAAACGGAGGCTACCCGATCCCGGGCTTCCTGGTTCTGAGCAGCAACACGACCGTCTACTCAGGGGGCGGCGGCCTCGAGTTTGATGTGACGCGCGCGTTCTCCATCAAGGCCGATGCCCAGTTTCAACGCTGGAATACGCCGGTGACGACAAGCGGTGTGCTGCACGTGCCGCAGGGTGGCGTAGGTATTGTGTACCGCTACGGGACAGGCCGCGGACCCCGGTAGATTGCGCGTTCCTGGCGGCTGATGTCGTCTCTTGCCGGTTGAAGTTGGTATGGCTGAAGCTATCGAAATCCCCTTGCTTTTCAGCCAGTGACGCGGATCCTACTTACCTGACGTCTGCTTAGACGTCCTGCCGCTTCTTGCGTCGGCGCAGCAGCGCCAGGCCACCTACGCCGCACGACGTGCACGCCGCAAAGGTGAGCGCGAGCAAGGCCGCCCCTGCGATCAGCGCGGGCAACACATGCGTGAAGACCGCCAGCAGCAATGACGCCATCGCGCTGACGATGGCGTGGATCAGAAACGTGATGACATGAAAGATTGCCAGAAGAGCCCCGCTGCTGCAGTTATAGCAAGACGCTATAGGAAGCCAAGCGGAACCGCGACGGTTCCTGCTGTATGTAAGCACATCACTTCTCTGCGGCTGCATCGAAAAAGGGAATAACGGGTGTTTTGAACGCACACCCGGGAAAGATCCGAATGACATCAAGAAGAGAGTTTTTGGAAAAGGCCACGGCAGTTGCCGCTGCCCTTGGAGCCAGCGCAGCGACCGCCCAGACGGCGCAAAACACTGCTGCGGCCGAGAAGACGGTAACTAATCCCGGCCAAACGAATGCCGCGCTGGTGGCCATCAACCCCAACAGCAATATGCCGCCGCCAACCGATCACGGCACCGTGCCGCCAGTCTGGTATTCGTTCGACTTGGCGCATCGGAGGGTGCAGGGTGGCGGATGGACGCACCAGGTCACGGAGCGCGAGCTACCCAGCTCAAAGGAACTGGCTGGCGTCAATATGCGGTTGACGCGTGGCAGCTATCGCGAACTGCACTGGCACCTGGCTGATGAGTGGGCCATTATGCTCAAGGGCAAAGCTCGGGTGACGCTGCTGAGCCCGGACGGATCGATGTTTATCGACGATGTCAGCGAGGGCGATCTTTGGATTTTCCCTGCCGGTTCGCCGCACTCGATCCAGGGCATCGGCGAGGATGGATGCGAGTTTCTGCTGGTGTTTAACCAGGGCTCGTTCTCGGAGGAGAGCACGTTCTTACTCTCCGACTGGCTGATGCACACCCCGCCCGAGATGATCGCAAAGAATACCGGCCTGTCACTGGAGGCCGTCGCAAAGCTGCCCAAGGGTGACCCGCTGTACATCTTCCCGGGCGACATGCCACGGCAATCTCTTGAGGGCGATCGCGCAGAGTCAAGCGCACACGCCGCCAAGCCAAACCATCAGTACACGTTTAAGGCCAGCACCATGAAGCCGACCTTCACGACCGGGCTGGGTAACGTAAAAATTGTGGACGTAAAGAACTTTCCGGCGTCGCCAAAGATCTCGGGCGGCATCGTCACGCTGAAGCCGGGCGGGCTGCGTAAACTGCACTGGCACCCGAACGCGAGCGAATGGCAGTTCTGGATTGCGGGGCAGGGCCGCATGACCGTCTTTAACGCGCGGGAAGACGCCCGCACCATGGACTTCCGCGCCAACGATGTCGGCTACGTTCCAGCCATGGCGGGCCACTACATCGAAAACACCGGGACTGAAGACCTGGTCTTTCTGGAGCTGTTCCCCAAGGGCGAGTACCAGGAGATAGCGCTGAACCAATGGCTGCGCGCCCTGCCAGCCCAGGTGGCCGTGGCGCATACAAACCTGTCTGCGGCGGAACTCGCACAGGTTCCCGACAACGCTAACCCTATCCTTTAGCTGCTGGAAGCCTGCGGCTATGTGTTGGAGAGCCGCAGGCTGAAGCTGAAGACGGACCCATGTTGCAGCTGGCTGGTGACGGTCAGGGTGCCGTGGTGTGCCTCCACAATGGCGCGGCTGATGGCCAGCCCCATGCCGGTACCGGGTACCTGCTGACTGTGGGTGCGCGACCGGTACAGCTTGTCGAAAATCAGGTCCTGCTCAGACGCGTCAATGCCGGCGCCGCGATCCGCAACGCTGATAACGGCCATGTTGTCGCGCCGTTCAGTGGATACAACGATCGGCGAGCCTGGGGTGGAATACTTCGCGGCGTTTTCGAGCAGGTTACACAGCACCTTGGCGATCATGGCGCGGTCGGCGAGGACGGGTACCTTCAACGCCGATTGGATGGTGAGTCGGTGGGTGCCTGCGACGGAGCCGCAGTTCTCCTGCGAGGCAGCCATGATGCTGTCAAACGTGACGGGCAAAAAGTCCATGTGTACTTCCTGCGTTTCAATCAGCGCCATTTCCACGGCCTGACCGACCAGGTGGTTCAGGCGGTCGGCCTCTTCGTCAATAATGGTAAGCAACTCGCGGCGATCTTCGGGAGCCACGTTGTCCATGGTCAGCAGCGTGCCCGTGGCTCCCTTGATGGAGGTCAGTGGTGTGCGCAGTTCATGCGTGATGGAGTCGAGGATGAGGGTGCGCAGGCGCTCGCTCTCCTTGGCCGCCTCGCTGCGACCTGCGTCTTCCAGCGCCTGTGCCCGATCCAGTGCAATTGACGTGAGGCCTCCAATCGCCTGCAGCACATCGTCCGATAGCTGCACATCGCTAAGCCTCAGCAGGCCGCGCGGCTTCACGCCTGCGCGCAGTGCAATCCAGCTTTCGCCGCTGGCCGCGTGTTCTGCCAGCGGCATGGTCAGGGCCAGCTGCCGCATGTGTGCCACGTCCAGCGAAGCTCCCTTGGGCACACCGGACTGGTATACCCGGTCGCCGTCCAGCAGGTACAGGGTCGAGCTGCCCGCACCCGCCGCCACGCTGATCAACATGGGTAGGGCATTGACCAGTTCAGCCACGTTATCGGTCTGCAGCAGATCACGGCTCAGCGCAAACAGCAGTTCCAGTTCCCGCTGTTTTGCCAGGGCGTGGTCGGCCTCATCCCGAGCCTTCTGCGAGAGGCGGCTGCCGATGACGCCCGTGGCCAGAAAGGTAAACAGCGCCAGCCAGTTTTGCGTGTCTGCGATGGTGAACGTTTTCAGCGGCGGCAGGAAGTAATAGTTGAAGCAGGCAGTGGCCATAAGGGAGGCGGCCACAGCATAGCGCAGGCCAATGCTGGAGGCCAGCAGCAACACCAGCAACACAAGCGTTAGTGCAACGGTTGTGGGATTGACGTGCAGCCAGTGGCGGTAGACTAGGATCACTCCGGCAGTGGTACCGAACGTGGTGAGCCACCGCACTGCAAGTACAACCTGACGCGAGTTCATGGGAGTGATTGTAAGCGTGCCTGACCTATCGACCCCCTCCCGCAAATCGCCTGAAGACTGGCTTGAGGCCAGCGCCACGGAAAAAGAGCGTGGCCGCTTCAAGGTCTTTCTTGGCTACGCCCCCGGCGTTGGCAAAACCTACAGCATGTTGAGTGAAGGCATCCGCCGCAAAAGCCGCGGTGAAGACGTCGTCATCGGCGTGGTGGAAACCCACGGCCGCACCGGCACGGCAGAACAGGCCGGAAAGCTGGAACAGGTGCCGCGCCGCGAGGTGGAGTACAAAGGCACGCTGTTCTCTGAGATGGATGTAGACGCCATTTTGGCCCGTGCGCCGCAGATTGTGCTGGTGGATGAATTGGCCCACACCAACATTGAAGGCAGCCGCACCGCCAAGCGTTATGAAGACGTGCTGCTGCTGCTGGAGAACCGCATCGACGTGCTGAGCACCATCAACATTCAGCATGTAGAGAGCCTGACGCCACGCGTGCAGGCGCTGACCGGCATCGTCGTGCGCGAACAGGTGCCGGACTGGGTGCTGGACCGTGCAGACGAAATCGTCATCAGCGACGTAACGCCCGAAGCACTCGTGACGCGCATGCGGCGAGGCGACATTTATCCGGCTGAGCGTATTGAGCGGTCGCTCTCAAACTTCTTTCGGCGGGGTAACCTCATCGCGTTACGAGAGCTTGCGCTGCAGCGCGTCACCCGCGCCGTCGACCGCACGCTGGACGAATACGTCAAGCGCAAGAAGCTGGGGCCGCACTGGGCCGTGGCAGAGAAGGTGGGCGTCTGCATTGGTGCCAACGCGCAGGCCCGCGACCTGATTGCGCGCGGTGCACGCCTGGCCGACGCTTTGGGTGCGGAGCTGTACGTGTTGCATGTGACCCGGCAGCAGGATGAAAAAGGCGACTGTCGGCGCACGTTGGACAGCAGTATTGCGTTTGCCACCCATCTAGGCGCCCAGGTTGTCAGCCTGTCTGGTAAGGATGTGCCGCGGATCACCGCGACCTATATCCGCGAGCACCGCATTACGCAGGCCATTGTCGGCCGGTCTGCAACACACGGTCTACGGTCGTACTTGTACTACTACTCGCTGCAGAAGTTCATGGCAGAGGCACCGCACGTCGACCTGCACATTGTGACGGAGGACCGGGCGTGACCCGCATCCTCGTGGTCGATGACGAGCGGCAGATCACACGCATGCTGCGCATGGCCCTGCAGAGTAGCGGCTATGCTGTCGACACGGCGGCCAACGGAGTGGAAGGCTTGCAGAAGTTTGAGGCACAGCAGCCAGACCTGGTCATTACCGACCTGGCCATGCCGGGCATGGATGGCCTGGAGCTCACCAGGGCCGTTCGGCGGCTGGCTGCGACGCCCATCATCGTGCTGAGCGTGCGGGATGCAGACGCCATGAAAATCAGTGCACTGGACGACGGCGCAGATGACTACCTGACCAAGCCGTTCAGCATTCCGGAGCTGCAGGCGCGCGTTCGTGCGCACATCCGTCGCATTCCGGCTCCCGTTGCGACCGCCACGCTGACCGTTGGAGATCTTGCGGTAGACCCCGTTGCGCACACGGCAATGTTGCGTGGCAACGAGATTCACCTGACGCCGAAGGAGTTCGATCTGCTGCTTATCCTGCTGCGTAATCCGGGACGCGTTATGACGCACAAGACGCTGCTGCGATCCATATGGGGGCCCGCCGGTGAGTCGCAGCCGGAGTACCTGCGCGTGTTGGTAGGGCAGCTGCGCAAGAAGCTGGACGGGGGATCGAGCACGCGCTATATACAAAGCGAACCGTGGATCGGCTACCGCCTGGTGGCCGAGGGCGCATCGGGCGAGTAGCCCGTCTTTACAACTTCCTTATACAAACACTACGAACTCTTTATGGCTCCGAACTGTTGAATAGACAGGGAGGCAGTGATGACGTTCGGATCAACGTGCCTTTCCAGTTTTGCAGTGCTGGGTTTTGCAGCATCCCTTGCAGGGCAAACATCCACTGGCCCGCAGGCAGCCACACCGGTTAGCCGGGACCAGGAAATTCAGGAGTTACGCCAGCAGCTGAAGTTGATTTCTGACAGGCTTACGGCCCTAGAATCAGCTCCGAGCGCGCCTGTCACGGTGGCAGCAAAGCCTCTGTCCTCCTCTGCTGAGCCGCCTCCAGTGGCAAATACTGCTCCGCTGCCGGCCGACGTTGCTCCCACGCTGATGGCAGCTGATGCACCGGCACTCTCGTTCTTCCGTGGCACGACGCTTAACTTCGGCATAGACGGCTACTACGGCTATAACCTCAACGCGCCTGTCGGCCGTGTCAACCTGCTGCGCGCGTATGACGTGTCCAGCAACAGCTTCAGCCTGAACCAGGCTAATTTCGTAATCGAGCACCTTGCCACGACAGAGAGCCGGTTTGGCGGACGCCTTGACCTGCAGTTCGGACAGGCTACTGAGACGTTGCAGGGATCGGGTGTAAATGAGCAGCGCCCGCAGGTATGGCGCAATGTTTTCCAGGCGTATGGCACCTACCTTGCACCGGTCGGATCGGGCCTCCAATTAGACTTCGGTAAGTTTGCCAGCTCGCTGGGTAACGAGGGTAATTACACCAAGGATCAGGTGGCTTACTCACGGGCTTACAGCTTCAATTACCTGCCCTTCTACCACATGGGTCTGCGTGCGAATTACAACGTGACGCCGAAGATCAATGTGGCCTATTGGCTGGTGAATGGTGCCAACGATACGGAAGACCTGAACGCCTTCAAGTCGCAGGCCTTCCTGTTCACGCTGAAGCCCGCATCGACGTTGACGTGGACGGTGAACTACTACTTCGGCCAGGAAGGGCGCGACGTGCTGCCGACCCTGAACCCCGGGCTGCCGACGGCCCCGACGCAGCCTGGCCTGCCAACAACCAACATCACACCCGCGCCGAACGGGCGAGAACACATCTTCGACACGTATGCGACCTGGCAGATCACACCCAGGCTGAGCGTAGTGGCTGAGGCGGACTACGTACTGAACCGCACAGTACGTCAGCAGCAGCCGCCACGCGTGGTCATAGGTGGGCTAACGGCCAAGTACGTTCTACCGCGCAACTCCAGTATCGGAGCTCGCACGGAATATTTCGACGACCGTGGCGGCCTGTTCAGCGGGACCACGCAGGCGTTAAAGGAAGCAACCTTCGTCGTCGACCACACCTTTGCGGGTGGTTTTCTGGCCAAGGCCGAGTACCGTCGCGACTGGTCAAACCAGCGCTTCTTCCTGAGCGACACACAAGGTTCACTGCTGCACGCGCAAACCACTGCCACGCTGGGTCTCGTGTACTGGTGGGGCATGAAGCAGGGCAGCTGGTAATTAGGAGAAACACGTAATGGGCGATGTCATCGCACTGTTTGCAATCATCTTTTTCTTTGGTCTTTCCAGGTCTTACATCAGCGGCTGTGACCGCCTGAAAGGAAACCGTTCATGATCCTCAATGTCATCCTGCTGCTGCTGTCTGCACTGCTGATGGTCTACCTCGTTTATGCCCTGTTGCGGCCGGAGAAGTTCTAAGTCATGACCCTTAACGGATGGCTACAAATCGCTCTATTTATTGCATTGATTTCGCTTCTGGCAAAGCCAATGGGAACCTACATGGCGGCGGTGTTCGAACGCCGCAAAACTTTCATGGATCCGGTCTTCGGCGGCCTCGAGCGGTTGCTCTACCGCATCACCGGTATCAACCCGGAAGAGGAAATGCGCTGGACGCAGTATGCGGCTGCCATGCTCGTCTTCAGTGCGATGACGTTGGTTCTGACTTACCTTGTGGAGCGGCTGCAGCGGGTGTTGCCACTGAATCCGCAGCATCTACCCGGTGTTGAATCGGGCCTGGCGCTGAACACAGCCATCTCGTTCACCACCAACACCAATTGGCAGTCCTATGTGCCCGAGACGACGATGAGTTACCTGACCCAGATGCTGGGCCTGGCGACGCATAACTTCTGGTCGGCTGCAGTCGGTCTGGCGCTTGCCATGGCCTTCATCCGTGGCATTGCTCGCCGTGAAATGAAGACGCTGGGCAACTTCTGGGTCGACCTGACACGCGGTACGCTGTGGGTGCTGCTGCCTATCTCCGTCGTGTTTGCACTGGCACTGGTGTCGCAGGGTGTGGTGCAGAACTTCAGACCTTACGACACGGCGAAGCTGGTCGAAGCTCAGAAAGTAACTGGCGCAGACGGCAAGGTCACCACCGTGACGACACAAACCATTGCGCAGGGTCCAGTGGCGTCGCAGGAAGCCATTAAGATGCTGGGCACGAACGGTGGCGGCTTCTTCAATGCGAACAGCGCCCACCCATTTGAGAACCCAACACCGCTTAGTAACTTTCTGCAAATGCTTTCCATCTTTCTGATCCCGGCGGGCCTCTGTGTGACTTTGGGCCGCATGGTCAAGTCGCCAAAGCATGGCTGGGCGATCCTGGGCGCCATGGTCATCCTGTGGTTTGCTGGCACTACGACCGCTTACTGGGCTGAAGCGCACACAACACCCGCGCTGCACAACGCAGATGCACAGGTGTCGCAGATGCAGGCTGGCGGCAACATGGAGGGCAAGGAAGTCCGCTTCGGTATTGCCAACTCTGCACTGTTCGCCGCAGTTACAACCGATGCAAGCTGCGGTGCAGTCAACGGCATGCACGACAGCTTTACACCGCTGGGTGGACTGGTACCCATGGTCAACATCCTGCTGGGTGAGGTAGTGTTTGGCGGCGTTGGTGCGGGCCTTTACGGCATGCTGGTCTTTGTCGTCATGGCTGTCTTCATCGCAGGCCTGATGGTTGGTCGGACGCCGGAGTACCTGGGCAAGAAGATCGAGTCATACGACGTGCAGATGGCAATGTTGTACCTGCTCATCTTTCCGCTCATCATCCTTGGCTTCGCCGCTGTTTCGGTGATGATGCCTAATATTGGTCTAAGTAGTCTGGCAAATCACGGTCCGCACGGTCTTAGCGAGATTTTGTACGCGTATACGTCGGCCACTGGCAACAACGGATCTGCTTTTGCGGGACTCAGCGCGAACACTCCCTGGTACAACTACTCGCTTGGCACGGCCATGTTCTTTGGCCGCTTCATGATGATCATCCCGATGCTTGCGATAGCCGGCAACCTGGCAGGCAAGAAGATCGCACCAGAATCAGCGGGAACGTTCCCTGTCACCACGCCTTTGTTCACGGTGCTGTTGACCGGCGTCATCGTCATTGTGGGTGCGCTCACGTTCTTCCCCGTACTGTCGCTTGGCCCGGTGCTTGAGCACCTGCTGATGCGCGCAGGACAACTGTTCTAACCAGGAAAGAAAGAATTATGTCCAGTCAAACGAGACAACGTTCCCTGCTCGATCCGAAGATTATGCGGCGCGCCTCAACCGATGCGCTCGCCAAGTTGAATCCTCGCGTCATGATGAAAAATCCTGTCATGTTCGTGGTGGAGCTTGGCAGCGTGCTGACTACGGTGTTGCTGATCAGCAACGTCATCACTCACCACGGCCACTTCCGCTTCGACCTGCAGATTACCCTGTGGCTCTGGTTCACTGTGCTGTTTGCAAACTTTGCGGAAGCCATGGCCGAGGGCCGCGGCAAGGCGCAGGCAGACTCGCTGCGCCAGGCCAAGTCGGAAACAACGGCCTACATGGTGCGCGCTAACGGCATCATTGAAGAGGTACCCAGTTCGCAGCTGCGTAAGGACGATCTGGTCCGCGTGGTTGCCGGCCAGATGGTACCCGGTGACGGCGAAGTGGTGGAAGGTGTGGCGTCCGTCGATGAGTCGGCCATCACCGGCGAATCGGCACCGGTCATTCGTGAGGCCGGCGGTGATCGTTCGGCCGTCACGGGCGGCACACGCGTGCTTAGCGACGTGCTTACCGTGAAGATTACTTCTAATCCGGGTGAGACCTTTCTCGATCGTATGATCGCGCTGGTTGAAGGTGCGGAGCGGCAGAAGACGCCGAACGAAATCGCACTGAACATTCTGCTTGCAGGACTTACGATCATCTTCCTTCTTGCGGTGGTTACGCTGCAGCCTTTCGCGCTGTACTCCGGCGCACCGCAGACCGTGTTCGTACTGATCTCCCTCCTTGTTTGTCTTATTCCAACAACCATTGGTGGATTACTTTCCGCCATTGGTATTGCGGGTATGGACCGTCTGGTGCAGCATAATGTGCTGGCAACATCAGGCCGTGCCGTGGAAGCAGCAGGCGACGTCAACACGCTGTTGCTGGATAAGACCGGCACCATCACGATCGGCAACCGGCAGGCGGCGGAGTTCATCCCGGCACCTGGCGTAAGCGCAGCAGAACTTGCCGATGCGTCGCAGCTATCATCGCTCTCCGACGAGACACCGGAAGGCCGCAGCATCGTGGTACTGGCAAAAGAGCAATACAACCTGCGAGGTCGCGAACTGGGCCAGCTGAATGCGGAGTTCATACCGTTCTCCGCAAACACACGTATGAGCGGCATTGAGGTCGATGGACGCAGCATCCGCAAGGGTGCCGTGGACGCAATTGCGAAGTACCTGCTGCAGGCTGGAAATCCCATGCCGACCGAGGTACGTAGCGCGGTCGAGGAAGTTTCGCACAAGGGCGGAACACCGCTGGTGGTTGCAGAGAACGGCCGCGCCATGGGCGTTATCTATCTGAAGGACGTGGTGAAAGGCGGCATGAAAGAACGCTTTGAACAGCTGCGCGCCATGGGGATTCGCACCGTGATGATTACCGGTGACAACCCGCTGACAGCAGCCGCCATCGCGCGTGAAGCGGGCGTGGATGACTTCCTGGCAGAGGCCACACCCAAAGACAAGATGGACCTGATCAAGCGCGAGCAGGCCGAAGGCAAACTCGTTGCCATGACGGGCGACGGCACCAACGACGCACCGGCACTGGCACAGGCAGACGTAGGTGTCGCCATGAACAGCGGCACGCAGGCAGCGAAAGAAGCGGGCAACATGGTCGACCTGGACTCAAACCCGACCAAGCTGATTGAAGTCGTTGCGATTGGCAAACAGTTGCTGATGACTCGTGGCGCATTAACCACGTTTTCCATCTCGAATGACATTGCCAAGTACTTTGCAATTATTCCGGCCATGTTTGCAGGTGTGTTCCCGGTGTTGAACGTGTTGAATGTCATGCACCTGCACAATGCAGAATCAGCGGTGTTGTCAGCCGTGATCTTCAATGCGCTTATCATCGTCGGGCTTATTCCGCTGGCGTTGCGGGGTATCGGGTACAAGCCCATGTCAGCCGCGGCTCTGTTGCAGCGCAACCTGCTGGTTTACGGCCTGGGCGGCATGATTGTGCCGTTCATTGGTATCAAGCTGCTCGACATGCTGCTTGTCACGCTGCACCTTGCCTGATGTGCCTAGTACGTTTCAGGAGTTCTTATGAAGAAGTTAGTAATTACAGCATGTCTTTATACCGTGGTGACAGCTGTGCTGCTTGGCATTGTGTACCCGCTGCTGATTACGGGCGTTGCCCAGCTCACTATGCGGAACAAGGCGAACGGCCAGTTGATCCAGCGCAATGGTGCGACGGTGGGTTCCGCACTGATCGGTCAGCCATTTACTGGTGCAGGGTACTTTCATAGCCGACCTTCTGCTGCAGGCACTGGTTATGATGCGGGTGCGTCTTCTGGATCAAACCTCGGACCGACCAGCAAGGCGCTGTCGGACCGCGTGGATGCCAGTATCAAGGCAGAGTCGAATGGCGCGCCGGTCCCGGTGGACCTGGTGACAGCGTCCGGTTCCGGGCTCGACCCGGACATTACGCCAGCGGCAGCCGCCTACCAGGTGGCACGTGTCGCGAAAGAACGTGGCATGACCACAGATGCGGTACAAAGCCTGGTGGTTCGGGACAGTCAGCCCCGGCAACTTGGCCTGTTAGGTGAGCCGCGGGTTAATGTACTGCGACTGAACCTGGACCTTGATGCTCTAAGAACCAGGTAAGTCCGGATCTATCCAAAGAAATGATCAACCCGGATCACCGAAAGGTGATCCGGGTTGATCTTTTGCTACGGAGCTTACTAACCTTGTTCCTGGTCTTTACGCAGTGCGCGGTGGCCGATGTCGCGACGGTACTGCATACCCGCGAACGAGAGGTTGCCCATGGCCTCGTACACTTTGCCCAGCGCGCGGCGCAGGTTGTCGGCCACAGCAGTAACGGCAAGGACCCGGCCCCCTGCAGTCACCGTCGCGCCATCGACAGCAAATGCAGTGCCTGCCTGGAAGACCTCGACACCGACCGGCAGCGCGGCATCCAGGCCGTGAATCACGACGCCCTTTTCCGCGCTGGCGGGATAGCCCGCAGAAGCAGCAATCACGGCGACGCTGGCTCCCGGCTTCATCGCCACGTGAAGCGTGTCTGCAGTCCCGTCAATCGAGGCATCGATCAGGTCCAGAATGTCCGTGTCCATGCGCAGCAGGATGGCTTCCGTTTCGGGGTCGCCCCAGCGCGTGTTGAACTCCAGCACTTTGGGGCCATCCGCGCACAGTATGATGCCGCAAAACAGGATGCCGCGGAACGGGCAGCCTTCTGCACGCATGCCGTCGACCGTGGGCTGTGCCACATGCGTCAGCAGCCAGGTGCGCAGAGCGTCGGGTAGCAGGGCATCGGTGGAGTAGGCGCCCATGCCGCCTGTGTTGGGGCCGGTGTCGCCTTCGCCGATGCGCTTGTGGTCCTGCGCGGCGGCAATGGCGGCGGCGTGTTCGCCGTCGCACAGCGCGAAGAACGAGATCTCCTCGCCCTGCAGAAATTCTTCGAGCACGAGACTGCCACCGGGCACCAGCAGGTCGGTCACGGCTTGTTGGGCGTCTTCGAGCGTCTCGGCGATGACGACGCCTTTGCCTGCAGCCAGTCCGTCTGCCTTGACGACCACGGGCAGCGTGAAGCCGTTCAACGCTTCATGTGCAATTTCAATGGTGTCTGCGACGACATAGCGCGCGGTGGGAATGCCGTGGCGCTGCAGAAAATCCTTCGAAAAAGCTTTGGAGCTTTCAAGCCGTGCCGCCGCCTGGGTCGGTCCGAAGGTGCGGATGCCGCGCGCGAGCAGGGCATCGACGATACCCGCAGCCAGCGGCACCTCTGGCCCGATGACGACGAGGTCCGGCATGACGGTTTCGGTCACGCGCAGCATGTCCTCGACAGTGTCCTGCTGTACCGCGAGGCACGTTGCAATCTGCGCAATGCCTGCATTGCCTGGGGCGCACACCACGTCAGAAACGCGCGGCGACCGCCGCAGTGCCCAGCACAAGGCATGTTCGCGCCCACCACCGCCAATTACCAGCACCTTCAACGTCCAGTCCTCCAGGCGCGAAGTGTACCTTTGGCAGCACTCCGCAGCCCACAGGCTAGCATCGCGGCGATAGGCCACCACACGGCACACTTATACTTGGGTGACATGCAGGCAGCAGAACCACAGGTGGAACACAGCGGCAGACGCATGTCCCTGCGCGAGTTCTGGGCGTTTTTGGGGCCGGCTTTTGTCGCATCGGTTGCGTACATTGACCCAGGCAACTTCGCCAGCAACATTGTCGGCGGCGCGCGCTACGGCTACACGCTGCTGTGGGTGCTGCTGTGGTCGAACGCCATGGCCATGCTGGTGCAATACCTGTCGGCCAAACTGGGCATTGCGACCGGCAAAACGCTGCCGCAAAGCTGCCGGGAAAACTTCTCCACGCCAGTTATCTGGCTGCTTTGGATCGGCGCGGAGATCAGCGCCATTGCGACCGACCTGGCGGAGTTTCTGGGTGCCGCGCTCGGGTTCTACCTGCTGTTTGGACCGGCACTGCTAGCACACGGCATGAGCCGGACCGCCGTGATGTTGCTTGCCGCACTGGTAACCACAATTTTTGTGTTCCTGTTGTTGGCGTTGAATCAACGAGGCTTCCGCCACTTTGAAGGCATCATCATTGCGCTGGTCAGTGCGATTGGCTTCTGCTACGCCATTGAGATCTTCCTGGTTCATCCCAACTGGAGCCTGGCCCTCCATCACACACTGGTACCGCAGCTGTCGCGAAGCACGCTGTATATCGCTGTCGCCATGCTGGGTGCGACGGTCATGCCGCACGTCATCTATCTGCATTCGTCGCTGGTGCAGCCGCGGATGAGCCGCTTTGCCAGCCTGGGAGTCGGCGATGGCGGAGACCGCCTGTCAGACTTCCGGCACCGCTACCTGAAGTATGAAGTGGTCGACATCCTGGTCGCCATGAACGGTGCATGGCTGATCAATTCAGCCATGCTGATCATGGCAGCGGCCGCTCTGACGGGCGTTAGCGAAGACGCGGTCAGCAAGCTGGAAAACGCACACGCCACGCTGGGACCATTGCTGGGGCCGCTGGCGCAGGTCGCCTTTGCGGTGGCGCTGCTGTGTTCGGGCCTGTCGTCTTCGACCATCGGCGTGCTCGCCGGGCAGGTCGTCATTGAAGGCTTTCTCGCAGTCAAGTTTCCAATTTATCTGAGGCGGTTGATTACGATCATCCCGGCAATAGTCGTCATTGCGCTCGGGCTGGATGAGCTGAAGGTGTTGCTGCTTTCGCAGGCGGTGCTCTCGTTCGGTATCCCGTTCGCGCTCGTGCCGATGCTGATCCTTACCGGGCGCGCAAAGGTAATGGGAGAGTTCCGCAACAATCGCCTAACGGCCTTGGCAGGCTGGCTTGTAGCGTCGCTCATCATCGGTCTGAATGGTGTGCTGCTTTGGCAGATCTTTCTAGGATAAGCAGGCCAGGAAAGAGGTACTCATAGCGAAGGCCCGCAGAATGCTCTGCGGGCCTTTGCTGTTCGTTCGCTGAGTCTAGCGGCGATGATCGCCACCGCCATCATGTGGAGCACCGGCTTGTGGAGCCTCCATGCGGGGCATAGAGGGAGCCGCGTGGGGTGCCTCCACATGCGGTGCTGGCGCAGGGCGGGACTGCATCATTTGCTGTGGTTGCTGCTGACGCTGCTGCTGTTCACGTTGCACGTTCTGTTGTTGGCGCTGAACATCCTGCTGCTGCCGTTGCTGTTGGAACTGCTGCTGCAACTGCTGGCGAGCCGCGTCCTGCTGCTGCCGCTGCACCTGCTGCGCTCCTTGCTGCCGCAGGTTTTCCGCCTGCTGGCGTTGCTGCTGCTGCACCTGACCGGCCTGTTGACGCTGCTGCTGCGTGTTTAGCTGCTGCTGGCGTTGCTGGTCGAGTTGCTGACGCTGCTGCTCACCCTGCTGCCGCAACTGCAAATTCTGATCGCGTTGCTGCAGGTTCTGATTACGTTGCTGCAGATCTTGACCACGCTGCTGCAGGTTTTGGTTACGCTCCTGTCCCTGCTGCAGTACCTGCTGCTGACGTTGTTGATCCAGTTGCTGACGCTGCTGCAGGTTCTGGTTACGGTCCTGCCCGTTCTGCAGGAGTTGTTGCTGACGTTGCTGATCAAACCGCTGCCGCTGCTGCCCGCTGGCATCGCGCTGCTGCAGATTTCCGTTGCGTTCCTGTCCGTTCTGCAGCTGTTGCTGTTGGCGCTGCTGATCAAACTGCTGACGCTGTTGCCCGTTGAGGTTCGATCCGTTCAGGTTGCCGAAGCCGTTTGCAGAACCAGGCCGTCCATTTGCAGCTCCGTTGAAGCCAGCCCCGTTGCCGATCTGGCCACGCTGCGGCACAGCAAGGTTGCGGTCCGGTGCCAGGCCACGGTTGACCACAAGCATCTGTGGGCGACCGCCGTTGGCATTGAAGAACTGCTGCCGATTACCCTGCGCCGCCTGCCGATTGGCAATCTGCGCCTGCATGGGGGCAATGCGCTGATCGCGGCGCGCTGCAAACTCCTGCGGAGCCGGTCCACGGCGCAGACCGCCGGGGCCACCGTAGTAGCTGGTGCGCGAATTATTGACATAGGTGTTGTTGGACACCGTCACGCGCCGGTCATAGACGTAGTTGTTGCCAATCCTGGATCCCAGGCGGTTGACCGCGCGGTTGTACAGGAAGTGGTTGTTGTTCCAGTACCCACCCTGGTAGCCGAAACCGATGAAGCCGAAGCCATAGTTCACGCCGCCATAGTAGCCAACATGCTGTCCCCAGTAGCCATGGTGCCAGCGGTAGCCGCCACCCTGGTAGCCCCACCATCCGGGCGTCCACAGAGCACCGGCATAGGGCGCGCCGACCCATGCACCGGGCACGTAGTAATAGCCGGTGTTGGCGTAATCCCAGTAGCCGGGTGTCCACAGGTAGTCTTCGCCGGGTGCTTCGGGCTGCTCGTAATCGACGGGCAACGGCGGCGGGGGCTGCTGTGCCACGGGCACATTTGGGTCCAGCAGGTCGGCGTAGTCGCTGTACTCATCATCGCTGATGGCACCGTTCCCCTGCTGGTACGCAGGATCTGCAAATTGGCCATTGCTGTAGCCCTGCTGGCTATTCGCATACTGCGGGTCGGCGTACTGCTGCTGCTGGCTGGCAGGATAGCCCTGCTGCTGCGGTTGCTGCGTGTTGTAGCGGTAGGCTTCGTTCTGCTGGCTGTTGCCAGACGGCTGCTGGTACTGTCCAGACGCCTGCGGATAGCCGGAGTTCTGGGCGACGTAGCGCACCGCGGACGGCTTGCCCTGTGGCGCAGAGGCCGCAGCATAGGGAGCGGCGAAGTTGGCAGCAGCTGGATCCGTCGCGGCTGCATTGCCATCCACAATGGGGGCCATCTGTGCGCCGGCCGTGCTTCTGCAGCCGACCAGGAGGGGCGAAACGCCGGAAAGCAACACTGCAGTCGTGAAAAGAAGGGATTTCGTCTTCATTGCGAACCTCAAAGTGGGTCAGATGCTGTGGCGGCATCGCCCGTGGCCGAAGTGATTCCATTCCGGTCAACAGCAGTACTAACCCCACATCTGCGGAAGGTTGCGCATCCAAATCCACCATGAGCGATCGGCAGCTATCCCACAAAGAACGCATGCTACGCGGTGAACTGTACAACGGGTTCGATCCGGAACTGGCCGACGAGCGCCAATGGGCCGAGGTGCACCTGCTGCGCTTCAATACCTCCACAGACTTCGAGGAACGAGGCGCACTGTTGCGCATCTTTCTAGGCGCTGCGGGGCCGGGCTGCTTCATTCGCCCGAGCTTCCTGTGCGACTACGGCTACAACATCTTCCTCGGCAAGAACGTTTTTCTGAACTGCAACTGTGTCCTGCTGGACGTGATGCCGATCCACATTGGCGACGGAACGCAGATCGGCCCGGCCGTGCAGATCTACACGGCAGACCATCCGCGCGATCGCCAAACCCGCCTGGCCGGGCTTGAGTTTGGCAAACCCGTGACGGTTGGCCGGAACGTATGGATTGGTGGCGGGGCCATCCTGCTGCCGGGCGTCACCGTGGGTGACGACGCCATCATCGGTGCGGGTAGCGTAGTGACGCGCGATGTGCCGGAAGGCGCGACCGTAGTGGGAAACCCGGCGCGGTCTCGCCAGGCCGATGTAACAGGTTAGGATTGGCCATCTATGCATGTGATTTCATTTGAGCGCGTGACGTTTGAAGAAGATCGCCTGCAGGAAGCGGAGTACTGGGCCAAAAAGTCCATTGCTGAACGCGTAAAAGCTGGTTGGGACCTCGCAGAGAACGACTTATTCCGACATAGGCGGGAAAATGAACAGACGGAGCGAGCAGCTGTCACTTTTTGCCGCGTTGAACAAAGCTGGCGCTGACTACGTGGTAGTGGGCGGCGTAGCCGTGAACGCCCATGGATTCATACGAAACACCACCGACCTGGACTTGTACTTCCGTCCTACGGTGGAAAATGCATCTGCGATTTTCCGGGCACTTACCGATCTTTCCGCGCCGCTGGATGGTAAAGATCCCACAGACCTCCTGATTGACTATGCGCATTTTCAGATGCGAACCCCCTACGGTCGTGTCGACTTCCTCTCTTCCATCGGAGGCATGCCGTTCGACCAGGTTTGGCGCGGGCGTGTTGAGGAAGAAATCGAAGGTATCCTTGTTCCTTTCATTTCCAAGCAGGACCTCATCGAAAACAAGCTGCAGGTTGGCCGTTCGCGTGATCTGCTGGACGTCGAAGAACTCGCATTGCTGCCTGATCAGCAGCATCTGCGACTGGTAGACGACAACGAGCGTTGAAGTGCAGCGCTGTTTCCGCGCTACGATAAAGCTAGATGAGCAGCTCCCTCAACAGGTTGTAGCGCTTCCGCCACGGTCGGCGCGACCGCGGTCGCCTTGCCGCATAACCTTCCCTGACTTTGCTACTCTTTTGCCACTACCGCAATGGGCCTTAGTGTCTGCGGTAAGCCCGCGCTTCCTTACAGCGCGACCGAGGAAATCGACTTTATGACCACGACGGACCTGAATACCTTTGACGCGCGCGCCACACTGCACTCCGGCGACAAGAGCTACACCTACTTCCGGCTCGATTCCCTCGCACAGCGCGGCATCGAGCTTTCGCGCCTGCCGTTCTCGCTGCGCGTGCTGCTGGAAAACCTGCTGCGCCGTGAAGACGGCGTGACTGTCACCGCCGACGACATCGAGTTCCTGGCGAAGTGGCAGCCGCTGGCCGAGCCCTCGCGCGAAATTGCCTACATGCCTGCGCGCGTCCTCATGCAGGACTTTACCGGCGTGCCCGCCATCGTCGACCTGGCTGCCATGCGCGACGCCATGAAGTTGCTGGGCGGCAACCCTGAGAAAATCAATCCGCTGCAGCCGGCAGAGTTGGTCATCGACCACTCCGTGCAGGTGGATGAGTACGGCCTGAAGAACGCGTATGACCTGAACAGCCTGCTGGAGTTCCAGCGCAACCGCGAACGCTACGCCTTCCTGAAGTGGGGCCAGACGGCGTTCCGTAACTTCAGCGCGGTGCCGCCGGGCATGGGCATCTGCCACCAGGTGAACCTGGAATACCTGGCTCGTGTCGTGTTCACCACGGACGACAACATCGCCTACCCGGACACGCTGGTCGGTACCGACAGCCACACCACTATGGTCAACGGCCTGGGCGTGTTGGGCTGGGGCGTCGGCGGCATTGAGGCGGAGGCCGCCATGCTGGGCCAGCCCGTGTCCATGCTGCTGCCGCAGGTCGTGGGTATGCGGCTGGTGGGCAAACTGCGGCAGGGAACCACTGCGACCGACCTGGTGCTGACCGTGACGGAGATGCTGCGCAAGCACGGCGTTGTGGGCAAGTTTGTGGAGTTCTTCGGGTCGGGCATCAGCGAACTGCCGCTGGCTGATCGCGCCACCATTGCAAATATGGCTCCGGAATACGGTGCCACCTGCGGCTTCTTCCCGGTCGATGTGGAAACACTGAACTACCTGCGGCTGACCGGTCGCAACCCCGATCAGGTGCAGCTGGTGGAGGATTACTACCGCGCCCAGGGCATGTTCTACACCACCGACGCGCCGGAAGCGGAGTACAGCAGCACCCTGTCGCTCGACCTGGCCACGGTCGAGCCAAGCGTCGCTGGACCCAAGCGTCCGCAGGACCGCGTCGCCCTGTCAGCAACCAAGGAGAGCTTTGCGAAGGTGCTGCCCACGCTGTACGGTCCCAACGCAAACGTGAAGGGTGACCGGCAGATTACGCGCTGGCAGGGTGAGGGTGGCCACTCCTCCGCGGATGGTTCGGTCGAGTCCAACATCGCCGCGCCGGAGCCGGGCAAGGACGGCCACCTGGTCGTTCATGACGACCCTATCCCCAGCGTGCGTGAGCGCCTGCACGTCGATGTGGATCCGTTTCTGCACCATGGCAGCATCGTCATTGCGGCCATCACTTCGTGCACGAACACCAGCAATCCTTATGTCATGATGGCCGCCGGCCTCCTGGCGAAGAAGGCCGTCGAGAAGGGCCTGCAGACGCCGCCCTGGGTCAAGACTTCACTTGCACCGGGCTCGCGCGTGGTGACGGATTACTACGACAAGGCGGGTCTCTCGCAATACCTCGACGCACTGCGTTTTAATACCGTCGGTTATGGCTGCACAACCTGCATCGGCAACAGCGGACCGCTGCCGACGGATGTTTCAAAGTCCATTGAAGACCACGGTCTGGTCGCCGTCAGCGTGCTGAGCGGCAATCGTAACTTCGAAGGCCGCATCAACTCCGACGTGCGTGCAAACTACCTGATGAGCCCGCCGCTCGTGGTCGCCTACGCACTGGCCGGGACCATCGACTTTGACTTTGAGACGGAGCCCATCGGCTTCACTCCTGAAAAGGAAGCGGTATTTCTCAAAGACATCTGGCCGTCGCAGGAAGAGGTCAACAAGACCGTCCACGACTGCATTGATGCGGAAATGTTCCGCCGGCAGTACTCCACCGTCAGTGACGGCGACAGCAACTGGCAAGCCCTGAAATTTCCACTGGGCGACACCTACGGGTGGGAGCCGGACTCCACCTACATACGCAAGGCACCGTACTTCGACGGCATGCCCGCAACGCCCGCGCCCGTGGTCGATATTCATGACGCACGCGTGCTTGCAGTGTTGGGTGACTCTGTGACGACTGACCACATTTCGCCCGCCGGATCCATCAAGCTGAACGGCCCGGCAGGCAAGTACCTTGTCGAAAACGGTGTAAAGCCCGGCGACTTCAACAGCTACGGCTCACGCCGCGGCAATCACGAGGTCATGGTGCGTGGCACGTTTGCCAACGTGCGTCTGCGCAACAAACTCGCTCCCGGCACTGAGGGTGGCGTGACAAGACTGCTGCCAGAAGGCAAGGAGATGTCGATCTACGACGCCTCCGTGTCCTACGCAAAACGCGGTACGCCGCTGGCGATTCTGGCCGGTAAGGAGTATGGTTCCGGGTCGTCGCGCGACTGGGCTGCGAAGGGTCCGCGCCTGCTCGGCATCCGCTTTGTACTGGCGGAAAGCTACGAACGCATTCACCGGTCGAACCTGGTTGGCATGGGCATTTTGCCGTTGCAATTTCAGCACGGCGAGAATGCCGAATCGCACGGCCTGACCGGGGAAGAAACCTATAGCGTGCCCGGCCTAAAGGCAATGCTTGACGGAAAGTTTGCCGACGGCAAGCAGATTACCGTGGAAGCCACTCGCGCCGATGGCGAGGTGGTAAGCATCCCCGCGACCGTCCGTATCGATACCCCGCAGGAGATTCTCTACTACCAGCACGGCGGCATTCTGCAGTATGTGCTGCGCCAGTTGGCTGGCAAGGCGTAACGATTACGGCAAACAAAAAAGGCCGCCTCCTTGCAGTGGAGGCGGCCTTTTACTGTCTACAAGAAACTACTTCTTGGCTGCCTTCTTGGCAGTCGACTTCTCGTGTGCATCGGTCGAGCTCTTGTGAGCGTCGGTCGATGCTGTATGCGCCTTCTTGCTGTGCTCGTCTGCTGCGTGGTCGTCGCCCTTTTCGTGGTGCTCGGCGGCGGTCTTGTGAGCCTTTGCTGCTGTCTCGTGGTGTTCCGCTGCCTTCTTGTGCGATTCCTGAGCCATGGTGTTCTCTTTTCTGGTCAGCGTACTGACCGAAGAACACCTTAGCCTTTTGCAAACGAGGAAGTCGATGGCCTAATCACGTCAAATTCTGACACAGGATGAAACATTCATGCGTTCGTCACAGGTTGCCCAGGCGTACTCACACAAGAACGTTGCCATGAAAATCCGACCCGCCTTTTCAAAGCTTCGTCATAACGCTGCGGTAAAGCGCTGCCATTCGCGCTGAGACAAATCCTCGTGCCTTGATCTCCTGCAAGGCTGGCAGGGCCAGGGTGGATGACGCAAGGGTTAGTTGCGGCGTCCTACTACTGAGAGGTTTTCCATGTTTACCAAGTCACTCTGTTCGGCTCTTCTGGGTGCGCTTCTTGCCCTGCCATTGTCCGCTGTTGCTATGGATCGCGGCACCTTTCCCAAGCCGCTGCAGGACGTATCGCTGAGCCACGAAAAGCTGCAAACCGCCGTGTTTGCGGGTGGCTGCTTCTGGGGCACACAGTCCGTTTTTGAGCGCGTGAAAGGTGTGCGCAAGACCGTGGCAGGCTACGCGGGTGGCAAGGCATCCACCGCGACGTACAGCCAGGTGACAACAGAGACAACAGGCCACGCGGAGTCAGTGGAAGTCACCTACGACCCATCCGTCATTACCTACGGTGGCCTATTGCGTATCTTCTTCTCAGTTGCGCATGACCCAACCACGCTGAACCGGCAGGGTCCGGATGAGGGCACGTCCTACCGCTCCGCTATTTTCTTCACGTCGCCGGAGCAGCAGAAGGTCGCACAGGCGTACATCGCCCAGCTGGACGCAGCGCATGTCTTCAAGTCGAAGATTGTGACGGAAGTGACTCCATTAAAGGGCTTCTACAAAGGCGAGGACTACCACCAGGATTACGCCCTGCACAATCCGGACAATCCCTACATCCAGGTTTGCGACCGGCCCAAAATCGAAGCCCTGAAGCGGGAATACCCTGATCTGTTTGTGGACTATAAGGGTCGGTAAATAGCCTGTTAGGCTTGCTCCACTCCCGAAGCCGGTGATTCTAGGGGGTGGAGCAATGCATGGTCCCGCGAAGTACAGTCTGCCTGCTGTTTCTGTTATCCCCCTTTGTACATTCCCAGTCGCCCGCAACCGCGACTCCAACCCTTCGCACCGGCGTACGACTGGTGTTGGAAGAGGTGGTGGTGACCGACGGCCGCGGCAATCCGGTGCATGGGTTGAAGCAGGGTGACTTCACCGTCCGAGAGAACAAGGATGTGCAGACGGTAAGCAGCTTTGAAGAGCACAGCGGCAGCAGCCAGCGGCAGTTGCCCGTGCAGCCACTGCCGCCCGGGGTGTTTACCAATATTCCGGTCGCTGGCGGCGCGGTCAACGTGCTGTTGCTGGACGGAATGAATACGCCGCCACAGGCGCAGGTATACCTTCGCAACCAGTTGGTAAAGTTCCTGGAGATGGAGCGCCCGGGTACGCGCACCGCGGTGTTCACGCTGAATCAGCGGCTGCACCTGCTGCAGGATTTCACGACAGATCCGGCATTGCTGAAGCGCGTGGTCAAGCTGCAGGGCGTGCAGTTCTCGCCGCTGCTGGAGCGCGAACTGAACGACACTGCCGCGCACCAAATCTCAGAGGCAATGACGAATCTCATCGAACGATCGGGTGGATCGGCAGTGCTCGAACGCGTCCAGAGCGGCCTGTTGGACATGGAGGCTCGACGTGCGTCACAGCAGGTGCAGGTGCGCGCACGCATCACCATGGACGCGTTGAATCAGATTTCGCGCTACCTTGCGGGCGTGCCGGGCCGCAAGAATTTGATGTGGTTTTCCGGCGCATTTCCAATCAGCATTCAACGTGACATTCAGACCACCGGCGACCCGTTTGCCGGACAGGCCGACCTGTCTGCCGATCTGCAGCTTACCGTTAACTTGCTGGCGCAGAATCAGGTCGCCGTATACCCAATCGACGCTCGGGGACTGGAGACACTGCCCTCGCAATCGTCTGCTGAAAACAGCGGAGGCGGCAATCAGTTGCGGAGCCAGCTGACCTACGGCACCCGGTCGGCGACGCCGCGCGACGACGATTTCTACAACACCCAGTTTGCGGAACATGCCACCATGCAGAACGTGGCGCAGGGCACCGGTGGCGAAGCCTTTTACAACACCAACGGCCTGTTTGAAGCGACCCAGCGCGCTGCCACAGATGGCGAAAACTACTACACGTTGCAATACACCCCGCCTGCAAATAACAAGCCGGGGTCATTCCGGAATATCGAAGTAAGGGTAAACCGATCGGGATTGCACCTGGCGTATCGACGGGGTTACTACACTGAGGCAGCCAGCGGTGGCGCCCGCTTTGGCAGTCCTGCAGCCGGGCCTTCCTCGCTCTCCAGCTCTGCTGCTTACTTCGCGCCGGACGCAAGTGAAATTCCGCTGCGCGTGCAGCCTGTAAAGATTGCCTCCGCACTGCCTGAGCAAACGATTGGGTTAAAGGCAGCGGGGCAGGCGGAACATGCCCTGTATGCGCTCAACCTGCAGATACCGATGGATGCCCTGGACGTTGCCCTTGCCGCCGACGGCAAGCGGCACATGACGCTGGAGTTCGCAACGTTGCTGTATGACAACAAGGGCGCGGTCATTGAGTCCCACGTGGACCGCGCGGCTTTGGCGCTCGATGAGGAGCGTTACCAGTCCATGGTGCAGGCCGGTGGCGTGCGCTTCCACCACAACATCGCACTGCCCGCCAACAGCAAGGGAACCGTTCGCGTTATGGTGCACGACGTGGCGGCAAATCGCGTTGGTTCGCTGCGGCTTTCGGACGAGCAGATCCGGCAGGCGTCTGCAGTAGCCCCTGCACACTAGCAACGACAAAGGCCGGTAAGCGCACGATGCGCTTACCGGCCTTGAGGTTAAACAGCGTTATCTAGAAGCGAACGGAGAAAGTACCCGTGACGGCGCGTGGCGAGCCAACCTGCAGCGTGTTGTTGTTGACCGAGGTAGGATCGCTGGCAATGAAGCCATTGGTGCCGATCGTGGAGTAATACTTTGCATTGGCAAGGTTATACACATTGAACTGCAGCTTCAACTGGTCAAACATGCCGATCTCGTCCAGCTGGTAGCTGGTACCGAACTCCGCAAGAAACCGTCCGTCGACAGAGTTGTCATTCGTGTAAGTGAAGTAGCGCTTTGACAGGAAATCTGCACCAATGTGCGCGTCAAGACCTTTGTGCGCGTAGGTCAGGTTGTTCTTGTACAGGAACTGCGGTGTATCCACCACAACCTTGCCGCCGGTCAGCACGGTATTACCGCCAGCCGTGTAATTGGAGTCATACGTGGACCTGCTGAACGTGGCTGCGTTGTAAAGCGACCAGCCGTTACCAAAGCGCACCGTGCCGGCTGCATCCAGGCCATTGGTTGTGACACCGCCAACGTTGGACAACAGGGAAGCGTTGCCGGCGATGCCCGGGCCCTGCTGAATCGCGAGCAGGCGATTGCTGAAGTTCACATGGAAGAAATTTGCCTGCGCCTCAATACGATTATCGGTATGGCGATAGCCGACCTCCTCGCTCCACGAGCTTTCCGGCTTCAGGGTGCCGGTAAGCGCATCGAACCCTGCCTGCGATGTGCCCCAGGGTGACGTGCCGAAGCCATTGCCGCCGGTTTGGAAGGCACGGACGTTCTTGGCAACGTCACCGAAGAGTTCATCATGCGGGGTAAGTTTTACATCCGCGCCAAACTGCGGCAGGAAGGCATTGCCTGATTGCAGGCTACCCTGCGCAAAGCTGGCAGCAGACGAGGAAAAGCCCGGGATGATGATGGGGCCGGAGTTATAGGCTGTCAGCTTACCCGTCTGGTTTGTCTCGACGGATTTGAAGCCAGCAGCCAATGTAAACCGGCTGTTGATCTTGTACCGGTCCTGCAGGTGCAACTGATACACCGTGCTTGGAAAATCATAAGCCCACTGCGTCGCAAAGGGATTTGTAGGCATGTCGTAGATGGAATGCAGCGGCGCTGCAATGGACGTGCCATAGTATCGACGCGCCAGGGTGAAGTCTTCCTTCTCAAACCATGCACCACCTTCAAGGAGGTTGCGACCCGCTTCGTAAGTCAACGAGGTAAGAAAGCCGCCGCGTTTGATGCCGTACTCCGAAGTGCGCAGGGAGATAGGGGAGGAAACGGTGGTGGAACTGCTGAAGGTTGGGACGTATGGCGTGAACCAAAGACCGGCGCCGTCGTTGCCGTGGCCGTAAGCTGTGGTCTTCCACGTCAGGTGGTCGGTCAGGGCCGTCTTATAACTGGCATAGGAGAGGAAGTCCTTGCGAAGGCCGCCCGCATTGAAGTACCCGGCATCGCAGGGGTCTTCATTGGCGGCAAGCTGGTTCACCGGCGAAGGGTAAGCTCCATTGCCGTTGCAGGCATTGGCTGCTTGAATGGCCGTGCTCCACACGCCGAAGTTGTCCCAGTTATAACCAAGCTTCTGCGTCCAGACCTTGTTCAGATCCTGGTAATCCACTTCCTTGCGGTTTGAGTAATCCGCATAGAAGTTGAAGACACCCTTGCTGCCGACGTACTGCGTCACCTTCGCATTGAACTGGTAGTAGTCCTGGTTGCGTTCGCCGGTACTCTTCCACTTCTCTGCGTGCTGGTAGACACCTGCCAGGTAAAACTTTGTATGGGTATGCAGCAATCCGCTGTCGAAGCGGCCAAAGGAGCGCACGCCGGCAAAGCTGCCGAACGTCTGCTGGTAGGTGAGTCTGCGCTTGTCAGACACTTCAGACGTGAAGAACTGGATGGCACCGCCCAGGTTGCTGGTTGATGCGGTTTCAAGCGCGCCAGTGCCCTGCGACAGGGTGATGTTGCCCATGTCTTCACTGATGACGGCGCGGCTGATGTGCAGGCCGTTCAGGTTGCCGTAGCTCATGTCGCCCAGCGGCACGTCGTCCAGCGTAAAGCCGAGCTGGTTCTGATTGAACCCGCGGACGGAAATGCGCAGAGCCCACTCGTAGGTGCCGTACGGGTCAGCCGTGGTCACGACGACGCTGGGCAGCCGCGCCAGCACGGCAATGGGGCTGGTGCCCGGCGACTGTTCCAGCAGCACCTTGCTGTCGATGGACTGCACGTCGCGCGTTTCGCCACTGGCCGTGACCGTCACGGTGTCGGAGGCGCTGATCTTGTCCTTCGCCGGGTCCGTGGTGGCGGGCTGCGCCTGGCCGGACGGCACGGGTGCAGGCGTGCTGGTGGTCTGTTGTGCAAAGGTGGCTGCGCCTGGAATGAGGGTGCTGGCGGCCAGCGTAGCAAGCAGGGTGCGTTTGGTAATCACTGGACTTCTCCGGAGAAGACAACGGGCAAATGCTGCCATGTGGCAGCGTGCATGAGGTGTGCGGCAGGCTAACTGGCTGTCGTTTGGTGTAAGAAACACCCTATGGCCGCATATGCGAATGCAGGATTGCTTTCCTGTGAATTTGCTGCAAACGGACTGCCGATTGCTGCCGCTGCAAGCCGCACGACAAATTCGCCTTGTGCGGCGTACCATACCCGCGTCGCGAGCTCTTAGCATTGCCCGTCACCCACTGGCGTTGCACCCTTCGCCTACTCAAGGAGTAAGAACATGGCCACCACGCCCGCACTGAATCCTGCAACGGCAGAACACCCTATCCACCTGCGCAAAACGTATGACAACTACATTGGCGGCAGGTGGGTTGCGCCAGCCAACGGACAATATTTCGACAACGTGACGCCGGTGACGGGTGAGGTGCTGTGCGGCATCGCCCGCTCGAACGTGGACGATGTGAACAAGGCGCTGGACGCCGCCCACGCCGCGCGCGCAGCCTGGGGACGCACCAGCACCACGGAGCGTGGCCGCCTGCTGGAGCGCATTGCCCAGCGAATCGAAGACAATCTGGAGCTGCTGGCCACGATAGAGACGTGGGACAACGGCAAACCCATACGCGAGACCATGGCTGCGGATTTGCCGTTGATGGTCGATCACTTTCGCTACTTCGCTGGCGTCATTCGTGCGGAAGAAGGCACCATTTCCGAGATCGATGCGACCACTGTCGCGTACCACTACAACGAGCCTCTGGGCGTAGTTGGCCTGATCATTCCGTGGAACTTTCCGCTGCTGATGGCCGCATGGAAGCTCGCTCCTGCGCTGGCCGCGGGTAACACCGTGGTCCTGAAACCGGCAGAGCAGACGCCGCTTTCGATTCTTGTCTTCATGGGGCTGATCGAGGACATTCTGCCGCCGGGCGTGCTGAACGTGGTGAATGGCTTCGGGCTCGAGGCAGGCAAGCCGCTGGCATCCAGCCCACGCATCAAGAAGATTGCCTTCACCGGCGAGACGACCACGGGTCGCCTGATCATGCAGTACGCCTCGCAAAACCTGATCCCGGTCACGCTGGAACTGGGTGGCAAAAGTCCGAATATTTTCTTTGAAGATGTCATGCGCGAAGACGATGCGTTCTTCGACAAGTCGCTGGAAGGCTTCGCCATGTTCGCTCTGAACCAGGGCGAGGTGTGCACCTGCCCAAGCCGCGCGCTGGTGCAGGAATCGATCTACGAGCGCTTCATGGAGAAGGCGATTGCGCGCGTCGAAGCGATCAAGCAGGGATCACCACTCGATAAGTCCACCATGATCGGCGCGCAGGCCTCGAGCGAGCAGCTTGAGAAGATCCTGAGCTACATGGACATTGGCCGACAAGAGGGCGCAAAGGTGCTGACGGGCGGCAGCCGCGCCGACCTGCCCGGCGATCTGGGTGGCGGCTTTTACATGCAGCCGACAGTCCTGGAAGGCCACAACAAGATGCGTGTTTTCCAGGAGGAAATCTTCGGACCGGTGGTGTCCGTGACCACCTTCAAGACGGAAGACGAGGCACTTGAGATTGCGAACGATACGCTGTACGGATTAGGTGCGGGCGTTTGGACGCGCGATATGAATCGTGCCTTCAACTTCGGTCGCGGCATTGAAGCGGGCCGCGTCTGGACAAACTGCTACCACCTCTATCCCGCGCATGCGGCCTTTGGCGGTTACAAACAGAGTGGAATTGGGCGCGAAAATCATAAGATGATGATTCACCATTACCAGCAGACGAAGAACGTGCTGGTTAGTTACAGCCCGAACAAGCTTGGGTTCTTCTAGTGGAAGGTGCGTGGGAACAGTTGTTGCCAGCGCAGGTACTGCAGACACCCGCAGCCGTAGCCCTGGTGGCGCAGTTGCGTGCAAAGCATGGGCCGCTGATGTTTCACCAGAGTGGCGGCTGTTGCGACGGATCATCCCCCATGTGCTACCCGCGTAGCGAGTTCCTGGTGGGCGATCAGGATGTGCTGCTGGGCACCTTGCCGGACAACGGTGAGGGAACGCCCTTCTACATCAGCGGGCCGCAGTTCGAGTACTGGAAGCACACCGAACTGACCCTGGACGTGGTGCCGGGTCGTGGCGGCATGTTCTCACTGGAGAACGGTGCGGGTGTGCGCTTTCACATTCGTTCGCGCGTGTTTACTGATGATGAGATTCATTCGTTGCGTGCGGCTGGTCGCATTTAGTCCAGGGCTCGACGTCGACGATCTTCAAGTTAAGGAAACAGGGCGCTCACACTACACTAATCAGGTCATGGATCACACGTACGACATCATCATTGTGGGCGGCGGACCGGCAGGCGCGACGGCAGCGTATCAACTTGGGCAGGCAGGCAAGCGCGTTCTGCTGCTGGATAAAGCAACCGAATTTCCGCGCGAAAAGCCCTGCGGCGGCGGCCTTTCCGCGCGACTGCTGCACCGCTTTCCCTACGTGCAGGAGTTCCTTTCCGCAGGCGAGGTGCCCGTCAACCCGGTCAGCCGCGTCCACCTGGAATCGCCGGACGGCACCCGCGTCAGCTACCAGCAGGCAGAGCCGATCCTGTACCTGATTCGCCGTTGGGAGTTCGATGCCGCGCTGTTTCGCCGCGCGGAGCAGGTCTGCACCGTGCGCAAGGGCGTGATGGTGCGCCGCTGCATCGTCAAGCCCGACCACGTCGAACTGGAGAGCACCACAGGTGAGCTGTTCACCGCGCCCATGATCATCGGAGCCGATTCTGCGAACTCCGTTATCGCGCGACACACCGGCCTGCGCAGCGAAGCCGCGCACAAGGAATATGCCGTCGACATGATGGAAGAGACGACCTATGACCGCCTCGACGTGAAGGATCGCGACAGCATTTACCTGTTCCTCACGCTGACTGAGACCTTTGGCTATGGCTACATTTTTCCAAAGACGCAGCACCTGAACCTGGGCTTCGGTTGCAAGCTGGACTGGTACCTGAAGGCCCTGCGTGGCAAAGGCGCGGAGCACCACGCGGAGTGGGTCGACACGCTGAAGGCAAAAGGCGATATCACGGGCGAGACCAACCGCGCGGGCTATAAAGCCTTCCCCATCCCGGTGAGCGGGCCGCTGGAGAAGACCTACACCGACCGCGTTCTGCTGGCGGGCGATGCCGGTGGATTCGTGAACGCCTTCACGGCAGAAGGTATCTTCTATGCCATGGCCAGTGGTTCTCTCGCGGCAGATACGGCGCTCAAAGCCATCGAAAAAAAGCGTTACGATGAGCGCGAATTGAGCAGCTATCAGCGCGCATGGCAGGCAGAGATTGGCAGCGACCTGCAGCACTCCGTCGAAATTCAGCACCGGCTGTTCAACGGCTCTGGCCGCATGGATGCGCTGGTGCGCAAGGCGAAGGATGACCCGGAATTGCTGCGCCTGATCATCGGTTACAGCATGGGCGCGGCGCGCTATGAAGAGTTGCGCAGCCACATGATGCGGTCCACGGTACCGACCTGGGTGTGGAGCAGGATGAAGGCGGCGGTAGGCCTTTCGCGCTGACATCGGCCATGGTGCAACAACGCCGCGTGCTGTGTGCATCCGTCTACACATGAAGCTTTTCGCATTCCCCCTTGCACTCGCGGCGTTCTCCGCAACCTTTCCGCTCATCTCCGCACAGGAGATGCCGATGCCTAACAGGGACAATCACAGCGTCAACGTGGTTCTGCCTGCACCCCTGCCGGCGACGGACGCCAACATCGCAAAGCTGAAGCTGCCTGCCGGCTTCAAGATTACAAAGATGGCGGAAGGTCTGAAGAGTCCGCGCGTCATCGTTGTTTCCGACGCGGGCAATCTCTATGTCAGCAGCCGCGAGGCGGGCACCATCACCATGATCGATGCCAGTGGCAAGCAGACCAAGGTGGTTGAGCTGGAGCACGTGCACGGCATGGTGATCCATGACAACGTGATGTATTACGTCAGCATCAAGCAGGTCTATGCCGCCCCCATCAACCCGGACGGCACCCTTGGCACCTCAAAGATGATCATGAGCGACCTGCCGGATGCAGGCCAGCATGAGGACCGCACCCTGGCTGTGGGGCCCGACGGCAAGCTGTATGAAAGTGTCGGCAGCACCTGCAACACCTGTGCGGAAGGCAATCCTATGCAAGCAACCATGCAGCGTTCGAACCTGGATGGCACGGGCCGCGAGACGTTCGCCACAGGCCTGCGTAACACTATCGGCTTCAACTTCAAGCCCGGTACCAGCGACTTGTACGGCTGGGACGACGGCGTGGACTGGCTGGGCGACAAGGAGCAGCGCGAGGAAGTCAACCTGATTGCCCAGGGTAAAGAATATGGGTGGCCCTACATCCTTGGCGCGGGCCTGAAGAACCTGTACCTGACGCCACCGAAGGGGGTCACGCTGGACCAATGGGCTGCCAAGACGACGCTGCCAGTGCTGACCTGGGCTGCACACTCCTCCGGCATGCAGCTGATCTTCCTGAATGGCACGGGTCTTCCCGCGGACTACAACGGTGATGCGCTCGCCAGCATGCACGGCAGTTGGGGAGCAAACCCGCCGAGCGGCTATGAGGTCGTGCGTATCCACTTCGAAGGCGGTAAGGCAAAGAATATCCAGCCGTTTCTGGAGGGCTTTCTGATGCCGGTTAAAGGTGGCAGCGGATGGGCCCGATTTGCACGACCTTTCGGCCTGGTGCAGATGCGCGATGGCAGCATCGTCGTCGGCGACGAACAGAACGGCGTACTGTACCGCGTGACGTACTCGACAGAGCAGGTCGCGAAGGTAAAATAGTCTGCGCCTGTGCCTCAGGAATGCCGCGTATCGCTTTGCGATACGCGGCATTCTTGCTGACGCAAAGGTTTGCCTTGCCGGGCAGGGGCACTTCCGGCATACTTCGTGCAGTCCCGCACCCACATGCATTCAGTTCTGAACGCTTCGCTTCGACCGGGGAGATTGATGCGTGTTGAGGTGACACTGCTGGAGATGACGATGAACCTCTGCATCAAGACCGCTGACTACCATTCGAAACGAGCCAGAAACCGCGTCAGCCGGGTCGCTACTGCCTTTGTTCTGCTGTTTGCAGCCCTGGCATGCGGTAGCCGCGTGGTTCTGGCACAGGCGTACACGTCGATTGTGGTCTTTGGTGACTCCCTCTCCGACACCGGTAATGTGGCCGCCCTGACGCGCGCCAAATACACATTTAGCGGGCAGGTGCCGGGGCCTGCCAGCGGCTATACAGATGGTCGCTTTACCGATGGAACTGACACAACGCCCGCCGCACGCAACTACAACGGCGTCTGGATCGAACAGCTTGCAGCGCGTTTTGCGGCGAAGCCTGCAGTCACTGCGTCCCTTGCAGGCGGCAGGAACTATGCCTACGGTTCTGCCACGACTAACAGCGGCACAACAGCTGTGACCTATGGACCCGGCAATGCATTCTCGTTTTCTGCCGAAAACATGGGCCAGCAGTTCCTCGACTACCTGGCAACACGGCCCACCATCAATAGCAACACCCGGTTTGTGGTGTGGGGCGGTGCAAATGACCTGTTGACCGCCACCAGTTCGGCTGACATTGCTGCAGCAGCCACGCGTGAATTGACGCTGGTACAGCGCCTGATCGCCGCAGGTGCAACCGACATCATCGTGCCGAACCTGCCGCCGCTCGGTTTGATTCCACGTCTGAACGGCAATACAGCCGCGGCCGCGCAGGCCACGGCTGCCGCACAGGGCTTTAACGGAGCGTTGGCATCTGGTCTGGCACAACTGCAGGCGGGTGCGGGCGCGTCAGTACGCCTGTACACCCTGGACATCTACACCCTGTTCAACACAGTTGTAGGGCCGCCGCTGGCTTCGGGTTTTACCAATGGAACGGCAAGTTCGCAGTTCAACGCGGCGGTCAATCCTGACACCTACCTTTTCTGGGACGATCTGCACCCCACGACTTACGGTCATAGCCTGATTGCGGCGGCCGCGCTGCGCCTGTTGAACCCCGTCGTGCCGATCACGGTGAGTCTCTCCGCTTCTGCCAGCGGTGTGAATCTGGGTACAGGCGTCACGCTTACGGCCAGCGTCTCCGCCAGCAGCGGTACGCCAGTGGGTACGGTCACGTTTCTTGATGGCAGCACCGTACTCGGGACACAGATGGTCGGCGGCTCCACAACCACGGCCACTGCAAGCCTCACAACCACGACGCTTGCCGCTGGATCGCACACGCTGACCGCTTCCTTTGCCGGCGTGAATGGCTTTGGCAGCGCCACGTCGTCATCTGTAACCGTAACCGTGGCCGCACCAAGCTACATGGCGTCGATTGCGCCAGCCACGTTGACCGTGCCGCGGGGATCGGGTGGCACGGCAGTCATTACGGTGACGCCGTCTGCCGGCTACACGGGCAGCTTTACCGTGTCGTGTGGCTCGGTCGCGAAGGTTAGCTGCGGTGTGGGCAACAGCACTCTGGCCATCTCGTCAACGTCGCCAGTCAGCACGACCATCACCATTGGCACAACGAACACGGCAGCAAACCACGTCCGGGCTTTGCCCGGCGTGCCACAGTCGGCCCGCATTGTGTGTGCGTTCCTGGGCTTGTCTGTTCTGAGCGGTCTGTCGCTCGGTCGTCGCCGCGCACGCAGCCTGCGTTCGCTGCCGCTGCTGTTGCTGCCTTTGCTGCTGTCCACGGTTGCGCTGTTCGGCATGGCTGGTTGCGGTGGCAACAGTAACGCGCAAAACACGCCCGCTGCAACGTACGCCGTACCGATCACCGTAACGCCCGCCAGTGGTGCTGCAACCACCCTGACGCTGACCGTGACGGTTCAGTAGTTCCACCCGCTGTGTGAGGCACGACGATGCGTGCCTCACACGGCAAACTTTCCCCGAGCGCATCTACCGATCACCCGTCTGTACCTGATAGAGAGACGCTGCATGACCTCTATCGAAAGGTGCGGGCTGATCCTGGTGAGCGAGACTCCAGAGCCTGCAACAATCCGGGCGCAGACACGGGCCGCCGTCGACATCGAATCGCTGGTGCTCACCTACTCCACCCTGTTGTTTCGCGTAGCGCATGCCATGTTGCGTAATCCGTCCGAGGCGGAAGACGCCGTGCAGGAGGCCTTTCTCCGCGTGCTTGCACATCAGGAGAAGCTGCCGGACGTTCAGAATATCCGCGTGTGGCTGGTGCGTATTGTGTGGCGGCTGGCGCTCGACCGCGCACGCAAAATCAGGCCGGGCCAGATGGACGATGCCTTCGCTCGCACGCTGGTCGCGCAGCACCTTCCTGCGGACGAAGCCTTGGCTGAGTCGCGCGAGCTGCAACGCGTCCTGCTGGAAATGGAGCGCCTGCCCGCCGCAGAGAAGCACGTGCTGCTGCTGTGCGCGATGGAAGAGATGAAGACCGTCGAGATCGCAGCCGTACTCGGCAAAAGCGAATCGGCGGTGCGCGCTCTGCTGTTTCGCGCACGTACCCGCCTGCGCGATCGGCTCGAACGTCAGGAAAGGAAGACCGTCCGATGAACGACCGTTACGAAGACCGCATCGAGACTGTAGTGAAGGCGATGCAGCATGCCGAGCCATCTGCTGGCATGGAACAGCGAATCCTTGCGCGACTGCGTGTGGCTGAAGTGCCGCAAGCGAAACGCAAATGGTGGACTTTACCGCTGCCGCGTTATGCCATGACAGCCGCTGTCATCGCTGCCGCCGCTGGACTCTTTGTGCAGCATCAAGCCGGTAAAAAGGACATGAATGGTGCCCCCGCACTCGCCCATGGATCCATGCCTGCAGCGGAGAACACCGTAAAGCAGATCGCTTTTCCTGGCGACGTTGCTGCTCATCCTGTAAAAGTCGCATCCACGCCGAATCCATTTGCCCGGTTGAACCTGGTCCATTCCGTAGTGCACAAAACATCCGTTGCCGGTCAGCCCGTCATAAGGAGCGAGGAAGACGACCGCAATTTGCCCGCTCCATCGCTGCCGCTAACTGAGCAGGAGAGATTACTACTCCGTTTTGTGAAGCACGAGCCATCAACGCAACTGGCCGAACTCTCGGCGTCCGCGCAAGACGCCATCTTTCAACGGGAGAAAGAACATGTCGCAGAGTACTTTGCAAAACCTCTCCCCGCCGTCGATCCAGCGTATGACGCCGGTCAGCAGTGAATTCAGCTACAGACATTAGGAGATAAGCATGAAGCCTTTCTACTCACTCATGTTGGCGGTCCTGCTGCAGCCTATCCAGCAGCACGCGACTGCACAAGCTCCCAGCGAGGCTGGGCAGGTAACCCGCACTTTTTTCCTAAAAGGAGCAGGGTCTCAGGCGGAGCAAAACGAAATTCTTACAGCTGCGCGCAACATAGCTCCGCCGACGCTGCACATTTTTTTGGTGCCAACTCAGAATGTGATTGTGGTGCGGGGCACTCCTGAAGCGGTGGCGCAGATTGCAGAAGTCTTTGCCGCCGTCGACCATCCACATAGGCAATACCGTTTGACCTACACCATTACAGAGAACGATGGCGGCAAACGCATTGGACTGCAGCGCTACAGCATGGTGCTGACCTCAGGCGAGCGCATGCAGATGAAAGAGGGCAGTCGCATTCCTGTCATCACGGGTTCGTACACGAAGGCGGATCAGTCCACAGAGAAACAAACCGTCTATCTCGACATAGGATTAAACTTCGACTCGGTCGTCCAGGAATACGGCGGCGGCGTTCAATTGAAGGCAAAGATAGAGCAATCATCGCTTGCCGCCGAAAAGTCTGGCATCGGCCCGGAAGATCCAATCGTTCGCCAGACCCTGCTTCAGGGGACCTCGTTTCTTATGGAGGGCAAGCCACTGTCGCTGGGCATGCTCGACGTGATCAGCAGCACACGCCGCCTCGAGGTAGAAGCCACCATTGAGGCGGTCAAATAGCAAGAGCGTGAAGCGATCTGAGTTCCCGGGTTCAACGAAGATGGCGCGCTGCAGGGTACGTTCAACTGCAGCGCCGTCGCGATTCGCGGGCATCACCCGCATAGCTACTCGGGCTGTGTGGGGCTTCCTGATGCGGCTGCAATGGAGCTTTCAATATGGCGGCTGACGTCGGCCTGCGCGAACTGCATGGCGACCCGGATGGCGTTCAAAATAGCCACTTCGTTCGATGAACCATGGCCAATGATGCAGGCGCCACGAACACCCAGCAGGGGAGCACCGCCGTATTCTGAGTAGTCCAGCCGACGCTTGAAGTTTTTGAACGCCTTGCGGCTTAACAGAGCGCCCACCTGTGACGTGATGGTGGCCTTCAGTGTCTGCTTGAGCAGGTCTGAGACAAGGCGACCGATGCCTTCCGTTGTCTTCAGCGCAACATTGCCGACAAAACCGTCGCATACGGCGACGTCGCAGCGACCATTGAACAGGTCACGGCCTTCCACGTTGCCGATGAAATGGTAGAGCACGTCAGGATTCAGCGCACGTAGAAGTGGCAGGGTTTCGCGGGTCAGCGCGTTGCCCTTGCTGTCTTCTTCACCGATGGAAAGCAGCCCAACACGTGGCTTCGCGATACCCAGCACGTTGCGCGCGTAGATCTGACCCATCAGTGCAAACTGCAGCAGATTTTGCGGATCACTGTCGACGTTGGCACCAGCGTCCAGCAGCACGCAGGGGGTGCCGATGATCGTTGGCAGAATCGTCGCCAGTGCAGGCCGGTCCACGCCTTGCAGCGTACCCAGGACCATCTTCGCCGTGGCCATGGCAGCACCGGTGTTTCCAGCGGTCACAAAGCCGTGTGCCTTGCCTTCGCGCACCAACTTCAAACCCACGCGCATGGTGCTGTCGCGCTTGGATCGAACAGCGAGCGCTGCCTTTTCGTCCATGGCGATCCACTCGCTGGCATGAACGATAGAGACAGGAAGAGACTCACCCTGAAGATGCTCATTCAAGGCGGGTCGGATCAGGTGCTCCGGGCCGACCAGGTGGACGCGCACGGGAAACTGGCGACAGGCCTCGATCGCGCCACGGAGCTCAGGCTCCGGGCTTTTCTCGGATCCCATCGCATCAAGAACAATATCCGTCAGCATCCAGCGGGTGGCGGCTACGCTGCTTGTTTGTCGGCTACGGTCACTGCGCGGCCACGGTACTCGCCGCACTTGGGGCAGGCGTGGTGCGACAGCTTCCGCTCGTTGCAGTTCGGGCAGACCGACGAGTTCGGAACAGTAAGAAAGTCGTGCGAGCGGCGCTTGGCAGTCCGCTGCTTGGAATGGCGACGCTTTGGATTAGGCATCGGTATTACCTTTCAGGGCAGAAGTACGACTTTAATCCTCAGCGTGGCCTCCCTTACGGAAACGCCTGGCGTTGGATTGCAGCCTCTATCTTCTGTCGTACAGGGGTTACCTGTCAGAACTTGGTCAGGATTTGCTGCTGCTGAGCCCTTGCAGTGCGTGCCAGCGAGGATCGACGACGGTCGAGGCGCAGGTGCATGCTGTCTGGTTCAGGTTTTCACCGCAACGTGGGCAAAGTCCCTTGCAGTCTTGCTGGCAAAGGGATCGATCAGGCAGGGAAAGTAGCACCTGCTCGCGAACCGCATCTTCCAGTAAGAGACCGCTCTCTTCATAATAGCCGATTTCTGTCTCGGCTTCACTGATAGAGCGCTCCCCCTGCTCCGCATCGACCCCGGAGGGCCTGAAGATCAGGTCGAATCGCTGATCTGCGCGGTAGGTGATCGGTTCAAGGCAGCGGGCGCACAGCAACTCAAAGTCGCCCTGGAAGCGCGCGCGCAGGCGAATGTCGTCCACAATGTCGCGGGGGCCACGATGCTCCTCAAGCCGTTCCGCAGACCCCAGAATGTGCAGGGTGCCGGTCTGGCGGACGTCCGGCGCATAGTCAATGGTGCCGGGAGCGATTTTCTGATCGATGAGAAGTGGTTCGGGAATGAGGTCCAACGGAGTGATACGCATACGGCTTCCATTATCGCAGTTCTGGCTGGTCGCACTTGTCAGCGGCAAGCCATCAAGGCGACTGGAAACCTATGTTTTCCTGTAGGCAGCGTCTCCCACTTTCCGGTAATGGGAGATTTCGGCTAACTAGGACGCACAAATATGGTGAAGTTTCGAAGAAATCTGGTTTGGCCCACTGCTTGCTACTCATATTGGCGGGACGAGTATGCGGATAGGTGCTGCTGCGACTGCGGACAGGGCCAATGCATAGGGAACAAACCGGAATGGGCAACACCGCGCCAGCATCCTGAGACTTTGCAGGTATAGATCTGGGCAAGCGGCACCCGGCGGTAGAAGAAATTTTAGGAGGCCGTGACAGGCCATTCGCAGATACGGCCACCCGCCACGGGTGGCCGTTCCGCTTTGAACCCGTTCCATGGTCAGGCAAAACTCGGGCTTGCTAAATCAGAGAACTTCTGCGTAGGATAAGGGCTGCTCAGGGAATGTCTGGGGCATCCTCCGGTTATGGCTTGTCTCTTAGTCAGGCTGGATGGCTTAGGACCAGGTTAGACACAAAAATAGACTCCGAGAGTACACGGGGTATATGGCTGGTGCAAGGATTGCAGACCGTGCCAACCTGCCAGGCCCGGAAATTGACAGCAGATTCTGCGGGGTCGCTTTCAAGCCCCCTGTCGAGTCAAGATCCTGTTGCGAGAAGTCTCCGCTATGTCGTATCACCGCGCATGACCACGTAAGCTGCGCGGGACTGTAGTGCCATCGGCCTGCACCTGGGCGCGGCCGAGGTTTTTCGAGTCAACGCTTGAACTTGCAACCACCCTATTTCCGCAATTCGTGTCAGCCGGCAGCCCCGGCCATCGCACTGACCCTCCCGTCAGCCTGGTAGACGTGCGTTAACAAGACGCGTCGTTTC
>JBPBQP010000053.1:0-93796 GCA_050954745.1 Janthinobacterium lividum | reverse complement strand
TGCCGCCAGCGATGCGGGACAGGTGTTTGAGGCGATCTGGAAGTCGCCCGTGATGGTAGCCGCGCTCAGCATTGCGGCGGAGCTGCCGGTGTTTGAAACCGTTACATTCTGCGTTGGTGAGGAGGCGAAAACGGCAGTCTGCGGAAACGCAAGCGACGCGGGCGAGACCGTCACCGAAGGTTGACCCACGCCTGTTCCGCTCAGCGCGGCGGTATGGTTCCCTGCAGGTTCAGCCAGTGAGAACAGGCCGCTCCTGGAACCCTCCGCCGTGGGCGAAAAGGTAATTGCCACCGAGCAGCTTGCACCTGCTGCAAGCGTGGTGCCGCAGGTGTTGCCAGACAATGCGAAGTCGCCTGTGACAGAGGGCGTTCCCAGTGTCGTAGAAGCCGTTCCGCTGTTGCTGACGGTGACGGTCTGCGCGGCTGTGGTGCCGCCGACAGACGTCCGCGCAAAGACGAGCGACGTGGGTGAGAGCGTTACGGCTGACTGGCCCACACCTGTGCCATTGAGTGCGACCGTGCGTGTGCCGCTGGTATCGGTAAGCGTCAGCAGACCGGTGCGCACCCCGGTCGCGCGGGGCTGGAACGCGACAGACACCGTACAACTGCCACCCGGTGCAACGGCCGCCGTGCAGGTGTTGGCCGACAGGAAGTAGTCACCGGAAACGGTCGGCGTGCTGACGGTGCTGGCTGCAGTTCCGCTATTCGTCAGCGTGACCGCCTGAGAGGGTGAGGTGGAGTTGACCGCGATCGAACCGAACTGCAGCGAGCCCGGCGACGCCGCGATGTTTGCCGTGCCGTGGCCACTGCCCGAAAGCAGGACCTGGTGCGTGGTGTACTGGTCGGGCAGCGTGGCCGAGCCATATCGCGGGCCATCCACCGTGGGCGTGAAGACCATGTCGAAGGTGCAGGACTGGCCCGGGTTGAGCGCGTTCACGCAGGTATTGCCGGCGATGCCGAAGTCACCTGAAGCGCCCAGTACACCCCACACCAGGGTGTTGCTCCCGTTGTTGGTGACGGTGACGCGCTGTGCGGCAGATGTGCTGCCGACATCCACCGTCGAAAAGATGAGGGAGGAAGGCGCAAACGCTACGCTGGTGGCCGTGCCATAGCCCGACAGGGAGACCGTGTGGTCGCCGCCCACCGTGTCGGACAGGGTGAGAGTACCGGTGCGCTGGCCCGTGGTCGTGGGGCCGAAGACGACCAGCACGCTGCAGCTGCTGCCTGCTGCAAGCACGCTGTCACAGCCGTTCTGCGCCACGCTGAAATCGCCCGTGGTGCTGGGCTGCCCAAGGTATGCGGTGGTGTTGCCGCTGTTTGTCACCGTGATGTGCGTACCGGGCGTGTAGGTGTTCAACGTAACGCTGCCGTAGTCGAAGGAGGAAGGCGAAAGCGTAATGACCGCAGCACCACTACCGGTACCCCGCAGCTGCGCGACATAGGTCGCATTGCTGTCGGAGAGGGAGAGTGTGCCGATCTCCTGCGCGTTTTGTGAAGGCGCAAACGCCACCGCGACTGTGCAACTGCTGCCTGCTGCCAGCGATGCAGTGCAGGTGCTGGCGGTCACTGGGAAGTCTGCGCTGCCCGACGGCGCAGACAGCGCCGCCGCTGCTGTGCCGCTGTTGGAAACGGTGATTGTCTGCGACGGGGAAGTTGCACCAATACCTGTCTGCGGAAAGACCAGTGATGACGGTGATAACGACAGGCTCGACACGCCGGTTCCGGTGCCGTTCAGCGGCAGCGCTGCGTAGCCGCCACTGACATTTGCGTAGACCAGCACCGTACCCGCGACCGCACCTGCCGCCGTAGGAGAGAAGGTCACCGTCACCGTGCAGCTTGCATTCACGGTCAGCGAAGTGTTCGTGCAGGTGTCCGTTTCGGCAAAGCCGGCGCTTGCGGCAACGGAGGAAATCTGCAGCGCTGCGTTGCCCGTATTGGTGACCGTTGCGGTCTGCGGTGTGCTGGTTGAGCCTACGTTCTGTGCGGCAAAGGTAAGCTGCGCGGGCGCAAACGTGATCGCCGGTGCAGAGCTCTGTCCGGCGGACAGCAGGGGCATCTGCCAGATGCCACGGCCAAAGGTACCCGCCCGCAGAATGCCACCGCCAAGACCTTTTGAGGCGACCAGCGCCAACACCGGTGCGTTAGGCAAGGCCGTGCCCAGAACGCCCCAGCAGTTTCCGGTGGTGCCGGTCGCGGCAGAGACGCAGGTGGTCACGTCTGTGGTGACGTACACGCCTGTGTCCAGCGCCACATAGACGATCAGCGGATTGTTCGGGTCCACCGCCACGCTGTTCGCCGGTGCGTTCGGCAGGTTGCTGGAGATGTTTGTCCACGACGTTCCGGCGTTGGTGGACCGGTAGACGTGCGGGAAGCCGAAGCCCATGACGGTTGCATAGACCGTGCGGCCAGTGTTGTCGCTGGGGTCTACCGCGATGCCTGAGATGTCGAACTGACCGGCGTTAAAACCCGCGCTGTCGTTGGTGACGGTGTTGGCGGCGACGTTCGTCCATGCAGTGGATGAGGTCGCCGTGTTGGCCGAGGTGTTCGCATACAGCGCGCCGCCAAAGCTGCTGCCGCCCGTCGCCGTGCCAGCCAGACCGGCGTACAGCACGGACGATCCGCTGTTTTGTGAGCCGTTGGTGATCACCGTTGGACCGCCTGCCGCCAGTGAGCGGATATAGGCGTCGCTGCCATTGCACGAAGGCCCGGACGGCCCCGCCAGAACGCCGCTGATGGCGCTTGAAGTGGACCATGCACTGCCGCCGCTGGCCGGTCCTCGATAGACGCGGCAGGTGCCTGCAATCACGTTGGTGTTCAGCGCCGGGTCCAGCAGCGCTGGCGCGTCCACCAGCGATCCGTCGCCCTGCACCTGTGCGCTGCCGATAGCCGCCGGGCCGGCAAAGTCTGCGGCAGTACACGCCGTGCCTTTTGTACACGGGTGCAGCTGCACGCCCGAGCCGGCTTGCACCAGCCATGTCTGCCCGTTGGCCTGGTCGATGGCGACGGTGCCGCTTTCGCCGCTGTTCAGCTGCGTCCAGGCCGCGGTGTTGCCAGCCTGGGATGCCGTGGTGCTGGCTGCGCTGCCGTTTGCGCCCAGCGCCGCCAGCAGCACATTCGGATCGGTCGGGTGCGAGGAAAATCCGGAGACTTCACCCAGCGATCCCAGCGCGCCGTTCAGGTTGTCGAAGTGCGTCGCATCATCCGCAGAACAGACCGCTGCCTGCTGCCGCACGCCGTCCAGCGATCGCCACAGGCCGCCGTCGTTGCCAAAGAAGATGCGCGGCGTGCTGGTGTTGGACAGGTTCGCCTGCCACGCAATGGCATGCTGCGCGGGCGCAACGCCCGCCGGTGCGCGCATCCGTTGGAGGTGTTCGTGGTGTTGCGCAGGCTGCATCCACCGGCCAGGCCGCAGCGAAACAGGTCTGTCGTGCCTGCAAACAACAGGGTGTCGGTCTGCGAGAGCGCGGTGGCTGCAGGCACGGCGGCCAGCACCAGGTTGTAGTCGCCCGCCGGTATGGTGCCGTTTGTCTCCATGGGCGTAGCGTTTAACTGGGTGTCCCAACGCACGGTGCTGGAGGCGCAGTTACCGCCTGACACGGCGCATGTGTCCTGCCACAGGCCTCCGTCACGATTGCTCGCATCGACCGTCAGCGCGAACAGGTCACCGGAGGTTGGTTGCGCCGCCAGCGCGCCGCGAAACATGGGGCAGCTGGTCAGGCCATAGTCACCGGGGCGCGTCGGGCAGTTGGCTGTCGTTAGACCGGGGCCTGGCTGCGCTGCCAGCCTTGTCCACGTCACGCCGTCGGTCGATTCGTAATACCCATGCGCGCGTACTGCGGCGTAGAACCGCTGGCGCACCGGGTTCCACGTTACGGCGGTCGCGGCATTGCCTCGAAAGGTGTTGAAACTGCTGTACTGCGACTGGATGACCGTGCTTCCGTCCTGCACGGTGGCGACGTGCCAGGTCGATCCGCCGTCCTGCGAGTAGTACAGCCCGCGCACGGTCGGGCTTCCACCAGCGCCCACTGTGGCTGCCTCGGCAGCGGTGGAAACGGCTGCTACCACCACCTGGGGTGACGCCGAACTCCACGCGAACCCGGCAAAGCCTGCGCCCACGAACGATCCATTGTTCGTGTTCTGCACCAGCGACCAGGTCAAGCCGTTGTCGGAGGAGCGCAGCAGGCCTGCTCCGTAGTAGCTGTCGGCTGCGTCGTTGGGGTCGCCCGTACCGGCCAGGATAACGCCGGTTCCACCGGGCTGGACCGACACCGCGCCAATGGAAAGCGATGGCACCACGCTGCCGCCCGCGTTTGGTGAGAAGACCGGCAAGGTGTCCGTCAAGGGACTGAATGTTACGGACGAAGCCGTGCCCGCGGCGTTCGTGCTTTTCCAGACGCCACCGCCCGATGTGCCGACGAAAACCGTGTTGCCGCTGCCGTCACTTGGATCGAGCGCGACTGCCGTCACCCGCCCCGTGACCAGGCCATAGCTTGCGCTCTGCACCTGCAGCGGGCCCACCGGTGTCCATGCGCTGGTCAACGAGGCAGCCTGAGGCAGCAAACGCTGGGCGGTCAGCAATTGCAGGTGCTGTGCACGTGCGTTGGCCAAGGATGTTGCCGGGCCGCTGGTTTGCTCCGCTGCGGTAGCTGCAAGGGCATGTCCAGCGCCGCCGGAGCGTGAGGCTGCAGAGGCTGCAGAGCGCCCATGCAGAAATACGGCAGCGCGGCGTTGTTCTATTTGACCGTGTGGCGCTGGCTGGCTGGCATCCTGCGCCACAACTGTGCCTGCGCAAAGCGACACGACGCAGAGCAGTAGAGGGGTGAAGCGTACACACACCCGCATCCACCGCGCTGACAGCGCAGCCACTACTCGTCGGTGGGTGCCTTGCCCCTGTCGATCCCCATGCCACAAACGCCGCACAAAACTCTCCAGGCCCATACCCCGCAAACCGAAGCGCAGACCTGAACGCAGCAAACGAGTGGCCGAAACTGGCACAGTCTGGGTAAGAGACCTCTCACGGCTGCAGCACAGGGGCGCAGTAAACGGCAGGCCCTGTTGGGCCGGCGCTTAAGGAGAAGGAGGAGAGAGGTACGCGCAGCTCTACAGGCTGCTACAGCCGGGCGATCTCAGCGCGTAGAAGGCGCGCTAGCAGCGCACAATCTTGAGCGAAGTAATATCCCGGGTGGCGTTTCTCGAATCTACCACCAGCTTTGCGTCGGCAACAATCTGTTCCATTTCATAGGATGAATGGTGTGTTGCAACCACCACGCAGTCAAACTCGCCCACGCGGTCCAACGGCGTAGAGTGCATGTTCAGCTCGTACTTTCGGCCCTTGCCCACAAAGGGGAAAAAGGGATCGTTGTAGCTCACTTCGCTGCCTAGGCCCTGCAGTTGCTCGATCAGTACCAGCGCGGGTGACTCGCGCAGGTCGTCCACGTCAGCCTTGTAGGCCACACCCAGCACCAGGATTTTGGCACCCTTCATGGCGATGCCTCGGTCGTTCAATGCACGTGCCACCTGTCGCATGACAAAGATGGGCATGTGCTCGTTGATTTCGCCAGCCAGTTGGATAAAGCGGGTAGTGAGGCCATATTCCTGCGCCTTCCAGGTCAGGTAGAAGGGGTCGACCGGGATGCAATGACCGCCGATACCCGGGCCAGGATAGAACGCCTGAAAGCCAAAGGGCTTGGTCGCGGCGGCATCGATGACCTCCCAGATGTCGACACCCATGCCCATGCACAGCTGCTTCATCTCATTGACTAGCGCGATGTTGACCGACCGGTAAATGTTCTCCAGCAGCTTTGTCATCTCTGCCGTGGCCGGAGACGAAACCGGTACCGTGCGCGTGAAAATAGAACCGTACAGGGCACACGCAGCTTTGGTCGCCACCGGCTCCATGCCGCCTACCACCTTGGGGATGTCGCGGCGCGGCACTACCATGTTGCCGGGGTCTTCCCGTTCAGGGGAAAAGGCGACCAGCACGCCGTCGATGTCTTCGGACCCGTCATCCACAACTTTCACAGAAACGCCACGCTCACGGGCGCTTTCTGTGAGGATTCTCACTACTATTTCCTCCGTGGTGCCGGGATACGTCGTGCTTTCCAGCACAACCAACTGGCCTGCACGCACATGCGGCGCAATGGAGCGGACGGTCGCCTCGACGTAGCTCAGGTCAGGGGCGTGGTGCTCGGTCAGCGGTGTGGGCACGCAGATTAGAACGGCATCCATGTCCGCAATGTGGGCAAAATCATGGGTGGCCAGGAAGCCGTTCGACTGGGCCGCCGCGATGTGTTCGGGCTCAATACGCCAGATGTAGCTGCCGCCGCCGTTCAGGGTTTCAACCTTGGCGGTGTCCACGTCAAAGCCCGTTACGCGGAACCCTTCGCCAGAGAACAGCAGGGTAAGGGGCAGACCTACATACCCAAGGCCAATGATGCCGACCCGTGCCTCGCGGGCGTCTACCCTTGTTCGCCATGTTGCAAGCGATGTGACCGCTGCCGTTTTTTGTTCCGCCTGCACCCTGTTGGCTCCTTCACTACTGGTTCCTGTGCGAAACCGTAATGTTTGGGTTGGACTCGGAAATCGCTGACACGATTCAGCTTTCATGCGTCATACCGTGATGTGTCGCGGCCATTTGGCCCCGTTTTCCCCTGCTGAACCTGAACCGGAAAATTTCTTTCGCACCGCGTCAACACACGCCGCGAAACACGCATCAGAGTGGTGGTTGGGAAGTTTAGAGGAGACGGAATGATCAAGAAATTTGTAGCTGTTGCATGTGCTGCTGCAACCTGTGTCGGTATGGCTTCGGCCGAGGGATCAAGTGTTACCAAGCTGAACCGCCGCATCGGCGATGCCACTGCCGTGTTGCACGAGCTGATGGGCACCCCGGACAAGGGCGTCCCGCTTGACATCGCAGCAAAGGCGACCTGCGTTGCCGTGGTTCCCGGATTTAAGAAGGGTGCATTCCTGATCGGCGCACAGTATGGTCAGGGTCTTGCAACCTGCCGCACGCCGAAGGGGTGGAGCGCACCGGTATTCATCCAGATCACAGGCGCCAGCTTTGGCCTGCAGGCTGGCGGACAGTCGACAGACCTGGTCCTGGTCGGCACCAGCCACAAGAGCATGGATGACATGCTGCACGACAAGATCAAGCTAGGCGGCGACATTGCTGCTGCAGCAGGTCCAGTGGGCCGCAATTCGCAGGCTGCCACCACGGCACTTGCTTCGGCTGAGTTCCTGACCTACTCGCGTTCCAAGGGTCTGTTTGCCGGCGTCGACCTGACGGGCGATGTGGTCAACCAGAACACCGGCGACACTGAGTCCTACTACGGCAAGGACATGTCCTACCAGAACATCCTGTCGGGTAATGTTCCTACGCCTGCCGCAGCGAAGCGCTTCATTTCTACCGTGAACCAGATGTTCAAGGCTGGCGTAGCCCGCTAAGTAAGTGGTCGTAGTCACGAAGAGGCCCGGCGTAGCCGGGCCTCTTCTTTTGCTTGCCGGGATCGTCCTTATCCCAGAAAACCGAGTTTCGTGCTGGTTCCAAAGCCAGCGAGTGTAGGGAAGACCTGGGCCAGTTGCGATGGATCAACACCAAACCACTGCGCCAGCGTAGAGGCATACTGCACGCTGGCAGTCGATGGAATCCAGCGTCCGTTGCTGCCGCTGTCATCCGGGCCGCCGAGCGCAAGCGTTGGATAGTTGCCGTAGATCTTGTTGCCCAGTACCGAACCGCCGACAACAAAGTGGTGCGAGCCCCAGCCGTGATCGCTGCCGCCGTTGCTGTTGGGCTGCAGCGTACGGGCGAAGTCTGACATGGTGAAGGTGGTTACCTGGTTGGCAACGCCCAGTTCCTGTGTGGCCTGGTAAAAAGCGCCAATGGCAGAGGAGATGCCGCTGAGCAGTGTGGCCTGCGTTGCAAGCTGCGTGCTGTGCGTATCGAAGTTACCAATGCCACAGAAGTAGATCTGCCGGTCGACACCCAGCGCCGATCGCACTGCGATCAGCTGTGCAATCTGTTGCAGCTGCGCTGCGAGGCCGTTTGCCGTTGGAAAGACGGTCTTCAAGGGCGATGCGGAAGCGGTTGCATCCGCCAGTGACTTGGCATATTTGTAGGCATTCGCGGTAATGCCGTTGTCCGCCTGTACCAGCGACAGCCCGCTGTTGAAGGTCACCAGCGACTGTGCGGCAGCGGCGCGGGTGGTGCAGAACGAACCCTCGGAGCAGCTCGCTCCTGTCAGGTTACCTGGCGAAACCGCGACGGGCGTGGTCGTTGCACCGTTGCAGAAGAGGGTGTCACCTGCAACGCTGGTGATCATGGGGATCGATGCGCCGGAGTTGTGGGTCGTGCCCAGCGCGTCAGAAATGCGGCCCGCCCAGCCCGTCGCGGTGCTGCCGCTGGCGCTGGCGTTCTGCCATTCCTGCTGCTGGTCCGGGTGCGAGAACAGGTTCGATGGATTGCTGACCTTGCCGGCGAGGTAGGTGGCTCGGGTGGTGGGCTGCAGCAGGGTACCCACGTTGGCTACGATCGCGGCCTGGCCACTGTTCACCAGCTTTTGAATTTCCGGAAGACTTGGGTGCAGTGCGTAGTTCTGCAGACCGGGTAGCGTCAACAGCGTGCCCTGGTCCAGTGCCAGCGGTCCGCGCAGCGCGGCGTAGTTCGCGTAACCCTTGGTGTCGAACGGGATGATGGTGTTGTTGGAATCATTGCCACCATAGAGAAAGACGCAGACCAGCGCTTTGTAATCCGTTGCGGCACCGGTGCTGGCAAGCGCATTCAGCATGCCAAATGGCTTCAGACCAGCGGCATTGCCCGCGGCAGCCAGCGAGGCATAGCGCATAAAGGAGCGGCGGCTGACGGCGGACTGGTTGCTGTGCGAAGAAGGCATTGAGAAAGCTCCGAAGATGCGAATGGCTGTACTTATCTGTTGCCTTGGACCAAGTTAGTAAGTTGCGCAGTAATCCTATGAGTAAGCCAGAACGACTTAGTGCATGACCTTGTACTGTGAACTGCTCAGGATCAGGTACGTGGCGACGCGAACGCGCTGGCCGTAATCCGTCAAGGGCGAGATGGTGCTGATGATGGCGGTGCGCATGTCCGACGGCATCTGGCCGTGCATGAATAGAACGCCGAGTGTGTCCGTGATCTTGGCAGGGTCTGCCGCGATCAGGCCCAGGGTAGAGGTTTTCGACAGGTCCGTTGCAAAGCCATTCAGCTTGCCCGTGCTGATGCTGTTGGCCAGGGTCAGCCGCAGTGTGACGGATGCGGTGTTCTCCAGGCTGAACTCCGGAGCGTTGGTCGTCGTACCAGGAATGACATATTCCGGCGGGTAGAAGTTAAAGACGCTGGCAGAACGCAGCGGCTGCTCACCCAGCGGAGACGTGTAGCCGGACAGGCTCATGTATGCCCACAGATTGGTCGCGTCCGTGTTGGTGCTTGCGTAACCCAGCGCGCGAACGGCGTTGGCCAGGTACAGCATGGGTTCACGCAGGTGGCCACCGTCGTAGGTTGCGTCCGTGTCGCCGGCGCGCGCTTCCGTGTCGGTCAGGATCGCGGTCAGCACGGCCTGCATGTCGCCGCGCACGCCGCTGCCGTTGTTGAGGAAGACGGTGCTCACGCGACGCACATACGCCGGGGAAGGCGTGCTGGTCACCAGGTGCTGGATCAGTTGCTTGCAGACGAAGGGCGGCAGGCTGCTGTCGTTGAAGATGTCGTCGAGTGCTGTCTTCAGGTCAGCCGCGGGTGTGCCACCAGCGGAGATGACGGTGTTGTTCAGCAGCGTCTTCATGGTGGTGTCGTGCGCCGACGCAACCGGCATCATGGGGCTGTAGTAGTTCGCCGTGTTGTTCGGGAACGTGGTCGGTGCCGCGCCCGCAGCTGTGGCGTACGTCCAGCCGGTGAAGGTATCGGCAAACGCCTGCACCTGTGCCTCGGTAAAGGTGGCGATGGGCTTACCATTTGCGTCGACCTGCAGGGTGCCGTCGGTGTTCAGCTTTTCCAAACCGATGGAGAACAGCTGCAGCATTTCACGCGCCCAGTTTTCATTGGCATGCTGGCCGGTGGCGGGTTTGCCGCTTTGAATCATGTTCAGGTACAAGCCCATGGCGGGTGACAACGCAACGTCCTGCATGATGGTGCGCCAGTTGGTAAAAGCATCAGCGGCCAGCATGTTCTGGTAGGGCACCATGGCGTAGCCGTTCACCGACTGCGTGCTGGTCACAAACAGCTCACCCAGCGTCATGGCGACCCGCTGGCGCAACTGATCAGGGCCGGTCAGCGCAGCTTGCCAAAACTCCGACTCGAAGCACGGGGATGGGTTGTTGGTGCATTGGGTAGGCAGTGGATTCGGCAACACCGCCAGCACGGTCGGTGAGGCGCTGAACTGCTCCTGTAGCCACGGGTTTACACCGACGCTTTGCACATGGGCAATGCTGTCGGACGTGGGGCCAAAAGTCGCCTGATCCAGCAGGCGAGAGGCGGTCGCAACCGTCACAGCGGATGTGATGGTGCCAGTGCCTGTAGTTCCGGTGCCCGTGGTGGTAGTCCCTGTGCCCGTAGTGCCGGTGCTGGTGGTCCCAGTTCCGGTCGTGCCAGCGCCTGGCGTCCCACTTCCCGTCGTCGTGGTTCCCGTCGTCCCAGTTCCCGTCGTCGTGGTTCCCGCCGTCGTCGTGCCAGTTCCAGTGGTCGCCGCTGTCGTATTGTTAGAACCGCCTGCGCCACAACCTGTGAGCAGCAGGCATCCAGAGGAAGCAAGACAAAGCGTGCGCAGACGTCGACGTGAGATCACATGGCCCTCAAAGAGCTCGGCGTGAGTTGACCGGGCGGAGTTAAACAGGTGGAACCGCTACTAAATGAGAAGTCTCTGCCCAAAACCAGATTGTGTAAATAAATGATTGGTGCCCTGCGTTTGATTCGCTGGTTTCCGCGTCCTGCTGGTCCGCTTATAGAGAATCGGCAGTCCGTGACACGGCAGGAGCGATGTGTCCGAATTTGCGACGATTCGGCGGCGGCTGCGCCGTCCAACCGTTTCGTGCCCTTTCCACTCCTAAGGCTTATCCGCAACAGGCGGAACACGAGGGAACATGCACCTGATTGCAACGCTCATCATCGGTCTGATTGTCGGCGCGCTGGCAAAACTCATCATGCCGGGCAACGACCCGGGCGGTATTATCGTGACCATTTTGATCGGCATCGCGGGTTCGTTCCTGGGTACGTTTCTGGGCCAGGCACTGCACCTGTATCAGCCCGGCCAGTCTGCCGGTTGGATCATGTCGATCATCGGCGCACTGATCCTGCTCGGCTTATACCGTGTCATTCGCGGACGAAGCGTTTAGTTCGCAGAAGTTACAGGCCCAAGGCGTTCCGGATCTCCGGAACGCCTTTTCCTGTTTGGTGGAAGTGGCGCACCACGGTGCCAGCGTCCAAACTGCGAGATACCAACACCTCCGGTGGACAGGTGAAGCGCACGCCTGCGGACTCGAATTGCAGGCCTGCCGTCTCGTCGCCGATCTTCGCGATGCCCTGCCGCGCGAGCAGGTGGTTCAGTGCAAGCTGGTCGTCCCGCTCGATGGCCGCTTCCTGCGCAAAGCGGTCGAGCAGCCGGTCGACGGCCGGTGTGCGTCGACGCCAGAGCATGAAGCCGCAGCAGACAACAAAGCCAAGTTGCCGGTCTACATCCATGGGGATGCTGTGGTCTTTCTGAGCGACCACGTCCGCATCCGACATGCCTGAGATCATGGCCTGCACATCGCCTACCGGAATTGCATCCAGGTCGAGCACCAGTACGGGATGACCGAGCTGCACCAGTTCCCGCAGCAGCAGAACGCGAAGGTACCAAAGCACGCCGCGGGTGTGTGGATGCAGGCGGCCGGCAACGTTCCAACTGAAGAACTCACGCACATCGACAACGGCGACATCCTGCTGGCCTGACAGAGCCGTGTAGGCAGCGTCATCCATCGCCATGGCTATTACCTGCCGACAGGCGTGGATGCGCAGCTGCTGCAGCCAAAGATCCCATAGATCCAGGTATTTTCCGCTGACTGGCACCAGCGTTATCAGGTGCGCATTCTGCAGCGCCGGGGCAGTGACTTTGTTATGCAGCGTCGTTCGCAGGGTGTCGGACGCATTCGCGCGGTTCAGCCGTAGTAGTTTCTCTGCCGCGTCGAGAGTGTCCGGATGCTTTGCCTGTTGGCGGGCGAGACTCAGTAGTCTTTCCGCAAGGTCGGGTAGATCCACAACGGTTGCCATGGCAGCGAGCTCGATCTGCAGCTCCGCAGATGTACCTGCGCTGCGTTGAACCAGGCGTTGCAGCAACTGCTCCGTGCGCAGCGGCGATGTGCGGTGCGCCATCATCAACGCGTAACGCAGGCGGCCGATTGCGACGTCATTAAGGGCTGTCAGCGGGATCCGCGTAAGCACCCAGGCTGTGTCGTACCAGCGATGCAGCCGTGCCAGCACCTGGCTGGCCGGTCCGGCAACCTGCGACACCAGCCCCACGGCTTACGCCGCCTCTGCGGGTACAGAGGGGCGCAGTCGCTGCACCAGCAGGACGCGCAACTCATCCAGCTGGAAGGTGAAGTAGGCCGCAACGGCCAGCACCGCCGTGCATCCCAGGGCGACGGCGACGCTCAGCGGCAGCCGCCAGTGCGCCGACCACATGGCGGGAAAGGCAGTCAGCGCGAATGCAATGACAATAAAGATGTTGAAGCGGGCGAGCAGCCCGTTGCTAATGCTGTGTTCCGCCGGAAACAGCTTGTGATTCAGGTGAACCACATAGGCCGTCTGGATGATCTCCCACAGCAGCCACGTCACAATGAAGCCGGCCACACCCCACGTGCGCATGATAGGTACGGAGATGGCGAGCATGATGGCGTAGCCAATAAAGATGCGGGTGGACAGCCTTTCATGCTCGTTGCTGGACGACTGAAACTGCGTCTTGTGTTCCTTCAGCCCAAGCACGGCGGAAACGATGGCCATCTCGATACAAAGCACCGGCTGGTACGGCATGCGGCCGTGCAGCCATACCTGGAACAGGAACGGGCACAGCAGCAGGCTGCCGATGCTGACCACCGGAATCAGGAAGAGGACGACGCGTTCGGACAGGTCATACAGCCGCCGCAGTTCGCCCCAGTCGGCCTTGCCCACCAGCATGGTAATGTCCTGGCCAATGACGTTGCTGGCCATGGACAGCACCTGCCGCGACATCTGGAAGACAACCCGCACCAGCGCAAACACCGTCACCATCGACGGTCCAAGAACGCGCTGAATCACGATGACCGGACCCTGCCACGTCAGAAAGCCAGCCATGGCGATCAGGCCGAAGTGGCCGGAAGGTTTGATCATGCGACCGACCTCGGCCCAGGAGCCGTCTGCCAGCGACGGCACCAGCACCGGCTCCGTCCGGCGTAAATCGACCAGCGCATAAACGGTGAAAAAGATCAGAGATGCCAGCTGAATGCCTGCCAGCACCGGGAACGAGCTGCGCAGGTATACGGCGATGGCCATGCCCGTAATGCTGACGAATCGCTGGGCGCTGGCAATGTAGTTGCCGCGGTGCAGCCGGCCCACGGCCATGTAGCTGTTCGTCAGCAGGCTGAAAAACATGTTGATGCCAATCTGCAGGATCAACAGGTACAGCGTCAGCGAGGCAGCGGACGCACCCACATGCCGCAGTTTGAGCCACGACGCAATAGGAAGGTTAAACACCACCAGCCCACCCGCTGAGAACACGGCCAGGAACAGCAGCAGCAGGCGAAAGGCGCTGGCCTGAACGGCCTTTGCCGCAGGTATATCGCCACGCGTGAACAGGATGGTCATCTGGTTGTTGGCATAGGTCTGCACACCGTAATTCAGGGTGCCCAGGTAATTGACCGACGCGCTCAGCGCGATCCATTCACCGTAGACCTCGACGCCCGAGCCATAGAACTTCAGAAAAAAGGGCGGCACCAGCAGTTGTGTCAGAACCGTCAGGCCCTGGCCCAAAAAGGCGGTCAACAGCAACTGCAGAATGCGTTTCAGTCTCATGCGGGGCGTGTTCGTCACAGTGTAGCGGGTCATTATGCAGGACAAGGTCGTCATACAACGCAGCTTCAGGTCCAGGCAGCCTGGCGGAGAGCAGAATGCATCCCTTTACAGCCGCTGGAATCTAAGGTATGTGCTAGTCTTTGTACTGGTGAAGAAGTGCGCCTTCGTGGTCCGGTCCTGATACGGCCGATAACCTTGCGCCAGCGGTCTTAGTTACCGCACCCATGCTTTCTTCACCCAAACAAAGTCAGCATCCATACAGGGAGTCGTGTCTGCGCGCCCGCGACCGATGTCACCCGTGTGCACCATTTTTCAACATCCTGGGAGCCGAATCGTGGCCGAAGAACTCGATAAGTACGAAGAAGATGTAGACCGGATGATCGACACCGGTAAGGAAAAGGGCTATCTCACATACGGTGAGGTCAATGACCTGATCCCCGAGGGTATTACCTCGGCCGACGACCTCGACGACCTGATGACTACGATTAACACGCAGGGCATCGACGTTTTGAGCGGCGACGACAAGTTCGAAGGTCGTGACAAGTACAACGAAGAGTCTGAAGAAAGTGACGACGTCGAGCTCGACCTAACGCCGGGTCAGCTGGAGAAGACAAACGACCCCGTCCGCATGTACCTGCGTGAGATGGGCACCGTGCCGCTGCTGACGCGCGAAGGCGAAGTCGAAATCGCCAAGCGCATCGAGCGCGGACAGCTGCGCGTGATGAAGGCGATTTCGCGCTCGTCGATCGTAATTCGCGAGATCATGGCGCTGGGCGAAGACCTGAAGCGTGGCGTCCGTAACGTGAAGGAAGTGGTCACGTTTGACGAAGAGGAGTTGACCGAAGAGGTCGTTGCCTCGCGCGTGAAGGCCACCGTCAAGCGCATCGACGCGCTGACCAAGCATTTTTCTGCTGCTCTGGAGTCGGAAGAAAAGTTGTCCGAAGGCAAGGCCAAGACGCAGAAGGAACAGCGCAAGTTGCGCTGGGCGGCTGGACGTGAACGCGTCAAGGTGACGCGCATTGTTCGTGAACTGAAGTACACCAACAATGAGAAGAAGCGGCTGCTGGATAAGGTCAACAAGACCGTCGACAGCATGCGGACACTCGAGCGTCAGGTGAAGTCACTCGATACCAAGTTCGAAGCGTCCAAATCGGAAGAGCTGAAGAAGGAATATCGTCGCCAACAGAAGAACTGCCGTGCCGACCTGGAGCGCCTGGAGGGTGAAGCCGGCCTGACCGTCGATATTCTGAAGCAGACCCAGCGCGAAATGGTGCAGGGCGACATGGACGCGGAGCGTGCCAAGCGCGAACTGATCGAGGCCAACCTTCGACTGGTCGTGTCGATCGCCAAGAAGTACACCAACCGCGGCCTGCAGTTCCTTGACCTGATTCAGGAAGGCAACATCGGCCTGATGAAGGCAGTCGACAAGTTCGAGTACCGCCGTGGCTACAAGTTTTCGACCTACGCCACGTGGTGGATTCGGCAGGCGATTACCCGCGCAATTGCTGACCAGGCTCGTACCATTCGCATCCCGGTACACATGATCGAAACCATTAACAAGCTCATTCGGACCAGCCGTCAGCTGGTGCAGGAGCTTGGTCGCGAAGCTTCTTCGGAAGAGATTGCCAAGCGCATGGACATCCCGGTCGCGAAGGTCCGCAAGGTCCTCAAGATTGCGCAGGAGCCCATCTCGCTCGAGACGCCCATCGGTGAAGAGGAAGATTCGCACCTTGGCGACTTCATCGAAGACCGCATGGCCGTGTCGCCCGCTGACGCCGTCATCAGCGTCAACCTGAAGGAGTACACGTCGCAGGTGCTGCGTACCCTGACCCCGCGCGAAGAGCGCGTGATCAAGATGCGTTTTGGCCTGGAAGACGGTTCAGAGCACACGCTGGAAGAGGTTGGTCAAAGCTTCCAGGTGACGCGCGAACGCATCCGGCAGATTGAGGCCAAGGCCCTGCGCAAACTGCGCCACCCCAGCCGCAGCCGCAAGCTGAAGGCGTTCGTCGACGGCGTCAAGGAATACTAGGCACCACGCCTTGTGAAACACGGAAAGGCCCTGCTTCGGCAGGGCCTTTCCGTTTGGGTCAAACCGAACGCAGTCTTTAACTTGAGAACTGGCGCACCCCGTGAACGGCCCGCCGTAGCAGGTTGGAACGCATTGCACCTTTTGATGTCTGCAAATGCTTGACGGAAACGATTTGCGTTCCAGATACTTCCGCAATGCTGCCAAGGACCCCGGCACCGCACCTGAATCTCCCAAGTTTTCTGCCGGCGGCAGAGCACGCCGCGCTGCTGGCGTGGACGTTGCACAATCAGGCGCGCTTTGAAGCGGCTGGCGTCGGTGCGCTGGGCGAAGTGAATACGGCCGTGCGCAAGTCGCACATACTGCAGGATCTCGGTGCGCTGCGTGCTGCGTTTGAGTGCGAAATTCGTGCCAACTACAAGATCTGGACCCGTGTGCTCGGGGTATCTGCCTTCCAGGTCTCGAGGTTAGAACTGCAGCTTGCCGCGCACAATGATGGCGGGCACTTCTCGCGGCACATCGACACCGAGGTACATGCCAGCAGCGGCGAGTCGGTCCGTGCGCTCAGCGCCGTGTACTACTTCTATCGCGAGCCTCGGCGCTTCTCAGGCGGGGAATTGCTGCTGTTCCCGTTCGCTCCAAAGCTTGACGAAACGACCTGCACCACCATTGCGCCGGAGCAGAACACGTTGATCGTGTTTCCGGCATGGGCCACGCATGAAGTCGCAACGGTACAGTGCGCATCGCGGCAGTTTGCTGACTCCCGCTTCTCGGTGAACTGCTGGCTGCACATGCAGCGGTGAACAGCAACTCGGCGCGGCTACAGCTTCGGCGCGGATGCCGCGAGTAGCTCCACCAGGTACTTCTTCCAGATGACGGCCTGGGTGTGGGTACCGTGTCCGCGAGTCAGGTCTGAGATGGGCAGCAGGACGAACTTCGCGTGTGGCATCTTGGGTGCGAGTTTTTCCGCGATGCCGAGTTCGGGCGGATTGATAAAGTCATCGGCGGAGTTGATGTACATGACCGGCACGGTGATCTTCGACAGGTTGGCTTCCGGGTTGTAATTGCGCGACGCGTCGAAGTAGTAGATCAGGTCGTTCGCGTCGCTATTGGCCAGCGCGCGTGGAATGTAGCTGTCGACAAATGCCTCGGCAGCTTTCCGGGTGGGCGCGGCTTTTTGCTGGACTAAGGGCGCCGTTCCCATGACAAACGTAAGCTCTGTAGCGGCGCGCAGACCGTCTGTGGGCTCGGTCGTGTAGTCGCCGTTCTTCCATGCGGGGTCCAGCTTGATGTCCTGTATGGCCATGTAGCGCATCATGCGATTGCGCCCTGCAAGCTCCGTGGGCAGGCAGGCCAGCGGCATCAGCGCATCGGCGAAGCCCTCGTACATCTCGCCCCATACAAACGCCTGCATGCAGCCCATGGAAGTGCCGATGATGAGGCGAAGATGGTCGACATGCAAGCCATCCATCAGCATTTGGTACTGCGAGCGCACCATGTCGTCATAGTCATACTTTGGGAAGCGCATATGCAGGCCGTCGGATGGCTTGGAACTGTCGCCCTGGCCGATGTCGTCCGGCAGAATGAGGAGGTACTTTGACGCGTCAAGCGGCTGACCGGCGGCGAAAAGCTCGTTGGCGAACACAGGCGTGGTCAGCGTGAACCGATTGCCGCCCGTGCCATGCAGGACAAGCACGGCATTGTCGACCTTGCCGGCAGCGTTACGGTGCGGCGTTCCCAGCGTCAGGTAGTGCAGCTTCAGTTCAGGCAGTGTGCCGCCGTCGCGGAAGTGAAAGTTCTTTGCGACATACAGCTCGTCTTTGTAGGGAAAGTTGGTCTGCGGCGAGGCGTGTTCGGCTGGCTTGGGCGCCATGAGTTGCGCGGAAGCCGACAAGGATGCCGTGAGTACCGCAAAAGCTAAAAGTGAGCGCATGGCAGAAGGGTACATCGGAGTGCCTCTCTGCGTATGCCAGCGGTCTGCGCGTGTCCGCTGGTTGAAGCATGGCATAGCTGGCGTAAGCTGCTTGTGTAAACACAGTCACCAGGAGTTCCTAAAAGATGTCGATGACACGACGCACCTTTGTTCAGAGCGGCGCAGCTGCCGCGGTTGTTCTCGCCGGGACGCGCACGCTGCTGGCCGACCCGCTTGGCCTGCCTATTGGCTGCCAGACCTACCCCGTGCGTAAGACGATCAACAGTGATTTTGCGGGCACCATGAAGGGTTTGGCGGCTGCGGGGTTTCAAACCATCGAGTTGTGTTCGCCGTACGGCTACTCCGACTTTTCCAGCCTGCAGCAGTACAAGCCGGCAGAGCTGCGGAGCATGATCAACGGCTTCGGCCTGCAGTGCATTTCCGCGCACTGGGCTCCGAAGGAGCTGTTTGAGAAGGCTGACGAAAGCATCGCCTACGCCAAGGAATTTGGCATGACGCAGATGGCCGTGGCCGCGCTGGGCCCGTTTAACTTTACCGGCAGCGAGACGGAAGACGACGTCAAGCGCTTCGTAGAGCCCTTCAACACGTTCGCGGTGAAGGCGCACGCCGCAGGCATCACGGCGCTGCTGCACAACGAGGGATTCGTCTCCGCGCGTATCAATGGCAAACCCGTTTACGACATGATGATCGCGGAACTGGTGCCGGTCGCGAAGCTGCAGTTCCAGGTTTCAACCCTGCAGCAGGGCTACGATCCGCTGGTGTACTTCAAGAAGTATTCGGGCCGCTTCCTGTCAATGCACTGCCAGGACTGGGTCAAGGATCCGTCGACCAAGTCAGGTTTTCGCCAGGTGCCGCTGGGTCAGGGCATGGTGGATTGGAAGGCTGTCTTCAAGGCGGCAGGCAAGGCTGGTGTGAAGAACTACTTTGTCGAGCTGGAAGAAGACCCCGCGCTGATGCCGCCCAGCGTGCCGTACCTGAAGAGCCTGAAGGCCTGATCCATGGACTCTCACTTTTTTGACATCCTGCAACTTGCCGGGACGATGCCCGACACGTCTGACACCATGCTGCGCGACCTGCGGCTGACGGACACGGAGGCGGCAAGTTGCCGCATTTTCCGCGTCTATCGGCCCGCGCCGCTGCACTTCCACACCTCATGCGATGAGTATCTGTACGTGCTGCAGGGGCGCGGCGTCATCACGGTCGAGGGCGAATCGCGCACCATCGGGCCGGGCGAACTGGTCCACTTTCGGCGCAACGCGGTACATGGCACGCCTGAGATTCATGAACACCCGTTCGTCTTTCTAGCCATCGATACGCCGCGGCGCCCGCCGGACGATGTTCACTTTGTAAACCCAGCGGATGGCACAGCGGAAACTTTCATCCAAACAGATCGCCCGTGAAGATTTCGCGAACAGGACCTGCGAAAAACGCGTACTTACAGATGAGGAATAAAGAGATGCGCCTGCCCCTTCTGATTGCACTTTCCGCCACCTGCTTCGGTTCTGCTTTCGCACAGTCCAACTGGGACAAGGCCTACAGCGTTTCGAGTCGGCCCATGCTGCAGGTTGAGGTCGATAACGCATCGGTGCGCGTACACAGCTGCGGTGGCTGCCATACGGTTCACATCCACGTCGACCCGAAGGGTGGCGACCTGTCCCGCTGGCACATTACGGACATGCAGGGCGGTAGCGGCATCCGTTTTTCCATGAAGCACAGCGAGGATCGTTCGCTGTTTGTGGGCTGGCACGGTCATGCGCCGGAGGTCATCGTGGACATGCCGGGCGAGGCGGACCTTACGGTGCATTCCGGCGATGGTTCGCTGGCGGTCGCGGGCGTGCGCGGAGCCATTGAGTTGAAGACCGGCGACGGCTCCATTGCAACGGAAGACACCAGCGGCTCGCTGCGCATCAACACCGGCGACGGCTCCGTGCAGGTACGCCGTGCGGAAGGCACCATGACGGCGGGTACCGGCGACGGCTCCATGCAGATGGAAGGCCGATTTACCCAACTGGAAGCGCACACGGGGGATGGCAGCATGAATATCACGCTGTTGCCAGGATCGAACCTGCAGAGCAGTTCACGCCTGACCTCTGGTGACGGCTCCATTTCGCTGACCGTGCCGCGCGACCTCCATGCGGATGTGCAGGCCAGTACCGGCGACGGCAGTATTGCAAACGGCCTCAACATGCAGACGTCCAGCAACGATCGCCACAGCGTCCACGGCCTGATGAATGGTGGAGGCCCCACGCTGCGCCTGCACTCAGGCGATGGCAGCATTTCGATGAACGCCCGCTAGTCGATCGTTAAAACAGGAACTTCAGGCTGAATTGCAGCTGACGTGACGTTGCGGCAGAGGTGATGACGCCCGCCGTGGGGCTGGCCACAGGTGCCGCCGCCTGGTTCGCGACGTTGCCCTGTGACGGTCCGGACGAGAAGACAACGGGATTCGGCGTCAGCAAGTTGGTGCGGTTCAGCAGGTTGAACGCCTCCGCTCGGAACTGAACGGTCGCGCGTTCGCCCAGTCGCGTGACCTTCATCAGCGACAGGTCCCAGTCGGCAAAGCCGGGCGCGCGCAGCGTGTCGCGCCCCAGGTTGCCGACGGTGCCATACGCTGGTGCAAGGAATGCAGCCGGGTTGAAGAATTGCGCGGCTTTCTGCGCTGTGCTGCCGCCGTTGTACAGCTTGCCTCGGAACGCCGGGTTCACGTTTGGTCGGACGGGGTTGCGGGTGTCGCCAGAGCCGGTGGGATTGTAGCCAAGCTGCGGGGTGAACGGCAGCCCGCTTTGCAGCGTGACGATGGTGCTTGCCGTCCAGCCGGAGACGGCATGGTCAACCAGCGAACCAGCGTGAGGCAGCAGGGTGTGGCCCGCGCCAAGCGGCAGGTCATAACTGCCGTTGAAGGCAGCCAGGTGGCGCACATCGGTGGCGGCGGGGCCGTAGTCCAGCGCGGGGTTTTTCGGGTACGAAACGAACGCAGGCGTATTCGCGCTGACGCTGGTATTCCACGCCGAACCGTTGTCCAAATTTTTGCTGAAGGTGTACACGCCGCGCACGCGCAGGCCGTTGCGCAGGTTGCGTCGCGCGTCCACCACCATGCCATTGTAGGTGCTGCTGCCCTGCGAAACCCAGGACGTGGTGTTGGCCACCGCCGGGTTTGCGCGCACCGTGGTGGGGTAGTACAGGGTGCCGTTTGGCACGCCCACGGGGCAGTTGTTGTTGCAGGTAATCGACGCGGGTTCGTTCAGGTTTTCAGACAAAATCTGGTGGTAGCCGTGCGAGCCGATGTACCCGACGGTGAGCGACAGGTCCTGTGCAAGCTGGCGTTCGATCTTGACGTTGTAGCTGACCGTGCTGGGCGTCTGCAGGTCGGTCTGCACGCTTGAAGGCGAGATGAGCCCCGGTGCGCCTGCGGTCGGGTTCGCGACCGTCGTGCCACTGTATGAAAGCGTGGTGTTGAACGGCGCGGCCTGGTCCAGACGGTAATCCAGGTTGTCCAGCAATGAGTTATGCAGCCCAAGACCGGCGCGAATGGCGGTTTTGCCGTCGCCGCTGGCGTTCCAGGCCAGGCCGAAACGTGGCTCTGGCAGAAACTTTGCTCGGTTCTGCAGCAGGCCGTTGCGGCCGACCGTGGGCGTGCTGCTGATGACGCCATTGGTCACCGTGTACACACCCGCGCGGCCCTTCGCCTCGTTGAATCCATTGCTCGATTCGAAGCGCAGGCCCGCCGTCAGCTGCAGGTTGGGTGTTGCCTTCCAGGTGTCTTCCAGGTAGCCCGCGCCGAACCATGACCGCCATGCCAGCGCCGTGGCGGTGGGCACAACGGTGAAGGTTTTGATGTTGCCCGCAAGGAAAGTCGAAAGCGACGCAAAGCTAGCCTGGCCGAACTGGTTTTGCGCCAGGTTGTCATTCGACTGCAGCCGCTGCACCCATCCGCCCGCCTCGATGGTGTGATTGCCCAGCGTCAAGTAGATGTGGTCATCAAACGTGAACAGGTTACGCGTGATCTGGTTGTTCGAACCCACGTTAGCACCCGCTCCGGTGACCTGCGACGAACCGTTGGACGCGGTCGATCCCGCGATGACCACTGCTCCGATGGGCTTGCCGGGTACGAACGTTCCGGCTGCCGCAGCGACCTCCGGCGGCACCGATCCCATGAACGCGAAGCTCGCCCGCGAGAAGCCAAAGCGTGCGGTGTTCAACAAGCGCGGGCTGAAGACGTGCTGCTCCTGCAGGCTGGCCACCTGCTCGCGCAACGCTTCGTCGATCAGCGAATAGGGGTTCTGCGTGGGTGTGTGTGCGGTCGAATCATCCACGGTATACACCCCGAACAGCAGGTCGTTGATGCCGAGGTTCGCGTCGGCGCGTGCGGTGCCGAAGTCTTCCCGAATGTGCTGCGTGGGTGAGGAGTAGGCGATGGCAATGCCTGATCCCAGGTCGGGGCCGTTCGCAACCGGCCACAGGTTCAGCAGCGGTCGAACCGATGCTACGGCGGCGGCGCGTGAGGCCGCATTCGGCACCAGCGTCACATCGCTCAGGCCCAGGTTCTGCCGGTAGCCCTCGTAATTACCGAACAGGAAAGCCTTGTCATGCCGAATGGGTCCGCCTAGCGAGGCACCGTAGTTATTGCGCTGGAAATTCGGCTTCTTCGCCTGGTCGAAGTAGTTGCGCGCATCCAGTGCAGAGTTGCGCAGGAACTCGTACGCCGAGCCATGCAGCCGGTTGGTGCCGGACGCGGTGACGATGCTGATCTGCGCGCCCTGCCGCTTGCCGTAGCTGGCACCGTAGGTGTCGGCCACCACGTTGAATTCGCGCACCGCCTCCACGCCCAGCAGTTGGCCGCTGGTGCCACCCGGCGTCACGTTGATCAGCGATGCGCCGGTGTATTCCACGCCGTTCAGCAGGTACAGGTTGTCCTGCGGTCGACGCCCGGAAACCGAAAACATATTGCCAACCGACGAGTTGGACGTGCCCACCGAACCTGACCGCTGCGACGTGTAGTTGACCGTCGCCGGGTTCAACGTGATGAGCTGGTCATAGCTGCGGCCGTTCAGCGGCAGCTCTTTCACTTGCCGTTCGGTGACCAGGCCGGACGTCTGTTCGTTCGACAAATTGACGGTTGGCGGCTGGTCCACCACGTCGACCTGCTGCGCGTCTGACGCAACCCGCAGGGCGATATTCAGCTGCTGTGCCTGCCCAACCGTCAGCGAGACATTCGCATGCCGCTCGGTTGCAAAACCCGCAGCCTGCACGGTCACGGTGTAGGAACCAACGCTGATAGAAGGCGCGGCGTAACGGCCGCCAGAGTCGGTCAACAGCCGGCGCTCTGTGCCCGTCTCTTCGCTGCGCACCTGCACGGTTGCGCCCACGACGGGTGCGCCCATGGCATCGGTCACGACGCCGTTCAGCGTGCCGCCCACCACCTGTGCACGCATGGAAGGTGTGGCAAGAACCGCAGCGGAACTAAGAACAGCAGCAGCACCAAGGGCCGCACGAAGACGCAGGGAGACAGACATGAAAGATCCTTAGAAGTGGTTGTGCATGGAAGCAGCGCTGCGGAGCAACGTGAGAAGTGCGAAGCGGTCAGCGACAACAACAGAGAAGCGCAAAGGACATGGGTGTAGCTCTCATGAACGGCAGGGAACGCATCAGGATGCGGGGAGGGAAATCAGAAAGGAGGCAGGACGTGACGAACGCTCAGACTTAGCGGCAACAACAGCTGCAGATCGCGAAGGAGCAGAACGTCATTCCGTTATTGTGCTGTATTCTGGAGAAAATTAGAAGTGCCGACACGAATTAGGCTTCAGCCAGATGGCTTCGGCCCTTCGACATGGCAGGGTGCACGAGTTCACCTGCAGTGAAAGTGCGTCTAACCGGCGATGCCTTTCCCCGCACAAAGCGCGCTGTTCCCGGAAGCCTTCCCTGAAGCGCACCCGGACGCCTTCGTGGCAGCCGCGGTGCCTGCACTCCTGTTTCGTGACCTTGACGACATCCAGGACCGGCTGATCGCCTGGACCGGCGCGCCTCCGCCGCGTGAGGTGTGGGATCCGCTGACGCACCTGATCTACTCCATATGCTCGGCGCGCACCAAGGATCCAGAGTCTATCGCGACCATGCGCATGCTGCGCGAACGGTATGACGGTTGGCCCACCGGGCCAAACTCGTGGGATGAGGTGCGCTGGGAAAAGCTGCGCGACGCGCCGGTGGCAGAGATTGAAGACATGCTGCGGCTGGTCACCTTTCCGGAACGCAAGGCGCCCCAGCTGAAACAAACGCTGCAACGCATCACCGAGCGAACCGGCGCACTGTCACTGCAGTTTCTTGCGCGCTACCGCACCGAGAAGATCCGCGCCTGGGTGGAAGAGCTACCAGGCGCAGGCGTGAAGGCAAGCGCGGCGGTGGTCAACTTCTCGTCGCTGCGACGCGCGGCCATTGCCATCGACGGCCACCACCAACGCATTGCCATCCGGCTGGGCATTGCTCCGGAAAAGGCGACCAGCCGCCAGGTGGAACAGGCGCTCATGTCCCTTATCCCTGCGGCCTGGACGCCTGTCACCATGGACGAACACCACACGCTGGTAAAGCGGCTGGGCCAGCAGGTATGCACACTGCGCGAGCCGCAGTGCCGACGCTGCCCGCTGCACAGCATATGCATCACCGGCCAGCGCGATGCACCGGGACCTGCATTCGCAACCGTTCCGGACAGGTCGGCGGCGAGGCGAACGACCACCGACTAGGCGCGTCGTCAGTTGCAGAATCAGGGCGTCGCTGCGACACGCACACGACCCACGGCAAGGCTTCTAGGCACATCCGCCAAGTGGTTCCAAATGGGTCGGCCTGAGACGCTGACCAATGACTTCTTCATCAACCTGCTCGCAGTCGCGAATCGCCTCATCCACCTGCGTGCGAACCCACTCGGCGTAGCCTCCGGGTTCGGCCACCTTGGCGGCCTCGGTGCAGTAGGCGTCCTGTTCCGCTTTTACCTGCTCAAAGGTCCGCGTGTCGTCCTGAAGGGTCTCGTCCGGCATGGTTGCATACCTCACGGAGAGGATCCCGCTCCCTCAGGCGCGTCGCGTATACGATGCGCCCAGATTGTGCAGCTTGGCGGGCGAGGGCCGGTTCGTGAACTTCTCACCATAAGGTTGACCATCGTACCCGGTACTCTCTAAGATTCACCGCATGAAGAGGCGGGATTTCGTCAAGGGTTTCGCCGTGGCATCGGCCACGGTAGGTACGGCATTAGGGCAGCAGAAGGCAGCACCAAAGACGCAGAGCCCGGCGGACAGCCCTGCGATCGACCAGGGTGCGCAGGCAGTTGCGCCCAATACGGCGTCCAGCCCCGCCGCAGCGTCGCGCCTGCAGCAGTCGGCTCAGTTTCATACGCCGAACATCCCAGTCACGCAGCCGGATGCAGTGGCAACCACAGAGCAGCGGTACTTTACGCCGGCTCGATACGCCACGCTGGTGGCTTTCAGCAAGGTGCTGATGCCCGGCGGTGAGGGCTACCCTGGCGCAATCGATTCCGGAGCGCCGGAGTTTCTCGACTTCCTGATCGGCGGTTCCCCGGCCGACCGGCAAGCCATGTACAACAACGGCCTGGACCGTTTGAACGCAGACAGCTTGAGGGATTGCAAAATGCCCTTTGCGCAGGCAGACGCCAAGCAGGCCGACATGGTGATCCGGCCTCACCTGCGTACGTGGATCAACGATCATCCTCCAACGGAGCCGCATCTGCTGTTCATCAATCAGGTGCATCGCGACATCCGTGAAGCGACGCTGAACTCACCTGCCTACGCCAAGGCGGCTGATGCCGCGGGTGAGCGCACGCCCGGTGTGGGCTTATTCGTATCGCCGCTCGATCCCGGTATTGAGACGTGGGTTGCCAATGGGGCCCCAAAGTCTTCCGCGCCGCTGTCGAAGCACGCCCACGCATAAACGAGTTTTAGCCAAGAAAGCAGTTTATAGATGGCAAATAAGAAGGTCGACGTCCTGATCATCGGGTCAGGTCACACCGGCGGCATGGCCGCAAAGATCCTTACGGAAAAGGGCATCGCGGTCACGATGCTGGACGCCGGTCCCATGATCAACTGGGAGCGCGATCGCACGCTGAAGCCGGTGTCGACGCTGCCGTTCCGCGGTTTTGACGCGCCCGGTCGGCTGCCGCATGTCTTCCAGTCCACCGAGTTCAGCGCGAATCAGTGGGTTGACGAGAAGGTCATCCCCTACAACTACCCGGCGGGGCAGCAGTACAACTACGTGCGCGTGCGCAGCGTGGGTGGCCGGTCGCCGTACTGGGGGCGCCAGTCGTTCCGGCACAGTGATTACGAGTTCAAGGCCGCCAGCCGCGATGGCTTCGGTGTGGACTGGCCCATTTCTTACAAGGATCTGGAGCCCTACTACCCGCGCGTGGAGACGATCTTCCGCGTGCAGGGTGCCTACGACAAGCTGCCGCAGTACCCTGATGGCAACTTCATCGAGGACAAGTCGCCGTGGTCGAAGGCCATGCAGGGCTTTGTCGATGCCGGCAAGAAGATGGGCGTCCCGGTTACCAAGGCTCGCTCTTCGCTGGGCACAGGCGGCATGGCAGCATCCATTAACCTGCTCATTCCGGACGCGGTTGCCACAGGCAAGCTGACCATGATCCCGAACAGCATCGTGCGGCAGATCACGCTCGACAAGTCCACCGGCAAGGCCGACGGCGCCATCTTCATCGATCGCCACTCGCACCGCGAAATGACCATCAAGGCACGCGTTGTGATCGTCGCCGCAGGCACGCTGGAAACGACTCGGCTGCTGATGATCTCCGATATCTGCAATGGTAGCGGCGTGCTGGGCCACCATCTTACCGACCAGATCTACGGTGCAGGCATCTCTGCGTCGTACCCGGCGGCGCGTGGCGGCAAGGGCGGCCGTGGCGTCATTGGCGGCGGCGCGTTGATTCCACGTTTCCGGAACCTTGACACCAAGACGCCCGGCTTCCTGCGCGGCTATGCCGTGAACGTCTCCAGCAGCGCCGGTCCCATGGACCCGCGCTGGTTCGCAGAGTACGGCCCGGCCCTGGACAAGAAGCTGGAAGAGTACAACGGTAGCGGCTTCACCACGAACATCATGGGCGAAACGCTGGGCCACTATGCAAACCATGTCGTGCTGAACAAGCATGTGGTTGATGCCTGGGGTATGCCCACGCTGACCATCAGCACCAAGTACACCGACAACGAAGTGAATATGGCCAAGGATATGGTGGACACCACCGCTGCCATGGCCGAGGCTGCCGGCTTCGAAATCCTGGCGAAGAACTACCAGTTCAATCCGCCGGGCTACAGCATCCACGAGCAGGGAACCGCCCGCATGAGCGACGATCCAAAGAAGGGTGTCGTCAACAAGTTCAACCAAAGCCACGACGTGAAGAACCTGTTCATCACCGATGCCAGCGTGTTTCCTAGCGCGGGCTGGCAGAATCCCACCATCACCATGTGTGCGCTGGCCATGCGTGCGTCCGAGTACCTTGCGGATGAGATGAAAAAAGGCAATGTCTAGGCATGTGGCGTACAGCTTCTAAGCAGGACGTTCTCTGCCGAAAAGCGTAAAGTGAAGGAGTCGAAAGCGTGCCGTTTTCCCCTCGCCGGGAGACGGCACGTTTTCGTCAGGGACAGGTTGAACTTGCACAAGTGGCTGCTGACATTCTTGATGATCTTCGGGCTGACCGCCTTGGCGCCTGCGCAAAAAGAGCCAGGTGCCGCACCAGACACGCCTAAAGTGCAGGGTGCATCTCCCGCTGTGGCTTCCGCCGCAGCGCCGGATCAACCCATTCCTTTCAACCATCAGCAGCACGTACAAACCGCCAAGCTGGCCTGCAACGACTGCCATGAGCCCACCAAGACCGGCGTAGCGCTGGCCATGCCGCAGCCCACCAAGTGCATGATGTGCCATGTAGCTATTGCGACGGAAAAGCCCGCCATCCAGCGGCTGGCCGCTGCTGCCGCCGCGAATGAAAACATCGCGTGGGTGCGCGTGTACCGTGTGCCGTCGTTCGTTACCTTCAGCCACAAAACGCACACATCCGCCGGAAACAAGTGTGAAGACTGCCATGGCGACGTGTCGAATGCCGTTGCCATTGCGCCGGTGAAAGATATGTCCATGGGCGGTTGCATCGCCTGCCACCAGGCCAAGGGTGCGCCCGCAACATGCGACACCTGCCACGAGACCCAGGCGAAGAACGGTAGCTCGCCCTTTGGCGCAGACGCCGTGGTGCTTGCACGCCTGCATCTGGCCGCGCCGGCAAAGCAGGGCAGCTTTTCAATGACTGCGTGGCACCAGATGTTCAACACCCGCTCGACCGCTGCCGCGCTTGGCACTTCCTTGCAGAGTTTCCTGCGAGCACCCTCGCTCTAATTGCCTAAGCAACCTCAGGCGGCTGATACGGCCAGGTAGGCGCGTGCCAGCGTCATCAGTTCCTGCTCCATGGTGGCCTGCACGTTGGGCCTTGCACCCGTTTCAAGCATGCTGCGGCTGATGCCTGTCATGGCACCCAGCAGCGTCTCCGCAACCGACGCAGGCTCGCGTACAGGCCTGCCGGGTGCCGTGCGCAGCATGGCCGTAATCGCTTTGGCCGCGCGCGCGTGCATGGCCTGTGCAATGCGCCTGCCTTCCACATCATCGCTGATGGAGTAGAGCGCCGCGCTGGCGTGGATGTGCTGAAATTTCGCGTGTACAAAGGCTGCGATCAGCGCCTCTGCCATTTGTTGCAGCGGTTCGCCATGAACCTTCCTGCAGGCCGTTTCTACCGCCGTCGCCACTGCATCCAGGTGCTGTTTCAGCACCGTTTGCAGCAGCGAACTCTTGTTCGGAAAGTATTGGTACAGGGTGCCGACGGAAACTCCTGCACGCGCTGCAACGCGGGTTGTGGTCAGGCGCTCCTTGCCCTCGGCCAGCAGAACCTGAATGGCCGCTTCCAGAATGGCCGCAACCGTGACCGCGGAACGCGCCTGAATGGGCGTCTTTCTTGGCTGTAGCGGTGGAACGATGGCCTTGATCAAATGCGAACTCCAAACCTGAAGCTTTCTTCATCCAATGATACGAGCCCCGCAGGAGGGGCGACAAATGAGTACAGCAACCCAACTCGGCGGCACCTTTCAATTTCCAGGCACATCTATCACCGTCAATCGCATGGGATACGGTGCCATGCAGCTTGCCGGGCCGCATGTCTTTGGCCCACCGAAAGATCGTAATGCGGCAGTAGCTGTGCTGCGCGAGGCGTTTGAGACGGGCATCAATCACATCGATACAAGCGATTTCTACGGCCCGCACATCACGAACCAGATCATCCGGGAAGCACTGCACCCGTATCGTGACGGCCTGACGCTGGTGACGAAGGTGGGCGCAAAGCGCGGCGCAGACGGCTCATGGATTATGGACAGAACGCCCGCATTCCTGAAGCAGTCCGTCGAAGACAACCTGCGCAACCTCGGTTTGGACTCACTGCACGTGGTGAATCTGCGCGTCGGCCGGGAGGCCGAGCCAGACGAAACCTCCATTGCGGAGCCACTGGCCGCCCTGGCACAGTTGCAGCAGCAGGGCCTGATTCAGAACCTGGGCCTAAGCAATGTCTCGCAGGCGCAGTTTGAGGAAGCGCGTCCCATCGCAAAGATTGTCTGCGTGCAGAACTACTACAACGTGGCGCATCGTGTGGATGACGCTCTGATCGACGTCCTTGCGACGGAAGGCGTGGCGTACGTGCCGTTCTTCCCGCTGGGTGGGTTCAGCCCGCTGCAGTCCACCACGCTGAACGACACGGCGGCTTCTCTGGGAGTGACGCCCATCGTCCTTGCGCTGGCGTGGCTGCTGCACCGCGCGCCGAACATGCTGCTGATCCCCGGCACCTCATCCGTAGCGCACCTGCGTGAGAATATCTCGGCGGCTGCGTTGCAGTTGTCGCCGGATGTGCTGCGGACGTTGAACGGAATCGCGGCGAGTGCCTAGTTTATCTCACCACAGGAGAGCCTCGGCCCTGCACGCCGGGCTCTCCTGCAGGGCCGAGGCAGGCCGTGATATCTGCGATGCTTGGAAGAACAAGTTACAGGAGGCTGATGCCAGCCCGCAGGCCGCGGAAATGATTAGAGATAGTGGTTCAGACTGACCTCTGCCTGACGCAGGTGGACGGCAACGGGTCCCGGCATCATTCTCCAGTTGCGCAGCATGGCGACGTTCAGCGGCCGCAGCAGGTCGAACGGGATGTCTGCTTCGGCATCGCTGCGCAGCCATCGCTTCTGCTCTCGTACGTCTGTCAGCACGACCGGCATGCGATCAAATAACGACCGCAGAACAGGGGTCACCGGCATCTCAAGGATAGCGAATGCCTCGACCTGGTTTCCCTGCTCGTTCGTCCACGTTTGCCAAATGCCTGCGATGCCAAAGATCGCGCCGGACTCCATGGCAAAGGAACAGGGCTGCTCGATTGAGTGTGACAGGTGTCGGCACTGATGCAACACGTCTGCAGGGATGATGCAGCGCCTGCAGTGCAGAGCATGGCCCAGGGATCGGCCCGGCTCTGTTTCGGGCAGGGTATTAAAATCTCGCCGAGCACTGGCTTCATCCAGCGCATAAGGGGCTACCGGTCCCTCTCGCATCCAGGTCATGTCGTGAGTTTTGCCGGCCCTGGAAGGGCGAAGTACCGGATGGTTGTCGTCCCCCCGCTGAGCCGGGGCGCTGCAGGTGGAAAGGGAGCAGCCCAGGGATTTGATCCATTTGGATAACCGCTCAGAATCGGCGCGTAGTTCGAATCGGGAGGTCATAGGGCCAGTCGTCAGCTTTCAGGCATCCAGGGATTCACGTCGCAGTGGACGCGTGCAAACGCGGGAACGCCGCGTCGACTGGACGTCAGGAACGTGTCCGGGTCACGAACCATTCGTGACCGTACCCTGACGATGAGCCTGTTGAGCTAAGAAAGGCATAAGGATGCGGCTGAAGAGTGGCTGCTGCTTTGATCGGATAAGCGGGGCGCGGCAGGTAAACGATTCCTGGCAGAGCGGATGTTCTGCCAGGAACAACAAACAGGGACGCGTTAGGAGTGCCCCTGGTTATTGCTGCGATTGTCGTCCGGCAGCTTATGATCGGGGTCGGCGGTGACGGAAGCGATGGGCTTCTTATTCTCCAGCGTCCACGTGTAGGTGCCCTTGGCGAGCCAGGTTTCGACGGGCAGTGTCACACGCAGCTTTGTGCCGTCAAGAAAGACGACTTCGACCGGAGTGGGCAGCACGAGCTGGCCATGGTTCGAGAGGGTCACGGTGCTGCCCTCCACCTTGTCCACGGACACGTCGTACTTCCAGTTGTTCAGGTACCAGCCCCGCCAGAACCAGCTCAGGTCTTCGCCGCCCTCGCTGCTCATGGCGCGGAAAAAGTCAGATGGTGACGGGTGCTTGTAGGCCCAGTTGCGGATGTACTTCTTGAAGGCGTAATCGAAGCGTTCCGGCCCAAGGATGTGGTCGCGCAGCAGCACCATGCCGTACGCGCCCTTGAAGTAGCTGACTTCGTGGCGTACGGCGCCCAGAGTATCGGCGGGCATCATGAGGGTCCCGGCGTTTGGATTGTCGAGCACCTTCAGGATCGTGTCTGCAGGTTCCCCACCCTCGGAGTATTCGGCATCACGCTTTGGGGCAAACTTCCCGTTGGCGTAGAGCTCCTGCTCCTCGATATCGATGAAGGTGTTGAAGCCCTCATCCATGAATGCATGACGCGTCTCGTTCGAACCGACGATCATGGGGAACCAGTCGTGGCCGATTTCGTGCGCGGTCACCCAGAACAGGAACGCATCCTTGTCGTCGATGCCGTCGAATACCATGCCCGGGTACTCCATGCCGGTGGAGAAGCCTGCGACGGAGATCGCAGTGGGCCACTCATACGGATACCAGTGCTTTGAGAAGTTCTCGACGGAGTTCTTCACGTACTCGGTCGACTTGTCCCACTTGTTGGGGCCGACACTCTCCGGCGGATACACGCTCATGGCCAGCGAGGTTTTGCCGTCGGGCAGGTTCATGCGTGCGGCATCCCACACGAATACGGGCGAGGCGCTCCACGCCACGTCACGCGTGTGGTCCATGTGGAAGTGCCACGTCAGCGTGCCATCCTGCTTCGGCCTGGATGCCGGGCTGGAGACTTCTTCCGGCTTGCGGATGTAGACCGTTGCGTCGCTCTTGCGCGCCTGCTCGAGGCGTTCCATTTGTGTCCTGGTGAGGACGTCCTTCGGGTTCACCAGTTCGCCGGAACCGGCGACGATCATGTTCGACGGCACCGTCAGGAAGTAGTCGAAGTGGCCGTATTCCAGGTAGAACTCGCTGCCGATGTAGGGCAGGGTGTCCCATCCGCGCAGGTCGTCGTACACGGCCATGCGCGGGTACCACTGCGCCATGTCGTAGATTTCGCCCCCCTTCGACATGCCCCACGACGTGCGTCCGCCCCACACGCCGGGGATGGTGTAGTGGTACCGGATATGGATCTTCAGCTGTCCACCGTGTGCGCGCAGCGGCTCCGCAAGCCGGATCTGCATGCGGGTGTCGTCGACGATGTAGTCGGCCCTTGTGGTCTGCTTGCCCGCTTCAATCTCGACCGAGTCGAACACGAAGCCGTCCGTCGTGGTGACCGGTGGTGCGGCGTTTGGATCGGCGTTGGGGCGTCGGCGCTGACGTCCGCCGCCGCTGGCGATGCGTGCGCGCGAATCTTTCTTGTAGGTGTTCTGCTCCAGGTGCACCCACAGGCTGGGCAGCGCGTCCGGGCTGTTGTTGGTGTAGGTGATCGTCTCGGTGGCAGCCAGTTGCTTGGCCGTGGTCTGCAGGTCGGCGTGCAGTTCGTAGCTGGCTTCGTTCTGCCAAAAGGCCGGGCCGGGTGCGCCATTGCTGCTGCGGTACGCATTGATTGGGTCAGGCAGCGTCAGCGGCGCAAAGGTCACGCGCGGATCATAGGTGTTTGCCGCGGGTGCTTGCGCGACCAAAGTGCTGCCGTGCACCAGTGAGAACAGGACGGAGGCAACGCAGCAGAAGCGTGCAGCAGAAGAACGAAAGTACATGAATGAACCCTCTCGAACGAACGCGGACTGCTACGGCTTGCGCCGAGCTGTTTGAGGTAACTGGATTGTGAAGCTTTGTGTGACCATCCTACCGTCTCGTCATCCTGAGCGGAGCACGAAGTGCATAGTCGAAGGACCTGCTTTCTTTCGACAGCAGCACAGCCGCAGGCAGTAAGCAGATCCTTTGACTGCACTGCGTTTCGTTCAGGATGACAAATGGCAGGTTGTCTGCAAACGATGGAAAGCTGACCGCAGCGATGACTCAGGCGGTCCGATGATTCGACACGACGGGGAGAGGAAGCCGTTTAGCGGCAGTCGGCGCAGGTGCCGTACAGAAAGAACTCGTGCCCGGTAACGCGGAAGCCCCGGGGCAGGCTGGGCCGCAGGGGCAGGTCGCAGCCTGCCAGTTCGTAGACCTTTTCGCAGTCGTTGCACTGGAAGTGGTGATGGTGCTGCTTGCCTGCAATCTCATACCGGGGAGCGGCACCGGGCAATTCGACCATGGCAAGCCACTTGTCTTCCACCAGAGCGCCCACATTGCGGTAGACGGTGGCAATGCTCATGCCGGGCACGCGCTGCTTGGCCAACGCCAGCACTTCTTCCGGTGACAGCGGCCGGTCGGCCTCGACGAACGCGTCGCGGAGAGCCTGCTTCTGCTTGGTTTGCCGGGTGGCTGCGGGCATGCGACGGGACCTCTCGTGGCGCGGAACTTGCGCGTCTATTCGCAAGAGTATCAAGATCGCAGCAGGCAGGCAGAGCTTTACGGCTACACTTCCCCCGCCGTTCGATAGAATGAACGTCAGAGCGAGAACTTCATGTCTGAGCATTCCATCGAACTGCCCTTTGTCGACCTGTCCCAGCCGCCCGCGGAAAACATCGTCCGTGTGACCTTCCAACCAGAAAACAAGACGGTCGAGTTCCCCTTCGGCACCATGCCGTACGACGGTCACGGCCAGCCCATGAGCCTGCTGGACGTTGCGGAAAACTACGGCGTCTTCATGGACCATGCCTGCGGCGGAGTCTGCGCCTGCACCACCTGCCACGTGTACATCAAGGCGGGCGAACCCGGCCTGAACGACCCCGAAGACGACGAACTCGATCGCATCGATCTGGCCGCCGGTCCGCAAACGAACTCGCGCCTGGGCTGCCAGGCAGTCATTACGAAGCCCGGAACGTACCTCGTTGAAATCCCCGCCTGGAACCGTAATTACGTGCAGGAAGGCAAGCCAGCCGCCGTGCTTGCCGGTGGAAAGGAATAACCGCCATGCCCCGTGAGATCGAGTGGACTGACTCTGAAGAAATCGGCATTCAACTGCAGGAACTGCATCCCGAAACCGACCCGCTGACGGTGCGATTTACCGACCTGCACAAGCTGGTGACCGCGATCCCGGGTTTTACCGGCGACCCGGCCAAGTCGAACGAGGGCATCCTGGAAGGCATCCAGATGGCCTGGCTCGAGGAATATAACGACGCCAAGTAATCCCTGGCCACCAGCTACTGCTCTTAAGTGGATTGCCGTTCCAGCCGGTAGTACGGATGCTGTGCGCTGTGTGGACCCCACGGCTCGTGGTGTGTGTAGGCGAATCCAAGACGCCCAACCAGAGCCTTGGAGTGCACGTTGTCAGGGCCATGACCTGCGACGAGTGCTTGCGCGTCTGTGTTCTGCCATGCGTATGCGATAACGGCTCGTGCGGCCTCTTCGCCCACGCGTCCGCTCCAGAACGGTCGTGCGAGATGGACGCCGACCTCCAGCACATTCGGCTGATCGTGAAAGCGTCGCAGACCTGAGCAACCGGCGTGTGCCCCGCTTTCCAGCGAGAAGATGAGCCAGTACTGAAAGCCGAACATTCGCTGGTTTCTGATTTCGAGTGCCAGGCGTTCGGCGGCGGCATCATTCGACATGGGACCACCCATGTGGCCCATGACTTCGGCGTCGGTCCACAACGACTGTGCAAGCGGCAGGTCCTCCGCAGTCCACCGGCGAAAGCCGAGGCGCTGCGTGGTCAGGAAGTAGCTCACGCCTTTACCGCGCGTTTCCTTAAGATGGCGCGTGGCAGTGCAGAGCCGGTCGCGACCAGCACGCCAAGCGTAACTGCAAACCAGACGATCGAACCCAGCGCCATGCGCAGCAGGTTGGCGGCATGCGTCGCACCCAGCGGCAGCACGCGCTCGGTTACGAAGATGGCAAGTCCACTGGCAACCGCGGCCAGCAGCGCCTTGCCCATCTCAAGCCATTCCAGTTCAGCCAGGCTGACCATGCGTTTGCGGTGCAGCAGCACGGCCAGCGCTACCATGTGCGCGGCAATGGCGATGTCTGACGCGACCACCAGCCCGGGGATGCCGTAATGGTGAAAGAGCAGTGCATACACCGGCAGCGAGAGCACCGTAACCACCGTGCCCGACAGCATGGGCGTTAGCGTGTTGCCTGCACCGTAAAAGGCGCGGGCGTACAGGTTTTGCGACGTCCAGAAGACCAGCGAAAGGCAGAACAGGATGAACAACTGCACCGCGCCGTTTGCGTCATGCCCGCGAAAGCGTCCGCCGCTCAGCGCCACGTTGATGATGGGGCCAGCCAGCGCGATCATCCAGCCGGTCAGCAGCAGGCTCACCGCCAGCAGCCGCGATACCGAACGGTTCACGGCGCTGCTGAACTTTGCGACGTTGCCATCGCTCCAGAGCGAAGCGAAAAAAGGCAGTGAGGCCAGCCCGGCCGCCGGGCCCACAATGCCCATGGGCGCGGCGAAGAGGTCGCGTGAGTACTTCATCAGTGAAATGCCGCCGGTGATGTTTGCGGCAAAGTAGCTGCGGATGATGGGGTCCAGCGTCACAATGGACTGGCCCAAAATCAACGGCAGACTGAGCCGCGTCCACTCGCGCAGGGTGGGGTGCCGCAGGTTAAAGGTTGGCGTCCAGCGCATGCCGATGCGTCGCGCACCCACCAGGTTGATAAGAAAGAAGCCGAACAGCGCCCCACCCGCTGCACCCACCGCAAGCGAGTAAATGCCGAGCCAGCGTCCAAACAGCAGCGCACCCAAAATGATGCCGCCGTTGTACAGCAGCGGCTGCATGGCCTGGTAGATGAAGATTTTGCGCAGCAAAAGCCGCGACCCGAAGACGCCGCCCGCCAGCAGCAGCAACTGGTTCGGTAGCAGGATACGCGTCATGCGCACGCACATGGCCGCCGTGGCCTGCGATCCGTTGAAGTCGTGGAACTTGTAGTGCACGTACAGCGGTGCCAGGAACTCACCAGCAACAATCGCCAGCAGCAGACCCACGCCAACGACATTCAGAATGTTCGACAGCGCCCGGTCGCCCTCTTCCAGCGTGCCGTTGCTTTCGTAGGTCGAAAGCAGTTTGACGAAGGTGGTCGAGGCAACACCGCCGATCAGCAGGTAGTAGATGACGTCCGGTAGTTCAAAGGCGGCGTTGTAAGCATCGACCGCCGGACCCGCGCCGAAGATCTGCGCGATGAGCTTGTTCCGCAACAGTCCCAGCACGCCCGATAGCAGTGCCGATGCCATCAGAAGCAGCGACGCTGAGTACACGGACTGCGCCCCGCCGGGACGAAGCCGGTCCCAAAAACCGCTGCTGTTTGAAGTAGACAATGCCTCTGTAGTTTAGCGACTCGTGCAGATTGGCGACGTATTCCGGCTACCGGAATCAGCCTGTGCGCGCCAGCAGCGATCGTATCGCGGTGAGCAGAAACAGGTGTTGCCGCCTGCCGCAGCGGGAACAGCGAAACGGGTAGCAGGCCACCAGCAGCCTGGCCATATCTGCCCGGCGCAACCGCGAGCGCCGCAGCCCGGGGTTGCTGCAATGGGTGCACGTCACTACACCAGGCTGATGCTGCACTACCGGCAGATCCGCATAGGTCTGCACCAGGTGCTTGCGCGCCAGGACCTCTGCAGAGGTGACCGTAATCCTGGGATCGCTCGGTTTCATGTGGGTCACAGGGTGACGGTACGATGCGGCCGAGGCGAGGGCAAGTGACCTTGGTCGTGCGGCGTCCCGTCATCCTGTGCCGCGATGTACTACTCTTCGGGATCGTCCTCGGCTTGAGGCAGTGCAAACAGAGTTGGCAGATCGTCTGGTGTGCCGCGCCCGCGGGCGGCCAGGTGCAGGCCACGGTGCGCTGGATTACCCGGCAACACGTCGGCAGAGGGCTGTGCCAGAAGGCCGGCGATCTTGCGCAACTCCGTCTGCATGCGCAGCAGCACGGCGACGGCGTCCGTCGATTCGGCGTAGTCACCGGCAGGTTCGTTGGCAACGACGGGGTCGCTGGCAACTCGCGTATCTGCCGTCGCTCTGATCAGGATGGGCGACTCTGGCGCGCAAACTTCAGGCACCCCGGCATCCTTCGCCGGCGCATGGTCTTTCAAGTGCTGGCGTGCACCGGGGATGGTGTATCCCTGGTCGTAGAGCAGGTGACGGATCTCAAGCAGGGTGTCCAGGTCACGACGCCGGTAGAGCCGTTGGCCGGTACTGCCCTTGCCCGGCTTCAGTTGCGGAAACTCCGTCTCCCAAAAGCGCAGCACGTACGCAGGCAGCGCCAGCAGGCGCGCTACCTCACCAATGCGGAAGTAGAGCTTGTCGGGAACGTCAGGCAAAGGCTTGCCAGCCCTGGACTTGCGGCCGGTATCGATGTTCGCCATAGCCGCTCCCCGTGGGCAGAAAGTCTGCCAGTATGCCTGAGTTTAGCCCTTGCAGCAGGAATACCGGTCCCCATGCCTATCCCTCGAGCAAAAAAGGGCCCCGCAGTCGCTGCGGGGCCTCGCTCAAAAGACAGGAACAGCAAGCCTTCACAGTGCGCCATCGGATCGTCGTTACCTCCAGAGGCCTTTTCTCCCTGAAGAAGACCCGCATCTACGTCGCCAACGCCACACGATGGGTACTGATGGGCCAGCCACCCTAGATATTGGGCTAGTGCCACATCAATGTCAATCAAATCGAAATCTATTTCGCCTCTTCTACCGGAAGTTTGTTCGCTTTGGGAACGAAATGGAAGACCTCACCGTATGCTTCTGGCAGTTGGCACCGCATGGAGGAAATCTGGATGAAGAGAATAGTTAGCATTGCCTCGAGTGTTCTTCTTTTGCTTCCCCTTGCAGGCTGCATGGTTCATAGCCGCGGCGGCGATCATGGCGACAAAGACGTCGACATTTCCACGCCGCTGGGCGGCATGTCGGTCAAGACGGACAGCAGCGCCGTACAAAAGAAGCTGGGCCTGCCGCTGTACCCGGGTGCCACGCCCGAGCAGAAGAAGAGCAGCGACAGCAGTTCTGCCGATGTGGATATGAGCTTTGGCGCGTTTCACCTCCGGGTGCTGGCCATGGGCTTTGAATCGTCGGACAGCCCGGAGAAGGTCAGCGACTATTACCGCAAGGCGCTGGCGCAGTACAGCGACGTGATCGTTTGCCGCAACCATCAGCCGGTGGGTAAGCCGGTGCGGACGGGCCTGGGACTGACCTGCGCAGATGACAACAAGGTGCATACGCGCACGCAGGAGTCAGACGATAAGGACGAAACCGAGCTAAAGGCGGGTTCCGCGTCTCGCCAGCACATTGTCTCGTTCAAGCCCAGCGCTTCTGGCACGCGGTTCGGCCTGGTAGCGCTGGAACTGCCGCACGGAGACGACAACGGAGCCTGATTCCCGCGCAGGGTTTGGCTGCCGCGGACCTGGGTCGTGGATCGGGGTGGCGTGGCCCTTCCAGCGATGAGGTAGCCTGATTTACAGCATGTTCTCTGACTGTCCGCGCTGCGGCGCTTCGTTACCGCCGATTGACAACGCCGCCCCGGCCTTCTGTTCGCACTGCGGGCTGCCGCAGTTGCGCATCTCTGAGGGCGCAATGCAGACAGGGCAAGCGCAGCTGGACACCGAGGCCGGGCTGGCTGCGGCTACCAGCCTGGATATGCCTCGTGCCCTGCGTGCTGTGGGTGTCGCCGGGCTTGTGGGCGTGGTGCCCGCGTGCCTGCTGCCGGGTTCTCTGGTCTCGGGTGAGGTGGGTGGCCTGGCGCTGCTGTTGACCCCCGCTCTGGCCGTGGGGGCGGTGCTGTTTTATGGTCGCAGCCGTCCGCCGGTGGTGGCATCGGCAGTTGCTGGCAGGCGCATTGGCGCGTTGCTGGGCTTGTGGATGGGATCGTTAATCGCCGCTGCGACCGGCATCGCCGGGTATGTCCTGCGGTACGGCTACCACTCCCACGTTATGGACGACAAGATTGGGCAGGCAGCTGCGCAGATGCCTGCTCAGCTGCGCGCCGCCGGTCCAACGCCGCCAGAGCTGTTGGCCTTTCTGCAGACGCCGGAGTTTCGTGCCGGCACCTTCATCTTCGGTCACGTATTTTCGTTGGTGCTGCTGGTTGCGGTTGGGTCGCTCTGCGGCTGGATGGCATCCACGGTGCTGCGCGCACGCCGGCAGCGCTCCATCGATTAGCGGCAGCGGCGCTACTTGCAGCGGTCTTCCGGCAGACCGTATCATCACCGCACACATGAGCGAATCCACCACGACCCCTGCCGCCGCCCCACCCAAGCCAGCCATGCGCGAAAAGGGACGGCTCATGTCCGCGTCAGAGATTGAGCGAACGCTCGTTCGCCTGGCCCACCAGATCGTGGAGAAGCACGAAGGCAGCGGCAACCTTGGCCTGGTCGGCATCAAGCGTCGTGGCGTTCCCCTGGCGAAACGCATTGCAAAGATCATCGAAGGCATCGAGCGCCAGCCGGTTGAGACGGGCGTCCTCGACATTTCGTTTTACCGCGATGACCTGTCGACCAGCGGCCCCAAGCCCACGGTAGAGAAGGGCGACATCGGCTTCGACATCGCAGGGCGGGACATCGTCCTGCTGGATGACGTTCTGTACACTGGCCGCACCATCCGCGCCGCTTTGGACGCGCTGTTCGATCATGGTCGTCCCCGCTCTGTACGGCTGCTGGTGCTGATCGACCGCGGCCATCGCGAACTGCCGATCGAAGCGCAGTTTGTAGGCCGCGTAGTGCCCACCAGTTCGCGCGAAATCATCGAAGTGAAGTTGAACGAAGTGGACGGAACCGACCAGGTGCTGCTGGTCGAGCTGCTGGATTAGCCTGCCATGAAAATTGGCATTACGTGCTATCCCACCTACGGCGGCAGCGGCGTTGTTGCGACGGAGCTTGGTATTGAGCTTGCGGCGCGTGGCCATGACGTTCACTTCATCACGTATCAGCAACCGTTTCGGCTGACCGGGCGCGAGGTGGGCATCCACTTTCACGAGGTTGCGGTCACCACCTATCCGCTGTTTCAATACCCGCCGTATGACCTGGCGCTGGCTTCGCGCATGGCCGAGGTAGCGGAATTCTACGGGCTCGACCTGCTTCATGTTCACTATGCGATTCCGCACTCGGTGTGTGCCCTGCTGGCGCGGCAAATGCTGGCAGCGCGCGGCGTTCGACTGCCCTTTATCACCACGCTGCACGGCACCGACATCACTCTGGTGGGCCAGGACCCCGGCTACCTGCCCATCACCAAGTTCGGCATCGAGCAGAGCGACGGCGTCACCAGCATTTCCGATGACCTGAAGCGCAGCACGATACGAGACTTCGGCGTGCATGGCGGTTTGCGCGGACCCATCGAGGTCATCCACAACTTCGTGAACTGCGACGTCTACAAGCCTGATGAGCAGAAGCGCCGCGAGTTGCGTCCCACGTACGCCGCCGAGGGCGAAAAGCTGATCATCCACCTGTCGAACTTTCGCCGCGTCAAGCGCGTGGGCGACGTGGTTGAGACCTTCGCACGCATCGCAAAACAGGTGCCGTCGCGCCTAATGTTGATCGGCGACGGCCCGGACCGCTCCATTGCCGAACACCTCGCGCTGAGCCACGGTATCCAGGACCGCATTCACTTTCTGGGCAAGCAGGACAGCGTGCAGGACCTGTTGCCGCTGGGCGATCTGTTGCTCCTGCCGTCCGAGATGGAGAGCTTCGGCCTGGCCGCGCTGGAGGGCATGGCCTGCCGCGTACCCTGCATCGCCACCCGCGTCGGCGGCGTGCCGGAACTGGTAGAAGACGGCGTGAACGGCCTGCTGTACGAAGTGGGCGATGTGGAAGGCATGGCGCGTGGCGCAGTCGAGATCCTGAGCGACGCAGCCCGCCTCGACCAGATGGCCACAGCAGCCCGCAAAACCGCACAGGACAAGTTCTGCACCACCCGTATCATCCCCCACTACGAGCGGTACTACGAACAGGTGATGGCCCACGGGCACTAAGTCGTGACATTCTTTCGTGTCCTGTAAGGCCTATGTATGCTGGAAACACTCTTTGAGCCGGAGTTTGCCTCAACTTATGCGTTCCTTCCTCATGCTTCTTAGTTTGACGGTCTGCAGCGGCGCAACTGCGCAGTGGAACCCTGTAGCAAGCCCCACAAAGGCCAACCTCTTGGGCGTGCATGCCTCGGATGATTTTGTTTGGATAAGCGGAGAGGGCGGCACGGTCTTGCACTCCATCGACAAGGGCGCCACCTTCACGCCGTGTTCTGTACCCAAAGGCGCAGAGCATGCCGCGCTTCGATCCATTCAGGGCATCGATGCGGACACGGCTGTTGCTATGAGCTCCGGTAAGGGTGAACGGTCAGTGCTGTACCGTACGGCAGACGGCTGCAAGACCTGGAAAGAGGTTCTAGTCAACCCTGAGCCGACGGCATCGTTCGACAGCCTGCGTCGCGTGACTGCGAAACAGATGTACCTGCTGAGCGAGCCTGTGGCTGGAAAGTTCGTGCTCTACCTGTCGCAGGACGGCGGTTCGCAATGGTTTGTGAGCGACGATCCTGGGCTCGAAGCTTTTGACGGCGAGACAGCTGCGGCCTCAACGCTTCTTTCCCAGGGTCCTTTTCTGTACTTCGGGACCACGTCTTCGGACCTGCCGCGTGTACATTTCACGGCTCCGTCCTGCCCTGACAGCGCGTCTTCCAGCTGCCCGGTTGTCTGGAACAAAGCGCAACTGGCTGCTGTGGGCGCATCCGATGTGGGAGTACACGCCGTGGCTGTGCAAAGCCAAACTTCTATGGCAACAGGAAAGATACGATTTACTTTTGCCGCTGTGGGCGGTTCGTTGAAGGACCCATCTCTGCCCTTTGCTGCGACCTCGGCAGACGGCACTGTGTGGACGGCCGCAGTCGCATCAACTCATGGCGATCGATCGGCAGTCATGATGGATCAGGCTACTCAAACGCTCGTGGCCGTGGGAGCCAATGGCACAGATATTTCAAAGGACTACGGTAAGCACTGGCAGGCTGTCCAATCGAATGTAGAACAAGGCTGGACCGCGCTTTCGCTCCCTTTTGCTGTCGGCGTTCAAGGTCGTATCGGGATGCTGCAACCGCAATCGGCATTGCGGTAGGCCTGATGTCCCTGCAACTACGTCGCTGGTTCGGTCGCCTGTATGCCCTGACCTGTGAAGTGCCTGCTCAGCATATAAGGATGCTTTTCTTCCTTTACTGCTTCCTGGCCACACCGTTTAGCCGTGCTGCAGCGCAAACCAGCGAACTCATTTTCGCGCCTGGTACCGTGCCATTCCCCTCTAGTCACGCTTCCTCCGTCGTAGAAATGAAGGACGGTACGGTGATGTCCGCGTGGTTTGGCGGCACGGCGGAGGGGAAGCCGGACGTGGCCATCTGGAGTGCGCAGCGCACGGCTGCGGGTTGGTCTACGCCTGTGGAGCTGGTGCGCGAGCCCGGTACGCCGTGTTTTAACCCGGTGCTGTTCCACACTATCGATGGGCGGTTGTGGATGTACTACAAGTACGGGCCGACCGCCGCGACGTGGAGCGCGGGCCGCATCAGCAGCACGGACGAGGGGAAGACGTGGTCGAAGCCGGAGCACCTGCCCGCGGGCATCCTGGGGCCAATCCGCGCAAAGCCGCTGGTGCTGGCGGACGGAACCATTGTCAGCGGTTCGTCGTTTGAGAGCTACCGCGAGTGGGCGGTGTGGATCGAGCGCAGCACCGACAATGGCACCACATGGGCCAAGATCGGCCCCATTGTGCCGCCACGTGACCTGGACCAGCACGGGTTGGGCGACGGCAAACCCATGCCTGCCGACCTGGGCGGGTCAATGGATTCGAAGTTTACGCAGGGCATCATCCAGCCCTCTGTCGTACAACTGAGCGGCAGCCATCTGCGGCTTTATGCGCGGCCCACACTGAAGACCGCGCGAGTGGTCGTGGCCGACTCCATGGATAGCGGCAGAACGTGGACGCAGGGCCGACCCATCGACGTGCCCAACCCAAACTCCGGCATCGATGCGATTGCGCTGCCCGACGGCCGCGTGGTGCTGATCTACAACAACACGGTGACCGGGCGCACGCCGCTGAACCTGGCCGTCAGCACGGACGGCGAACACTTCCGCATGTTCAAGACGCTGGAAGACGCGCCCGGCGAGTACTCCTACCCGGCGCTGGTGCAGGCCGCGAATGGCGACCTGCTGATGACCTACACGTGGAACCGTAAGGACATCAAGTACGTGCGGCTGCCGGTCGCGGACGTGCCACGCTGACGTGCCTGCTACCATCGCTTGAGTCATGAGTGCACCTGCTGCAAACTCGAATCTTCGTCACACAGGCTCGCTGCTTTCTATTCAGGACATTTCACTCGACGGCATCACGTCCTTGCTGGCGCTGGCCAACGAACTGCAGCATGAGCCGCATGCACAACGCATCCAGCGGTTGAGCGGTCGAACCGTCGCGCTGCTGTTCTACGAGTCGTCCACGCGCACGCGCACCAGTTTTGAGCTTGCGGCAAAGTTCCTTGGCGCCACCACCACGCTGGTCAGCGACAAAAGTTCCTCCATTGAGAAGGGCGAAAGCCTGCACGACACCGGTGTGACGCTGCGGGCGCTGGGTGCGGAATGCATCATTCTGCGGTCGAACTACAGCGGTGCACCGGAGCTGTTGGCTCGCTCCACCGGCCTGCCCGTGTTGAACGCGGGCGACGGCATGCATGAACATCCGTCGCAGGCGCTGCTCGATCTGCGGACGATGCTGGTGCGGCTTGGCTTGTCGCAAGCCATTACGGGCAGCACGTTGCGCGGCGTCACCGTGGTGATTACCGGCGACGTGCGTCACTCACGCGTGGCCCGGTCCAACGCCATGCTGTTGCCGCGTCTGGGTGCGCGCGTCATCCTATGCGGGCCGCCGGAACTGTGCCCGGTGGAGGCGCTGAGCCTTGCTCCCTGCGTTGAAATTGAACGCGACTTCGAGCGCGCCCTGCGGCAGGCAGATGTGTTCATGATGCTGCGTATTCAGCGCGAGCGGCTCCTCGGGCTGGACCTTGATCTTGCAAGCTACATTGCAAACTACCAGCTCAACGAAGACCGGCTGCGTCGGTGCGCCCCTTCTGCGCTGGTCATGCATCCGGGGCCCATGGTGCGTGGGCTTGAGATCGACTCGGCGGTTGCAGATGGGCCTCAGTCTGCGATTGAACAGCAGGTTTCGCATGGGCTCGCCATTCGCATGGCGCTGCTGGTGCGGGCGCTGAGAGCTGCTCGGAAAGACGATAACGTTGCGGGAGCAAGCGAATGAGTTCTCTTTTATTGAGAAATGGCCGCGTGATCGATCCGGCCAGTGGCACCGATTCGATCGGTGATGTATTGCTGCAGGACGGTTTGGTTAAGAGTCTTAACTTGTCCGGCACCACAAACTTTCCTGAAGCAGACGCGATCGACTGCACGGGGATGGTGATCGCGCCCGGCCTCATCGACATGCACGTACACCTGCGCGAGCCGGGTCAGACGCACAAGGAAACCATCGCCACGGGCACACTGGCGGCAGTCGCCGGTGGCGTGACCACGGTCGTCGCCATGCCGAATACCGTGCCCGTCACGGATTCGGTGGAGTGGCTGGGTTTTGTGCAGTCGCCGGACCGCAACCCGTCGGCGCGGGTGTTGGCCATGCCCGCGGCGACGCTGGGCAGCATGGGCAGGGAACTGACGGACTACGCGGCGCTGGCGGCAGCGGGGGCCGTTGGCTTCACGGATGACGGCAAGCCGATCCTTGAAGACGGGATGATGCGGCAGGCGTTGGTCGCCGCAGCGCGCCTGGGCCTGCCTATTTCGCAGCATGCCGAAGACACGCGCATGACCGTTGGAGCCAGCATGAACGCGGGCACGGTGGCGTTCCGCCTGGGCCTGCGCGGCATGTCCATTGAGGCGGAATCGAGCATCGTGGAGCGCGACATCCGCCTGCTGGAAGAGATCGAACTGGTCGAGAAGTTGAGGCCGCACCTGCACGTGCAGCATGTGTCCACGGGAAAGGCGCTGGAGGCTATTCGCTCCGCGAAGGCAAGGGGATTGCACGTCACCTGCGAGGTATCGCCGCACCATCTCGCCTTCACCGACGAGGCCATTGCGGGCGACGCGCAGCAGGGTTCGCAGCGCTACGACACGCACTTCAAGATGAACCCGCCGCTGCGTTCCAACAGTGATCGCGAGGCGTGTATCGCGGCCGTGCTGGACGGTACCGTGGACGTGATTGCGACCGACCACGCACCGCATGCAGCGCATGAAAAGAACGTGGAATTCGAGCGCGCGCCCAACGGCATTACCGGTCTGGAAACTGCGCTGGGCGCATCGTTGCGCATCCTGCACGGGCAGCATGGCATGCCGCTTTCGGCGGTGCTGGCCCTGTTCACATCGGCTCCTGCGCAGAAGTTTCGGCTGCGTGAACTGGGCCACGATGCCGGCCGCATCGCACCTGGTGCGCTGGCTGACCTGGTCATCTTTGATGCCGGTGCGGAGTGGGCCTATGACGTTGCCACGACGGCCTCGAAGTCACGCAACACACCCTTTCACGGCGCACCGATGCTGGGTCGCGTGCAGATGACGATTGTGGGCGGAGCCGTCAAGTTTCGCGCGGTCTGATGATGGCAGCTAAGCCGCTTCCACCATGCGCAGGGCGGCCCCGGTAGCGTCGGTGCCGAAGCCGGCGATCCACTGGATGCGCGCGTCGACACGGAACCAAGTGCCCTGTCGCTTGGCGTAATTGCGATGGCCCTGCTGCGCCTTCACAATGGCCTGCGCCTCGGTCAGTTCGCCGCGCAGCACGGCCTGCGCCTCTGCATAGCCCAACGCGTGCAGCGCCCGGCAGTCCGCACCGTAGCGAGCGACCAGGCCATCGGTCTCTGCCACCAGGCCCTCCCGAAACATGGCATCGCAGCGCGCGTTGATGCGTGCGTACAGCGCCGCGCGGTCCGGCTGCAGACCAATGTGAACCACGCGGAAGCCGGTAAGCGGTTCTCGCCGCTGCTCACTCCATCCCTGGGTCATGGGCCTGCCTTGCAGCACGGAGACTTCAATCGCACGAATGAGTTTGGACGCGTCGTTGGCGTGGATGCGTTCTGCCGCGGCAGGGTCCAACCTGCGCAGCGCACGCTGCAGTACGCCTGGCCCACGCCGATCCACTGCGCGCTGCAAACGGGCGCGAAGAGCATCATCCCGCTGGGGCGCATGGCTCAGGCCATCCAGCAGCGCACGCAGGTACAGGCCGGTGCCGCCTGTGACGATGGGCACACGGCCACGCCGGGCAATGTCTGCAACGGCGATGCGTGCGGCACGGCCATAGTCACCCGCGGTGTAGATGACGCTGGGTGAAACGATGTCGACCATGTGGTGCGGCACGCGGTCGCGTTCTGCAGTGGATGGCTTTGCGGTGCCCAGCTCCATCTCGCGATAAATGGCCACCGAATCGCACGACACGATCTCGCCCCCAAGCGCCTCGGCCAGTTCCAGGGACAGGGCGGTCTTGCCGGACGCAGTTGGCCCAGCAACAACCACCAGCAATGGCTGCGAAGTTACCAGACCCGCCACCAGCCCACCGGGAAGACGTTGTGAACGCCCGCACGCCAAACGATGGCAACCAGCACCAGCAGCCCCAACATCAGGGCCGCAGCGACCTGCAGGCGGCGTTCGGCGGCTCGGTTCTGGTCATCTTCGCGTGCGGGTGTGGAGCGAGGCATGGGTGGCGGCAGTGTTACTCCGAGATCTGCCCGTCCTTGTTGATGCGGAACTCAATGCGCAGTTCCAGGTTGGGTCCGTGGAACTCTTTCGGCAGTGGCTGTGCCGCTCCCAGGGCAGTAATGGAACCCCATGCGGCACGGTCGATTGCGACATCATGCGTGGAGTAATCCAGGTGCATGGCGCTGATGGCTCCATTCGGCTGAATGGTGAACCGCACTCCGGTGATGCCCTGCTTGTTCAGTGGCGGGCGGCATTCCTCCGGAATGAGCGGTAGCCAGTTGCGGCGCACATCCGCCAGCAGGCGGGCCAGGTACTTGCCGAAATCGACCCCCTGCGTGTCGGAGATGATCTCTGTACCCATCTTGCTGCCGCCAGACTTACCGCCTGAAAGGGAGCCGTAATCCCCACCCTCGCCGCCCCGGGCACCTCGCGCTGCCTGCTGGATCTGCTCTCGTGCACTGCCCGGCGTACCAAAGATGCTGCGGTTCTGGTTGGGCGAAGGTGCTGGGGCATCTGCCAGCGGCTGCGACCGCGAGGGCTGTGGCGTGGGAGGAATGTTGCGCGCCTGCTGCTGGGGCTGTTGTTGCGGCTGCTGCTGCGGGGGCGTTGGTTGCTGCTGCGGTGCCTGCCGAGGCTGTTGCTGCTGGGGCTGCGGCGTCGGCTTTGGTGTTGGCTGTGCAGGTGCACCGGCGCGCGGCTTTGGCGCTTCCGGTGTCGGCTTGGGGCTTTGTGACTGTGTGGACCGTTCGCTGACGTTTGGTGTGGGCTTGGTGCGCTGCAGTTGCTTGCGCACGTCCGGCGGCACGTCCAGGTAAGTCATCTCCTTGGACTGTTCAGGCAGCGCCGTGACCAGCACGGGCGCGTGCCACAGGTAACGCGGCCCGTAGACCAGCACCCAGCCCAGCACCAGCCAGACAATGACAGAAATGTAGACGGCTTCGCGAAAGCGTGCGCGCGATCGTTCGCCATCCACCTCATCCAGCATGGTGATCAGTTCATGCTGATCGAGATCGAAGTATCGCGGACTGCTTTTGGAAAAGCGGGGGCGTCGGGTCCGCGTACGGGACTCGGGTGTCGCTTCATCAATGTCGTTTGACCGGTCTGCTCCGGGAGGTGTCTCTGTAAGGGGCACGCTAAATAAAGTCTCTTCCCGTTAGGACTGCTGTCGCGGCGTTTTTGTTTCTTCCGTGCCGTGAATCGGCTTGGGAACGGTCGCCGTGATCATCACCGGACGAAGGCTACAGACAGTTTCATTTTCTCATCTTCGCCGGGCGGCGTGGTACCCGTCAGCGCTAACCGATAGAATGACCCGGATGACGCACCTGCCACACCTGCCGCACCTGCTGCTGCTGTTCGCCCAGGCCACCCCCGCAAAAGCCGCCTCCATGGGCGTGTTGAAGCGGCTGGGGCTGCGGCTAACCCACCTGGGAGCCCCCGGCCTAGTGCTGGCGTCCTTGTTTGATTCGGCACTGATTCCCATTCCGTGGCAGCCGATTCTTATCCAGTTGGTCAGCACCAACCCTGGCAAGTTCCTGCTGTACCCGCTGCTGGCGGCGGCAGCGTCGGCCATCGGCAGCCTGGTGCCTTTTTACGTGGGGCGGTTGGGTGGCGAGCTGTTTCTGCTGGGCAAGATCAACCGCGAGCGCTATGAGCGACTGCGCGACCGCTTCGAGCGGCAGGAGTTTCTCGCCATCCTGATCCCGGCCATGGGGCCGCCACCCACGCCGTTCAAGCTCTTCGAGTTCTGCGCGGGCGTCTTTGAAATGAAGCCGGTCACTTTTCTGCTGGCGGCGTTCCTGGGCAAGGTCGTCCAGTTCACCGCCTACGCCACCCTGACGCACCTGTACGGCCCGGCTGTGATGGACCTGATCTTCCGCACGGTGCGCCAGCACGCGCACCTGCTGCTGTTCATCGTCGGACTGCTGCTGATCGTGCTGGCGATTTGGGTGGTGCGCAAGATCTTCGACCGCAAACGCGGAACCGCCCTGCCCATCGAAGACGGTGGTCTGAATGACGACGCAGGCGCCAGAATCGTCGAGGAGTAAGCAGGCGCATGACAGCAAGGGAACTGCGAGACGTCGCTGACGTAAGGTACAGCTATGCTCTCCCGTGTACGTGCTGTTGCCTGCCTTACTGCCTCGTTCCTCTTGCCTTTCTCCATGGTCGCGCAAAGTGCCTCCAAGCCCGGCGACTTCAGCGCCTTTGAAAAGGCCCTGCAAGACAGCCGCTCGCCACTGGTGGTGCGCGGCGGGAAGCTCTCCGGTGCTGGAGCCGATGTGCTGATCACCGCCCTTGCGCCGGCCCGCTTCGTACTGCTGGGCGAAACCCACATCACCCAGCAGATCCCGGAGGTTGCCAGCGCACTCTGCGACCTGATCCATCCCGATGCGTATGCCGTCGAAGCGGGACCGACTGCCGCTCGCACCGTGGATCGCCTGCTGCACAGACCGGACCGCATCGCCCGCATGGCGGAGTATAACCACACCTATCCCAACGGCATGGCCTTCCTTGACGTGCGCGAGGAGAATGATCTGGCTGCCCATTGCGCCGCTTCGTCACGCAATCCAGACTTCCACCTGTGGGGCCTGGATCAGGAGTTTCTTGGAGCGGGCGCTCCGCTGCTGGCTGAGATGGCAGCCAGCAACCCAGGTCCCATCGCGCTGGCAGCCATACAGCAGGCACAGGCGCATGCAAGGCTTGCGGACGCGTTGGCCTTGCAGTCCGGTGACGTGCAAGCCGCGTACCTGCTGAGCGCGAACAACAGCGAAATAGCAGCGCTCGAGTCAGCCGTTGCAAGCGACGGCCGTGCCGGCACGCGCAACGCACTCCATGAGTTTGTTGCATCTCGCGAAATTTACAAGCGCACCGACCACACGCAGAACGATCTGCGTGTGCAACTGATGAAGCAGCACTTTCTGGCACAGTACGGACCGCTAAAATCGAAAAACCCGAACGCGCGGGTGCTGTTCAAGTTTGGCGATGTGCACATGCAAAAAGGCTTCAATGTCTTACATGAACGGGACCTGGGCAACATGGCGGCAGAATCGGCGGACGCGGAAGCGACGCAGTCTCTGCACCTGTTCATCTACGGGGCCAGAGGCGTGCAGGCGGTCTTCGGAGGCTTTGGTAAGCCCATGTTGCACCAGCCGTTTGTCATGGATGGTGACCCCTCCGACAAATGGCTTACGCCAGCCTTGAAAGATATGCTGCCGCAGCAGAGCTCCGCCGAAGGTGTGGTTTACACGCTGTACGATCTGCGCACCCTGCGGTTTCGCAAGTTTGACATGCCAGACAAGTGGAAGCAGATTGTGTACGCCAGCGACCTGTTTATCCTGGCGCCCGAGACCATACCCGCTGACTTCATCCACTGATCGCATCTCTGGCGGATCAGGGACGCGCGAAGAACTTCTCCACGTCCGCGATGTCCTGCGTCAGTCGGTAGGGCGGCAGGCTGTCGAGGAAGATTTTGCCGTAGCTCTGCTTCTGCACGCGGTTGTCGAGCAGCACCAGGACGCCGCGGTCGGTCACGGAGCGGATCAGGCGGCCGAAGCCCTGTTTCAGCGTGATGACGGCCTGCGGAATCTGCAGGTCGTGGAAGGGCTTGCCGCCCGCGTGTTCAATGGCTTCCATGCGTGCCTGCATCACCGGGTCGCTGGGCACGCCGAAGGGCAGCCGGTCGATAATGACGCAGCTTAGCTGCTCGCCCTGCACGTCCACGCCCTGCCAGAAGCTGCTGGTGCCGAACAGCACGGCGTTGGGCGTTTCGCGGAACTCATCCAGCAGCGCCTTGCGTGGTGCCTGCCCCTGCAGCAGCAGGGGGAAGGGCAGTTCGACCAGCATGCGTTCGTATAGCGCACGCATTTGCGCGTAGCTGGTAAACAGACAAAAGGCGCGGCCTCGGCTCAGTTCCAGGATCTTGCGCATGCGCTCGGCGGCGGCAACTAGAAATTCTGAGTCGCGCGGATCAGGCAGGTACGGTGGAAGGTACAGCAGGGCCTGCTTGCCATAGTCGAAGTGCGATGGCACGGTAAGTTCGCGCGCGCCAACCAGGCCCAGTCGCTTGGCGATGTGGTCGAAGCCGCCCTGCACCGTAAGCGTGGCAGAGGTGAGGATAACGCTGCCGAAGCCGCTGAACAGCGTCGTCGAAAGGATCTCAGAAACGTCGATCGGTGTGGCCTGCAGATAGGTATGGAAGGCCGCGGGCGTACCTGTTTGCGTGCGCGAAAAGTTCTTCACGCCGCCCGCCGCACGCCGCTCGATCCAGAAGACCGTGTTTGGGTCTACTGCCTCCATCAGGAACGTCGAACTCTGGCGCAGGTCAGCCAGCCGCCGCTTCAGACCGTTGACTTCGTCCACATCCTTGATGCGGTCCAGGTCGTCCTTCAGACGATCCAGGGCGGTCAGATAAGTTGCATAACTTTCGCCACGCTCTTCCAGAAAACCGGGGCGGTCATGAAAGGGTTGACGGCCCAGCTGGAAGCCATCCATCGGCAGCGACCCGAAAAAAGCGCGGCTGCGGTCGCGCAGGGTCGCGGTTGAACTCTCGATGGATGACGATGACACGGACTTCGCACGCAGCATCAACTCCGTGTCGCGTGCCAGTTCGTCACACCGCTGCTGGGAGATACTCACGCCAAAGTAGTCGCTGGCGACGGCCTCCATCTCATGCGCTTCGTCGAAGATGACCGCTGCCGCCTCTGGCAGGATGCCTGCGTCGGGCGCGCCCACGGCCTGCTGCTTAATGTTCAGGTCGGCGAAAAACAGGTGGTGGTTCACGATGATCAGGTCGCTTTCCAGCGCCTTCTTTCGCATCTCTGTGATGTAGCAGGGCTCAAAGTTGGGGCAGGTCTGGCCCAGGCAGGCTTCGCTGCGCGCATCCATCTTGCTGAACAGCGGCGAACTTTCAGGCACGCCGACGATCTCCGCGCGGTCGCCGGTGGCGGTGGTCTTCTCCCACTGCTGAATGATGTTGAACTGCTTGACTTCTTCCGGTTGGGTCAGGAGAGGGGTCGTGGCCAGAGCGTACAGCTTCTGCTTGCAGACGTAGTTGGCGCGGCCCTTCATGGTGCAAACCTTCAGCGGTCCCAGCATCGATTCAAGGAAGGGAATGTCCTTGAAGAAGATTTGTTCCTGCAGGTTCTTTGTGCCCGTGGAGACGATGACGCGCTGACCGCGATCCCGAGCCATGCGCAGCGCGGGCAGCAGGTAGGCCAGCGTTTTTCCGGTGCCGGTACCTGCCTCGACAATCAGGTGGCGCTTGTCTTCCAGCGCCTTCTCGACGGCCTTGGCCATATCGTACTGGCCCTTGCGGTGCTCATACTGCAGGGAAGATTTGGCCAGCAAGCCGCCGGGCGCGAAGAACTCGTGCAGTGTGGGCAGCGCAGATGTGGCAGAAGTCGGCAAGGCGCGAAGATAGGGCGAACAGCCTCCATCATAAGCGCCGAATGCCTACGAGCCTGAAATGCCCGTCACGAACGTAAACAACAGCAGCAGCGAAACCGACAGCAGCACCATGGTGCACGACACCATGCGTTCCCGGCTGCGTGCGTATGACAGAAGACCGGTGAGCGCCAGGACCGCAAGCGCGGCACCGCTGATGGGGACCAGATACCACAGGTACGTGCCAGCATCGCCCGTCTTGTAGCGCACCAGGCTGGCCAGCAGCTGAATGCCTGGCAACACACCGCACAAAATGCCGCCTACGCGTGCAAGGATAAGCGCCTCCACATCCGGCAGGCCACCCACGCGAGCCTGCCGTCGCCGGGCCGCCCGCCAGAACGCTGCAATCGCGATGGAGGGGGCTAATAGCAGGAGCGTCAGCAGGATGGAGAAAAAAGTCATAGGAACCAGATACCTCGTTGTGTGGCATCTTGCGATGCTGTTCCGCTAACAGGGTATCGGCAGTTTGGCGACCCAGCGCGACCTGCTGCCACTCTTGCGCGTCAACCCTGCTGTTTCGGCACAGCTACTGTCGAAATAACCCCAAGTCGACCAGGTCGCCCATGGCTTTGTACCCGGCATCATTCGGATGCAGGTGGTCGCCGCTGTCGAGCAACGGAGCAAAGCGTGCGGGGTGTGCCGGGTCGGCAACGGCTTTGGCGAAGTCGATGGTGCCTTCCGCGTCGGTCTGGCTCATCACCCAGCGGTTTACGGCCAGCCGAATGGCCTCGCGCTGCGGCTGTGCCTCGGCCGGTCGCACAGAACCTTCAAACGGCATGATGGTGCCGAGGATGACGCGCAGCCCATGCTCATGCGCCCGCGCAGTCAACTGACGGTAGCCCGCGATCAGGTCGTCCGCGGTGACCGTCTCGCTCAGAGGGGCAGAGTCGCCGGGATGATTGATGTCGTTGCCGCCCTCCAGAATGACGACGTAGCGCACCCCTGCCTGCGCCAGCACGTCACGGTCAAACCGAGCAGCGGCGCTGGGCCCGAAGGCCAGGCCGTACGTGCCGCGACCATCGTGCAACACGCGGTTGCCGCCGATGCCCTCATTCAGCACGCCCACGTTTTTCAGCCGGGCGTCCCCCTGCAGGCGCACGGCAAGGTAGTCGGTCCAGCGATGGTTCGCGTCCTTGGTGGAATGCGCGCCGTCGGTAGTGGACGACCCGATGGCGGCAATGGCGGCCTGCGGCGTGCGCGACGACACCTCCAGCGCGGTCAACAGCGGCCACCGGTCCAGCGTGCGTTCGCCGTGCAGCGTGGCTGTGCCGGTCTGGTCTCCACCGACTATGTAGGAGGTCTGCAGGGCGCTGTAATGCACGGCCCTGGGCCTCGATTCGCCCGGCAGGTACAGGCTTACGGCGACGTCGGCCAACGCGGGCACGGGCAGGGCGATGGGGTCGCTCAGCACCGATGCGCCACCTGGAATCATTACACCCGCACGTCCGCTGAAGGTCAGGACATGGTCTGTGCCGCTGCGAATGCTGCTCTGCTGGCCGCGCAAAGCAAGGTGGGCCGCGCCCACCGTGAGCGGTTCTGTGCTGAAGGTATTCGACAGCCGAATGCGCACGGCATCGCCGGCAATGGAGGTATGCACCACCAGCCGCAGTGTCTCGTCATGGAAGACCATGGGAGACTTGTCTCCTGCGGCGGGGGGTGCGCAGGGGCTGGCGGCCCACGTGCCCGTCCAGTGCTGCATCGGCTGCTTTCGAGCTGGGGTCTGAGCAGAAAGCGTGCAGGCCAGCAGCAGGGCAGGCAGTACAAGGCGTTGGCAGCGGGTCATGCAGGGCTCCGTGTGGTTGTCGTCGACCGGAAAACGGTCCGCGAACAGCACTGCAAGGGTGCAGCAGAAACGCATGGTTTGTACAGCGAAAGGCGTACTCTGCCGCGACCGCACTGTAACCTAGTAACTGGAAGCAGGTAAGCGCAGATGGCACCGGAAAAGAAGCGGCTCGGCAAAAAACACAGGCTGGCGCAGACGCGGCCGCACAAGGGCACCACGCCCAAGGGTGCGAAGGGTTCCGAAAAGTCGGTTGGCGGCGCATCGCCCAAGGGCCGTAAGACCATCTCTGCGAAGAAGTCCGTCGCCTTTACCAAGGCCAAGGTGCGCACGCAGTCACCGGACCGCGTCAAGGGTCGGGCCGTAACCGGCGCGCAGATTGCCGACACGGAAAAGGTCGTCCATCGCCCCATTCGTGGCGAACGCGGCATGGGTACCTTCCGCACGCATGAGCTGGGCGATCAGCCAAGGCCCCGCGTGAACATGGCCGCGCTGTCTGACCCGGAAACCGAGAATGCCTTTGCCGCCATGCTGCCACTGATTGAAGACGTGCAGCGCCCGTCCGACAGCATTGCCGCACCGCTGTTCGCCATCTGCGGTCGGCCGAATGTGGGCAAAAGCACCATCTTTAACCGGCTTACCGGTACCCGCCGCTCCATCGTAGGCGACGAGCCAGGCATCACCCGCGACCGCATCTACGGCGAAGTGGACTGGGAGGGCCGCATTCTGCGCATCGTCGATACCGGCGGCGTTGTGCCGGACGATGAGGCGCTCATCCCCAGCGAAATCTTTCGGCAGGCACGCATCGCGCTCGAAGAGGCTGCGGCCATCGTGCAGGTGGTCGACGGCCGAGCCGAACTGACTGGGCCCGACATTGAACTATCGCGGCTGTTGCTGCGCAGCGGCAAGCCCATCTTTCTAGCCGTCAACAAGATGGATACGGAAAAGATCGCGCACACCGCCGAAGGCTTTCGCACACTCGGCTTTCGCGAGGTCTTCCCTGTCAGCGGCGAACACGGTCTGGGTATGGGCGACCTGCTGGACGCCGTCGCTGCCGCCATGCCGCTGCCCGATGAGGACGAGCAGGAGTACACGGAAGTCCCGGCCTCAAAGGCGAGACATGGGGCACCCACGTACCCCTCCGTCAAAGCAAAAACTGTCCCGGCCACTGCAACGGCGGAGGACGGTGGCATTGAGGAAGCCCCGCTGGAACGCAAGCTGCGCTCCCATGGCGAACACGTTTCCAAGGAAACACGCGTCGCTATCATCGGCCGGCCCAATGTAGGCAAATCGACCCTGCTGAATGCGCTCACCGGCACGGGCCGAGCCATCGTTTCGCCCATTGCGGGCACCACGCGCGACGCAGTGGATGAGGTCGTGGAGCGCAACAATCACAGCTTCCGCTTCGTCGATACGGCGGGCATTCGGCGCAAGGGCAAGACGACGCTCATGGCGGAAAAGCTCTCGGTCATTATGGCGCGCAAGCACCTGGAAGCGGCGGACGTTGCGCTGCTCGTCATCGACGCCACGGAGGGCGTCGCCGCGCTGGACGCCAACATCGGCGGCTACGCGCATGAGAGCGGTCGCAGCGTCATCATCGTCGTCAACAAGTGGGACGTAATCACGACCGGTCGTACGGACGGTTCCAATACGGACGGCAAGCAGCCCGCGGACCAGAAGGCCTACACCGAACAGGTGCGGCACGCGCTCAAGTACCTCGACTACGCGCCGCTGCTGTTCATCAGCGCGAAGGACGGCATCAACGTTGAAGAGGTCTTCAAGAAGGTGCAACTGGTTGCACGCGAGCGTCGTAAGCGCATCACCACCGGCCAGATGAACCGTTTCCTTGACACGGTTGAATTCGAAAAGGCAGGCGTGCCCTACAACAAGCGACTGCGCATTTACTACATGACGCAGGCTGCCGTGGCGCCACCCACCTTCATCCTGTTCACCGACCGCGACGTGAAGCTGCACTTCTCCTACGAACGCTTTCTCGAAAACCAGATCCGAGACAGCTTTCGCTTCATCGGCTCGCCTATCTGGTTCAAGGTGCGGGCTCGTAATAAGAAGAAGGAAGAGAAGTAGCCTGGTACCTAAGTTGCGGCGACGAACTGTGAGCCCTTAGCGGCAGGCAGCATTGTTCGCGGTTGGCATCGCCAGGAAGGTGATGCTGGCCGGGGGCAGTTCTACTGCTCCCGCCTTCGCTGCGACACCTGAAATCCGCGGCATGCTGCCGCTCTCGGTCAGCTTCAGCTCTGCCCCATTCAGCAGGACGGAGTCACCGGGCAGGCTGGCGGCGGTCATGGTGTAACGGGTGGAGCCAAGCGGTACCTGAAGTGCATGGGCAGCGGACCGGTCAAGGTTTAGAGCGAGTACGGTCACACCTCCAGGTCGGCCCTTCATGCACTGTGCAAACACGGGCACGGAGCGGTCAGAACTGTTGTTCACTTTCAGCACCACAGTTCCCATCAGGTAATGCCACAGCAGGGCGGACCAGTAGTTGGGCCTGGGTCTCAACGTGTTCTGATCGACCAGCCCGTAATCGCTTGCGGCCAGTGTGTTGTGCATGACGACCTGCACGTTTCTGCTGGCCAGCGATCCAAGCTGGTAAAGGTAACGAAAGCTGTCGAGAAAAGTTGCCGCCCATGGGTCGCCGCCGCAGGCACTTTGTCCGGTTTCGGTAAGCCACATGGCTTTGCCCGGGGCGTAACGATTGCGCAGGTCAGCGTAGAAACTTTCGACCGTGTTGGTGCGTTCCAGAAAAGCAGTGGTCAGCGCGTCCGCCTGCGACGTACCAATGGGGGCAGTGGACCGCGCTGCGCAGCGCTCTGAAATTGCCGGATAAACGTGGTACGAAAATGCGTCCACATCCCCTGCGCCCGTACCATTGAGCAGCTGGTTTGTGGGGAGCAGTTTCAGACCTCCGCCCGATGTCGGTAGCCCTTCGCCAGACGAACCGGGACCGAGCAGCAGCGCCTTCGGAGCGTCTTTACGAAAGATGATTTTGAAAACGGCGAAATCGCGCCCGTAGGCTGCACCGTCGTAGCCTTCCGGCAGGTTTGCGATGCCCGCGAGGCTTGGTTCATTCATGAACTCTGCCGCGGCGATCGGCGCACCTATGCTGTTTGTGTACTTTAAGAACGCTTCGGCCTGGTTCGGCGTCCAAAGGCCCTTCGCGTCACGGGTCCCCGCACCCACGCCGAACGAGGTTACGATCTTCGAGTCTGTGGCTGCTGCAAAGTCGGCCACACCCTTCCATTCAGCCCGCGAGAGCACCCCAGCAAAGCCGGTTGGGGGTTTAGCCAGAATCAGCTCATCATTATCCTGGAAGTAGACGGTGTTGGCCCAGGAACCGCTCACCCGCAGGTAGGCCGGGCCGAGTGCGGCCGCCAGCATTCTCAGCCGGGGATTACCTAGGTCTGCGGGTGCACGCTGCTCGAAAAGATTCGGGTCGATGCCGACGCCTCCCACGGGTGCGGGCATAGTCTTGACTGGCGCGCTGCCGTATGGCTTCCAGAATCGGCCTCCAATCACCTCCACCATTTCGACGTTGTACGACTGGAAGCGTGGGTCTACCTGTGCGATGCGCGGCATGGAGGAAGGGCTGAGCTGGGCAGATGCATTCGCACCGCAGCCGACCAAAACACTAAGAAACAACGCGCGTTGCATTCGCATACTGCAGTACCCCGATTCGTAGGCAGCCGGATTTTAGCAAACCAATGCGCATATGCGCCACGTATCAACCTGCACCGCGCAGCAGGCATCTACCAGGAATGCGTATTTCTGCCGGGTTCCTTTTGCCCTGTCTTGTTGTCTTGAGCCTGCCTCTTGTCCGTTGCACTTCACTGGCTGCGCAGCCTGCCAGGACTGCTGCCTACACCAAGGCACTTGAACTGCCCAACGCGCAGACCAACGGTGTAGCGCTTGCGCCGGACGGCCGCATGTTCCTGGTCATTGCCAAGCAGAAGGGGCAGGACGTGCCGCAGATTGCGGAATATGTCGGCGGCACGCGCGCAAGCGGCGGGTACAAGGACGGGCAGTTGAAGCCGTACCCTGACGCCTCGTGGAACGCATGGAAGCCAGGCGCGGATGCAACAAAGATGTTTGTGCATGCCAACAGCATCCGCTTTGGCCCGGATGGCACGCTTTGGGTGGTGGACTTTGGCAGCGAGGGCCTGGGTGAGCCGGACGTGAAGCATGGCCCTAAGCTGGTCGGCGTGAATGTAACGACCGGCCAGGTGGTTGAGACCCTCTACCTGGACAACGTGACGAAGTCCACCAGCGCTGTGGATGACGTGCGCTTCAACGGCGACCACGCCTACCTGACGGACGCGGGTTGGCCCGGCATCATCGTGGTCCACCTGCCGGACGGCCACGCCTACCGCACGCTGAACGACACGGACTCAGTCAAGGCGCTGCACCCGCTAAGGGGTGAGGGGCACGAGCTGCAGGATAAGCACGGCAAGCCCATTTACTTCCACGCCGACCAGCTTGAAGTATCGCCGGACGGCAAGCTGCTGTATTACCAGACCAACGCCGGTCCCATGTCAGTCATTGACACCGCGGCGCTGGACAGCGAGCAGATGCCCGATGCCGAGCGTGTGAAGCACGTGCGTCCCCTTGCCAACACGGGCACATCCGGCGGCACCGCGATCGATAAAAGCGGCAACATCTACGTTGCGCAGGCCGACAACAACTCCGTGTTGAAGATCACGCCCGGAGGCAAGATCACCACGCTGGTGCAGGGGCCTGACCTGGTGTGGGTGGACGCCATGTGGATTAGCGCCGACGGTCGCCTCTGGATGCCGGCCGCGCAAATGGACCGCACGCCTTCGTTCAACAACGGCAAGATGAGCGTGACTTATCCCATGCAGGTCTTCACCGTGAAGATTGGTGATGGGCCGCCTGCAAACGACCATCGCTAAAACGTTGAGGCCCTCCTAAGCGCGTGTGGTTTGCATCGCCGAATCCTGCGCGCGCTGCCAGTAGCGAGAAAATCGCTTCAAATCGAACGTCTTCGAGCTCTGGGCAAATGCCGGTGGGTCGTACCAGACGACGGGCAGGCTTTTCTGCAGTTGCGCCGCAGCAGCCAGCAGGCGCGGGTCCGGGGTACGTTGCGCGAGGAGAAACTTCGCCCCGCTGGCCTGTGCGTACGCGAGGACTTCGCGCGCTGGGTCGCCGACTCGCAACTCCACTGTGCCCGGCATCTCCTGCAGGCATTCCGCCAGGAAGACAATTCGCTTCAGCGCGATGTGGCTTTTCGTAAGCCACTCCACATCCCACACAAAGACTGCTGGGCTGTCTGCATGGTCGCGCACCATGGGCGAGTCCGGATTCAAGCTATCCGTGTGTACCCACAGCAGGGGCTTGCCCGCGGTGTTTGCGCGGGGTTCGCTGACCTGCGCAGAAGGGAAGGGCCGGGGTGGAGTCGGCATCTCCGCAGAACCTGCCTGGTCTTTCAGCCGCGGGAACAGCGTCTGCTCCAGACCCTCATAGTCCTGTTCAAACGGGCAGGTATGCGCCTGTGCGTGCGGGCAGCTTTTGCAGTAGACGCCGGCGGTGTACCGCTCAAGGTTCTCGCGATTGAAGATGTACGGCTTGCTCGAAAAAGTGGAGGCGACCCACTGCCACGACAAGTTGTTGCTGGCGGGGTCGCCGTCGACCAGGTCTTCCAGAAACCACGCGGCACCGGCCTGCCACTGTGTTCTGCGCCAGTGCACCACATAAGCTGCCATCCACATGCGTGCGTGGTTGTGCAGGTATCCGGTCGCCTCTAACTGGTTAGCAAAGCTATCCATGCAGGTCAGCGTTGTGGCCCCCTGCTTTATGTCTTCAGGCAGCGTTTGTTGGTAGTCCGTCGCACGGAAGCCGGTCCTGTAAGGTTCACGATCCTGCCAGATACCTTCGCCCATCTGCGTGTACAGGCGCTGCCAGTAATCGCGCCAGGCGTACTCGTTGATCAGCTTGCCAGCCTCACGTGGGGTCGAAACCTGCTGCAGGGCGCTGTCGCGAACCTCGGCCAGCGTCAGCACGCCATGGCGCAGGTATGCGGACAGGCGAGTGACGTCGCCGTCCAGGTAGTTGCGGCTACGCTCATAGCGGCCCGGCTTTACCTGTGCGAGTACCTGTCTCGCGGCCGCGCGACCACCACGCGTCGGGCTGAGCGCACTGTCGGAAGGGAGCAGATGGGGAAAGAGCGGCCGCAACGCCGCAGCAAGTTCCTCCCGGTTGCATAGTTGCCTGAGATCCTGGTTGGTCACAGGCCCAGACTAATGCCTTCACAACCAGCATGATGGGGGATTTCTGACGCGGGTGCATCACTTCAACGTCGCAGACGAGCCATTATGGCGGCGCGAAACGCGCGTCTCGCAAGCCGTCAGAGGACCAGTGGCGGGCATACAGCCATTCATCCTGCGCGGGATGCAAATGGCGGTACGGGCCGCCCTTTCGCAGGGTGTCCTGCGCCATGATGAACATGCCGCCGGCGTTAGCGGCCGATGAGATTTTGAATAGCATCTTGCTGAAACCCAGGGTATGCGTCTCGCAGGCAAGGTCAGTGCCTGCTGGAACCAGCCGGCTGCTCTCCGGCTCCTGTGGCGTCTGGGCCAGCAGCAGGGAAGGCGCGGACAGCGTGCTCAGCTTCACACAATCACGGCGTCTCATCCTGGTCTCCGGGCGCGCTCACCGCACGTCGCCGAAAGGTAGCGTGGTTCAACCCATGGGCAAGCACAAAGCTTGTTCTGAGTCGGGTGCCAGACCAGGCTGGCTGTCACCTTTTACGTGCAGGCGCATCTCACTTGTGAGCGAGTGCATGGAAACCCTATCGCAACAGCAAACGACCCCGTCGATGTCTGACCGCAACCTTTCCCTGGTTCTTCTGGAACTGGAGCGAGTGCTGCGTGCCGTAACGCCAGAACAAATTGCCATGGCAGGGGAAATGATCGTCACGGCAAAGCGCGTGTTTGTGTATGGCGCGGGCAGAAGTGGACTGGCGCTGAAGATGGCGGCCATGCGCCTGATGCACCTCGGTTTGCAGGTGCACGTTGCGGGGGAGGTGACGGCACCCGCGCTTGCGGCGGGCGATCTGCTGATAGCGGCGTCCGCATCCGGCACCACGAAGAGCGTACTGCTGGCAGCCGGTGTCGCCCACAAGGTGGAGGCCAGGCTACTGGTGATTACAACCGCACCACAGTCGGAGTTGGCACAACAGGCGGACGGCGTTCTGGTACTGACGGCAGCCTCAAAGGACGATCTTGGCAGACGAGCTTCCGAGCAGTATGCAGGCTCGTTATTCGAGCAGTCTGTGATGCTGCTGTTTGATGGAATCTTTCACTCGCTTTGGAAGAATGGCACGCAAAGCACCGAGCAACTGCTGCGGCGTCATGCAAACCTCGAATAATCCCAGTAACCCGCGATGAACCTTTCGCCGAAGAGACACGGAGAATACATGAAGCTGCAAGTTGCACTGGATCTACTTTCGACACAGGCCGCCCTCGACTTACTCAAGGATGTAGCGGAATATGTCGACATCATCGAGCTAGGAACCCCTCTTATCAAGCAGGAAGGTCTGGCTGTCGTAACGGCAGTCAAGAAAGCCTACCCTGACAAGATCGTCTTCGCCGATATGAAGACGATGGACGCAGGCGGGCTGGAAGCGGACATGGCCTTCAAGGCCGGTGCCGACCTGATGAGCGTGCTGGCAGCAGCTGGCGACAGCACGATTCGTGGTGCCGTGGAGGCCGCAACGAAGCACGGCAAGGGTGTTGTTGCAGACGTTATTGGCGTCTCTGACAAAGCAGCGCGCGTCAAGCAGCTTGCGGCGCTCGGCGTCCAGCTGGTCGAACTTCATGCAGGTCTCGATGAGCAGGCAGAGGCCGGTTACTCCATCGACAAGCTGTTGGAAGTGGGGCGCAATGCCGGCGTGCCGTTTGCCGTGGCAGGTGGCGTGAACCTTGAGCGCATTGTGCAGGTTGAGGCGGCTGGCGCTGCTGTGGCCGTTGCCGGTGCGGCGATCTACGGTGCGACAAACCCGGCGGAAGCGGCCAAGGCGCTGCGCAGCAAGATCCAGAAACTCGGCTAAAAGGAAAGCTTAGGTCTGTGGCTAAACTGCTCGCCTGAGAACGTGTAATGAGTGACGGCTCCCTTGAAGGGAGCCGTCACTCATTACAGGGTTGGTAGAGCTAAACAGCTCAGGACATTGCCACTTCTGCAACCGAGTCAACAGGTGTAGCTGTGAGCGGTGTAGAACCTAGCCATTCGCGCCAGGCATTCAGGCCGCGTTCGCACTGGATGCGATGGCGTTCTTTCTTGTCGCGAATCTTCTTGCGCAGTTCTTCTTCCAGCGGCATCAGCAGGTCGAAGGTGACATTGGCGGGCTGGAAGCGCTTTGCCTCGGTATGAGTAATGTAGTGAACTAACGATCCATGCGCGGACAGGCGTGGAGCGGGCGTTGGCTGCTCGCCACGTGCAAGTGCCGCCGCAAAGCGGCCTGCGAGCATGCCGCCTGCGATGGACTCGGTATAACCTTCCACGCCGGATAACTGCCCGGCGATGAGCACCTGTGGATGGTCGCGCAGTTGCAGCGTTTCCGTCAGCAGGGTGGGGCTGTTAATGTAGGTGTTGCGATGGATCTGGCCGTAGCGCAGGAAGGTTGCGTTCTCCAGCCCTGGGATCAGCCGCAGAACACGTGCCTGGTCGCCGAACTTCAGGTGGTTTTGAAAACCAACGAGGTTGTAGCTGTCGGCGCGCAGATTTTCGCAGCGCAGTTGGACCACGGCATACGGCGTCTGGCCGGTGCGCGGGTCACGCAGGCCCACCGGCTTCATGCAGCCGAAGCGCAGGGTGTCTTTGCCGCGGCGTGCAATCTCCTCGATGGGCAGACAGCCCTCAAAGTAGTCCAGCCGCTCCCAATCGTGTGCCTTCACCTCCTGCGCGGCGACCAGGGCGTCGTAAAAAATGTCGTACTCTTCGCGGGTGAAAGGGCAGTTGATGTAGTCGGCGGAACCCTTGTCCCAGCGCGCGGCGAAGTACACGCGATCCATGTTGATGGTGGTGGCGTCGACAACGGGGGAGATGCTGTCGTAGAAGGCAAGATGGTCGGCACCGGTCAGCCGCTGCAACTCCGCCGTCAGCGCGGGCGAGGTAAGCGGTCCGCTGGCCAGGATCGTCAGCGTGTCCGGATCGTTCTCGTGCAGGTTGGTCACTTCTTCCCGCACCACGGTGATGTTGGGCTCGGCTGTAATGCGTTCGGCGACGCGACGCGAGAACTCTACACGGTCCACGGCAAGGGCGTGGCCCGCAGGCACCGCACAGGCATCGGCCTCCACCAGCAGCACGCACCCGGCGAGCCGCATCTCCTGCTTTAACAGCCAGGGCGCGGTGTTTTCGCTCTCACTTTTGAGGGAGTTCGAGCAGACCAGTTCCGCGAAGTCGCTGGTCTGGTGCGCCTCTGTGGAGCGGTGCGGACGCATTTCGTACAGCGTGACTTCGCAACCCGCGCGTGCGGCCTGCAACGCGGCTTCAGGCCCTGCCAGGCCGCCGCCGATAACTTTAATTTTCTTCACAGAGCCATTGTCGCAACTTGCCGGAACTTTTGCTTGCGGCCTGCGTAGCAACTTGTGTGCGGACACAGGCTTCTGGAAGCCCGCACCGAGGCTCTTTGATGCTCTTCTTGATCGTACTTTTCCTGCTGTTCAGCCGTCGCCACGACTGGGCCGGCTACGGTTACCCCTACGGTGGCTACGGGTATGGTGGCTACGGGTATGGCTACGGCAACTATGGGTATGGCGGTGGGTACGGCTACCCGTATGGCTCGTACAGCGCGTATAACCCCTACTTCCACCATCGTCAGCCGTACTTCGGTGGGTACCGCCCCTATGGCTACTGGTAGCTGCTAACGGGCTGCCAACTGTTGCAGTGCTTCGCCGGTCACGCGCAGGTTCAGCCATTCGCGCAGAACCTGCGCGCCGACGGTCTCATAGAAGTCGAGCGCGGGCTGGTTCCAGTTGAGGCATTCCCATTGGAACGGGCTGCAGTTGCGGTCCACGGCAATCTGCGCCAGCCGTTCGAACAGCGCAGAGCCGATGCCGCGCTTGCGGAAGGCCTCGCGCACGAACAGGTCTTCCAGGTACAGTGCCGGCCTGCCCTCCCACGTTGAGTACTGGAAGAAGTACAGCGCGAAACCGGCCACCTGCCCTTGCCATTCTGCTATCAGGCAGCGGAAGTAGGGCTCGGGGCCGAAGCCGTCGCGCAGCAGGTCGGCTTCTGTAGCGACGGCGGCTTGAGGTTCTTTCTCGTAAAGGGCCAGTTCGCGAATTAGGCCAGCGATCTCTGGTACGTCGCGGGGTTCAGCTGGACGAATCTGCAGATCGAGTGCGGTCTTCAAGGCTTCGGCGTCTCCGCTGCCTTTTTGTCCGCGGCGGCTTCTTCGGCGTCGGCCTTTGCGCGTGCGGCTTCGCGCTCCGCTTTTTTGGCGGCGTCGGCCACGGCCAGGTACTTGTCGAAAGGCACGCTGAAGGCGAACAGTTCGTTATCCTTTGCCGCGTCCTTGGCGTGGATCATCTTGACGTACAGTTCGGCGCCGCGCAGGGGCGGGTCGTCCAGGTCCTTGATGTCGTAGAACAGAAATCCGCTGGCTGCCGTGTGCGGCGGCACGACCGTTTGCGAGAAGGAGAAATCCTTGTCGTCGTCGATGATTTTCTTATCCACCGGCGTTGGTCGGTAGACGATGGGCGTGCCCGGAATGCGCTTCTGCTTGATGTCGGTGAAACGGAACAGGCGGCGATTCAGTTCGTCGGGTGTGGCCGCCGGCAGCTTGGTGCCGTCCGCTGCAATGAACTGGAAGCGTGCCTGGTTCAGGTCAAGCGGTGCGTCACTGTCATTTTGAATGACGATGCGGACCGGCAAAATGCTGTGCCCCGCGTAGTCGTTGCGGAAAAACTCACCTTTGGCACGGGTGTCGAAGGGTTCGGCGGCAATGGTGACGTGCTCTTTGTCATGCGTCTCGCGCGCAGGATAGGCAGACGCTGCCAGCGCTGGGGGCGCTACTTTTTTCGCAGCGAACGCGCCGGGTGTCGACGCGACCAGCAGCGCAGAGGCGAGGGCGAGGGCGAATTGTGGGAAGAAGCGCACCATGTAAGTAAGACGACGACGTGCAGCGGATGGACCACAAGTCGCGCTGCAACCTCCCTGCCATTATCAGTCCAGCCACGGAGAGGGTAAAGTGGGCTTGCTCCGTGCGTTTGCGATTGGAGCGGAAAGAGTCCAGGTCTGCCTCCCGCATGATGCTCCTGTACAGCTTGGCGTTGACGGTCGCGCTCGCAGTGAGCGCCCCGGTTTGGGGATGGCGCATGCTGCGGCAGGGCCGCTATCGCGAAGGTCTGCGGGAACGTCTGGGCGCGGTGCCGACACGTCTCGCCGCAGCGGTCAGGGGCAGGGAAGTGGTTTGGCTGCACGCAGTTTCGGTGGGGGAACTAATCGCGGCAACACGGCTTGTCGCAGCATTACAGGCTGCCCTGCCAAGCCATGTCATTGTCATTTCCACCACAACGCCAACGGGCCAGCAAGTGGCGCGCGAACGCTTCGACGTGGATCGCGTGTTCTTCTTCCCGCTGGATTTTGCCTTTGCCGTGCGAGCGTACCTGCGGGTGCTGCAACCGCGCCTGGTGATCCTGATGGAGAGCGAATTGTGGCCGCGTTTGCTGGTCGAAAGCGACCTTGCCGGTGTGCCCGTGGCGGTCGTCAATGCACGCGTCAGCGACCGTTCCCTGCCGCGGTACATGGCGCTGCATCTGTTGTGGGAGCCGTTGCTGCGCCGAATCTCTTTGCTGCTGGCGCAGAGTGAGGAAGATGCTCGTCGGTGGGTCGCAATCGGTGCGCCTGCAGACCACGTACGCTGCGCCGGCAATCTGAAGTACGACGTGCCGCGATCGATCGAGACGCCCCTGGCGACGCTCCTTCGCAGGCATCTGGCAACAGACACGAACGTACTGGTTTGCGGCAGCACGCATGAGGGTGAGGAGTCGTTGCTGCTGGATGGTATGCCCACGTTCGAGGCCTTCATGGTTCTTGCGCCGCGGCATCCCGAGCGAAGCGCAGACGTGGAGCAGCTTGCAATCCAGCGCGGCATTTCTGTGGTGAAGCTCAGTGCGTGGAGGATGTCACCCGCTCTTTTAACGCCCGGTTCCGTGTTGCTGATTGACACCGTGGGTGAGTTGTCGGCCTTGTACTCGCTGGCGAAAGTGGCCTTTCTGGGTGGCAGCCTGGTACCGCGTGGCGGGCAGAATCCGTTGGAACCGGCGAGCTTTGGGGTGCCGGTCGTCATGGGCGAATCGTTCGAGAACTTTCGCGATGTGGTTGCGGCCATGAAGGCGGCTGATGTCATCACGATGGTGAACGCAGGGACGCTTGGTGAGACGCTGAAGAACCTGCTGCATGAGGGCGTTTCGGAAGATCAGCAAGCGCGTTCTCGTGCGCTGTTTGAGCAGCATGCGGGTGCCACGGAGCGCACGGTGTCGGCGTTGTTGCCGCTGCTGAAAGGGCGTGGCTAGTGGGCGCGCGCAGGCCCTGGCTGCTGCCGCTGGTGCCGCTCTACGCCGCAGGTGTTGCGTGGAAGAGCCGCGGTTTCGCGCGGCATCCAGAGCAGGCGCAGCGGCTGGCTGACCCAGTCATCAGTATCGGCAGCGTGTCAGCGGGTGGTGCAGGCAAGACACCTTTCGTCATCGCGATTGCGGAGGCTCTCAGGCGGCAGGGCCATGGCGTCGATGTGTTGTCACGAGGCTACGGACGCGCGACCTCGACGGGCGCCAGCCGCGTGGTTGCAACCGGCACTGCGCTGGAGTTTGGCGATGAGCCGTTGCTGATGGCTCGCACACTGGGCGCACCGGTTTATGTGGCCCGGCAGCGGTTGGAGGCAGGACGGCTGGCAGAGCGCGACCGCCGCGTGCGTCGTGACGATCGGCACCTCTCCGTGCATTTACTGGACGATGGATTTCAACATCGGCAGCTCGCTCGTGCTGTTGACATCGTGTTGTTTACGGCTGCGGATGCCGCAGACCTGCTGCTGCCCGCCGGCAATCTGCGCGAACCTCTGCATGCGCTGCGCCGTGCCGATATTTTGGCGTTGCGCGGCGAAGAATCGGACCTTCTGCAGCCGGTGCTGCGGCGCATCTTTGCCGGGCGCGTTCTGCCCAGGCAGTGGATTCTCAACCGGTCTTCTGCCGTGGTCGAAGGTGTAATTGTGGCGCAGCCATTGGCGTTCTGCGGTATCGCGCGGCCGGATGGATTTCGTCAGTCGCTGCAGTCGCTGGGGATAAAGCCAGTCGGCTTCGTCGCGCTGCGCGACCACCAGCGCTACGATACAGCCGTGGTGAAAACGTTGGTGCAACAGGCGGCTGCGGCGCGAGCCAACGGCTTCGTCACAACAGCCAAAGATGCCGTGAAGTTGAGCGACAACTTGCGAAGAGAGTTGGCACAGGTAGGTCCGCTCGCCATCTGCGATGTACGTGTTCAGTTGCATGACGAAGCACGTTGCGTCGCGGACCTGCTCGCGCTGATCGAAGCGGGATGGAAGCGTTGATGAACGTCGGCAGCAATGGCGCTGGACTGCGCATCCTGATTGTGCGCGTGGGTGCCATGGGTGACGTGCTGCATGGCATGCCCGCCGTGGCAGCGCTGCGGACGGCGCTGCCTGATGCGGTGATCGGTTGGGCGGTCGAGCCGCGATGGGCACCACTGCTTTCTGCGGGTGCGGGCGCGGCAGCGCAACCACTGATTGACACGGTGCACCGGGTAGAGGCCAAAGCGTGGTCGAAGCACCCGGTCTCTCGCGAAACGTTTTGCAGCATCCGTGACCTTCGCCAAGAACTACGAGCACAACGCTACGACCTCGCCATCGATCTGCAGGGCTCCATCCGGTCTGCGCTGATTGCAAGGGCAAGCGGAGCGAGCCGTGTTGTAGGCAGTACCTCACCGCGTGAATCGCCGGCGAGATGGCTCTACACGCAACGTGTGCCCATCGGGTCGCGCCATGTCATCGAACAGGCAGCGGAGATCGTCTCTGTGGCCACGCAGCAACAACTTGCTCCTGCCACAGCCCTGCTGCCGGTGGATGCAGCAGCCGAGGCCTGGTGCGAAACGTTTCTTGTCAGTGATCCCCGGCCCGCCGTTTTTCTTGCCCCTACTGCCGGCTGGGGGGCAAAGCAGTGGCCTGCAGAGCGGTACGGTCGCCTTGCGCAGCAGCTTTTCGAGCGTGGCTGTCGCGTGCTGGTCAACGCCTCGCCCCATGGCACGGACAGGGTTGCGGATGCCGTCGTGCAGCATTCTGGTGGAACGGCTGCTGCGGCCGCGTGTACGTTGTCACAGCTGATTGCGCTGCTGCGGCGTGTGCGGCTCGTGGTGGCAGGCGACTCCGGACCGCTCCATCTTGCGGCGGCGCTGGGCGTGCCGGTCGTGGCACTTTTCGGTCCGACGGACCCGGTTCGTAACGGGCCTTATGCGACCACTGCCGTCGTGTTGCGTCACGCGTCCAGCCAGACCGATCATCGTCGTCACGCGCACGGCGAGGCGGGGCTTCAGCAGATCGCAGTTGCAGAGGTGCTGGCCGCGGCACTGCAGCAGCTAAGCGCTTCCACGCCCGCGCATGGATAATGGCAGAGGCATGGCTACAGGCAACACCCAATGGGAAGAACGGTGGCAAAAGGTCGCGCGGCGCATTCGTGTGCCGCTGGGCTTTGTCTTTGCAGCCTTCTTTCTGTGGCTTGCAAGACCGTCGTGGCTGTCGCTGCTGCTGAGTCTTTTGCTGGTGATTCCGGGGTTAATGCTGCGCGGGTATGCGGCGGGTTACGTCCGCAAAAATGCAGAACTGACACAGACCGGCCCCTATGCCTACACACGGAATCCGCTTTATTTGGGCTCTATGCTGGCTGCTTTTGGTTTCACGGCTGCTTCGCGGCAATGGCTGCTCGTGGTTCTGCTGGCAGTGTTGTTCGTCTTCATCTACCTGCCCGTGATTCTTGCGGAAGAGAAGTTTCTGCGCGCCACCTTCGCCAGCTTCGAGGCCTACGCGGCGCGTGTGCCACGTCTGCTGCCCCGGCTGAGGGCCGCCGCAGACGAGCGTGGCGGAGCTTTTTCACGGGAGCGCTACCGGAAGCATCACGAGTACAATTCGGTAGCGGGCGCAATTGCGATTTACGCGGCACTGCTTGTGCTGATGGCTATGCGGTCACACTTTCGGATGGCATGACCTGCGTCCTTTGCCCTGTGCAGCGCGTATAGCAGAGGGTGCATCGCAGATGGAGTCGCTACGCGGTGTTTGCAGCCGGTGACAAGTTCAAGGCAAGGGGCGACTACCGGTTGAAATCGTTTGTGAAACCCTTTCTGCTTGCCCTGTCCTTTTTTCCTGCAGCGTTCGCGCAGAAGGAAGGCGTACCCCCTTTACAGGCGCCCCTGGTTGCTCCTCCCATGCCGGGTTACAGCTTTCCACAGCACCAGACGCTCACGTTCACCGTCGATTGGCGTGTTTTTACCGCAGGCCGCGCGGTCTTCCAACTGGATGCGCAGCCAGGCTTGATGAAGGTACAGGCGACCGCTGACACGGTGGGCGCGACCAATATGATCTACCAGGTGGTCGATCGCTTCCAGTCCAGCTTCAACCCGCAGACGGGCTGCTCAGCAGGCTTCAGCAAGCAGACGCAGGAGGGCCGCCGCAGAATCTCAAGCGACCTCATCTTCGCACCGGGTGCATCTGCGTCTGCGCCCAACGCTTCGGCGCCTGTGCTGGGCACCCAGTCACTGACCGAACGCAACCTGATGAAAAACACGACAAAGCAGCAGCAGGGGCAGATTCCGGCCTGCGTCATCGACTCGCTGTCTGGCATCTTCTACATCGGTTCGCAGAACCTGACCGTAGGGCAGGACTTCAAGATGCCGCTGGCAGATGCCATGCGTACCGTCAGCGTGACCATGAAGGTCGAGGCTCGTGAAGAGGTGAAGACACCTGCCGGTACCTTCAGTGCTATCCGCGTCCAGCCGACAGCTGATGCGGGCGTGGTGAAAAACCGCGGCACCATCACCATCTGGTACTCCGACGATGCGCGTCATATTCCCGTGCAAATCCGAGCAAAGTTGCTGTGGGGCACCATCACCTTCCACCTGCAATCCATTGAATCGCGCTAAGCTCTAGCCGGGTGGCCATGCCATGTGCCGCCCACCAAGCACATGCAGGTGCAGATGATCGACGGTTTGTCCGCCGTCTGCGCCGCTGTTGATCACGACGCGGAAGCCGTCGGGCGCGTGTTCCCTGCCGATTTCGGCGGCACGGTGCAGCAGGTGGCCCAACAAGGCAGAGTCGGCGTCTTCGACGTGTGCGAGCGACGGAATCTCCCGCTTTGGAATGACCAGGATGTGCACGGGCGCGACGGGCGCAACATCGTGAAAGGCGAGGCACTGCTCGTCTTCAAAGACTTTCCTGCACGGAATCTCACCGGCAAGGATGCGGCCAAAGATCGTAATTGCGGGCATAGCGGTCAGTGTAGCGAATGCGCCCGACTAGTCCAGCCGAACCACGTACGGCAGGGCACCCGGTTCGGCGGTGCGAATGTTGGCCGCCACTTGTAGCGCGCGAGCGCGCGTTAAACCGATCGGGTTGATGCGCACCCAATAGCCGGTTGGCCCCTGGAACTGAATGATTTTGGCAGTGGTGGTGTATCGGCGCTGCAGTTCCACCTGCAGGTGGTAGGCGTTTTCACGGTCCAGGAAGGCACCGATCTGCACGCACCATCTGCCGCCCAGGTTTGCCGCGATACCCTGTGCCACCACGTCGATCCGAACCTGCGCCACGCCCGCACGGTAGACGCCGGTGGCCTTCGCCGCAGCCATGGAAAGGTCTAGCACGCGGCCATGGATGAACGGCCCCCGGTCCGTCACCTTGACGGTCACGGCCTGGTTGTTCGTCAGGTTGGTCACCTGGATGACCGTCCCCATCGGCAGCGTACGGTGTGCTGCGGTCATTGCGTTCTGGTCGTAAATTTCACCATTGGCGCCGGCGTGGTTCGCGTAGGGTGGTCCGTACCAGCTGGCAAAGCCAATCTCGGTTGTGTTGATTTGGCCAGACGCGATGGCGTTGTCATTTACCGGGCCCTGTGGGAGTACCACTGCCGGTGGGCGCCGTGAAACCGTGTCCGGTATGCGGCTGCGCGTCGATGGAATGGGCGGCGGAGCAGAGCGTCGGCTAACAACAGGCTTCTTATGGCAGCCTGTGAGCAGGGTGAATGACACCGCAGCGGCAAACACTGCCACGGTCCTTAGCGCCATTGCCAGTCCCCTGCCACGTATAGGTTTACTTGCGGTCATCCAGGCTCTTGGCAAGTGTCTGCAGCTGTTCGGCTGCGGCGCGCAGAGCGGTTGAGCTGTGCTTGCGAACGTCAGGCACAACCTCCTGATTCATGTAGTCGATAAGGCGTTTGACCTCTGACTCTGCCCGGTCTGCGGCGTCCTGCATCTTCTGGTTCCAATCGCTCACGGTTGCCTCATTCGGTGCAGCGTCTACGCAACTGCTTTCAAGTCAGACGCGAAAAGTGAGACATCACCGCAAAGAAATGTGGTCGCTTCTGTGTCGTGAACACCATCACTATCGTTCCAAAGCGGTACGACGACTTGCAGGAACAGGTACCGGATGTAACAGAAATGCAACTTGCCCGCGTGTTGCCGACTCAAATGTCTATCTACTCATAGCGCGACGACCCCGCTACACCAAAGGAATTCATGCATCGTACCCTGACCCTGCTGGCGACACTGGCCTTGCCCACTGCCTTCCACGCACAGACTGCCCCGGTTTCGCCTGTTCTTCTGGCCAGCGCCGAACCTCTTGCCGAAGTTCCTTCTGCGATGGTCCCTTCTGCGATGACTCTGCCAAACGCGCCCAGCGCCGTTGCCTCTTCGTCCGCAGCAGATGAATTCGACGGCCAGGCAGGTGCTGCACCTTCTCCCAAGAATCCTAATAGCCCGGTCGCGTCCAAGTACTCCGGCATCATCCTGCCGGGCCAGGTGTCGCAGCCGCTTACAGCCGGGAATAAGGTTGTTTATGGCCTCGCCGACTCGTTCAGCGTGTTTTCTCTGGTTGGCATCGTTGCGTCCGCGGGCTATTCCCACGTGGTTGATTCTGCCCCGCACTATGGCACCAACTCCGAAGCCTTCGGCAAGCGGCTTGGTGTCGCGGCACTGCGCAACACCGTGCAGACCTTCACGACCGACGCCGTATTTGCGCCGATCTTCCATGATGATCCCCGCTACTACGCCCTGGGGAACCAGCACAAGTTCCTGAATCGTGTTGTCTACGCCGGAACGCGCGTGCTCATCACGCGCACCGATTCAGGTCATCACACTTTGAACGCACCGCTGCTGCTTGGGTACGGCGTCGCTGCTGGACTGAACAACCTGTACTACCCGGACCGGGATACAGGCGCAAAGTCAACCTTTACCAGCTACGCCGGTTCGCTGGGCGGCGCCATCATCGGACTTGAAGTGAACGAGTTTGTCGACGATGCACTGCGCTTGGTGCATATCCGAAAATAGGCGTGTCGCCAGTTTGCGCCGTGAAGCCCGGATTTCCTCTGGGCCTTTTTCGTGAGAGACGTGGCCGGATTCCATTAACCGCGCTTTAATGACCGTTCACTGCACCGGTTCGCCATCTGGCTGTTGCGGCTGTTTGGGGGGCATGATCCCCTGTAGCTTTGAGTGAACGTAGGCGGCTGTAACCGTATAGGTTCGCCGGGAACAAATGAAGCTGTGCCAGAGATTAGGGCATCCTAAGCTGGGTAAACACAGGCACTGCCGACACGGCAGAATTATTTAGGAGATAGCATGGCCAAGGCATCGAAGCTCGCAGAAAAGTCCCTCACACTGGTTGCAAAAGCCGGGTGGGCGGTGTTTGAAAAGCTGAACAGTTTCAGCCCCAACGCATCGTTTACGCCCAAGTGGTCGGACAAGCCCCTGCTCAAGAGCTACCAGAAAGAAAAGCCTCCCCTTGGCTGGCCCCGTACGACCGATTCTCTCTGCCCCCGCTGCATCCCTGAAATTCGTCAGCAGATCGTTGACGGCAAGCTGCCGCACGAGATCCTGCTGAATGAGAAGGTTGGCGAGATCAAGGCGCAGATCATCGAGCGTGACGGCCAGATCCTGATGGTGAAAGATTGCCCGATCCACGGCCACTTTGAAGACCTGATGTCGATCGACCCGCCGATGATGAAGCACCTGGAAGACGTCTTCCCGGGCCGCGACATCCGTGCGCACAACGACGAGAAGCTGCACAACCACGGCACCAGCACCGTAACGCACGGTCGTGGATCGGTTCTGACCATCGACCTGACCAACCGCTGCAACATGATGTGCGATCCCTGCTTCATGGACGCTAACCAGGTTGGTTTTGTGCATGAACTGACATGGGACGAAATCAAGACCATGCTGGACAACGCCGTCCAGATCAAGCCGCGTCGCCAGATGAGCGTTCAGTTCTCCGGCGGTGAACCGACGCTGTCACCGTACTTCCTGGACGCGGTAGCTTACGCGCGCAAGGTGGGTTATACCTCGGTTCAGGCTGCGACGAACGGTATCGAGTTCGCTAAGTCGAAAGAATTTGCAAAGGCTGCCGCGGAAGCCGGTCTGCGCTACGCATACCTGCAGTTCGACGGTATTGGCAACGCTGCCAACAGCCATCGCAAAGTTGGCAACTCGTTCGACGTAAAGCTGCAGGCCATTCATAACCTGCATGAGGCTGGCGTCGACATCGTTCCCGTCACCTGCATCATCAATGGCATCAACAACGAGCAGGTTGGTCGCATTATCGAGTTCGCACTCGACAACCCGAAGAAGATCAACTTTCTCTCCTTCCAGCCGGTGTCATTCACGGGCCGCGATGAGGCCGTTTCCGACGAGCGTCGCGCCGCACAGCGCTACACCCTGAGCCACTTGGCAGCAGACGTCAAGAGTCAGACCGGCCTGGGCGAAAGCACGCGCGACTGGTTCCCCATCAGCTTCATGTCGACCTTCTCGGACTGGGCTGATCTGGTTCACGGACCGGATCACGACTGGGGCCAGCTGTCCTGCGGCTGCCACCCAAACTGCGGGATCGGCATGGCGCTGATGATCGACAAGGAAACCAAGGAAGCTGTTCCCGTTACTGCATTCATCAACGCCGATCGTCTGGCGAAGGATGTCGCCAAGGTGAACGATGCTGCCCGTGGCAAGTTTCTGACCATTCTTGGCGTGTCGCTTGCGCTGCTGCGCAACTATGACCCAACCAAGGCACCGACCCACTTCAAGATCAAGGACTTGCTGCAGAAATTCGACAAGTGCTTTGGCGCGACCGGCAAGAATTACGGCAAGGTGACCGCCGACCGCACCATGGAAGACATCAAGATGCGCCGGGGCGATCGTTGGAACTTCCTGTTTATCGCCGGCATGTGGTTCCAAGACCTGTTCAACTACGATTTCCGTCGTACCGAGCAGTGCATCATTCCGTATGCAACGCAGGAAGGCGAAATCAGCTTCTGCGCGTACAACACGGGTGTTGGCTGGCGCAACATCATCGAGAAGATGCACATGACGTCATCCCTCACCAAGTGGTATGAGGAGCATGGCCGTCACGAAATCTTTGCCGGTGGCAAGAAGGTCTCCATCGAGAAGCAGGAGAAGTACGACCTGGTTCTGAACGATGCCCACGTCAATGCTGCGGCAAACGATACGTTTGACAAGAGCGGCATCGCCAAGAACTCCCGCGAAGAGAAGATTCGTGCTCGCGATGCAAAGCTGAAGCAGGATGCGGAAAACTCTCGCATGGCCAAGCTGTACCGCAAGGAGATTCTGAAGGTGCAGGAGCAGCCCGGTGGATTTGTGGCCTTGGGCGAGATCGGTGGCCTCGGTGGTATCAAGCCGGCAGCACCGGTAAACAGCACGGCGCAGGTCGTCACCACCATCGAAGACAAGGATCTGGTTGCGGGTGACTAAGGTTCCATTACCTGTGTATTGAAAAAGGCCACCTGAAAAGGTGGCCTTTTTCGTGCTTCTACGCCGGATTCAGGCGATAGGAGGCCTGGAAATCGCCAAGTTACGTGTTCACCCGAAGAAAGGCTTGGATCGTGCGCTCACTTCGAGGGAGCGCTATGGCGTAAAGTGGCATACATCAGGATGGCGTCCGATGTTGCCGCGCCGATACATAGTTCACAGGCGCACCCAGTTTTGTGCGTTCTGGCAGAGAGTGTGCACATGCAAGACCGAAACACCGCAGAAGTTCCTTTAAAGCGGGCAAGCGATCTCATCATCGGTTGTTCTGTTTATATCGTGCGGGGTGGCCCTGCGATCCTGCGCCTTCAGGCTTTGCTAGTGCGATACAGTGAGTTTTGCCAAAGCCCCTCCGGAACCTTTCTGGACCTGCCTTACTTCCTGCAGAAGCCCGGTTTTCTAAAGCGTTTGCCATACCTGTTCGTCGTTTCGAAGCGATCTGGCGTACCTGTCAGCAGCCTGCAACCGCAGGACATCGCAGGTACGGTCTTGCTGCTGGAATACCGCCTGGGGTGTATCGGAACGAAGGCATTCGCGACCAACGACCGGTCCGGCAGCGGCACTCTGCTGGCCCGTACGGAAGATCGCTCTCAGGTGGCGGCACTTATCTGTGGTGTGTTGATGGGGCGCGGGGCCAGGGTTGCGTTGCTCTCGTTCACAGGTACAGAAGTGGACGATGCCGGGATAGAACCGGCTTTTCGCGACCTGGGTCGAAGGGCACGAGGCGTGCAGTGGGCCTTGCGGCACCGTCAGTTACCGGCTTTTCTGCCGCTGCAGCAGACGCTGGATGAAACGCTGGCTGGCCTTGGGCAAAAAACCCGGAGCAACATGCGTTACTATCGCCGGCGCGCCGAGAAAGAGCTGGGCTGTACCCCCGTCCTGCAGGTGGTCGCCACGCCGGAAGACATGCTGGCGTTCAACTCGGTGTGCATGTACCCCATCGCCCGCGGCACCTTGCTGTGGCGTCTTCGGGTTCTGGATGCGATGCACGAACCCTTTTTGATTGGCCTGAAAGACCGCGAGGGACAGTGGCTTAGCGTGCTGGCGGGGCGTCGGTTTGGCGACACTTCCGAGATTCTGTGGCAGCTGAACCGTGCAGGGCATCCGGCGCATTCCCTTGGCACTGTCATGCGTTCCTACTGCATGGAGCAGGAAATTGCGAGGGGCGCGAAGCGTCTGCAGGTAGAGGGCGGTACCTTCCATTCGATGCACCACTCGTTTATGCAGGAGGAACTTGTCGATCTGGTGGTGGTCAGGTCTGGTTTGTACCGGCCGCTGCGCAAATTCGTCAGCAGGTATATCACTGCAGAAAACAGCCTGGCAGATATGTTGAAGAGCGATGCATTGCAGTGGTACGAAGCCTGAGCCATGGACCGGGCGAAAGTCTGCTTGACTCGCCCGGTGGGCGGATGCAGTCTGTTTGCGAATCGGAAGGCGGCAGCCAATGAGTCAAACAGGGGAAGCAGCAGGCTCCATCGAACAGGTAAAGCAGTCCATGCGAGCGACGTGGATGGCAGGCGACTTCGGTGTCATTGCCCGCACCATCGCAGGGGGTGCGGCTGCCTTTGCTGACCGGCTGAAGCTGGCACCTGGCGCACGCGTGCTGGATGTGGCGACTGGCACCGGGAACGTGGCCCTGCCACTTGCGTTGGCTGGTTATGCGGTGTCCGGCGTGGACATTGCACCCAACCTGCTGGAACAGGCACGCGAACGAGCTGCTGCGGCAAGCGTCTCCATCCAGTTCGACGAGGGCGATGCCGAGGCACTGCCCTATGCCGATGCCAGTTTCGATGCGGTCGTGACCATGTTCGGAGCCATGTTTGCGCCGCGCCCGGCGCTGGTAGCAGCAGAACTGGCGCGGGTGCTGCGCCCCGGCGGCCTGCTGGCCATGGCCAACTGGAACCCGGCAAGCTTCTCCGGAGCCATGTTTCGTACAGGCGGCAAGCATGCGCCACCACCTCTGGGTGTCCCAGCGCCTGTGCTTTGGGGTGATCCCGATACGGTCAACCAGCGCCTTGCCGACAACTTCGAATCCATTCGAACCGAGCTGATCCCGATTGCCTTTGACATGCCCATGCCGCCGAGTGGCGCGGTCAACCTGTTCCGCACCTACTTTGGACCGACCAAAATGGCGTTCGCGCGTCTGGATGACGAGGGGCAGGCAGCGTTGCAGAGCGATCTGCTGGTGCTGTGGACCTCTGCCAATGTAGCCGCCGACAAGGATGCGCGGACGCTGATCCGCAATGAATACCTGCAGGTGCTCGCAACCCGACTGTGATCCGGCGCTCCGTCAATCTTTCTTCAGGTCGTCCACCATCTGCAGAAAGACGGGCTGGGTGCGCAGGTCTCCAAAATCTTTTTCATGCAACAGTCGGTTGCGATCATGAAAGCCCTCGCCAATCGCCTTGCGCAGGTATTGCAGCGCCAGCGGAAAGCTGCGCGCCTGCGCGTAGGTTAGAGCCATGTGGTAATGAACTTCCCCGGCGCTCTGGGCCTTGGCACTGGTTTGAATATCGTGGCCGCTGGTCCGTTCCAGGGCCTCTGGATCCAGCCGGATGGCCTGGTGGTAGGCCCGGTCGCCCTTCCTGAACTTGTGTTCGGCATAGTACAGCGTGCCGAGATTCTTGAGGGTGCTGGGCGAGTCCGGCTTGAGCTTAAGCGCCTTCTTGTACATCTTCTCGGCGCGCGGCAGGTCACCCAGGCTGTGCGCCAGCGTTCCAAGGTTATTCCAGGCCTCTGCGTACCTTGGATCCAGCTTGATGGCAGCTTCAAAATTGGTGCGCGCACGTTCAAACATCAGCATGTGCAGGCAGGCGACGCCCAGTTTGTTGTCGATGATGGGGCTGGTTGGTAGTGCTTCATAGGTTCGGATTGCCAGCAGATACCGGCCTCGCGCACTCAGCGTGTCAGCCAGGGCTTCGCTGGGCGGCGGCAGCGGCTTTTCCGGGGCAGCAGATGTCTGCGGCTGAGCTGCCTCCGGCGTGACAGCCGGTGTGGAACGCTGCTGGGTGTGGACGGGTACCCATGCAGCCAGTGCAAAGGCGGAAATGGTCAAAAACTGTGCAAGACGACGCATTTGGAACACCTCGCCGGTTGGCGATGTACTTCGACTGCATAGTGCGCCTTTCTACATGGGTTACACAAGGCACGGAATGGGTTTGCTCGGCCGCACGCAGGACTTTTTCGGCTTTTCACGCAGGCGGGGAACGTGAGCCATTCGCAACGCGGTCGAACGGCATCCGATGGGCAGGAGAATGACCGAATGCCTTATCTGCAAACGAAAGACAAGACCGCGATCTACTACTACGATTGGGGTACCGGCGCGCCCGTCGTACTGATCCATGGCTGGCCCCTGACCAGCGCCAGTTGGGAGAGCCAGGCGCGTGTGCTGGCAGAAAATGGCTATCGCGTCATCGCCTATGATCGCCGTGGATTTGGCCGCAGCGACTGGGCTGCCACCGGGTACGAATACAACACTCTGGCGAGCGATGTAAACGACCTGCTGGAGGCGCTGGACCTGCACGGCGTAACGCTGGTCGGCTTTTCCATGGGCGGCGGCGAAGTGGCTCGTTACCTGGGTACCTACGGCAGTGCGCGCGTCAGTAAGGCAGTCCTGATTTCGGCTGTGACGCCGTACTTGCTGCAGACCGACGACAATCCGGATGGCGTGCCAAAGAAGACCTTTGACGACATGGTCGACAACCTCAAGAAGGATCGCCCTGACTTTCTGAAGACCTTTGGCAAGATGTTCTACGGTTACAGCCTGATGCACCATACCGTTTCAGAAGCCATGCTGGAGTTCACGCAGTCCATGGCAATGACCGCTTCGCCCGATGCCACCATCAAGCTGGTGCGCGCCTGGAGCGAGACGGATTTCCGCAGCGACCTTGCGAAGATTACGATCCCGATGCTGGTCATCCACGGCACTGGCGACGACACGGTGCCGATCGACAAGTCCGCACGCCGCGCCGTGGGCTTGTTGGCCAACGCGGAACTGCTGGAATATGACGGAGCGCCGCACGGGCTGAACGCAACGGAGCCAGACAAGCTGAATGCCGATCTGCTGGCGTTTCTGGGCAGGCCTGGGAGCATCGCAGCTCTGTAGGAACTGCAAAAGCCACGCACAGGCAGGTCGCCTGTGCGTGGCTTCTTTGTGACACCAAGTGGTCGCTACCAGACCTTGCAGACGTTCGCCTTCACCATGGGTGCGGTCTTTGCACACTGGAACGCGGCCGCGAACTGCGGCATGTTCGTCACAATGCCGTTGATGCGCGCCTCACCGGGTGAATGTGGATCGGTCAGAGCATTGGCGCGCTGCTGTTCCGGTCGCTGGTTTTCACAGGCCCACTGGCCGAACCCAATGAAGAAGCGCTGGTCGGGCGTGAAGCCGTCAATCGGCATCAGTCGCTGGTTCTCCGTCGCCTTCTGCCATGCCAGGTAGGCGAGCAAAGTACCGCCCAGGTCGGCAACATCTTCGCCGCTGGTCAGCTTGCTGTTGATGTGGATGTCGTCGACCACGGTGTACGTGCCGAACTGCTCGCGCACACAGTTGATGCGGTCTTCAAAGCCCTTGGCATCATCCTTCGTCCACCAGTCGCGCAGGTTGCCCTTCGCGTCGAACTGGCGGCCCTCGTCGTCAAAGCCGTGCGTTAGCTCGTGGCCGATGGTGGCACCGGTGTTGCCGTAGTTCACGGCATCATCTTCCTTGGGGTCGTAGAGCGGTGGTTGCAGAACGCCCGCGGGAAAGTTGATGTCGTTCATCTGCCCGTTGAAGTAGGCGTTCACCGTGGGCGGCGTCATGCCCCACTCGTCGCGGTCGACCGGCTTGCCAATTTTGCTGAACTCGCGGCGGCTGTTGAACTCGTTGGCGCGGTGCACATCGCCAAAGTAGTCACCACGCTCGACCCTCAGGGAGGAGTAGTCGCGCCAGTGGTCGGGGTAACCCACCTTGTTGCGGATGGCGGCCAGCTTGCGCAGTGCCTCCGTCTTGGTGGCGGGGCTCATCCAGTCCAGGTGCTCGATCTCGTTCTTCATCTCGCCTTCGATCAGGGTCGTCATCAGCACGGTCTTAGCCTTGGTGTCGGCGGAGAAGGTGCGTCGAACGAACTCCTGCCCCAGCGCCTCGCCCAGGTAGCGGTCGACCTGCTGGGTGCAGCGACGCCAGCGGGGCGACAGCGCGGGCGTGCCCCGCAGGGTATGGCTGAAGAAGTCGAACTGCGCCTGCTGCCAGGGCAAGCTAAGGAATGGTGCAGCAGCGGTCAGCGCGTGGAAGCGCTCGTAGGCCTGCAGCGTGGCCAGCGGTTCGGTCGTCAGTTCCGCCTGCACGGCCTTGTTGAACTCCGGCTGCGAGATGTTCATCGTAGAGAACTGCGGCGCGCCGCTGCGTTGGAAGAGCTGCGCCCAGTCCACGGCAGGAACCTCTGCGTGCAGGTCCGTCAGCGTCAGCTTGTGGAAGACCTTATACGGATCACGCCGGTCCACACGCGACAGCGACGCCTTTGCCAGCGCGGTTTCCAGCTTCAGCACGCCTTCCGCATCCGTCTTCGCCTGCGCCGCGGGTTCGCCGCTCATGGTGAACAACTGGGCAATGTAGGCGACGTACTTCGCGCGGATCTCGACGCTCTTGGGGTCGTCCTTCAGGTAGTAGTCGCGGTCGGGCATGCCAAGGCCGCCTGCGCCTTCTTCTGCAATCACCTGGTCGGAGTTGGCAGGGTCCTGGGTGGAGTCGGCTTCGAAGAAGAAAGAGCCGTCCACGTCAACGGAGAAAGCAGGCAGATCTTTCAGCAGGGCTTCCCGGCTCGTGTACGCCGCGATGCGGGCCAGCACGGGGCGGATGGGATCCATGCCGCGGCGGTCGATGGCAGCCTCGTCCGTGCAGGCGGCAAAGTAGTCGCCAATCTTCTGCTGTACCGCGTTGCGGTTCGTTGCAATCGCGGCATCGCGCAGAATGCCCCACAGAAACTGCTGGTTGTCATAGCCCAGCTTGCTATAGACGCTCCACGTGGACTGGTCAGCCGGAATAGGATTCTTCTTCTGCCAGCCGCCACAGCTGAACTTGTAGAAGTCCACGCAGGGGTCTACCGTGCGGTCCAGGTTGGTAACGTCCAGTACGGGCGCGTAGGGCAGCTTTTCCAGCGGCATCTGCACGGCAGATTTTGCCGGTGCCGTTTGCGCGGGCAGGGATGCGCCCGTGAACAGCAGCGCAAGGAGGAAGAGAGCAGGTGTTTTCAGACGCAAGACAGATCTCCGGAACAGACGAGGCATTCGCCCTCCCTTTGTATCAGCAGCGCCGCATCTTTCTCATCGAAGCTGACAGAGGTGTCAGAAGCTAGGTGCCTTCCACCCGAGTGTCCACATACGCTTCGGCGTTGATCTGTATCGCGATGCTTCCCAGGGTTTTGCTGATCAGCGTTACGGCTTTGCCCGCGTCTTTCAACTGTTCTGCCGCGGCCTTGTCGCCCAGCAGCCCGGCATATTCCTGTACCGAGGCGTAGGCGGCCATCTTGTAGTGCTCGGCGCGTTGCATGTGAGCGATCATGACGGCGTCGCGCAGATTGCCGGTCGGAAAGGTTTTCAGGAGTTCCGAGCATTCCTGCAGCAGGGAGTGGATGCCCTTGCTCAACGGCACGGCCAGCGGCTTGCCTGCATCCTGCAGCAGGGCGTGCAGCATGGCCAGCTGGTTGGCGCAGCTTTCCACCTGCGCCAGCAGTGCCCGTTGCAGTTCCACGGTATCGGTTCCGGCAGCCAGCTTTGGCAGCAGGTCGATCATCTGGCTCTCGGCAGAGACCAGCATCTCCAGTTCATGCGCATACAGGTCGTTGAAGGTGCGTGTCATGTACGCCTCGGAAGTCCGTGGAATCAGCTTTGCTTCTGGTCTGATGCGCCGGGAACGGGCTCTTCTAATCTTTTCGGAAACGCGTACAAGGCAGTGCGGGACGCGGGCGGCGCAAGATTTTTCCAGCGGCTTGCGGCTGGCTACGGTTCCGCGTCGTCCAAGCCGGTATGCAGTGGATCATTCTTCTTTTCGCACTCGCGGCGGGCGCGGCCAACCCGTTTCAGTCAGGCACCAATGCCGAGCTGAAGACGCAGCTGTCGCAACCAATCTGGGCGACGCTGTGGGTCTACGCATCGGGCCTGGCCGGTGTGCTGCTGGTGCAGGCCTTTGTGCGTCAGCCGCTGCCGTCCAGTCCGCAGATGCAGGCGGTGCCGTGGTGGGCCTGGATGGGCGGAATTATCTCCATTGCCGCTACGTTTGCCGGGCTGATGCTGGCACAGAAGCTGGGCGCGGGCATCTTCACCGGCGTCAGCATCACGGCGGCAACGGTGGTCAGCATCGCGCTGGATCACTTCGGGCTGGTGGGATTCCGGCAGCATGGCGCATCCCCGCTGCGCATGGCAGGTGGAGCGCTGATGATCGCTGGCGTGTGGATGGTTGCGAAGTTCTGAGTGACTGTACGCTCACGAAACATAAGAATGCCCGCTCTCAGGAGCGGGCATTCTTGTTGAAACAGGAAGCTAGTAAGGGCGAGGTCCACCCGGTCCACCCGGTCCACGCTGATGGTTCCAGAACGTCTGGTAACCGCGCTCGAACGCCTGGCGATAGCCTCGGCGATCTGGTCCGCGGTAGTTGCGGTACTCATCACGATTCAGCACGTTGATGGGGCGGCGATTCTCGGCATCCTTACGTGCACCCTCGATACCATCACGGAAGCCTTGGCGCTGAATGTCGCGGCGGAAGTCATTCGGGGGCGCATCCCATCCACCTTGACCGTAACCCTGCCCCTGGTTGTAGCCAGGACCCTGATTGTTGTATCCCGGTCCCTGGTTATACCCGGGGCCTTGGTTGTAACCCTGGTTATATCCTTGCGCCAGTAGGGTGGTCGCAGGCATAAGCAGGCCTGCTCCAAGAAGCACAGCGGCAAATCGATTGGTCAACGTCATGGTGGTTACTTCCTTTCATCCACACCAGCAAGAACACTAGCTTGGAGGCAAGGTTGCGGCGCCGCTGTTGCTTCCTGTGCAATATCGGACACAGAAAGTGCCATGCGGCTCTGACAGCAGTTGCCATTGGAATGCTGAGGCGGTAGGGTGAAGCGCGTTGCAATGCTGCGCAGGCAACGCGCATGGGAGCAGGACGTTGACCATTGATGCACGACAAGGCACCGTACACGACGACGCATTCGCCCGCATCGTTCGGGCACTCGATGGCTTCCACATCGAAGTGCCGTCATGGGGTTTTGCCAACACTGGCACACGGTTTGGCAAGTTCATTCAACCGGGCGCAGCAACGTCCATTGCAGAAAAGTTTGCGGATGCGGCACAGGTACATCGCCTTACCGGCGTTGCTCCCACCATGGCGCTGCACGTGCTTTGGGATCTGCCAGCGGGTATGGACAGCGTGAACGACATTCTTGTGCTGCAGCAGCAGTTCGGCATTCGCGCCGGATCGATCAATCCAAACCTGTTTCAACAGGCGGAATACAAGTTTGGATCGCTCTGCAACCCTGACCCGGCCGTGCGTGAGATGGCGACGCAGCACATGCTCGATTCCGTCCGAATTGCGAAGGCAGTTGGCTCGCGCGATGTTTCGCTATGGCTTTCCGACGGGTCGAACTATCCGGGGACACAGAGTATCGCGCGTCGCTATGGCTGGCTGCGGGAAGCACTGCAACGAACCCATGCAGAGCTCGGTCCCGACGGGCGCCTGCTGATTGAATACAAGCCCTTCGAACCGGCTTTTTACCACACCGACATTGCCGACTGGGGCATGGCGTACAGTCTGGCGCAGGCTGCCGGACCGCAGGCAACCGTTCTGGTCGACACCGGCCACCACGCGCTCGGAACCAACATTGAGCAGATCGTCGCGTGGCTGCTGCAGCTGAAATCACTGGGTGGGTTCCACTTTAACGACCGCAAGTATGCCGACGACGACCTGACGCTCGGCTCCATTGACCCATACCAGGTGTTTCGCATCTTCCACGAGATTCTGAGCTTCGAACACGGTGGCGGCGATGTCAGCGGGGTGGCGTACATGATTGACCAGAGCCACAACCTGAAAGGCAAGATGGAAGCGATGGTGCAGACGGTGTGTTCTGCGCAGGAACTGTATGCGCGCGCTGCGCTGGTGCCGCATGACCAACTGGCAGAACTGCAGGATGCCTGCAGGCTGGTGGAAGCAGAAGAGCTGTTTCGCGGCTGCTTTTACACCGATGTGCGGCCAATGGTGCAGGCATGGCGCACGTCACGTGGTTTGCCCGCAGATCCTCTCAGCGCGCTGCGTGCAACTGGCTACGTGGAACAGATCGCAGCGGAGCGGGCTGCCCGCAATGCCAACGCGGGTGGCTCCTACGCCTGATTGAACTTTGTGACGACGCAGCTTAGCGGTAGAAGAAACGCTCCACGTCGGCCCAGTCCTTCAGCCGCCGCCAGCCTTGTTCATACCGGTTGTGCGGCGCTGAGAACAGCAGGCCTTCGCCCAGAAAGGCGCGTAGTTGCCGTGGGTTGTCGTCGATCAGGTAGTCCGCGCGCACGATGGACTTCTCCCCGCAGAAGACCATGTGCGACGGCTTGATGAAGGGGAAGTGTTCGCCCATCCAGCGGAACTTGGCCGCAAAGCTCATGGGCACTTCCATGGCGGCAGAGGCGACGTAGACATCGTGGTCGCGCGATAGCCGCTCCATGACCCGTTGCGCGTCCGGCATCACCGGCAGCCCACCAAAGAACTCTGGTTCGGCCATGTAGGCAGCCAGGCTGGAATGGTGTTCGGTCGGAACCGCTTCCCACAGCCACTTGCCGTCCATGTCGTCGGTGGACAGGGCGGCGTTGAAATCTTCGTTATAACGACGGATGTGTTCGGCCACCGTGTCGGCCATGACCTCATCCATATCCACTGCAATCCGTGCCATCCCTGAAACGGTAGCACGCTGGGACAAGGGCTGGCAGCCGCGCCCATTTCAGCAGGAAGTCTCTGCATCCGCGTCCAATCCGGCCGAATCTGAAGTCGTACATGGCTTCCTCCGTTCAAGAATCCGGCCAGTCGGCCGAAGTGCAGGCTGCGGCCCAGGAACACTGGGTGCCCAAGCACAACAAGTGGCTGATCGCCCTGACCGTGACGCTGGCGACATTCATGGAAGTGCTGGACACCTCCATTGCCAACGTGGCGCTGCCCCACATGGCGGGCAGCCTGGGCGCGTCGCAGGACGAAGCCACGTGGGTCATTACCAGCTACCTGGTGGCGAACGCCATTATTCTGCCGGCGTCGGCATACCTGACGACCTTTATCGGGCGCAAGAAGTTCTACATGTCGTGCGTGGTCATCTTCGGCATTTCGTCAATGATGTGCGGCCTGGCACCGACGCTTCCTATCCTGATCCTGTTCCGCCTGATTCAGGGCGCGGGTGGCGGCGGCCTGGGACCGAGCGAACAGGCAATCCTTGCTGACACCTTTGAGCCGAAAGAGCGAGGGCAGGCCTTCGCTCTGTATGGGCTGGCCGTGGTCGCCGCACCCGCTATTGGACCCACGCTGGGCGGGTGGATTACCGATAACTATGACTGGCGATGGATCTTCTTCATCAACGTGCCGGTCGCCATCCTGTCGCTGATTCTGACGTCGCGCATGGTGGAAGACCCACCGCACATCGTCGCGGAAGTGGCCGAAAGCAAGCGCAAGGGCCTGAACCTGGACTACATCGGCTTTGGTCTGCTGGCGCTGGGCTTTGGATCGCTGGAGTTCGTGCTGGACAAGGGCCAGGAAGACGACTGGTTCGGATCACACCTGATCACGTTCTTCATCGTCATCTGCGTTACGGCGCTGGTATCGCTGATTGGGTGGTCGCTGTACCAGGCCCGGCAGGGGAACCGACCCATCCTGAACCTGACCCTCTTCAAACGCAAGTCGTTCGCCATCGCCTTTGCGTTGCTGTTTGTGCTCGGCTTTTCGCTGTACGCATCCACGGTGCTCATCCCGCAGCTGGTGCAGACGCTGCTTGGCTATACGGCGGAGCTGGCCGGGTTCGTCATGTCGCCGGGTGGCATCATCATCATGTTCATGATGCCCGTGGTCGGCATCCTGATTACGCGGGTCGACCCGCGCGCCATGATCAGTTTTGGCTTCATCCTGCTGGCCAGTTCGCTGGTCGCCATGCACCAGATGCTGGCGCTGAATGCCAGCTTTAAGACCATCATGTGGCTGCGTGTATGGCAGGGTGCATCCCTGGCGTTCCTGTTCATTCCCATCAACACCATCAGCTACAACGGCGTACCCCGGGCGCAGAACAATGACGTGTCCGGCCTTTCGAACCTGGCCAGAAACGTCGGCGGATCAGTAGGCACGGCGTTTGTGTCCACCATGCTGGCGCGGCGATCACAGGCGCACCAGTCGTACATGGTCCGCAACATGAACAGCGGCAGCGCCGGGTACACCAACCAGATCAACTCCGTCGCCGGGTATCTGCAGGGCCGTAGCGGACCCGGCGGCGGCAATCACGCAGACGCCCTGGCTGCTGCACAGGGCAACATTTACAACATGCTGCATGCGCAGTCGCAGATGCTGGCTTACCTGGACATCATCGCCGTGCTGGCCGTCTTCTGCATGATCATGGTGCCGCTGGTCTGGCTTGTGAAGAAGCCTGCGCCCGCATCCAGCGAGGCCATGGCGCACTAAACGTTTTCCAGCTGCCGAAGCTACCCGACGAGGATGGATGACGATCGCCGTCATTCCTCCTCATCAGTCTCCGACCTAACGCTTGTTGCCTCCTAGTAACGATCCCAGGACGCCACGCACGATCTGCCGTCCGACCTGGCTTCCCATGGATCGCGCTGCGCTTTTGACCATGGCCTGCACCACGGTATCGCCGCGCCCGGAACGGCCTGAGCCCATGACACCGCTCAGCATACCGCCGACCTCCGACAGCCATCCCGGTCCAGCGGGCGTAGCGGAAGCCTGCCCGTTCGCTGGCGTCACCGCAGTGGGAGTCGCAGCCGTGGGACTCGCCGCTACCTTTCCCTTCAATTTTTCGTAGGCCGACTCTCTGTCCACCGCATTCTCATAAACGCCCGCCAGGACGGACCCTTTCACGAGCGCCGCTCGCTGCTCGGGCGTAATGGGCCCAATCTGGCTGTGTGGCAGCGCAACCATGGCGCGTTGCACAATCCCCGGGATGCCCTTGTTATCCAGAAATGAAACCAGGGCCTCGCCAACGCCAAGCGCCGTGATCACAGCGTCGACATCAAGCTTTGGGTTCGCTCGAAATGTTTGCGCGGCTGCCCTGACGGCCTTTTGATCGCGCGGCGAAAACGCCCGCAACGCGTGCTGCACCCGGTTGCCAAGCTGGCCAAGAATCACGTCCGGAATGTCGATCGGGTTCTGTGTCACAAAGTAAACGCCAACGCCCTTGGATCGAATCAGCCGCACAACCTGCTCAATCCGGCTCTGCAACACGGCGGGTAAGTCATTGAACAGCAGGTGCGCCTCGTCGAAGAAGAACACCAGCTTTGGCTTGTCGGCATCGCCCATCTCGGGCAGCTTTTCAAACAGCTCGCTCATCAACCACAGCAGAAAGGTCGCATACAGCTGCGGGGCCTGCATCAGGCCATCCGCTGCCAGAATGTTGACCACGCCCTTGCCGTTGGCATCCACCTGCAGCAGGTCTTCGATGTTGAGCGCGGGTTCTCCAAAGAAACAGTCGCCACCCTGCTGCCCCAGCCCCACCAGGCCACGTTGAATGGCCCCGATACTGGCCGCCGATATGTTCCCGTACTCCGTCTGGTAGGTCTTTGCTGACTCGCCTACGTTCTGCAGCATCGCCTGCAGGTCTTTCAGGTCCAGCAACAACAAGCCATGGTCGTCCGCAATTTTGAAGACAAGCGTCAGCACTCCGGCCTGCGTGTCGTTCAGGTTCAGAATCCTGCTCAGCAGCAGCGGCCCCATCTCGCTGATTGTCGCCCGTATCGGGTGCCCTTCCTTGCCAAACACATCCCAGAAGACCACCGGACATCCTGCAAACACAGGCGTTTCCACCTGCAGCAACGCGGCGCGCGCGGCAAACTTTGTGGAGGGCTGACCGGCCTGGCTGATCCCCGAGAGATCGCCCTTCACATCCGCTGCGAAGACGGGCACGCCAATCGCACTGAACGCTTCCGCCATCACCTGCAGCGTTACCGTCTTGCCGGTCCCGGTCGCACCGGCCACAAGCCCATGGCGATTGCCCATTTCCGGCAGCAGGCGGAGCTCCTCGTTCTCCTCCACCACCTTCGCAATCATCGGCATCTCGACCATCGGAACCTCACCTCACACCTCAGCAGACTATCGCACCCAAAGCGGTCGATTTGCGCCGTTTAGACTGCCGCAACCTGCGAGGTTCGGGCTCCGGCACAGGTGCAGCTTCCACCGCGCAACGCCGCAGTCGAGCGGTACTATCGGAAGCATGGCGAAGCGGCGCAGCGCGACAGAACCGGAAGCACCCGCCGATCCGGCCGAGGCGCTTCAGCAGCGCATTGCCTATCGCTTTCGGAATCCAGCGCTGCTGCAACTGGCCCTGACGCACAGTTCGCTGGCTTTTGAAAAAGGTGAGTCTGCAGGCGGTGGCGCACCCAACCTGACCACCGAGGACAACGAGCAGCTGGAGTTCCTGGGCGACTCCGTTGTGGGCCTGATCATTACAGAGCTGCTGTGCCGACACTTTCCGGAGCGTCGCGAGGGCGACCTGACCCGCATGCGCGCCCTGCTGGTCAGCGGCAAACGGATGAGCGAGGCCGGTGTGCGCCTGCAGCTGGGTGCAGCGCTGCACCTAGGCCGTGGTGAGGATGCCAGCGGCGGACGGGCCAAGGTGACCCTTTTGGCGGACGCCGTCGAGGCACTGGTGGCAGCGATCTACCTGGATGCAGGCACGTCCGGTCTCAAGGCGGCACGCACGTTTGTGGAACGTGAGATCTTCCAGCCGCACCTGGCAGAGCTGCAGGCAGCCGCACAGCAGGGCGCACGTTTTGGTGGCGTCGTCGGTGACTGGAAGTCAGCCCTGCAGGAGCTGTTACAGGCCCGTGCCGAGGGCCAGCCGCTCTATCGCACCGTGGAAGAAATTGGCAACGACCACAACAAGCGCTTTCGCGTGGAAGTGTTGCTGCGTGACGACGTGCTGGCAGCGGGCGAGGGTACCAGCAAGAAGTCGGCCCAGCAGGCTGCCGCGCGCCTGGCGTATGACCGGCTGGCTCCCGCCGACGCCGTCCAGACCGCATGATTTATCGCAACACCAACACCCTGGGCAAGGTCTTTGGCTTGTTCGCAGAGGCTGTGGCGCAGGTCTTTGCATCGCTGGCCCGGTTGACCGTCGTTTCAATGTTCGTGATCACCTTCCTGTTGCAGCCGTCGCAAATCCCCACCGGCTCCATGGAGCCGACCATGCTGGTGGGCGACTTCGTCCTGGTCAACAAGCAGGTATTCGCGCCGCCGGGTCACTGGCGCTGGCTGCTGCCCTATCGCGATCCTGCACACGACAGCATCATCGTCTTCCACTACCCGGTAGACCCGCGCGAGCTGCTGGTGAAGCGTGTCATTGCAGTGCCCGGCGACCGTCTGCACCTGCATCACGGGGCCGTTGTGTTAAACGGCGTGCCGTTGGCAGAACCTTTTACGCGCTACTCGCCGTCAGAACGCTCGTCCTACCGCGATGAGTTTCCCACGCTGGAACGGGCCGATCCTGCGGTCGAGGCCACCTGGTGGATCGAACTGCGCCGCAGCATCCACGCAGGCGACCTGCCGGTGCCGGGCGGCAGCTACTTTGCCATGGGCGACAACCGCAACAACAGCCAGGACAGCCGCTTCTGGGGCTTTGTGCCTCGAAGCGCCATCCTTGGCGAGCCGCTATTGGTGTACCTGTCCGTCGACCGAACCGCTGAGACACCCCGCGGACGTCTGCGCCTGGAGCGGAGCCTGCGCGTGTTGCGCTAGGGCATCGGCACGGCGACGGGTCGCACGGTACACTACAGCACGGCATGCAAACCGCGACCCAGACCAACCCCGTTGTGACCACAGCGGAAGAAGAGCACCATGAAACGCTGCCGGAATCGCTGGCAGGTCTGGCCTATGTGTTGGTCATCGGCCTGTTTGTGATGACGTTTCTGTTTCAGAACTTTGCGATCCCATCCGGCTCCATGAAGGAGACGCTGCTGGTGGGTGACCACGTTCTGGTGGACCGCGTCACCCTGGCGCCGCGCACCACGTGGATGCCGCTGGATCGTCAGCGACCTGTACGCCGTGGCGATGTGATCGTGTTTGTGAAGCCGAATGCGGAGATCCCGGACCTGATCCTGGTCAAGCGAGCCATCGGCCTGCCGGGCGACCGTATCCACCTGGAGCATGGCATCCTGTTTCGCAACGGCGAGCGCGTGGACGAGTCCTACATTTCCGTTCCTGCGGAGGACGGCCAGCCGACCCACAGTTACCAGACGGCGCGCGACGATTTTCCGCGTGATCTGGAGGGCATTGCCGCCGAGTCAGCCGCAAACAACGCTGCCAGCTGGTCGGTGGACATCCGCAACCATGTGAAAGACGGCGAGATCATCGTGCCGCCGAACTCCGTGTTTGCCATGGGCGACAATCGCCTCGAAAGCCTGGATTCCCGTTTCTGGGGCTTTGTGCCGCAGGGTAATCTGCTGGGCCGGCCCATGTTCGTCTACTGGTCGTTCCTCACGCCTGACGATCAGGAGTACAAGACCGGCGCTGCAAATACGCTGAGCTGGATCCTGCACGAGGCCACTCACTTCATCAGTGATACCCGTTGGAAGCGGACCTTCCACCTGATCCAGTAGCCTGTTCCCTGTGCCGCAAGACCTCGAACAGATCGATACGGAGAGTACCGGCGGCCAGGCATCGTCGTGGACGCCTGCGGCTCGACGGCGGGTACTGCTTGGCCTGATTGCGTTGCTTTGCCTGCTGCTGCTGGTGGTTTTGCCGCCCTACCTGAGCATCAACCGGTACCAGCGTCGGGTGGCCTCTGCCATTTCCGGTGCGCTTGGCCGACCCGTTCACTTCGATAACATTACGCTGCATCTGCTGCCCATCCCCGGTCTTACGATCGCGAATTTCGTGGTCAGTGAGAACCCGGACTTTGGCTACGAACCAGTGTTGCGCGCCAACAGCGTGGAGGCACGTTTGCGCGTGTCGTCCCTTTGGCGGCGGCGCATTGAGGTGTCGCGCATCTCCCTGGATTCGCCCAGCATTAACCTCGTGCGTCGGCACGATGATGGTCGCTGGAACCTGCAGAGCATCCTGATGCAGGCGTCGCAGATGAACTCTGCCCCGACCGCCCAGGCGCGTGCCGGGGATGCGCCACGTTTTCCTTACATCGAAGCGACAGACGCTCGTATCAACATCAAGAATGGCGACGACAAGCTGCCTTTTTCCGTAAAGGAAGCCGAATTTGCCTTGTGGCTGCCAGAACCGGACCAGTGGCGGCTGCGCATGGTCGGCAAGCCCATTCGAACCGATACGGACGCGAACGACGTCGGCCCCTTACGCGTGGAAGCCACCCTGGGGCGCGCGGCCAATCTGCAGAATGCACCCATCGACCTGTCGGCCAACTGGAAGCCAACGCCCCTGGGAGAAGCCGCAAAGCTGACTGCCGGGTACGACCTTGGCTGGCGTGGTGAGGTCTCTGCGGCGGCAACGCTGCACGGCACGCTGGGTGCCGCCCGGCTGGTCACCGATCTGCACCTGCTGGGCCTGCATCGTGCTGACTACCTGCCCGCGCAGAATGCCGAAATCAACGCCCACTGCGAGGCTGCCACCGACGGATTTCTGCGCAGTCTGCGTGATGTACGCTGCGCCGTGCCGACGGACAATTCTCTGACCGTCGCCAGCGTGATTGACGCGCTGCGCAGACTGCCCGCGCCGGACAAGAACAGCGACCTTCCTGATGCCACGCCAAAGCCAGGCGTGCTGCTGTTGCGGGGCGAGGTGCCGAACGTGCTCGACTGGCGTACTGCGTCCGGTTCCGTCTCTTTGGCCGACGCACCGGCAGACTATGCCAATACCTGGGCAAAAATCTTCTTACAGAGTATTCCCGCGAATTCGCATCTGGGCGGTTCGTTTGACCTGTCGGCTTCGACCGATGCGGTTGAAGGGAAACGCAGGCAGTGGGTAGGATCGCTGACCTGCAAGTGCGTGCTTCCAACCCCGGCCGCGAAGGCGGTAGACAAGGCCACTGTGCCCGCGTCCAACCGATGGACCATTGCGGTGCGCCGCGAAGCTACGTCCGATCTTTTAGATGCAGCACCGCAGGGTGTCAGTCTTGCGGCCTACCCAACCCCGGGCGGCGAAAAATCTACCGACGATGACGCGGAGACAGTGCCTGCGAATGCACCGATCTCCGGCCAATTAAGCCGGGCCGGGTACCTGCTGCGATACAGTTCCGCATCTGCCGTGCAGCAGGCTGCGGCGGTAGTAAGTGCGTTGGGCCAGGGTGTACCCGAAGATGCTGACGGCGCACTGGTTGCGACAGGCGACTGGTTCCGGCCGCCCGTCTGGACTCAGGGCGTCCCAGTGGAACATGCCCCCACTGGACGAAAGCACCGCGTTCGCCGATAGATTCGCCGGCCTCTGCGGCAGCGGTTGTCTGATGGACCTACTTCAATGACTCACGCCACCCTCTCGCATCGTTGGGCCGATCTGCGTCCGTAGCTATGACTTCACAGTCGAAGTCCGGCAGGGCCGGTGTACCGCGCCTACCGTGCGGCGGGCAGGCTGCCGATGCTCTTGCGATGGGTCGACGTATCCACCTCTGGCACGCTGCCATCGTTCACCAGGACCTCTGCCGGGTCAGCCTCAAACGGCACGCGAACGGTCGCCCGGCTGTGGGCTGCAATGCGCAGCGGCAACGTGTTGGTCAGGCTGCCAGAGCGCACAGTGACAGGGACCTCAGCGTCCGCAGATCCATTATTTTGCACCTCAACCGCAACCAGCCAAGAACCCGGCGCGGGGCCTGCGCCGCCACCGTTGGCTGCTGCCAGAGCCTGCGCGTCATGTTCGTTCATGTCGCGAATGTCAGTGGGCGCAACCGGCTCGGCGCCAATGGGTCCGGCAACGGGTCGACGTGCCTGCGGCAGGGACAGCACCGGCGTCGATCGTTCCGCACGGCGTGGAGCCACCAGCACAATGCGCAGATCAGGCAGGCCGTGGTCCGCGTCTATCCAGTTCGCGAAGAACCAGTGTAGATCTCGCTTGCCAGCCACCTGCTGCAGGATCTTCTCCATGCCGGCGGTCTCTTCTGCGGCAGAGCGCCCAGGCGTCTGTGACTGCTGCACGGTCCATCCTGATATGGCCTGCTGCAGGCCGGAGTCGCCCAGCATCGTGCGCAGCATTTCGAAGACATATGCCGCCTTGCTGCGCGCGCACAGGGGATCGTTGCAGGTGGCGACGGGGTCAGCCGCTGCAGGCGCGACTGCCTGTGGCTGCGACGACGAACTGGTCTGCGGCGCGCCCTCTGCAAAGGCCTGCTGCTGCATGGCTTTGGAGGTCAG
>JBPBQP010000052.1:0-3798 GCA_050954745.1 Janthinobacterium lividum | reverse complement strand
CACCGTGGCCGGTGGAATGGGTGAAGTACTTCCCGAAGCCCAGACCCATCAGGACCGACCGCGCAGCCTCGTCCACGTCGCCGCACGATGCGCCGGAACGTACAGCTGCAACCGCCGCCTTTTGCGCTGCCAGCACGGCCTCAAAGACGTCGCGCTGCTCTGCCCAACGGGTTCGCAGCTTTGCCGGGATTATCCCTTCGCCAAAGCCGAATGCAACCGTTCGCGTCATGTCAGAGCAGTAGCCGTCCAGCACAATGCCGAAGTCCAGCGTCATCAGGTCGCCCGGCTGCAGGGTTGCGTCCGTCGCGCGGGCGTGCGGCTGGCTGCTGCGGTCTGCCCCGGCCACGATGGTCTCAAAGCTCATGGCGTCCGCACCCGCCAGGCGTGCCCTGTGCTCCAGTTCGGCGGCGATGTCGCGTTCGCGCATACCCGCTTCCATCCACGACAGCAGCCCCTCGTACAGGGTGCAGGTCAGCGTCGCGGCGCGGCGCATGCGACCGATTTCATTCGCATCCTTGACCGCCCGCATGGTTGCGACGGGGCCATCCACCGGGCGAAAGAAGCTGCTGCCTGCCCCGGCAGCGCGTGCTGCAGACCGCATGGCCTTCAAGGCGGCAACGGTGGTCTGCGACGGGTCAAAGCCGCACCCGGCGGCTCCACTGGCCGCAGCGTAGGCGCACGCCTCTGCCACCACACCCTTGGCCGCAATACGAACGGTTGCGCCCTGCACCTGCTGCTTCGCCTGATGGGTGTAGCGCCCGTCGGTAAACAGCCGGGCCGATAGGCGAGGCTCGGCCAGCACGACCAGCGCGGCGCTCGATCCTGTAAAGCCGGTCAGGTAGCGCACGTCCGGCAGGTTCGTCAGCACCATGGCGGGAAGACTATTTTGCCGAAGAACGGCCCCCAGCTGCCGAATACGCACCTTTTGATCCATCCCGCGATCTTACGGTACGGCCCCTGCGTCGGTATCATGGAGTATGCATTCGCTCGACCGGGCTCGCCGTCAGCTTACGCGTCGCCGCTTCCTTGCCGGTGGCGCGGTGACGGCTGCCGCCCTGGCCCTATACTCGGGTGAGCTGGAGCGGCATGCGCTAACCGTGTCGCGCGTGACCATTCCTGTGGCGAATCTGCCGTCTGCGTTCCACGGCTTCACCATCGCGCAGATCAGCGACATTCACTACCGCGACTTCGACGAACCCTACTTCGTCGAGCACGCCGTGAACCAACTCAATCACCTGAAGCCAGATCTGGTTGCGCTGACCGGCGACTTCATCACCGCACATCGCGTGCCTGGCGCATCCCCCGCTGTTGCTGTCAGCGACGCGAACGAATGTGCGTCCATCCTGTCCGGCATCAAGTGTCCGCTCCGCTTCTGCTCCCTGGGGAATCATGACTCGGTGGATCCGGCGGGCATCCGCGAGGCGCTGCGCGCACACGGACTTACCCCCCTGAACAACCAGCACGTGGCCGTTGACCTGCGCGGTGACCGACTATGGATCGCCGGCATTGCTGATGCCTATCTCGACGTGCCCAACCTGGGTGCCGCACTGCCGAAGCGCAGGCTGCAGGAACCGCTCGTTCTACTGGGTCACGAGCCTGACTTTGCCGACACCGTGGAGAAATACAGCCCGGTAGACCTGATGCTGGCCGGGCACACGCACGGCGGCCAGATTCGGCTACCCTTCCTGCCCGCGATGTTCCTGCCGGCCCTAGGTGTGAAGTATGTCAGCGGCCTGTTTCAAATCGGCAAGACACAGCTTTACGTCAATCGCGGCCTGGGCACCATGCACCTGCCTTTCCGGCTGAACTGCCCGCCAGAGCTTGCCGTGATGACGCTTCAACCCGCCTGAGGCTTTTGCATGACGGCAACCGGCCTGGCTGCGTGTGGTGGTTTCTTTTCGTGCGGTTTCAACATCGGTGCCGCTGAGACACCGCATTGCTGGTCCATCCAGCTGTCCAGCAGCGACTTCTTAAACCGCCACCTGTTCCCCAGCTTGAAGGCGGGCACAAAGCCCTCCGACGCATACCGGTAGAGCGTATCGCTGCTGATACCCAGGTAATCTGCCGCCTGGCGAATGTCCATCACTTCCCGCACTGCTACTGCAATGGCCATGCTCAATGCGCTCCGCCGCGCGGTCTATGTCGCAACGGTCACAGACCCTCCAGCCCCTTACTTGTACCCGCTTTTGCACAGGGGCACAAGGGCACCAGTTGCCACCGATGCTCAGTCGCCTTCCACACCGCTGTAGAGAGCGTCGATTTCCGCAGCATACTTCTGCGCCACAACCCGCCGTTTCAGCTTCATGCTGGGTGTTAGTTCGCCTGTCTCGATGGTCCATTCGTCCGGGACAATGCGGAAGCGCTTCACCTTCTCCCATGGCGCGGCGTCCGCATTGACGCGGTCGAACTCCTGCTGAAAGCGGGCAATTACACGGGGCTCACGCACCAGCGATCTGCTGTCGGCGATGTCGATTCCCTGGACCTTGGCCCAATCACCCAGGGCGGCTGCATTGGGCGACAGGATGGCCGCAACGTACTTGCGCCGGTCACCCTGTAGCGCCACATGGCCGATCAGCGGCGACACCTTCAACCTGTTTTCAATCGGCTGCGGTGCAATGAACTTGCCGCCCACCGTCTTGATCAGCTCGCGCTTTCGGTCTGTAATGCGCAGGAAGCCATCTGAGTCGATGCCGCCGATGTCGCCGGTGCGGAACCAGTCGCCATCCATCACCTCGGCAGTCTGCTCCGGCCTTTGCCAATAGCCGGGGAAAATGCTTGGACCGCGGACTTCCAACTCGCCATCTTCTGCAAAGCGGCATTCGAGATTCGTCAACTGTGGACCGATTGTGCCCAGCTTGTTGCGCGTGGGCAGGTTCACGGCGATGACCGGCGAGGTCTCGGTCAGGCCGTAGCCCTCGAGAATGGGAATGCCGGCGTCCGCAAACCAGCGTGCCAGATCAATGCCCAGCGGTGCGCCGCCCGCCACAAACACCTTGACCCGTCCGCCAAACGCCTCCGCCAGCTTGCTGTACACCAGCTTGTTCGCCAGCTTCCATGCGAGGGACGACGGGGTTTTGCCATTCGCCACCTCCTCCCGATTCTGTCCGCCGGTGCGGATCGCCCACGTGAAAATCTTCGCCTTCAGGCCGCCCGCCTTCATCGCCTTGCCCTCGGCGGACTGCCGCACACGCTCGTACACGCGCGGTACCGCCACAAAGATGGTCGGCTTCACCGCCTGCATGGCGGGCAACACACGCTCCGGACGATTGACGTACGCCAGCGTCACATTCTCCGCATAAAAGAGGTAGTCGATGTGCCTCGCCGTCACATGCGAGAGCGGCAGGAATGACACCATCAGGTCCTCGGGACCGAAGCGGAAAAGGTCCGTCGTCATGGAGAGGTTTGAGGCGATGTTGCCATGCGTCAACACCACGCCCTTGGCATCGCCGGTGGTGCCAGAGGTGTAAATGATGGTGGCAGGATCAGACGGTTCCACCGAGGCAAGCTGAGCGTCGAAGCCGCCGTCACGCGCGCCGCCGTCATCGCCCGCAACCAGGTCTCCGAACAAAAGCGAGTGGCCTGCGGAACTGCTGTCCATAACGACGACTGTTTCGACCGAGGCTTTGCCCTGCACCTTTGCGGCCAGATCTGCCGTTGACACGAAGACGATACGCGCACCGCTGTCCTGCAACTGTGCCGCGGTCTGATCAGCGGTGAGAGTCGGAAACATGGGCACGTCGATGGCACCGATCGCAAGGCAGGCGAAATCTGTTACTGCCCACTCCCATCGATTCTCGG
>JBPBQP010000051.1:0-5225 GCA_050954745.1 Janthinobacterium lividum | reverse complement strand
TCGCCCAGCGCGCTGCAGTAAGCCCTTAGGCGAGGGCACCGCTCGCAGGCAACAACATTCCGATTAACTTCCAGTAACTCTGTCGCGGCTTGCACAGATCTTGCAGATGGCATGGGAACTCTCTCGAAATCGTACCGCGGCGCGCCATTTACCACACGATACTGGTAACTTCACTGCAGACAACGGTGTATCGCGACCCCAACTTTCGCAACTCTGGCGGCACCCGCCTCCGCGACGGCGTTCAGGCGAGCTGGGACAGGCTAGCGCGCTCGGGCGTGTTCATTGTGGCGTGCCTGCTGCTGCTGATTGCCGCCAGCGGGCTGGCTTGGGTGGCCCATATCCGGGGCAGAATCCACCAGTTCACCACAACGCAAGCCCTGCCGGAACAGGCTGTCACGACCGCACGCCCCGGAGGCCAGGAGCTTGTTCATCTGAGCCGCCTGGAATTGACCGCCTCCCTGATGCCCGAGTTCACAGCGGCGACGCTAGTGCCGGGTGATGGCATGCTGGTGCTGCAGGCCATGTTGAGCCTGCCAGGCAAGGGCGATGTGCCGGTTTTGCTTGCGACGCGTGAAAGTGGTCTGACGGGTGTGGGCGCCAACCTGTCTGGCGCAAACTTTAGTGCGCAGGTGTCCAGTCGCGAGGGTTCCCACTGGTCGGCTCCCGTTGAACTTATTGCCGGTCGCGCTGCCGTTCAGCAGGACACGACGAGCATGCCGGGCGGCACACGCTCCGAGGCCAGCTTTTCACCTGATGTCTCAAATGCAAGCCACCTGGTCGTCCATACGGGCGTCGCGACCAAGGTGTCCGTTTCGCTGACGAATCGCGGCCTTGAATTGGCCGCCTCCGCGCGAAACGTCAGCAACGAAGCTCGAGCGGTCACTTTAACGTGGCAACCAGCTCTTCTGACCACTCAAGCGGGTATGCGCTTTATGTTTGTCACCCCTCCTACGCAGGCCTCGCATACGGCTAATCGGTCCACGGCAGAACAGCTGGGCGTGCGCGACTTCGATCAAGTTTTTACCTCGCTGTCTCACAGCTACTTGAGTGCAGGGCCGGAGATTCGGCTGCGCAACCAGGCAGACGGGTACACGCTTCGGTTGACGGCGCTTACCCCCGCAATCCGCAGCCTTCGGGTACAGGCCTCGGCGAAAGGAAGCGCCGTCGCTGTCACCTTCAGCACGGCGACTGACAGCAAAGGGGAAGGTTCCCAAACCACGTTGGCGCCCGGCCAAAGCGTGGAATGGCGGGTCCGCATGGATGCCCTGCAAAATACATCGGACGTGACGACGGCTCCATAACCGCTCGGTAAGTGTCACTCCGTTTGACCCCCCGAGCGCGCGTCCGTACCATGAAGAGAGCCGGTAGTGATGCCTGCGACAGCCTCGCCGCAGCCCGCCGCACAGACCCATCCAGAAGGCACCAATTTTGACTCCGAACGAAACAGCAGACGTCGCCGAGCAGACCTCGGTTGAAGCAATCCAGCAGCCAGTGCAGACCCGCGCGAACGACGAGCCCAGTGGCCTGATTCGCAGCCAACAGGGTCCCGCGCTCAACACGGAGTTGACCCGCGAGATCTCCGTCGAGGTTCCGGCGGATGAGGTCAGCAAGGCCTATTCCAAGATCATCAAGCGTTACCAGAAGCTCGCTCGCATTCCGGGTTTCCGCGCGGGCAAGGTTCCTGAGACGCTGATCCGCAACCGCTTTGCGAAGGAAGTGCGGCAGGAAGTCATGGACTCGCTGGTTCAGGAGCGCTTCCGCTCTGAGATGGAGTCCGCTCATCTGCTACCGATCTCTCAGCCCCAGATCACGGAAATGTTTCTGCAGGAAGATCAACCCCTGCGCTTCCGCGCGCAGTTCGAAGTGGCCCCTGTGATCGATATCTCCGGGTATGAAGCGGTCACTGTCGAAAAGCCGGCAGTGCAGCTGGAAGACGCAGAGTACGACACAGAACTGGACCGTGTGCTCGATCAACATGCGACGATCGAAACTGTCGAAGAAGATCGTCCGCTCGCCGATGGCGACTGGGCCGAGATTACCTTTAAGGGTATTCGCCGCAAGACCGAGGGTGAGACCATTGCGGCCGAAGCTGCCGAGACCGACGAAATCGACGGCGAAGATGTCATGGTCGAGATCGGCGGCAAGAACACGCTGCCGGCGTTCAATGACGCACTGCGCGGCCAGCCCAAGGGCGGTGAGTTTGACCTGGAAGTCGCCTACCCCGCTGACTTCGGCGACGTTCGCCTGGCTGGCCTGACCATCGACTACAACGTTAAGGTCAACGCAATCAAGCATAAGAGCTACCCCGAAAAGAACGACGAGTTTGCCAAGCAGCTGGGCGACTTCGAGACCTGGGATGCATTTACGACTACGCTTCGCGAGAATGCCACGAATGGCAAGAAGCAGAACTCTGAGAACGAAGCCAAGGGCAAGCTGGTTGACGCGCTGGTAGAGAGGTTCAACTTTCCAGTGCCTGAAAGCTTTGTGCAGCAGCAGATTGATGTTCGTCTGGATCGCGGCCTTCGCGCACTTGCCCAGCAGGGCATGACGCGCGAGCAGATGCAAACGCTCGATTTCGCCCGCCTGCGTGAGGCACAGCGTGACGAGGCCGTCAAGGAAGTCAAGGCTTCCTTGATTCTGGACAAGATCGCCGAGAGCACGAATGTCGAGATCAAGGACGAAGATGTCGAGCGCGAATTGATGATCCTGTCGATGCAGACGCGTGAGCCACTGGAGCAGTTACGTGAGCGTATGAACGCAGACGGTAGCATCAGCCGTATCCGCGAGCAGATGCGGCGTGAAGCAACAGCCACCGCGCTTTACGAAAAGATGGCGTAGTAAGCAGAGGCTGACGTGGCAGGGCGATCCCTTGCAGCGTCGTGTTCTTTCCTACTACGGAACAAAGACAGTGCACAACGGAAAACGAGGAGAAACATGGGTCTTATTCCAATGGTGCTCGAGCAGACGAGCCGGGGCGAGCGCTCCTACGACATCTACAGTCGTCTGCTGCGCGACAACATCATCTTTCTTGGAACGCCAATTGACGATAATGTCGCCAATTTGATCATTGCCCAGCTGCTGTTTCTTTCGGGCGAAGATCCTGACAAGGACATCCAGTTGTACGTCAACTCACCCGGTGGCTCCGTCAGCGCAGGCATGGCCATCTACGACACCATGCAGTACATCAAAAACGATGTGTCCACGCTGTGCATCGGCCAGGCAGCTAGCATGGGTGCCTTCCTACTGATGGCGGGCAAGCAGGGCAAGCGTTTCGCTCTGCCAAACTCGCGTATCCTGATCCATCAGCCGCTCATCATGGGTGGCGGTATCCAGGGTCAGGCCACTGAAATCGACATCCATGCACGTGAGATTTTGCGGCTGCGCGAACGCATGAATAAGATCATGGCCGAGCACAGCGGACAGACCTTTGAGCAGATTGAACGTGACACGGATCGCGACTTCAGCATGGGTGCACAGCAGGCCAAGGAATATGGCCTGATTGATGACATCATCACACGCCCACGCGTCTAAAACGGAGTTCTCAATGTAATGGGAAGGAGCAGTCCACACCCGGATTGCTCCTCTTTCTTTATCCGTACAAAAACGTTTGGACACCGCTGCGCAGGTACCAATACTGCGTTCTGAACCGGTGGGTGCAAGCCATTTACCCGTATCAACGGGTGTAAACTTAAGTTCGCTCGGTGCGTTTACCGTGCAAGGAGTTGTCAATCCAAGTATGAAAACTTCAAAAGGTTCTGACGACTCGCTCCGCTGTTCCTTCTGCCACAAGTCACAGGACACCGTCGCAAAGCTGATTTCTTCACCTTCTGATTACCCCCGCGCCTACATCTGCGATGAGTGTGTTGCCGTTTGCAATTCCATCCTGGATGATGACCGGACTGAGGTTCAGACTACACAGGCACCTGCTGCCCTGCCCAAACCGCACGAGGTCAAGGCCTTTCTGGATGAGTACGTCATCGGCCAGGATGTGACGAAAAAGAAACTAGCGGTCGCGGTATACAACCACTACAAACGCATCCAGATGAACCGCACCAAGGGCAATGATGTCGAGCTGGCTAAGTCCAACATCCTTTTGGTTGGTCCAACCGGCAGCGGCAAGACCCTGCTGGCGCAGACCCTGGCAAAGATGCTGGATGTGCCATTCGCAATCGTAGACGCCACCACGCTGACGGAGGCCGGCTATGTCGGCGAGGATGTCGAAAACATCATCCTGAAGCTGCTGCAGGCCGCAGATGGTGACGTGCAGAAGACGCAGAACGGCATCATCTACATCGATGAAATCGACAAGATTGGTCGCAAGGATGAGAACCCGTCGATCACTCGTGACGTGAGTGGCGAAGGCGTTCAGCAGGCACTGCTCAAGCTGCTGGAAGGCACCATCGCGAACGTGCCGCCTCAGGGCGGCCGCAAGCATCCGCATCAAGAATTCACTATCGTCGATACCACCAACATCCTCTTCATCTGCGGCGGCGCGTTTGTCGGGCTTGAGAAGGTGATTGGAAGGCGGATCGGGAAAAAGGCACTTGGCTTCAAGACGGCAGGACCGGATAACAAAGAGGCGGAAGTCACACCGATCCGCGCACAACGTGACTCGGAGTTGTTACGCCAGGCTGAGCCTCAGGATCTGCTGAAGTACGGCTTGATTCCAGAGTTCGTGGGTCGGCTTCCCGTCCTCGGTATCTTGGACGAACTCGATGAGGCCGCACTGGTAGACATTCTGACGCGGCCACGGAACGCCATCTTGAAGCAATACCAGAAGTTGTTTGAGTACGAAGGGGTAAAGGTAACCTTCACGCCAGAAGCGGCGCAGGCCGTCGCCCACGAGGCGCTGCAGCGTAAAGTGGGGGCACGCGGGCTCCGCATGATCCTGGAGGAGTTGATGCTCGATCTTATGTACGTCATACCGACGAACAAGAAGATCAAGGAACTGGAAATTACCGCTGAGATGGTGAAGATGCGTAATGTCACGCTTCCCGTCCAGTTAGAAAAAGCTGGTTAGGCAAGAAAGCTGAAACAAAGGCGGACACCCAAGTGTCCGCCTTTGTTCGTGCGGCAAGAAAGTATTCCGCTTTTACCTTTCTTCTAACTTCTACCCAGAACCACCGTGTATAGACGCGGACTATTACCAATTACAATCGCGTGAAGCACCTGCACAGGTCCTGCACCGGGACTTGCTCCGCAGGCGTCTAATGGAGCAGATATGC
>JBPBQP010000050.1:0-8117 GCA_050954745.1 Janthinobacterium lividum | reverse complement strand
TCGATGATCTTTTGGGGTCCGCCCGGCACCGGCAAGACCACGCTGGCAAAGATCATCGCCAACCAGACCAGCGCGACCTTTATCGAATTTTCGGCCGTGACCAGCGGCATCAAGGAAATCAAGCAGGTCATGGTCGATGCGGAACGCGGCGCGGCTCACGGCATGCGCACCATTCTGTTCGTGGATGAAATCCATCGCTTCAACAAGGCGCAGCAGGATGCTTTTCTGCCCTACGTGGAACGCGGCGCACTGAGGCTGATTGGTGCCACCACAGAGAATCCATCGTTCGAGATCAACGCCGCGCTCCTGTCGCGGTGCCGCGTCTACGTGCTGCAGGCCATCTCAGAAATGGATGTCGCCCAACTGCTGCAGGGCGCGCTGCAAGACGCAGAGCGCGGCCTGGGCAACATGAAGCTGCAGGCCCATGCGGGCGCACTAGAAAGCATTGCGGCCTATAGCAACGGCGACGCACGCTACGCCCTGAACGCTCTGGAGACGGCTGCTCGCCTGTTGCGCGGGCGCGGCGAGTCCCTGCTGACACGCGAGACCGTGTCCGAGGCACTGCAGCAGCGTACGCTGCTGTATGACAAGAGCGGCGAACAGCATTATGACCTGATCTCGGCTCTGCATAAAAGCGTGCGCAACTCCGACGCGGACGCCGCCATCTACTGGCTGCGTCGCATGCTGGCTGCAGGCGAGGACGCCATGTACATTGCGCGCAGGGCGGTTCGCATGGCGGTCGAGGACATCGGCCTGGCCGCACCTGAGGCGCTCAACCTGACCCTTTCCGCGCAGCAGGCCATGCATTTGCTCGGATCTCCCGAGGGTGAACTGGCACTGGCGCAGGCCGTCATTTACCTGGCGCTCGCACCGAAATCCAACGCGGTGTATGTGGCCTACAACGAGGCCGGTATCGACGTGGAAGCGACCGGTGCACAGCCGGTTCCGCTCCACCTGCGCAACGCGCCTACGCGGCTGATGAAGGAAATCGGCTACGGCAAGGACTACCAGTACGCGCACGACCTGCCGGGCCACGTCGCCGCCATGCAGTGCCTGCCCGATGGCCTGCAGGACCGCCACTACTACCGCCCCACGGACCAGGGTCGCGAGCGCCAATTGGGCCAACGCATGCTGGACCTGGCACGCGCCCGCGACGAAGCCAAAACAGGTTAGTCACAGCACCCTAGTGCTGGATGTCCTTCTTCATGGCGTCCAGAACAACAGGTTTGCTGAGCAGTTCCGGCAGCACATCGGGAGCAGCAGTCGGGTTCGCCGGGTAAATTATGTAGGTCGGTACACCGCTGCGGCCCACTGCCTGCAGCGCAGCCGTGATCTTCTCGTCGTACTGCGTCCAGTCGGCGCGCATGGGAACGACGTTGCCAGTGGCAAACTCCCGCTGCACATCGCTCGACTTCAACACCACGCGCTCGTTCACCTGGCAGCTGAGGCACCATGCCGCGGTGAAGTCGACGAACACCGCCTTGCCACTCGCCCGCGCCTGCTTCACCGCCTCTGCGGAGAACGGCTGCCAGACCGTGGCTGACACGCTCTTACGCGCCGCAGACAACGGCAGCGCAATGGCGCACACCGCCAGGATCACTGCGGCAAGCGTGCTGCCGCGCCTGGCGGGCCAACGGCCCAGCGTCCACGCAGCAATTGCAATCAGCATCAGCCCGGCCAACAGCCACGCCATGCGGGTGATGCCCTCTGCAGGGTCACCGCCCCCCTGGAACAACGCGCCGTAGACGTACACCAGCCAGATCACTGTTGCAAACAACGGCAGCGCGGTCACCTGCTTCAGCACTTGCATCCACGCACCCGGTCGCGGCAGCAGCTTCACCCACGACGGCTGCAGGCTCAACAGCATGTAAGGCGCAGCCAGGCCCAGCGCAAGCGATGTGAAGACCATGAACGTAACGATGGCAGGCTGTGCCAGCGCAAAGCCAATCGCCGCACCCATAAACGGCCCCACACAGGGCGTCGCCACTACGGTTGCCAGTACGCCGGTGAAGAAGCTGCCAGAGTAGCCCCCCTTCTGCGCCAGCGAACCGCCCGCGCTGGTCAGCGACAGGCCAAAGTCGAACATGCCTGCCAGCGACAGAGCAAAGAAAAACAGGAACGCAGCCAGCACGGCGACGAAGCCGGGCGACTGCAACTGGAAGCCCCATCCAAACTGCTTGCCGCCCGCGCGCAAGACCAGCAGCACGGCGACGACCAGCCAGAAGGATGCGATGATGCCGGCTGTGTAGGCAAGGCCGTGGGTACGCACACGGCTCCGCTCCTCGGTTGAGGTCTGCAACAGCGAGAGTGCCTTAAGAAACAGCACCGGAAAAACGCATGGCATCAGGTTCAGCAGCATGCCGCCTACAAACGCGAATGCAACGGCACTCAGCGCCGTGACGCCTGCTGCAGACCCACTCGCAACACCGGTCGAAGCTGTCTTTACGGCGACGGGCGGACCGGGTACGACAGGTACATCAATCTCGTAATTCTCTTCGTCCGTCAGCTTCAGCAGCCCATGCAGGCTCGCGGGTGCAGCCTTCGATCCGGGCGCGCGCTCCAGGTGGATGCGAACCCCGTCGGGCAGCAGGTCAATGGGCTGCTCGCTGGTGTCCGCGATCATGTCAGAGTCGATCGGGTAGAACTCGGCATCTTTCGGCTTGCTACCCAGAGTCGCCGTCAGTGTCAGGTTGTTGCCGTTGCTTTGGGCCAGAAACTTCGCTCCGGCAGGCACGGGCTTCGGCATCTGCTTCAACGCTGAACCGAGCGCGCCAACCTGCTCACCCTCGTGGCTTACGGCAGTACCCGCTGGAACCAGCTTCAGGTCCAGTCCCAGGTTCGCCTTGCCAGGGATGCAGGTCTCCTTGCACACCAACCAGTTCAGCGCCGCTGCCAGGTGCACGTTGCCGCTCTTGTCTGCCTTCGCTTTCGGGTCTGCAGACAGGCTCACCGGGTACGCGATGGAGTCCTCGTAACCGTAGTCGACCGTAGTGTCCAGCGGCAGCCGGTCCGGTGCGGGAAACTGCAGCGGACCCGCAACAACACCGGTAGGCAGTGTCCACTTCACCTTGGGCGGAAAGCCCGCAAAGCCGGCGTTACGCCAGTAGACGTGCCAGCCGTCCTCCATGGAAAATACGAAACCGACGGTCTGCTTGCCACCCTGCGCAATCGCAGGTCCGGCGCTTACCATCTCGACCGTCAGGTGCTGCCCCTTGATCGGCCCGGGGCCGCCGTTGCCAAGGGCGCCGCCTACCTGCGCAGCAAGTACGCCGGGCAGCACGATCGACAGCAGCAGAAGCAGGAGACGGGGCAATCGGGTAGGAGTCATCCACTAGATTGTAGGCCGTGGATAGAACGAAGAGCCACTCTGACGCGGTGACGGGCTCAACGACTGCCGAATCGATGATCGACCATGATGCAGCGGTCCATGACCACGCGAATGCCATGCGCCTCTGCCCGGGCGGCGGCTTCCTCGTTCCGGATACCCTGCTGCACCCACAATGCCGTCATGCCAAGCGCGATCATTTCATCCACAATGGCCGGGATAGCCCGGGGTAAACGGAAGACATTCACAACATCCGGCTTCTCCGGCAGATCGTTAAGGGACGCATACGACCGCACACCCAGCACTTCTTTGATCGATGGGTTGACCGGCAGAATGATCTTCCCGACACTCTGCAGGTAGGCCGAAACATAGTGGCTGGGCTTTCCACGATCGGCGGACAGACCGACCACGGCGACCGTCTTCCCTGCCAGCATGCGCGCGATGGTGCCCGGCTCGTTCAAGCGTGGCCAGCCTTCGGCTTCCACGCGCCCAGCAGCCTGCGAGTCACGATCAACTCGCCCAGATGGTAGCTCTCATGCGCGGCGATCAACATGGCCTGCCGCAGCAGGTTCTGCCCGTCACCCCACGGAAAGGGTTGCGTCAGGTCGCCCGCATCCAGCAATCGCTCAAATGTCGCACGGTCCTGCTCGATCGCCTCGACACTTGCAGCCCAGGCATGTTCGTCCGGCGGCGCTGCAGCCTTCGGCCAGTAATCCGCAGGCCACTGCATGGGCTTGTATGTTCCATTTGCGTTGTTGCTGAAGTCGAGAATGTCGCGCTGCGCCAGCCGCAGATGCTCCAGCAGCTGCCACGGCGAGTACGGCAAACCGGCAGGCACGCGGCCCTGCAGGTCGAAATCCAGATCGGCAACTGCGTTTTCAAAGGTGACATGCGCCTGACCACCCTCGAGCAGCGCCTTGACCTGATGCCGAACTGCCGTTTCCAGAGAAATCTCAGCCATGCACCATCGGATGCTGAGACCGCTTTGCCTGATGCCAGCAATACTGCGAGACCGGATTGAGCACAGCTTTGTGGCTTCCTATCACGGAAGCCACAAAGCCCCTACTCGATGTCGTCTTCAACGGCCGCTGGTTGGCCGCCCTCGCGCCGTAGCTTCAAATAACCACGAATAAACGGCTGTAAATCGCCATCCAGCACGCGGTCTACATCGCCCACCTCGACCCGTGTGCGGAGGTCTTTCGCCATGCGGTACGGCTGCAACACGTAAGAACGAATCTGCGACCCAAAGCCGATGTCCAGCTTGGAATCTTCCACTTTCTTCGTGACCGCTCGCTTCTTCTCCAGTTCGAATTCGTACAGGCGCGACCGCAACATCTTCATCGCCTTTTCCTTGTTCTTGTGCTGGGAGCGCTCATTCTGGCAACCGGCCACAATGCCCGTGGGCAGGTGGGTGATGCGCACGGCAGAGTCGGTCGTGTTGACGTGCTGGCCGCCCTTGCCGCCCGAACGGTAGGTGTCGATTCGCAGCTCGTCCGGCTTGATGTCGATGACGATAGCGTCGTCGATCTCGGGCGAAACATAGACTGACGAAAACGACGTGTGCCGCCGCTTCGCGGAATCAAACGGAGAGATACGCACCAGGCGGTGGACACCCGTTTCGCCGCTCAGCAGGCCAAAAGCAAAATCGCCGGAGATGGTGAAGGTCACGGACTTGATGCCGGCTTCATCACCATCCTGAATCTCGTTGATCTCGGTCTTGAAGCCTTCCCGCTCAGCCCAGCGCAGGTACATGCGCATCAGCATCTCGGCCCAGTCCTGGCTCTCCGTGCCGCCAGCACCGGGGTGTACGGTCACGATGGCGTTGAGCGGATCGCTCTCCTGCGACAGCATGGTGCGGGAGTCAAGGGTTTCAGCGAACTTCTCAACCTCTTCGATAGCGCGTGCCAGCTCCGCTTCGACGTCTTCCCCTTCGCGCGCCAGTTCGAAATAGGCCTCGGTTTCTTCCGTGCGGCGCGCCAGTTCGGCATCATCGGCCAGCAGGGTCTCCAGGCGCTTGCGCTCGCGCATCAACGGCTGTGAACGCAGCGCATCGGCCCAGACCGTGGGGTCTGAGATCTCCATCTCCACGACGGCAAGCTGTTTCTTCAGGCGAGGCGAGTCAAAGATACTCCCGCAGATCGCGCACGCGGTCGCGAACCGGGGAGTAGTGGTATTCCAGATCAGTCAACATCCCCTGATTTTACCGCCTGCCTGCCAGCCTTCAGCCCAGCAGGAACTAGCAGCGCCATGCCCAGCAACGTGCAGGTGTACGCAAAGAGGTCGCCATGGCGTGTGTAGAAGGTTTTCTCGGTCAGGAAGTCAAAGTGCACTGCCACCGCGCCGCGCCGATTTCGCGGCATCGCTTCGACGACGGTGCCGTTTGGATCGATCGACGCTGTAATGCCGTTGTTCGTATCGCGCAGCAGCCATCGCCGGTTCTCAATCGCGCGCATGCGTGCCATGTTGATGTGTTGAAAGGGCGCACTGCTGTCGCCGTACCAGCCATCGTCGGACAGGTTCACCAGCACGTCCGCGCCGTTGTCGACGAACCGCCGAACCTCGTCACCAAAGATGGATTCGTAACAGATAAACACGCCGTAATGGTGACCATCGGCCGGCAACGGTGTGCGCGCGCGGCCGCGGTCAAAGGTGCCAACCGCTTGCGTCAGGCCGCTTGCAAAAGAGAACAAGTCGGCATACGGCACGAACTCGCCAAAGGGCACCAGGTGCACCTTGTCATAGCGCCCTGACACGCCGGCACCGGGTGCAAACAACACCGCGGAGTTGTACAGGTTAAAACCGCGCGGGACATGCAGATTTGGAGCGATGCCGATCGCATCGGCGATCACAGGTGCCTGCAACTGCGTGGAGAGATCAGTGACGGCCGCCGTGAAGACGGGCTGATTGGTCTGGTAGGGGGCAGGCGACTCCGGCCACAACACGACACGCGTTGGACCATCCTGAACCGCGGCCGCCTGCAGCGACAGCCTGGCAGACGATGCGGTCAGCGTCTCCGGATTCAGATCGTCACTGCCCGACACATCCAGGTTCGGCTGCAGCAGCACCGCCTTTTGTGAACCTGGATGCATCTGCGGACGCTTCCACATGCCTGCATTCTGCACCCCCGCCGCCAGCACGGCAGCCGACAGGGCAAGGCGCTTCGACATCTGCGGGCCGGGCAACACCACGGCCGCTGCAATGGCCGCATTGACCGCCGCCAGCAGAAAGCTGATGCCATACACGCCGGTAAACGGGGCCAGCGCGGTCAGCAGGGAATTATCGATCTGCGTGTACCCAAGCAGATCCCACGGAAAGCTGGTCACCCGGGCACGCGCCAACTCCACCGCAATCCAGAGCAAAGGCATTAGCAGCAGCGCAAATCCTCGACCAGACCGCGCCGCCAGACCGACCAGAAAGCCGAACAGGGCGTGGTACAGCGCCAGGTAAAGGCACATAAGCACAAGAGCCAGAGCAGACATGCCGACGCTCAGGTGGCCATAGGTGTGCATGGTGCCGTAAACCCAGTAGCAGCTTCCCGCATACCAAAGCACGCCACAGCCATATCCCCGCAACGCAGCCAGTCGCAGCGTCAGCGGTTCGCTCGGCAGCAACGCCCAAAGCAGGGGTACCAGCGCAAGCCACGCCAAAGCTGACCGCCACGGTGGCAACGGTCCAGCGACCGGGAACGCCAACACCTGCAGCAGGCTGGAAAGCAAGATCATCGCGACAGCGGGCAGGTTTCGGGAGCGCATCGCGTGGAGTCTAGCACTGCTGTTCATCCCGGACGAAGAGGCATAGGATTAGCGCATGATTTCCTTGCTGGACCTGGTCATACGCGGCCTCTCACACATCCTGATTCCGTTGTTCCTGGTGGGTATGGCAGGGTCTGCCGTGATCGTGGTGATCACCCTTGCAGACGATGTGACAGACTTCTTGTCCGACAGTGGTAACGAGTCCGCTCCGCACGATGGTCTGAACTGACATTTGACTCATTTTCTACTGAGCGGTAGACTCACCGCTGGGCGTTCCTTTCTGTAAAGCAGTTGCTCGTCCCGTAGTCACGAACGAGTCCCTATACAAATGGCGTCAAAGCGAATACCCGTCCCGCCCAAGTCCAACCGAGTCAGGTTGGTAGTCGCATCCTCCGTGATGCTGACCTTCATCTCCTTTTGGCGTGCAGCCGCAATTGTTCTCAACGATCTTGGCTCCTCGGCGTTCTACGCCGGCGGCATCGCCGAAGAGGCCGTGGGTAAATCTGCCCCGTGGCTAATCCTTGGTGTTGTCCTGTTCGCGTATGCGGTTCGAGCGGTCTACGTTGAGAGTTGCTCCATGTACACGCGTGGCGGCGTGTACCGCATTGTTAAAGAAGCCCTTGGCGGCACGTTTGCAAAGATCAGTGTATCGGCCCTGATGTTTGACTATGTACTGACTGGACCGATCTCTGGTGTCTCTGCTGGGCAGTACATCGTAGGCATGGTCAACGGCTTCATGGTCGAAGCCAGTAACAGCCCGCGCTTCCATGCCATCGGCGTGAACGGCCTGGGCCAGGTGCGTCATCTCAACGTCAACTTCTCTTCCGCCTTTATTGCCCTGCTCATTACAGGCTACTTTTGGTGGCAGAACATCAAGGGCATTGAAGAGTCGAGCGAAAAAGCTCTAACCATCATGAAAATTACCACCATCATGGTGGTAATCCTGATCGGCTGGGGACTGTTCAGCGTCGGACACCTTGGCGCGCACCTGCCGCCGCTGCCAACGCCAGCAAACCTCCATTTCTCAGATGATGCCCTGG
>JBPBQP010000049.1:0-9855 GCA_050954745.1 Janthinobacterium lividum | reverse complement strand
GGTGTGCGCCCCATGGTCGAGCTCGGCTTTATGCCAAAGGACTTGGCAGCCGATCTGCCGAACCGCAGCGAACCGTACCAGGTGCACTATCCAAAGAACGCTATTACGGGTAAGAGCAATAACCCGCCAAAGGATTATGCGAAGTGGGGCGAGCTGGTGCGCGTCGTAACCGCACACCTGGTCGAACGGTATGGCCAGGACACCGTAAAGCAGTGGTACTTCGAAGTGTGGAATGAGCCCGACATCGATTATTGGCACACCACGCCAGAGGCTTATTGGAAGCTGTATGACTACGCCGTGGCCGGTGTGCGCACAGCGCTGCCAGAGGCAAAGGTTGGCGGTCCCGCCAGCACAAGTCCGCGCTCCCCGAAAGCATATGACTTCCTAAAGAACTTCCTGGAACACGTGAACTCTGGCAAAAGCGCGGCCGACGGCAAGCCGATTCCCATGGACTTCATCTCGTTTCATGCCAAGGGTCAACCAAAAGTAGAAGCTGGCACAGTAACGATGGGTATTACCACCGAGCTAAAAGACGTGGATCGCGGCTTCCAACTCATCGCCAGCTTTACGAGGTTTCGTTCTCTGCCCATCATCCTGAGTGAGGCTGATCCTGAGGGCTGTGCCGCCTGTTCCAGCAAGGTCAATCCGGCGAATAACTACCGCAACGGCACGTTATATCCCGCTTACACTGCGGCGGCTTATAAACGCTTATTCGAGCTGCAGGATAAGTACAAAGTAAACCTGCTCTCTATGTTGAGTTGGTCTTTCGAGTTCGAAGGTAAAGACTATTTCGAAGGCTTCCGCTCGCTTTCCACGAATGGCATCGATAAGCCTGTGCTCAACTTCTTTCGCATGGCCGCTCTTATGCGCGGCACACGCGTAGCGACGACAAGCTCTGGCGCTTTGACTCTGAATGACATTGTTCAAGCGGGCGTACGCGGAGAGTCTGATGTTGACACCCTTGCGACAAACACTTCGAACACGTCTGCAAGCATCCTCCTCTGGAATTATCACGACGTGGCAAGTCCCGGCCCAGCCGTACCAGCCACGCTAAACGTCACCGGACTGCCGCCTGCGGTGAAACGAGTCCTGGTAACGCACTACCGCATCGATGACACGCATAGCAATGCGTACACGATCTGGAAAGCGATGGGATCGCCACAGCACCCGACGAGCGAACAGTACGCGGCCTTGAAGGCGCAGGATGGATTACAACTGCTGACTTCGCCGGAGTGGATCGACGTGAACGACGGCGCGGTGCAGTTAACAACAGCAATGCCGCGCGAGAGCGTTTCACTGATCAACCTGGGCTGGTAGACGCCACGCGCATGCCAGCGACGAGTAACGAACATACAGGTGGCCCAAACCTGATTCTTCGTGCTGTAATCGCGGGTTCATGGCTTGGCCATCTGCGGTGCCTAGTCTCGGCCCATGCGAAACATTCTAGTAACCGGCTGCGTGGCCGCGTGTTCCGTGCTGTCTGCAAGTGCCCAGTTCGACACCGGAGCCGTAGTTGGTACGGTCCGCGATGCGGCGGGCGCAAGCGTCGCCGGAGCAACCCTGACCCTGTCGGACCTTAGCCGCGGCAACACCTTTCATGCTGTTTCCGGTGCCGATGGCGGTTACCAGTTCCCCTCAATCCCGATTAGTCGGTACAGCCTTACCGTCACGGGCGGCGGCTTTGGCACGCAGGCAAGCCAGCCATTTCAACTAACGCTGGATGCCCGTCAGCGTGTCGACTTTGCGCTTACCGTGGCGCAGGTACAGACCACGGTTGAGGTACAGGCAGACGTTCCCGCTTTGCAGGTAGACAGTGCCGACCGCGGCCAGACCATTGCCGCAGACCAGATCCGCGAACTACCGCTGAATGGTCGCTACTACTCTGACCTGGTGCTGCTCAGCACCGGGGTGACGCCATCGCCCAGTGCATTCGGATCCAGCAGTTCGTTTCGCGAAGGCTCGTTCAGCGTAAATGGCCTGCGCAGCACCACGAATAACTACGTGCTCGACGGCCTGGATAACAACTACTTCGGCACGTCGAACCAGGGTTTTGCGAATGAGGTGGTGCAGCCACCGCCAGACGCCATTGCAGAATTTCGTGTGGAGACCAACAACGCCTCAGCCCAGTACGGCCGTAGCGGCGGCGCATCTATCATCGCCAGCCTGCGCGGCGGTACCAACCAGTTTCACGGCAATGTGTGGGAGTTTTTCCGCAACACGGCGCTGAATGCAAATGGCTACTTCACCACCGCGGCCGGCAAACCCCGCTTGAATCGCAACCAGTTTGGCTTCACCTTTGGCGGCCCCATTGTGAAGAACCATACCTTCTTCTTCGCGGACTATGAGGGCTTTCGACAGGTAGCGTCTACCGTCGCTTCCGCCGTTTTACCAACGCTTGCACAGCGCCTCGGCAGCTTCGGCGCAAACGTGCCCATTCGCAATCCGTATACCAACGTTGTCTATACAAACGGATCGATTCCTTCGGGCGACATCATTCGGTTCGCCAGCACGGTGCTGGCTGCACTGCCCGCGCCGACCAGCACCACGGCCGCAAACTACACCACGCTCTACCGCATTACGGACGACCGCCAGAAGGGCGACATCAGAATCGATCACACCGTCTCTGACCGCTTCCGACTATTCGGTCGCTATGACCAGAGCAGCTTCAATGTGTTTGACCCCGGCATCATCTCAGGGCTGGCGGGCGGCAACGGCAACGGCTACCAGATTGTGCCCATCCAGGCTGCGGCGGGTGGTTTTACCTGGACGATCAATCAGCGCACCCTGGTCGACGGCGGCTTTGGTTATTCGCAGTCTGACGCGGGTAAGCGACCACCCTTGGCCGGTGGTCCCAGCATGCTAGACCTGTTCGGCATCCCAGGTCTGCCAACCGATCCTGCGTTGACAGGAGGCATTACCTCCGAGACGCTGATCGGCTTTACCGCGTTAGGCCGCCAGGCGACCAGCCCGCAGTTTCAGCACCCAAAACTCTTCAATCCAAAGGTTAACGTTACGCGGATCATCGGGTCTCACTCGCTGAAGGCCGGTCTGGAATACCAATGGCTGGGCGTACGTACCCTGGATGTGAACCCGATCCTTGGCCGCGACGTGTACTCCGGCCTGTTCTCTGCCCCGGCGGTCGGCACAACCCTGGCCAACGGGACCAGGCTCACAGCAGCTCAGATCACGGCGAATTCCGCACTGTATTCCCTGGCAGACTTCCTTTATGGCGCCCGCAACCAGTATCAGCTGGTGAATCCTGGCTATGTGCATCACCGCCAGCAGGCAGGCTTCCTCTACGTGCAGGACGACTGGAAAGTTTCGCCCACCGTGACCTTGAACCTGGGTTTGCGCTACGAGCTGGTGACACCGTTCTATGAGCGTGACAACCTGCTCTCAAACTACGACCCCGCCAGCAATAGCATCCTGCTGGCAAAGTCCGGTTCGATCTACGACCGTGCCCTGGTGCAGACGGATACCAACAACCTGGCACCGCGCGTTGGCATTGCGGCTTCGCTCACTCCGCGCACCGTGGTGCATGCGGGCTATTCCGTGGGCTACATCAATACCAACCGCACCGGCACCAGCTACCTGGCCTACAACGGACCGCGTTTCGTACTGGCAACGGTGACCCAGTCTAACCCCACCGCAGCGACCTTCCGAACCACGCAGCAGGGCTTCCCGGATGGCTTTACGTCGTCAGCAACCTTTAACCCGCGCAACAGCACCGTGCAGTACATCCCGCGCAACGCTCCGTCTGGAAAAGTAAACAGCTACTATCTTTCGGTGCAACAGCAGTTGCCCGGCAAGTGGCTCTTCGACGTGGCATACGTCGGGAACAATGCCAATAACCTGGTCATCATTAACGATCTGAACCAGGCGCGTCCCAATGCAATCGGCGAAAACACCAATGTAGAGCTACGCAGGCCAAACCAGACCTTCAGCTCCATCGCGGCTACCCTGCCTTATGGCTACTCCAATTACAACGCTCTGCAGGTGCGCGTTGAAAAGCTGACCAGCCGGGGCTTCTACCTTCTGAACAGCTTTACCTATAGCAAATCGATGGACGTTGTCGCGCAGGCCTTTGACAATAACAACGGCAACAACACCGCGGTGCAAGACATTAACAACGTAGCCGCGGATTACGGTGTCTCCAATTACGACCGACCTTTTAACAACGTCACCAGTTTGACGTACCAGTTACCCTTCGGCCGTGGCCGCCGTATGCTGGCCAGCGCGCCGCGTCTACTGGATACCGTAGCTGGCGGGTGGGACGTGAACTCCATCGTAAACGCCCGCTCCGGCGAACCAGTCACGCTGACGTACACGCCTGACGCACAACACCAGGTGGTACCGGTGATTTCCGCGCTGGGCCGCAATGCCTATCGGCCAAACGTCACAGGGTCACCGGTGCTGGATGCACGCACGCCGCAGCACTACCTGAACAACGCCGCGGTCAGCGTACCGGCTTATTACTCGCCGTTTGGTAACAGTTCGCGGAACAGCTTTCGGGGCTACGCCTACTACACGTGGGACATGGGCTTATCCAAATCGTTTGCTGTAACAGAGAAGGCCCGTGTCATTTTCCGCAGCGAGGCCTTTAATCTGTTGAACCATTCCAACTTCACCGCGCCCGACGGCAACATATCCAACAGCACCTTCGGCGTAATTACTTCCACCTATGCGTCACGTGTGCTGCAGTTCGCGCTGAAGGTACAGTTCTAGCTGTTCTGCAGCTTAGTGATCCACATAAGACCGCCGCGTAGATCTACGCGGCGGTTTTACGTTCTGGCGGTTTTGGTCCATTTTAGCCACAGGAAAGTCGGATTAAAAGCCTAGGGCGCGCGGGCTACCACGATGACTGATGCGGCATGGACTGCGCGGGAACTGGCGAGTTCCAGCGGCTGCGTGACCACGCGATAAGAGTACCCGTCAAGAAATTCGCCTAGAGCAACGTGGTAGGAATGCAGCGTAGGCTTACGTTCTCGAAGGAAAAAGTCCCCCTCTGAGTCAGTGAAGATCAGCTTGCCATCAATCTCAATGGCCGCACCCACAATAGGCGCTTCGTGATCGTCCACGACACGCCCGCGCAGCAGACAAGTTCCCAGGTTGTACCGCTCCGTTGTCACTCCGTCTGAATGCGTCAGGTTTTGCGCCGCATGCGCATCTGCCGTGTACAGCATCTTCCCCGTGGGCGATACGAAGCTGCCTGCATGCAGTAACACCCGTCCCAGCACCGTCAGTTGCAGGTCAATCATGAGTGTCTGCTGAAAGGGATTACTGGGACGCGTGGGCAGGTAAACGGTTTGTGTATCAACAGAAAGACTGCCCATGGCGGTTTGCAGCGAACCCCCATAGCCCACCGATGTCTGGCCGCCGGAGTAGTTAAAGTTCTCACTCACGGCGATGCGGCTCGTTAACCGTTCCCTGAAGTTGGTCACAAAGGAGCGGCTATCCGGGCCCGTCCGGTTGAGCAGATGGCTACTGAACACGCTGTTCTGCACGTCCATGCGGCGCGTCACTGGAAATGAAGCCGAGACGGTGTAAGCAAGGTTGGTCTGGCCCGAATAGCTCGACATAAAAGCAGCGCCGTTCAGGCGAATCGCTTTAATTTGTTGCACCAACGAAAGTTGGTTCACAGTGCTAATCGGCGAACTACCGTCCACACCAGGCTGAGCGGTAATGAGATTCTGGCGAGCCACGCTGAGTGTGAAGCGCGGCTGGACGGATGAACGAAATACGTAGGACACATTCTCGCGAAGAAACTCAGGCGACAGGTCAGGTTGGCTGCCAGTGCGGTGAAATCCGGTTCCTGCTGAAATGTACTCTGCCTGCAGGCTTTGTCTGGGTCGATCGAGGTTCAGGCTGGCGGCTGCGTAGTGGTGCCGTCCACCGAAGCCACCGGACACAGCAAGCGCCAGTGACCTGTTCGGCCGCCATGCCAGGCTGGTCAGGGCTGTCGAAGCAGAAGAAAAAAGCAACTGGCTGGAGACAGTAAGACGCGGGGTCACGGGGCGGGCAAACAGCAGAACCGCAGTTGGCTTCAGGCGAGAAAATCCCTGCACATAAGGGCTGTCGAGCCGCGTAGAACTTTCCCCAAGGAACGCTTCCATGCTCGTTCCAGATCGTTGCGCGCTTATACCCACGCCCACTGCCGCCAACCGGTGTTCCCCGCTGAAAAGGTCCGTTGGCAAACCGAAGTGCAAATCCTGCAGCCCCAACGAGTACGTTGCGGCCGGGGTCACATGCCGAAGGTATGCCCCGGCCAGAAAGTGACCGTTTGTCATACCGCCACTTAGTCCGCTCTCAAAACCGGCACCGTGCAGCGTCAGAGAAGCTCCCTGCGCCTGATACAGGGTTGAAGTACCCCCGCTTAACTCCAATAGCTGGGCCGAGATCGCCAGGGGCGAAAAGATCAGCGCAAGACACAGGGCCGCGAAGCCGCGATGGTTCGCCCGGTGAATACGCTCATGATTATTGCCCGACGGCATGCTCTTCAGCCGCAGGCAGACCGTCCGGACGGACATCACGCTTGCCATGTGCGGTGTCCAACGCAATCGTTGGTTTCAGGGTGAAGTGCGGAAATCGAATCCGCAACGCAGTAGGTGGCGCGTCGCCCTCCCAGGGAATTGCCAGGTGGCGCTCTGCCCCGGGTAACAGGGGAAAACCAGCCATCAGTACGGGCGACCCATGTACCGGCGCAATCTGCACATCCTGAGCCCTGCCCAGGTTGTCACCTGTATTTTTTAAGTCGCACTCCAGCAGATGCTTATCAGGGGAGTACTTCACCGCCATCACCTGAACGTCGCCTTCCGCAAGCGCGGTCTTCTGGTACAAATACACCGTGTGCGGCAGTTGAAAACGAACATTCAATGACTCACCCTTGCGCACAGGGATAAAGGTCGAGTAGATGGTGAACCACGCCGGCGCTCTTTCTGCGCTGGCTTTGTAAAACACGGTGTACGTCTGCATGGGCTGCAAACGTACGCTCATGGTCGAAAGCTCCACCTTGATACCAGGGTCCAGCGTACGAAAGGTGCCATGCCCGTCGGGAGAGATTGAAAAGCTCTTTGGCTCCAGAACCACGGTCATCGTGCTGGCAGTATTGTTCGTAACAGAAAACTTACCGTCCGCTTTGGCGCCATATTCGACAATGGCCGGCTGCACGCTCTGGGCCAACACTCCCCCAGGGAGTGTTAGCAGCACGGCGGCCATCCAGACAAAAGCCAAAAAGCGTATGGATTTCAAGGTACTCCTATCCCTCGCAAACAGTGGCGTACCCAACCCATGGCTGCGGCGACGGTACTCCGTAGTGTGAAAGTGCCCTGTAACTACAGGGCCTGCGCAGCCAGAATCAGCGATCCGGTGTAAGTTCCCGCAGGCAGTTGAGGCTGGCCCGAGAGATTAATTTGCAGCAGAAGATTGTCGGTGCGATTCGCATTGCGATTTGATGAACTCAATGCCTGCGTGAAAAGCGTTAGGCCCCCGCCGGCTGTGCCCAGTGCCGCACTCTGCGTAAATGGGGTGTAAGCAGTGGGCGTGCCTGTCGCCATCAGACCGTACACCGTCGAGGACGGAAGACTGACCACAGGCGTGCCGCCGGTCAGGGCTCCGGTCGAGCTAAGGAAGTATGCATCCAGAACGACGTTGGCCCGTCCCTGAGCAAGCACCCATGACGTGGTAATTCCAATCGGCACACTTCCGTTCGCCGTGCCGCCCGGAATAAGAGCGAAGTTCACCGAGGAAACGCTTGTCGAAATGGAGAGAGACTCGGGAAGGGTCGCGTTCAGTGTGACTGAGGGCAAGTTAGAGGCAAGCTGGCCAAAGCAGGCAGGAGCGCAGATCAATACGCTGCCGGCCAGAGTTACGAGAACAGAACCAAAATAGTTTTTCATAGCGTGGCCCAATCGAATCATTCCGGAATAAATGCTGACAAGAATGTATTCGGCACACTTTCAAGTTGCTTGAGAGTTGTACAAGAAACTGAGATTCATTTCGTCGTAACGGTACACTTTGACTCAGTTACAAGGTAAGCTGGCGAAACTGTTTAGGGAAGCACCATGCGATCATTTCCGTTGTCACTGCCTTTCGTACTTACTGTTGTGGGACTCGCTCCGTTGAAAGGCCAGTCGTTGCATGTGGCAGGCATTCGGCCGCAACCGCAGATCTCAATCGGCGACACCCTTACCATTGCGGCGACACCGTCGAACGTAAACTTCACACTTGTTCCGGGAGGCGTGGCTTCGGGTTCTTCCCCAGTCACCATCACGACCACTTACCATACAGTCGGACTACTTTCGTCCATTAGCCTGTACGCCTCGCTTGGCAGTACAAGCGCTGCGCTAAGCGGAGGTACGCCGGTCTACAACATACCCAGCAGCAGTGTTTTTGGTAAGGATCCTACAGGTGGCACGGCAACTAGCCCGACTGCCTTTGTACAGACCAACCCCGTGACCGGCACGGGTGGAAGCTTGAAGATCGCTAACTACAACGCCCTCATCACGCTTACAGGCACCCTCACCGATGTGCTGTCATTGACCATCGACCTTACCTCTTTACCGCAAACGCCCGCAGGTACTTACACCGGCACGTTGACGCTCATGGCTCAGGCCTTCTGATAACCTGCGCTGTCCTCATAGTGTCGGCTTGCGCGAACATGCAGACCTGCGAATAGAACGGCTCACACCTGCACACCGCTCTTGACTCAGTGCAGATCCGGCCGAAACTACAAGCTATCCGCAAACGGCAACGATGGTGGCTTAAGACGCCCTTCTCACGCGCACACGCAGTTTTTGTAACAACGCCCGCTTCCTATTCCACATATGCGTCACAGAAATGGCGGAGTATTTACTGCTTCTCCCATTACGCTCCCACGCCCCTGAAACTACTGCGCTGAGTGTCTGGTACAGGACACATCGAAACACAGATTCCTGCTGAAGAATGGCATCACGTGGTTCTGGAATCGATCAGCGACGGCGCTGGTATGTGTGCCGGGGTAGATCTCGAAAGAATTAACTACACCATACGTATCCAGCACTTCGTGCAGCTTACCCGCGTCTACTTTCAGCCCATCCTGATCACCAACATCCATGGCGATGGCGCGGTAACGCTTTAGCTGGTCGATGTACTGATCCACAAAGGCGAGTGGTGCATTGGCCGCCCACCTGGCCAGGACGTCTGCTTGCGGCACACCGTCTTGAGTCGGCAGGTCAAGGTAAAGCGGAGGGTTCTTCGGGTTGGGCGACCAGGCTGCCGCGGAAGCAAGCTGGGCACGCGCGCCAAAGGGCAGCTTCGCGGAGTCCTCCGGCGTCTTGACTGCTGCCAGCATCTTGTCCATCTCTGGGCTGGACGGTCCGGGCTTCCGGGCAGACATGCAGCACGGACTCATCATGTACAGGCTGCCGAAGACGTCGGCATGCTTCATGCCGACGTCTGCTGGCTCCATAACCGCCCATGGAATGGCCGACGAGACCGCGACTGGCCCGGGTTGGCAGCGTGCGGTAATGTGCGTCGATGTATAACACCACGTCTTCCGCGATAAACCGCTCGAAGTTACCTGTGGTGACGGAGCTCGAGTACATCGACCCGTTGTGCACCGTCTTCGCATCTGGCAGCACCACAATCATGTCTTGCGCACCTTGCGCAAAGCCACCCTCGATCGTCTGCGGAACGTGGATTTCTTTGCTCCACTGCTCTGCGCCGATCGAGTAGCCATGCAGTGCGTACACCACGGGGTAACGCCGCTTCTTGTCCTTGTCATAGGATGGCGGCAGGTACACGATGACATCCCGATCCGCAGAGTCACCCTCCAGGCTGCCTTCGAGCGATTTGCCATGGATCTTGATGGTCTCAGTG
>JBPBQP010000048.1:0-10985 GCA_050954745.1 Janthinobacterium lividum | reverse complement strand
GAACTCGCACGCAAGCTGTTGAGTGACCCGGCAAATCGCCCCGCCATCATTTACGCACCCTCACGCAAGGACGCGGAAGCGCTCTCGTCAGAATTGAACTCGAATTTCTCCACGGCGACTTACCATGCAGGTCTTGATCCGGGCACTCGCGAACGTGTGCAGCGCGCCTTTCTGGCCGGGGAAACGCAGGTCGTCGTTGCGACGGTGGCATTCGGCATGGGCATCGACAAGGCAGATGTGCGCACCGTGCTGCACATGGCCATGCCCGCGACCGTCGAGAGTTTTTACCAGGAAATCGGCCGTGCGGGCCGCGACGGCAAACCCGCGCGCACCGTGCTGATGTACAGCTTTGCCGACCGGCGCATGCACGACTTCTTTCTGGAGCGCGACTATCCACCCGCCGACACGCTCGCTCGCATTGCCTCCGCGTTGCGAACAGAACCGGTGCATGCGGACGACCTGCGCATCTCCCTGAAGCTTGATCTCGACGTGTTCGGCCCGGCTCTCGACAAGTTGCTGGCGCAGGCTGCCGCGCAGATCGACATGGCCGGCAATGTGACACGGACCGGCGAAACCGCGGGCGCATGGCGCAGGAGTTACGACACCCAGGTCAACTTCCGCCGGGGCCAGATCGACGCCATGATGCGTTTCGCCTCAGGGGCCGAGTGCCGCATGGCTGCGTTGATCAGGCACTTTGGCGACGCGTCCGACAGCAGCCGTACCTGTGGCCTGTGTGATTTCTGTTCGCCCGAACGCGCGTCTGCGCAGAGCTTTCGCGACCCGAGCCAGGATGAAACCCGCGAGATCCGCCGCCTGCTGCGCGCGCTGGATACCGCGCCGTCCGGCAAGTCAACTGGCAAGCTCTACACGGAGCTTTACCCGAAGGGCGAACTCGATCGCAAGGAGATGGACGCGCTGCTGGATGCCCTGACCCGGTCGGGTTACACCGCGGTCGAGTCCGCCAGCTTCGTTGCGGAAGACGGTCGCGAGATCGCCTATCGCAAGGCCAGCCTGACGCACGAGGGCCATGAGGCTGCCGACGGCGAAGCCCTGGTAGGCCTGCAGATGCGTGACGCAGAGGCCAGCAATGCGGGACGCACACGCAGCAAATTACTCACGAAAGCCAAGGCAGCACAGGAGATCGACAACCAGCCACTCTCTACGGAACAAAAGGCAATGGACGCCTCGCTGCGCGCATGGCGTGCTGCGGAAGCAAAATCACTGGGCAAACCGGCCTTCGTTGTCTTTGGCGACCGAACGCTGCGGCAAATCGTGCTGGACGCACCTACAACGGTTGCCGACTTGAACAGTGTGTCCGGCATCGGTCCCGCCAAGGCAGAGCGTTGGGGCGACGCGATCCTGGCCGTGGTGAACGGAGCTAGACACCTTGTATCCCCGACATCGCGCCCTTTACTGTCCGCTCAGGCAGGTACAAAACTGGTCGCTGTGCGCGCGCCACTCCTGAAGAGTGTAGCGACAAGTAAACGAAAGTCTTCTCCCAGCCCACGCAGCGGAAGCGAAAAGCGCGAGCGGGCAGAAATGCGGCTTACTAGGCGAATCGCACGGGCAAAGGCGAAGTTTGTGGCAGATCTTGTTGTTCGTCGTCCACACGAACACACGCCCGTGCAGACCTCATCTCCCGATACGATGAGCACCCGACACACCGCCTGGGGTAACCAGCTGACGATTGCCAAATCTCCAGAGACGTTGGAACACGCTCTTAAAGTTTGGCGCATGCATGAGGCCAGACGCCAGGCAAAAACGCCATTTTCCCTCTTGCTGGATTGCACCATTCAGCGGATCTCCTTGGCTAGGCCTCTTACACCCTCAGCACTTCGTGCGGTTCCGGGTGTAAGCGAGCAATGGGTAGATAGCTTTGGCGACGCGGTTTGTGCGGTGATCGCGCAACATGCCCGAGACACCATTCACTTGGTGAAGTAGTTCAGGAGCCGGGCGTTTCACCTTGTCTTCACTGCTATGCTGAAGCTGGCATCGGGCAAATGCACTAAATAGTACGTCCGCTTGACCCTACTTTTCACATCACTCTGCATCACGCAAGAAGGAGCTTTCGCGCAATGGCTGATCTATCCAGTTCGAATGGAAACTACGCACCTCACGGTCTGCGTTTGAAAACCGGCCTTGCGGAGATGCTCAAGGGTGGCGTGATCATGGACGTGATGAACGTCGAGCAGGCACGCATTGCAGAAGAAGCCGGAGCTGTCGCCGTCATGGCGCTTGAGCGTGTTCCAGCCATGATTCGTGCGGAAGGCGGCGTTGCTCGCATGGCGAACCCGAAGCTCATTAAGGAAATCATCGCGGTCTCGACCATTCCGGTCATGGCAAAGGCGCGCATCGGCCACTTCGCCGAAGCGCAGATTCTGCAGCAGCTTGGCGTCGACTTTATCGACGAATCGGAAGTACTGACCCCCGCAGACGACACTTACCACATCGACAAGCACGCGTTCACCACTCCGTTTGTCTGTGGCGCACGCAACCTGGGTGAGGCATTGCGTCGCGTCGCGGAAGGCGCTGCGCTGATCCGCACAAAGGGCGAGCCCGGTACCGGCGACGTGGTGCATGCCGTGCAGCATATGCGCCAGATCGTCCGCGAGATCAAGGCGCTCACCGTGCTTGGCGATGAGGAACTCTACAACGCCGCCAAGGTTCACGGCGCACCCTACGAACTGATCCGCATGGTCGCCCAGACGGGCAAGCTGCCCGTACCTAACTTCTCGGCAGGCGGCATCGCGACCCCTGCTGACGCTGCTCTGCTGATGCAGATGGGTGCGGAGACGGTCTTTGTCGGCTCCGGGATCTTCATGAAGGAACGCGCTACACCGCTCGACGTGGAAAATGATCCCAAGGAGCGTGAGGAAGCCGTATCGCGCGCCAAGGCCATCGTCATCGCTGCGACGCACTTCGATGATCCAAAGATCCTTGCAGAGGCCAGCGAAGCGGTGACCGGCGCAATGAAAGGCCTTGCCGCCATGGCCATTGAAGAGCAGCACCTGATGCAGACACGCGGCTGGTAAGCAGTTGCAGGTAGTCTTGGAAGGCCGCGCAGATGCGCGGCCTTTTCGTTGCTACCGACCCGCTATGATGACGTATGCCCGAATCCTCATCGACCCCCGAGCCAGTCATCGGCATCCTTGCCCTGCAGGGTGCCTTCGACGCGCACGCACGCATGCTGCAGACCATGGGTGCGAAGACGCTGCTGGTGCGCAAGCCTGAGCAGTTAGCTACGCTGGATGGCCTTGTCATCCCCGGTGGTGAATCGACCGCATTCCTGAAGCACCTGGAACGTGCCGGGTTTTTTGAAGCGCTCTGTGCCTTTGTGCAGTCCAGACCCACCTTTGGCACCTGCGCCGGTGCCATCCTGCTTGCGAAGCGCGTTCAGAACCCGCCACAGCGTTCGCTTGAGGCTTTGGATATCACCATCGAACGCAACGCCTATGGTCGGCAAAACGACTCACGGATCCTGGAGGCGGAGACTTCCCTGCCCGGCGGCCCCATCGAAATGGTGTACATTCGCGCGCCCCGCATTACGGAGTATGGCCCGGACGTCGAGGTGCTGGCAGAGCGCGATGGTTCGCCCACACTCGTTCGCCAGGGCCATCTGCTGGCCGCCACCTTCCACCCGGAACTGTCGCACGATACGCGCGTTCACCAGCTATTTGTGGATGGAATCAAGGCTACGCGCGGGTAGCCCAAAGCTGGTTCGCCGTTTCATTCCTTGGCGCGTGCAGTAGCTGAAAAAGCGGAGTAATATCTGCGAAAGAGCGACCCTTAATGCCCGCCGTCCTACATCCCGATGACGTCGTAACGAAACGTCCTCCCACACGCGTCGACGAAGGTGACACGGGCGGCGGTCGCCTGCCGCCCATTGACCCGAAGCATACCGGCGGCGGCGGCGAAGGCGAAAACTGGAACAACCATCCGGTAGGCCGTCGCGGGCCACGCGAAAAGCTGCAGCGTTATCGACTCGGGCTGTTCTTCGCGCTTGCGGGCGACCTGATGTTCTTCATCGCCATCGTAAGCGCTTTTTTCGTTACCAAACATTCGGGTCACTTCGACGCGTATAACCGCTGGATCAATCCATGGCTGCCGATCGACGTTCCGTCCATCCTGTGGCTGAATACGGTCGTCTTGCTGCTCTCGTCTATCACCATCGAGTTCGCGCGCCGCGGCATCTTCCGCGAAATGGATGTGCTGGAAGAGTGGCTGGGCATGGGCCGCCCCACGCAGAAGCGTGTGCTGCCATGGCTAATTGCATCCATCCTGTTCGGCTGCCTGTTTCTTTGGGGGCAGTACGTGGCCTGGAAGCAGCTTGCGATGCAACGCGTCTTCTTCGCCGGCAACCCGTCATCCCGTTTCTTCTATTTGATTACTGGCATCCACGGCATTCACTTGCTACTCGGACTCATCCTGCTGATCGCCGCCGTAGTAGGCATGCGGACCGTACGCCTGATTGAGTCAAAGCAGATCCTGATCGACAGCGCCGCATGGTACTGGCATACCATGGGCGCTCTCTGGATCTTTCTATTCGCACTGCTGATCTACGGCCAGTAGCCTAAAGCTGAGTAGCCAGGCTACCGACCAGCTCCGCGTACTTCTCTACAGCCTCAACCAATTCTGCCTTCAAAACCTTCTCCGCATCCGTATGCGCGACGTGGATGGTTCCGGGTCCCAGCAGCATGGGTTCGCCCCAGCTGGTCAGCGACGAGATGTCGGTGGCATACTTCGCAATCATCGTCTCCCAACCCGGCATGCGCTTCATGCGGACGGTATGCAGATCCAGCGAATAAGCCACATCCACACGACCCGCGACCACGCGTTCCACGACGGTTTTCACTTCCTGCGATGGTCCAATCAGCCGGATCAGCAGGTGTGCTTCCGCAGCATCAGGAATTACGTTGGGCGCGCGTCCGCCGGACAGGATGCCGATGTTCAGCGTGGACGGCCCAATCTCTGGATCGACCGGCAGTTCCGCCGCCAGCAGGTCATGCAGGACGTGCACCAGCTTTTCGATGGCCGAGTCACCAAGCTCTGGGTAGGCTGAATGTGCCATGCGACCGTGCGCGCGCAGTTCTACTCGCAGCGCCCCCTTGGTGGCCAGTGCCAGCTTGTTTTCGGTTGGTTCGCCGTTGATCAGGAACCGTGATCCGTGGCCGTCCAGGTTCGCGACCTTGGCACCGGCGGAGTCGCGCTCCTCCCCGACGACATACAGCAGACCAACCGGCAGGCCGCCCTTATGCAGCTTCTCCGCAGCAGCGACCTGCGAGGCCAGAATGCCCTTGGCATCGCATGACCCGCGACCGTAGACGTACGTGTCGTCTTCACTGGAGCCGAAGTACGGTGGCACCGTGTCGAAGTGGGTGGACAGCGTAATCTGCGGCGCAGTGCCGGGCATGGTGGCGTACAGGTTGAAGCGGTCGCCAGTGCCCCCGCCGGGTGTCAGCGCCATGTCAGGCTGGGGGACGGGCTGCTTCTCGACGTCGTACCCCAGTCCCTGCAGGTAATGATGTAGAAACGCTCCGCACCGGCCTTCGTGGTACGTGGTCGATTCAATGTCGACGAGCTGCCGAGTCAGCGCAATAGGATCGATGGCCATAGATCCTCAGGATACCCGAGCGGCCCGCGAAGACGGTACCGGTAGACTTATCCGATGGCCGCAACCATCCAAACCATTGACGACCTGAGCGGCCCCGCGGGCCTCCTGGAGGCGCTGCTGAACGTTGGCAAGGCAGACGCAACCCATGCGGCTGTGGTCTGCCACCCGCACCCACCCTCCGGTGGTACCATGCACACCAAGGTCGTCTACCAGGCCATGAAGGCGTTCTCGCACTTTGGATTGCCGGTGCTGCGTTTTAACTTTCGCGGCACGGGTCGCAGCGCAGGCGTGCACAGCGGCGGACCGGGCGAGATCGAAGACACACAGGCTGCCATCGACTGGCTCGAGCGGACCTTTCAGTTGCCCATTCTGCTGGCAGGCTTCTCGTTCGGTGCCAACATTGGCTTTCAGGCTGCGTGCGGCGATCCCCGGGTCGTCGGGCTGGTAGGGCTGGGCATGCCACTGGAGGCGGGCGGACGGAGCTATAGCTATGACTTCCTGACAAATTGCACCGCGCCCAAGCTGTTCCTGACCGGGTCAGAAGATCCTTTCGCGCCGCGTGATGTCATGGAGCACACCTTCGCAGCCACGCCTGATCCGAAAGAGATGCACTGGATCGACGGTGCGGAACACTTCTTCGCAGGCGTCCCCGGGTCACCCGCGCCCAAGCTGGATCGTATGCAGTTAGCGATGCGGCAATGGCTGCAGTCGCGGTTCGTTCCGGCTGGGCCGGCCTGAACTCTGCTCTTATTCTGGCTGTGATGACTTTGCTGCCACCCGGACGGTAAGTAGCTAAAGCCACAGGATCGAAGTCACCATGGTTAGGATCGTTCGACGTAGTCGGAAGGACATAGCTTTAGCTATACCCTTCCGCCAGACCGAACTCGGCGACTGAAGCCCAGCTTCTACCGGAGATGTGTGGCGGCGAACCTGAAGCTGTACCACTTCCGAAGCGCTACAAAGACCCTAGCGCGAAGCCAAGGCAAGCGCCGGTTCTGCCGGCGCGGACGCCGCCTCTTCAAGTAACGCTTCAATGGTCTCGAACGCAGTATTCACGTGCGACCGCTCCAGCAGAAACGCCGGCAGAAAGCGCATGACGTTCCCCTGGATGAAGTTCAACATCAGGCCCCGCTCCAGCGCTTCTTCTGCCAGCGGACGCCCGGGAATGCTAAGTTCCAATCCCTGGATCAGGCCGATGCCGCGTGCTTCCACGGCAACATCGCTCTCCACAACTAAACGGTCCAGCCGCTGCCTTAGGTAGTTGCCGGTGTCTGTCACCTGTGCCAGCAGGCCGTCCTCTTCAACAACGTCCAGAAACTCCAGCCCGAGCCGACAGGCAAGCGGCGTACCGCCTAGCGTGCTGCCGTGTTTGCCTAGCCCCAGTGCCTGGAACAGGTCAGCCTGCACCAGAAATGCGCTTAGCGGCAGACCACCGCCCAGCGGCTTGCCGATGATCAGTACGTCCGGCTGTACACCGTGGTGCTGGAACGCGAACCATTTACCGGTGCGGCCCAGGCCACACTGAATTTCGTCGAGGATCAGCAGAGCGCGGTGCTTGTCAGCCAGGCGACGTGCCTCTTGAAGATATGCGGTAGAGACCTCGTAGACGCCGCCTTCACCCAGAACCGTCTCCAGCAGAATGGCACAGGTGTCGTCGTTCACAGCTGCGCGCAGGGCTTCGAAGTCCTCCCGTGGCACAAAGTCAGAGCCGGGCACGCCGGGCTCAAACTCGTCCCGGTACTTGGCCTGCCCCGTCACGGACATGGCTCCGTAGGTACGACCGTGGTAGCTGCCAAGCAGCGAGACCACACGATGTTTTGCGCCCGAGTAATTCTTCCGCGCATGTGCCCGCGCCAGCTTCAACGCACCTTCCACTGACTCCGCACCGCCGGTCGAAAAGAAGGCACCGGCCATGCCGGCCAGCGCGCACAGCCGTTCCGCCAGCTCGCCCGCGTAGGGCGTGCAGTACTGCGGCGAGAGATGCACCATCTTCGCAGCCTGATCGCAGGTGACAGCCACCATGCGCGGATGCGCATGGCCGAGGGCGTTTACGCCCAGGCCTGCCATCAGATCAAGGTAACGATTCCCCGAGGTGTCATACAGATACACGCCCTCCCCGCGATCCATCACGACGGGAAACCGGGCATAGACCGGTAGAGAGTATTCGCTATCGCGCTGCAGCATAGCCCGTGCTGCCGCATCTTGCCGGAAACGTATCATGACATCAAGGTTCGTCGCAGACGTGCCGCGGGTCAAGGGGTCTGCATCCCGGACGGCACTCCTGCGGATCGCGAGCCGTTCCCTATGGGATTTCGTAGGCGGCAATGGAAGGGTGTATCGGGCGGGGCCTTCGCTGCCCGGTATGATCGAAGGTACAAAGCTGCATACGCCCGATCCGGTCACATGGGAATGGCCCTTCACGTGCATCGTAGTTTTCCGTACCAAGCCGGAGGGAGTTGAGGGGTTGATGGGCAAGGCGCTTCACACACGCGCGGTCGCCGTCGTACTGGCCCTGGTAACGCTGCTGGTGTGTGCCCTTGGTGTGGCCAACTTCCTTCAGGAAAACTCCTACGAGGCGCCTACCGATGGCGTCTGGTGGATTGAGAGTACTGGCAATCAGGCCGGCCTGATTGCGGAGCGCGTTCCTCAGACCTCGGCCGCTCATCGCGCGGGTGTGCGTACCGGCGACCTGCTGCTGGCTGCCAATCGGCGTACCACAGCGACCGATGCAGCCCTGCAGCGCGAGATGTCGCACACCGGTACCTGGGGCCATATTGCCTATTCCCTGGTACGTGGACGGGCACCACTGGAAGTGCCGGTCATTCTGGAGCCTACGGACCGAGGCCGGAACCAGGGTTTGCGGCTCATCGCGCTCGCCTACCTTGCCATTGGAATGTACGTTCTGCTGCGCCGCTGGACTGCACCAAAGGCCACGCATTTTTATGTCTTTTGCCTGGTCTCGGGCGTGCTGTACAGCTTCCGGTACACCGGCGTGTTCGATACGCTGGACTGGATCTGCTACTGGGGCGCACTGATCGCTGGTGCATTGCAGCCCGCGCTCTTTCTGCACTTTGCGATCAGCTTCGGGGAGGGTGTCTCGTTTCTGCGACGCCGTGTGCTTGCCGTGGCGCTGTACCTGCCCGGCCTGGTCGTGCTCGGCCTGCAGATTGCTGCGATTACACAGTGGGCCGCAACGGAGCGCCTGAAACACCGCCTGGACCAGATCGGCGTCGGCTACCTCGCCTTCTACTACGTCATCGCGGCGGTGGTCTTCTGGCTGCGCTATCGCGCTGCGGACAAGCCGCTGGAACGCCAGCAGTTGAAGTGGCTCAGTCGCGGCGCGCTGCTTTCGGTCGTGCCGTTCACCGCGCTGTACGCCATTCCCTACTTGATGGACGCCGACATCCCCGTCGCGCTGACCCGCGCCGCTGGCTTCTCCCTCATCTTCTTGCCGCTGACCTTCGCCTGGGCCATCGTCCGATATCGGCTGATGGATACAGACCTGATTTTCAAGCGGGGCGTCACCTACACGCTGGCCACAGCGTCGCTCATCGCCGTCTACTTCGCCATTGTCGGCATCTCGGCCGAGCTGGTTCACACGCGGCTGCCCAGCCTCCGGATCTGGGGGCTGCTGGCAGGCATCGTTGCTACGGCCATGATCTTTGAGCCGGTCAAGGCAGCCATCCAAGCTCGGGTTGACCGCCTGTTCGACCGCAAGCGCTATGACTATCGCGAGACGCTGATCGAATTCAGCCGCGGCCTGTCGTCGCAGACCGACCTGCAGACGCTCTCCCGTTCGGTGGTTGAGCGCCTGTCGCAGACGCTGCTGGTCTCCCGCGTCGCCGTCTTTGTTGCAGGCGACGACGGCACGGGCCGCAGCTTCACCTTGGCGTCCTCCCACGGCTTGCCGGATGGCCTGCTGGTCGAACTGCCCGCGCAGATGTCGCGCAACTCATTCCTGAATTTCGGCCTGCTTTCCCAGGATCACATCTTCTTCGAGAACCCGTCGCTGCTGCCGCACCTGGAACCAGCGGAACAGCGCATCGCCGCGACGCTGGACCTGAACTACTACCTGCCCTGCCGCGTTTCCGGCCGCCAGGGCGATAGCCAGCGCACTATCGCCGTCATCGGTCTGGGCCGCACGCAGGAGGGCGACTTCCTCTCCTCCGAAGACATGGAACTGCTTGGGTCGTTGGCCGGCTACATCGGCATTGCGATCCAGAACGCGCAGCTCTTCTCGCGGCTCGAGAAGCAGATCAACGAGTTCGAACGCCTGAAGGAATTCAACGAAAACATCGTCGAGTCCATCAAGATGGGCATCTTCACGCTCGACCTGAACGACCACGTGGAAAGCTGGAACTCGGAAATGGAGGTCATGTACGCCCTGCCCCGCGCAGAGGCCATTGGGCGGCCGGTTGCGGACATCTTTCCGCAGTCGTTCCTGCAGCCCTTTCTGGCCGCGCACGATCAGCCGGGAACCCACCACCTGACCAAGGTCAAGCTGGAACTGCGTGCGCCTGACGGCAACACCACAGGCGAAGTCCGCACGGCAAATCTCGCCATCGCCCCGCTGCTAACGCGTGATTTCGTGTCGGTCGGCTCCATCATCATGATCGAAGACATCACGGAGCGCGTCCGCCTGGAAGGTCAGTTGACGCAGGCAGAAAAGCTGTCGTCCATCGGTCTGCTGGCAGCCGGTGTAGCGCACGAGGTCAATACGCCGCTCGCCGTCATTTCGTCCTACGCGCAGATGCTGCAGAAGTACACGCGCCACGATGAAAAGCTGCAGCCCGTGCTCGAAAAGATTACGCAGCAGACCTTTCGCGCCTCGGAAATCGTCAACAACCTCCTGAACTTTTCGCGGACCAGTTCCGCCGTGTTCACCTCGATCGACCTGAATGTCGTGCTGCGCGAAACGCTGACGCTCATCGACCATCAGCTGCGCACCGGTCGCGTCGCGGTCGAAATCGATTTTGAAACGCCGCTGCCCCGTATCTACGGCAGCCAGGGCAAGCTGCAGCAGGTCTTCCTGAACCTGTTGTTGAACGCGAAGGATGCCATGGCCGAAAACTCCAACGGCGGCATTCTGCGGCTGTGTAGCTGCTCCAGCGCCGGTGAAGTGACCATTACCATCGGCGACACCGGCGGCGGCATCGATCCGGAACATCTCCATCGCATTTACGACCCGTTTTTCACCACCAAAAACGCGCCACGCAAGGGCCAGCACAAGGGCACGGGCCTCGGGCTATCCGTGTCATACGGTATCGTTCAGGAGCATGCGGGACGCATCCAGGTTGATAGCGTAGTCGGCACAGGTACAACCTTCCGGCTCAACTTTCCACTCGAGCGTCGTCCTACGCAGCAGGAGTCCATC
>JBPBQP010000047.1:0-11504 GCA_050954745.1 Janthinobacterium lividum | reverse complement strand
CCGCGACCCCATCCCCGGCTCGCTCGGCCTTCTCATCACCCAGAGCGGCGAAACCGCCGACACCATCGCCGCCCAGCTTGAAATGATCGGCAAGGGCACGCCCACCCTCGCCATCTGCAACGTCGTCGGCTCCGCCATCACGCGCAAGGCGCAGGGCGTCATCACTACCAACGCCGGGCCTGAAATCGGAGTGGCCAGCACCAAGGCCTTCACCGCCCAGCTCACCGCGCTGTTCACCCTCGCGCTCTACCTCGGTCAGCAGCGCGGCCATGTTTCTCAGGAGCAGTCCAAGCACTACGTCGACGAATTAGCCAAAATCCCCGGCAAGCTCGAAGAAATCCTGCGTTCGGTAGACGACCAGTGCGCGCACCTCGCCCGCGAGTTCTCCACCGCGCGCGACTTCCTCTTCCTGGGCCGCGGCATCCACTACCCCATCGCCCTCGAAGGCGCGCTCAAGCTCAAGGAGATCAGCTACATCCACGCTGAAGGCTACCCCGCCGGCGAAATGAAGCACGGCCCCAACGCCCTCATCGACGAGACGCTGCCCGTCGTCTGCATCGCCACCAAGGACCCCGCAGACCCCACCAGCGTCCTCAAGTACGAAAAAACCCTCTCGAACATTCAGGAAGTCACCGCCCGCAGCGGCCGCGTCATCGCCATCGCCACTGAAGGCGACACGCAGATCACCCAGCTCGTGGAACACACGGTCCACATCCCCGCCGCACCAGAGCTGCTACTCCCCATCCTCGAAGTAGTCCCCCTCCAACTCCTCGCCTACCACATCGCTGTACGAAGAGGCTGCGACGTCGACCAGCCAAGAAACTTGGCCAAGAGCGTCACCGTGGAGTAGCTAGTAAAAGCCCGCGATGACAGGATTAAACTTCGATAATGACCTAAGCAGGAGAATGGGTACTTTGATTTCAAAAGTAGAGAAATATTTGCGGATTAACAGAAAGAGGTCAGAATCGACTTCATTCAACAAGACGTCTCCCCAATCACCCGGTCTGTAGCGCATGATGTTGCTGAATGCATTCATTAATAGAAAGTGAACACAGAGTTCAGGCAGCACTACAGGGTGGAATGGGTTATCGACATACCAAAAGTTTCCACCCGCGTCGGTGTAAATCATTGCGCTAATCTTATAAAGCTCCGTAGCACTGACGCTGACGATTACCTTTCCTTGGCGAACAGTGCGAGGGCTTCCTAAGAATGACTTATCTACAGTAGCCAAGTCGGGCAAACTTTGACCATCACCGATTTGAAACTCCCATTTGACGCCGCGTCCTTCTGAAGTTTGGATGATATCAAGCGGATGAACTCTAGACGGTTTGCCAGTCAGCAAGGCGTAATAGTCACGGAGCTCTGGGAGTAAGCTAAAGAGAGTGCCACACCCACTAGTAATTCTTAAATCTTGGAAGGCAAGTAGAGAGTCCTCGTTACTCTGAGCAAAGTCTACGCGTGGGTCTTTATGAGCGAACGTTGGAAATGAGAAGAACAAATCGCTGAAAGTTCCCTGTTTTACCGAACCTCCAAATTGAGTCCTAATTTCAGAGGGCAAGTAATTCAAGCCATGCGAGTTCGCGAAAGTGTCGATTGAGTATCTTGAAACGTGATTCAAGATAATGCAAGCGTAAGCATAAGATGTAAGCGAGTAAAACCACACTAGGGGCTTGATCATAAGGGTGCCGGTCCGACCAGCTTGGAAAAGATCACGACCTTGACGCATACAGCTTTTTAGAATTCGAGCCTGTTCATCAGTGATGCCTGCATTTTTTGCGGTTCCCGTTGTCAGCTTGCGGAGCTTGTACATGTCGCGAATCTGCTTAGAATTTTCTAAATGCTCTAGCAATTCCAGGAGGCTTGAATTTGCCTCGAACTCTTCCAATGAAAGCAATTGGAATGAGCGTTCGCGATTGACTTGAGCTTCTATTTCTTTTGTTAAGATCGAGTAACGTCTTCCTCCCCGCAGTGTTTCGTCCCGGCTTGGATCAGGAGTGCCAATCGCGTCTAAGTATTGGACTACTTTGTTGCCATATAATTCTCGCTTGTCACTTGGCAAGGTCTTCCAAACATCAAGACTGCGTAGGTAAGCTTCATAAGCGGCTCCGTACGCAGCTACTTTATCAAAGACTCTTTCACCAGGAAGAGTTATGACTTCGAATGCATCAGCAACTAGATCATTAATCATCAAAGATCATTTCTTGTTCGGTGCTTTACGTGGAGCGATAATGAGTGACTGAGTAAAGCGCAAGCGAACTCTTGGAAGAACAGATTAACGTTCTTGGTTTATGCGTCAGTCCACTAGAAGTGGACATTTCACTTTGTGGAATGGATTGCCCAATTTCCAAGAATGGTCTGGCACGCCTTCTTTCTTCCGTTAGCGATACTGCCGCCTTCCTTTGTGGTTGCGATTAGGTCACCCATCCTGTCGGCGATCTGAAACTGATTATCACGAAAGAAGCCAGCTTCGATGTGGTTTAGAGACACGGTATAGTCCGCCGCAGCCTGATTTATCGATATCTTCACGCCGGAACAGTCACGTTCAAAATCCTTGCCCATCTCCATTGATTGATCACGTACTGAATACCTGTTTGTGCCGTGACTCTGCGAAGTAAGGAATACGCGCGGAACAGGCGCAGCAGGTGTGGTTGCTTCGCTGGCGTTGCCACCGCTGCTTACAGATGCACCACTTCCCGAGGCTGGCGAAGCCGGAGCAGCGTTCTTGGAGATCATGGCTGCGATCAAGCCATCACTTATTCCAGCAGACTTGAGTGCGATCAGATCGTTGGCAGTTGTAGAAAAGTTTCCGCTGGGCTGGGCGTTGATGGTGGTGATAATGACGTCATCAGTCAAACCAGCGGCATGCATCTTGGTGACTGTTTCGTTGCTAAAGACTTGTTGAGCAACACAGAGAGTAGAACATGCAGAAAAGGCCAACACTCCAAGTGAAAGCAGACGCATTAAAACTCCAAAGCAGAAATCCCGATGACACCGCCGGACGCAGTGAGACATAGTTGCCGACGAGAAGATCAAGCAGTTTCGGGTGCCGCGAGTATATCCGTATTCTCGGACTCCGCAAAGTGCGGGCGGGTGGCCCAGACATGACCCTCTTCGATTGAGTTTTGCGGGTGGCTCGGACACAGCTTTCAACCCAGGAGAATGCCCCGTTCATGACAGCTTCACCGTCATGAATGGGTGATTGGGGACGGATCAATCCCGCACATGGCTTTGCCCTGTACGGGCGCCCACATTCCCTGCCCCGTATCGCGAGCGGTCTCACCGCCCACCGTCCCGCACACTCCAGCGATGCCAACCGGGCTGAAGCGTTACCAGGCAAACCGTGATGCGCACTTTGTCACGTTCCGCTGTTATCGCAGGGAGGCGCGGCTGGCCGAGCCGGGTGCGTATGAGACCTTTGTCTGGGTCTTTGAGCAAGCTCGCAAGCGGCACGGACTGCTGGTCTATGGTTACGTGCTGATGCCGGAACATGTGCACCTGCTGACAACCGAGCCGCCGATGACGCTGCTGGCGACCGTGCTGAAAGTTGCAAAGCAGGAAAGCGCAAAGAAGCTGCGGGGCCAGCACAGGCATTTCTGGCAGGCTCGCTACTACGACTTCAACGTCTTCACCGAAGATGACCTTCTAAGTAATGCATAACTATGCAGATAAGTGCATAGTTATGCGTAAGTGACTTCCTTCGAGCCGTTTACAGGATATTCACTCGACTTTGTGCACTTACTCAGCCACACTGATTGAGTCATACAAAGGCGTTTTATGTTTCACAAACAGATAGCACAATCCATTCGTCCTACCCTGCCCGCAGAAAAGGGTCCGCGTTTAATCACTGCGGACGAGCCTCGCCGGACCTCCCCCATCCCGGAACTGGTTGCCATTGCGTCACGCCGCTGCTCGTCCTTCTTTGCAGAGGCGGCGGTGCTGGTGCTGGTGTTCGGTATCCTGGACTTCTTCTTCCAGCGAGGCCACATTTCCATGGCGTGGGCTGCCGGTGCCATCGTCATCAGCGTCGGCCTGCTGGTCGCCAGCGTCGCCACGGATTTCGGCGCCCGCCGCTGGCTCGGGGCACAGCCTTAGCGTCTCCCAGGAAGATTTCGACGAACCATTCTGATTCGTCTGCTTTCGGATACGTTTCGGACGCTTTGTAAGTCATTTAGAACGCGTTTTGCACGCAGAAAGCTGCACAGAAAACGGTGCATCGATGCGTTCGAAGCGTGCGGAAAGCTCTCTGAAACGCGCTCAGAACGGCTTCTATTTCGCCGGTTCCGGGTCGTCGTAGGTGGCGTACGGCTCGGGTGCGGTGCTGGTCGGCATCGTCCTGAGCGTCTGAAGATTTTGCTGCAGGGCGACCCAGCGTTGCGGATCTTTCTTCGTCGCAAACGGCAGGTTCAGGTCCGCGTAGTAGAGCAGGATGTCTTCCTTGATGCCGGGCGGCACAGCTACTTTCGGGTTCGCGGCCAGCTTTTGCAGCAGGTTTGCGTACGTCTCATCGGTAAGCCGGTAGCCGCTGGGCTTCACCACGACGCCTGTATCCAGGTCGCGATTGGCCAGCGGATGCTGACGATCCGTCGCAGGGTTCGGTGCGGCAGCAGCGGCGGATTCCGGCAGCGGATCGATGCGAGGCGGTGTTGCCGGATTATCCTCAGCCGCTGCCGTATGTGCCGTCAAAACTGTAGCTGGCGGCGGCGTAAACCTGTGCAGGGCGCGGTTTAACTCATCGGACGACCGCACCACGGAGTGCACGTACTCCTGCTCCGTGGCCTGCGTCGGCCCTTTAACCGCGACCAGCTTGATGGGGCCAATCTTGGGCAGAATGTAGAGCAGGCCAGCCAGCGAGTACGTCCCGATGCCGGGCTTCTTCCGGTAGCTATCCCAGTCATTCCTTGTTGCGATGGCAGTGATTTCAGCTTCCAGCTTCTGCTGGTCTGCATCCTGGATCTCGACCGGCTCGTGCTTGCGGTGCAGAACCGTGACCGCGTAGGCAATGCGCGGAATGAAGTTCCGCACCGCAAAGCGGTAGCCCCGCACGTTGATTCGGCTGCCGCGTCGCGCTGCAAAGTCGTCGCGAAGGCCGTAGGTCTGGTAAAAAGCCAGCGCAAGCTGCCGCGTGGGTACTTCCAGTCCCACGTGCCGCAGGTAGTGCACGGGCGCAAAACGATGGTGGGTAATCTCGTTGATGTCGAAGGCGAACTCAGTCTGTACGTGCTGGTGTTCGCCCTGGGCATAGTTGACGCTGCTGCCGTAGCGCCTTTTCAGCTTGGGGAATTCCACCGGAACAGCGAGGTTCGTGGCCGTAGCATGGCCCACAGTGTCGCCAATGTAGTGCGACAGCGCGCCCACCGCGAAGGCCAGCTCATCCGCATTGCCCGCGTTCCGAAACAAGTTGACGATGAAGTCGCCCGAACGCACATAGTGCGTCAGATTCGAGAAGACGGGATCGCCAAACGGGTAATAACCGATGTCCTGGATAACGCAGCCGCCGTACGCGAAGGCGCGAGCATGCTCAATCTGCGCGGGCGTCAGCGTGGGGTAGCGGCTCAACAGCAGCGGCACAATGGACGCTTCCCACGACAAGTCAATTAGCTGTTCGTGCGTCAAAACCGAATACGCGCGCGCAGGCGGTGCCGTAAGCACCACCGCAGCCAGGCAGCAAAGAACAATCAGGGTCCGAAGGCGTTTCATCATCACGTCAAGCTCAAGACTAAACGGATACCTTCGCGGAAGCAGCCCTGACCAATCGCCTCAGCGCCCAGGAACGGGTGGGACCGCCTGGCTGCATGCGCCGGCTGCGCTGCATGCCCGCACGCCGAAGAAGACGTTGTCTTTCGAAATGGGCAGCCGGGCAGTGCGCTCACCGGTGCCGGGATAAGTTGCGGCAAGTGCGGCAAATTGCCAGTCCGACGCGGTGGTTTCACGCCAAAGGATCTGGTACGTCACGTCGCCGGCAGCGCTCAAGGGCGCGTCCCACTTCAGGATGGTGTCGTTGTCCAGGTTGGACGTAATGACTTTCACGTTCTGCGGCACGCCGGGCGAATTTGCCAGACTGGCCAGAGCGGCCATGTTCAGCCGGGCAACCTGCGCGATGTAGTTGAAGTCGTCATACTTCAGCAAATCTCCGTATTCTTTGCCGTTTTCCGTGCGCACATGCTGGTGCTGATGGTCGAAGTTCTCGCGCCACTCTGTAAAGCGAATGGCCGGAAACCCCTCATCGCTGAACGAGCGATGATCGCCGCCGCGCAGGAATCGGTCGAGTCGCAGTTCCATCACGGCACGCAGCGGCACCTGCGCCGTATTCAAATAAGTGCGGTCCACCTCAAGCACGTCGCGTGCAAGCTGGCGCGAAGGTGTTTCGCTTTCGCCGCCAATGTTCAGCGTGGCCCGAATCTGCTCGATGGGAGCAGACGGAAGAATGCCCTGCGAAAATACGCGCACGCGGGTCTTGCTTTGCAGCGTGCCGTCCGGCGTGGTGTCGCCGCCAACGATGTCATTGTTCAACACGCCTTCCAGCTGCCAGCCTTCACTCTTTGCCAGCGCGGCCAGGTGGCGAGAGCCGTTCAGCCCCTGCTCCTCACCCGCAACGGCCACAAAGACGATGGTCGCGGGAAATTTGTACTTGCTGAGCACGCGCGCTGCTTCGAGCGAGACGGCAGTTCCGCTGCTGTCGTCATTCGCGCCGGGTGCCGGGTCGTGCGTGTTCATCACATCCGTTTCGCGGGTGTCATAGTGGCCGGTTACCAGGTACATCCGCTTGCTGGCGACGGGGTCGCTGCCCTTCAACACGGCGTAGACATTGCGCAGCGTTGTGGGTTTGGCGATGCGTGGCTTGCTGCCGTTAAAGCCTGCTTCCGGCTGCTGGATGAACTCATCCACCTTGACCTCAAGGCATCCGCCGCAGGCCTTGCTGTAGCTTTCGTACTGCGCCTTGATCCAGTCCGCCGCAGCCAGAATACCGGTACCTGGCTTTAGATCTGTCTCGGTGCTTGAGACTGTGCTGCGATTGTTGAAGTCGACCAGCCGGCTGATGTTTGCCTTGATTGCGTCGGGAGAGACCTGCTTCAGAGCTGCGGTAATCTGCCGATCCTGCGCGGGTGCGGCCAACGGCCGCCCTGCGACGCGGTAGTCGACCGCATCGTCCGCAGCCATCTTGCCAGACTGTGCGGCGGCGGAAGTAGCGGTGAGCAAAGCAAGGCTTAGCGCGGTGCAGACACGTGTGAGCAAGGTGTTCTCCAGACAGTCGCAGATGCTGATGGGTTATGTATGCAGTGTACGAAGCCAGGCTCGGTTTGTGGCTCTGAAAAGCACATGGCCTGCAATGACGGCCTGAACACTCAGTAGCGCATCTCCCTTTGCCGATGCCGGATCAGCCACCAGCAAGGAACCGCAAACCCGTCCGCCGTGAGCGGCGGAAACAGGCTCCGTGCACAGCTTTCGTCGTCGCTGCCTTCGGCGTAATACTCCTCTTTGCCGCCCTTTAGCGTGGCTACGCTGACGCGGCTTACCTGCACCACGTCAACGCCGCGACCCTTCGCCAGCTGCACGTGCCACCATGCAAAGTCTGCCAGGTACAGCAATAAGGCGACCATCAGCAGGCCGCCGCACAGGCGAAGAAAGATGCGGAGCATGCACCGATTGTAGAGTGACTCCGGACCGAGTTAGGTGGCGCGCTGCCGCTGCTCAAGCCGCCACGACTGTGCCGCGGCACCTGCTGCAATCGCTGCCACGGCGGCGCTGGCGTAGGCCAGATCACGATAGCCGAAGCCCGCCGTCAGCACGCCCGCTCCAAGAGTTGCGCCCAGCGCGTTGCCCAGGTTAAAGGCGCCCTGGTTGAGCGTAGACGCCAGGTTTTGTGCGCCCTCCGCCTGATCCACCACGCGCGTCTGCAGCGGAGCGCCGACAGCAAAATGCAGCGCGCCCCACACCATGATGGCGGCGACGCATGTGCCCACACGCTGCTCTGCCAGAGGGAACAACAGGAAGAGCACCACGAGGATGAGAAAACCGAAGATGACTGCGAAGATGCCGTGGCGGTCTGCCATGATGCCGCCCAGCAGATTACCGACGGTAATCGCGACGCCAAACGCCACCAGCACCAGCGTGACGCCATGCGGTGAAACATGCGTGACGTTCTCGAGAATGGGCGTGATGTACGTCAGGATGCAGAACATGGCCGTGGATGAAAGCACGCTGGTGCTGAGCACGACCAGCACTTCCTTACGGGCTACTGACCGCATCTCCTGCATGATGTGCACTGGCTCTGCATGCTGGTGCGGCACCATGCGCCACACTGCAACAGCCGCGACCAAGCCGATGGGCACGATGGCCCAAAACGCCATGCGCCATCCATACGCCTGGCCCAGCGCGGTACCTGCTGGAACGCCCAGCACATTCGCTAGCGTAAGCCCGCTGAACATGATGGCCACGGCCTGCGCCCGCTGCTCACGCGGTACCACGTTCGCCGCGACGATGCTGCCAATGCCAAAGAACGAGCCATGCATCAGCGCCGTCAGGATGCGTGCGGTCAGCAGCAAGCCAAAGGTCGGTGCCAGCGCGCACGCCGAGTTGCCGACGACAAACAACAGCATCAGCAGGATCAATGCACGCTTGCGATCGACCTTGGCAAGGGCAAGCACCAGCAGCGGCGAACCGATCGTTACCGCCAGCGCGTAAGCGCTGACCAGCGTGCCTGCTTTCGGGATGCTGACAGAGAAGTCACGCGCCAGGTCGGGCAGCAGGCCCATGATGATGAATTCGGTCGTGCCAATGCCAAAGGCGGCTACGGCCAGTGCAAGGAGCGGCTTACGCATCGTTTAGGCGAGAACCGCAGCGGGCAGAATCTCTTCCACATCCACCCATTGCGTCGGGTACTTGCCCGTGTAGCAGGCGGTGCAGTAGCCGATGGTTTTTTCGTCGCCCGTGGTGCAGCTGTGTACAACGCCCTCTAACGATAGGTAGGCTAACGAATCAGCCTCGATAAACTGCCGAATCTGTTCAACCGTGTTGTTCGCGGCGATCAGGTCCTTGGTGCTGGGTGTGTCGACGCCGTAGAAACACGGCGAGATGGTCGGTGGGCAGGAGATGCGCATGTGCACCTCTGCCGCGCCAGCCGCGCGCACCATGCGGACGATCTTGCGCGACGTAGTACCGCGAATAATCGAATCGTCAATCAGGATGACGCGCTTGCCTTCCAGCAGTGCGCGTACCGGGTTCAGTTTCATGCGGACGCCGAAGTCGCGCACACGCTGTTCGGGCTGGATAAACGTGCGTCCCACGTAGTGATTGCGGATAAGGCCGAAGTTGAACGGGATGCCGGATTCGCTGGCATAGCCAATCGCGGCAGTCACGCCACTGTCGGGCACGGGCACGACGACGTCTGCATCCACACCGGACTCGCGGGCGAGCGTGCGGCCCATTTCGTCGCGGCTCTTCTGCACCCAGCGACCAAAAATCTTCGAGTCAGGACGCGCAAAATACACATGCTCGAAGATGCAGCTGGATTCCTTGACATCTTTATTGAAATAGCGCGAGGTCACGCCATCTTCGCTGACCATGACCAGTTCGCCGGGTTCCACATCACGCTCATACTTGGCATGCAGCAGGTCAAAGGCGCAGGTCTCAGACGCAAAGACAAATGTGTCAGGCGCGCCGTCGACACCGGCAATGCGGCCCATGGACAGAGGGCGGAAGCCATGCGGATCACGCGCCGCAAAAATGCGGTTGCGCGTCATCATAACGATGGAGAATGCGCCGTCGATCTGGCCCAGCGAGTCGGCGATGCAATCGACCAGCATGGTGTGTTTCGAGTGCGCGATGAGCTGGATAATGATCTCGGAATCGCTGGTAGTCTGGAAAATGGCACCGTCGCGCTCAAGCCGCTCGCGCGCCGTGCCAAGGTTCACCAGGTTCCCGTTATGCGCAATGGCGATCAGGCCCTTGGTCGATTCCACCTTGATGGGCTGCGCATTCAGCAGCGCCGAATCGCCCGTGGTGCTGTAGCGCGTGTGGCCGATGGCGAGGTGTCCCGGCAGGCCCGCCAGAACGGGGTCGGTAAAGATTTCGCTGACCAGACCCATGCCCTTCAGGTCGAGAATTTCCTCGCCGTCGGCAGTCGCAATGCCACCACTCTCCTGCCCACGATGCTGCAGCGAATACAGACCCCAGTACGTAAGCCGCGCCGCGTCCGGGTGGTTGTAGATCGCCATGACGCCGCACTCTTCGCGCAGCTTATCGAAGTGGTCATCGGCTTCGTGATCGTCTTGTTCGGGTGCTACGAGGAATGTGCTCATGCCAGCACTACCTGCAATGCAAGCTCTTCATCCAGGGCAGTAGAAAATGACCCAGCCAACTCAGAAATCGACTCATGAATGAGCACGGATCCACGATAAGTCACCTTCAACTCATTCACGGCAGTCACCGATCCAAGTCTCGCGAGTTGTAATCCGGCATCGTTCGCTAACGCTTGCAAATGGTTCGATTTCTCAGGATTGCAGGTGATGACAGCCATGGAACTCCACTCATAGAACAGATCATTCGCTGGGGAAAGCAGCTCAGACCACTGCCCATCAATCTCTGCGCCGACACCGCTTGCGATGCTTGCGCGCGCGAGTGCAACTGCGATGCCGCCGTCGCTGACATCGCCCGCAGAGTGCACGAGGTTCGCCGCTGCAGCCTTGCTCAGAAATTTATGCAGGGCAGCTTCGCCCTCGATGTTGAGATAAGGTGGTTTACCCCATGAAGTGCCAAGCACCGCCTCAGCGAACGCACCCGATCCAATGGTCTGCTCACCGGCATTCTTTAAGTCGGAGTAGCAGACAACGATCTCGTCGCCAACGCGTTGAAAGGTATTCGGCACAGCCTTGATCACATCATCCAGGATGCCGACGATGCCGATGACCGGGGTGGGGTAAATGCCTTCGCCCCTGGTCTCGTTGTAGAGCGAGACGTTGCCACCGGTGATGGGTGTGCCCAGGGCGGTGCAGGCTTCGCTGATGCCGTCGATGGCCTGCGATAGCTGGGCCATGATCTCCGGCTTCATGGGGTTGCCGAAATTCAGGCAGTTAGTGGCTGCTACTGGGATTGCGCCGGTGCAGGCGACCTTACGTGCGGCTTCCGCAACTGCGTGCATGGCACCCAGCTTGGGGTCGAGGTAGCACCAGCGGCCATTGCCAGCGAGTGCCATGGCTAGGCCGCGTTCGGGCTTGCCTGTTGCTGCGTCCGCCGTGCCCTTGATGCGGATGACGCCTGCCTCCGCCTGGCCGGGGCCGAAGACGGTGTTGGTCTGCACCATGCTGTCGTACTGCTCGTAAATGTGGGCCTTGCTGCAGATGTTTGCGCTGCCGAGCAGCTTCTTCAGGTCGGCGGTGTAGTCACGAGGCTTCTTCAATTCTTCCAGCACCCACGCAGGCGGATCGAGCGGCACAGACGATTTCCATGTGCCGACAGGCCGGTGGTACAGCGGCGCATCGTCGGTCAAGGATTCGTTTGACAGATCG
>JBPBQP010000046.1:0-11956 GCA_050954745.1 Janthinobacterium lividum | reverse complement strand
CCAGGGCGACTGGACGTACGCGGGTGATGGTGTCCCCGCAACAGGTGCTCCCATCTTCACCCCACGGGGCGTTTTGCTCGACTTTGGCGGCAATATCTATCTTGCGGACAACGGTAACAACCGCATTCGGCGCGTAGACGCTGGTACCGGCCTCATCTCCACGGTCGCAGGATCGGGCCTGCCAGGGTTCTCCGGCGATTCTGGACCTGCCACGGCTGCCGACCTTGACTCACCCTCTGGCATGACGATGGACGGCGCGGGCAACCTGTATTTTGCGGACGAGCTGAATAACGTCATTCGCCGCATCGACGCCACTTCGCAAATCATCACCACCGTCGCGGGAACGCCCCGAACACGCGGCTACAGCGGCGACAATGGACCCGCAACCAGTGCTCTGCTCAACCGTCCGCTGGGCATCTCGTTGGACAGCCAGGGTAACCTCGTCATTGCCGATTCCGGCAACAATGCAATCCGGCTGGTGGACGCAGTCAGCGGCAACATTCGCACAGTCGCAGGCACGGGCACAGCTGGATTCAGCGGCGACAACCAGGCTGCCACTGCAGCCCAGCTAAGCGGACCGAGTGCAACGCTGGGGCTGCCAGACGGCACACTGCTGGTCTCTGATACAGGCAACCATCGCGTGCGCCGCGTTGACCTTGCCGGGCAGATCACCACCGTTGCCGGGAACGGTGTGCCGCAATTCCAGGGCGATGGCGGCCCGGCAACTGCGGCCAGCCTGAAGGCTCCTGGTGGCCTCACACTCGACCCTGCGGGCAATCTCTACATCGCCGATTCGGGCAACAATCGAATCCGTCTGATCGACGTCGATTCGAAGCAGATGTCTACCATCATGGGTACCGATAGCGAAGGGTTCTCCGGGGACGACGGCCCAGCCAATCTGGCCAGTATGTACAACCCATCCAGCGTGTTTTTTGCGCAGGATGGCACGCTGTATCTCAGCGATTTGTTCCACATGCGCATCCGCGCCGTTGTGGCGAACAAGTTGAGCTTGACTTATCCGACCATTCGTCGCGGCAAAGTGTCGGCACCCAAGCCGGCCACGCTGGTCAATCGTGGCAACAGCAGCCTGTTGCTGGCACCTTTTGTCTTCAACATGTCCGCGCTGGACAGCAATACAACATCCTGCAACCAGACCGCCGCGCTGGCCAGCCTGGCAACGTGTCAGCTTGGAGTTCAGTTTGCGCCCACGGTCATTGGGTCGGACGTGGTGGGGTCGCTGCTGCTGCCGTCCAATGCCCCCAGTGTCACCCCAGCCATTCGCGTCGATGGTGAAGTGCTGGATGTGAACCCAACCTCTGCCACTGTGGTGTCGAACAAGAACCCTGGCATTCTCGGCGACTCCATCACCTTTACTGCGACCATTACCAGTGACGACACAGGTCGCACAGGCGCGGTTACCATCACCAGCGACGGCACGGCCCTTTGCACCACGCCACTGCAGTCTGACGGTACGGCAAACTGCAGCACCTCAAACCTGCAGTTGGGTTCGCACGCCATTGTGGCGCACTACGCCGGAGACCCGCAGAATGCGGCCGCCAACTCAGCGGCGTTGACACAGGTCATCAAGCAATCCACGACCTTGCAACTGACGTCGTCGAGCAATCCTGTGACTGTGACTGCTGCGGTGACGTTCACGATCAACGCAACTACCGCCGCGGGCATCCCCACGGGAACGGTCGTCTTCACCATCGATTCCGCTGTTGTATCCACGGCCGTTCTGAATAACGGGCACGCCTCGTACAGCACGTCCACGCTGGCACCTGGCTCGCACAACGTCTCCGTACAATATGGCGGTGACACGGGCAGCGCTGCTGGTACATCGAATGGTGTTGCCCAGGTCGTACAGCAGGCAGGCACAGTCACCGTGCTGAATGTCAGCAACGCGTCGCCTGTGGTTGCAAAATCCATTACGTTGTCAGCGAACGTCTCCACGGGTAGCGGCCCCGCCCCCACCGGTGCAGTGCAGTTCAAAGATGGCAGCACTGTGCTGGGAACAGCGGTCGTAGACGGGAACGGCAATGCATCCATCTCTACTGCCGCACTTACAACCGGAAGCCACTCCATCCTTGCGGTTTATAACGGCGATGTGGACGACGCGGCCAGTTCTTCAGCACCTTTAACCGTCTCAGTGCAGCAGATTGCCACCGCTGTTACGGCGGTTGCCAACAATAATCCGTTGAGCGCCGGGGCCACGCTCCATCTCTCATCCGTTGTGACCGCCCCCGATGGATCGACCGCTCCAGGCGGGATCACAGGCACCGTCACCTTCCGTGAAGGGGCCACGGTGTTCGCCACCGTCGCCCTTGATGGATCGCAGGGCACTGCGACCGACATACAAAACCTTTCGGTAGGCAATCACCTATTGGTGGCGACGTACAGCGGCAATACCAACTTTGCGGCCAGCAACCAGACCATCGCGCTGGTGGTGAGCCAGACCGCAGCCAGCATCAGCCTGAGCGACGCTGCAGGAGTCACCCTGGCAGGTAAAAACAGCACGTGGACCGCCGTGGTCACCAGCAGCACCGGTATTCCGAGCGGGGTCGTCACCTTCCGCGACGGCAACTCTGCTCTGGGCACGGCGACGTTGAATGCGCAGGGAGTTGCCTCGTTCAGCAGTCTTTCGCTACCCGTCGGAAGCTGGACAATGACTGCGGTGTACGGCGGCGATGCGAACTATAACGTGGCCACCTCCGCTCCGCTGACGCACGTCGTCAACCTGGCACAGCCGGCACTCACGCTTGGCGGTCCAGCCATACCGACGGTAAACGTCACGACCGCCGTTTCCTTTGCTTCCAACTTGTCGCAGCCGGGTGTGACACCGACTGGCACGCTGACGCTGAACGATGGCCCCGTGGTCCTCGCGACACTGGCGATAACCACCTCCGGAGCAAATACCTTCAGTACGTCAAACCTGTCGCTGGGCCAGCACAGCATTACGGCCACTTACAGCGGCGACGCATACAACAGCGCAGCGACATCCTCCACGGTACTCATTACCGTGCAGAAGGCACCGACCGTCACCGCCGTCGTCAGCAGCCCGAATCCTGTCACGCTCGGCAGTCCCGTTACTTTGAGCGCGACCGTCTCCGCACCCACGGCAAACCTGTCTGGCACCATTCATTTTCTGGATGGCACCCAGGTGATCGGTTCGGCCATACTGAGTAACGGTTCCGCGTCCTTCACGACGACGCAGCTTGTCTTCGGCCACCATGCGCTGACGGCAGCCTACACAGGCGACGATACGCATGCTGCATCAGCCGCGTTGGCGCTCGACCAGTCCGTTCGCCAGCAGGCTGTAATTAACATTGTGTCGAGCCTGAATCCCAGCAACAGTGGACAGAACATCCTCTATACCGCGACCCTTTCCACGGTTGCCGGACTGCTGCCAACCGGGTCCGTGACCTTTTCCGACGGCGTCACAGTGCTTGGCACAGGCGTCGTGGATGGCAGTGGCCGGGCGACCCTGCAAACTCCCTCCCTGAGCGTCGGAACGCACCAGGTGGGCGTGAACTTTAACGGTGACGCCAACTTCTCGTCAGCCTCTTCCTCGCTGACGCAGACGGTTCAAAACTCCACCTCGACCACGGTAGAAACTGTCAGCGCAAATCCGGCCACCTATGGCAAACCCTTGGTGCTTACCGCAACCGTGACGACCAACGGCGGTACGGCTACGGGGCTGGTGGCCTTTACGGAAAACGGTAATCCGATCGGTTCGGCAGCACTTGGCAGCACCGGCATCGCGAACTTTACGACGGCTGCACTTGCTCCCGGTCTCCACAGCATCGTTGCCAACTATCAGACCGACGGACGAGCCAACTCTTCGAGCTCTGCCGCGATCAACTTCCAGGTTCAGCAGCAGACGGGACTTGCACTGACGTTCGACCACAATCCCACGCTGACGTTAAGCCCTGTGGTCATTTCGGCTCTCCTGGCGAACAGCAATGCCGCGCCCGCAACAGGAGACATCCTCTTCTTTGACGGCACTTCCAGCCTTGGCACCGCAACCCTGGCCGGCGGCACCGCCACGCTGACCTTGCCGTTGCTGCAGGCCGGCACCCATCGCATTACCGCCACGTACGCAGGCGACGTTGCCAACTTTGCTGCTACCGCACCTGCTGTCAACGAAGTGGTCAACCTGCGCAACACGGTCACCAGCCTGACCAGTTCTGCGACGAATGCCGCAGATGCGCAACAGGTGACGTTGATCGCCATCGTGCAGTCGCCCACGTTGGCAGCTTCGGGGGTGCCCACCGGTTCCATTACCTTTTCACAAGGCGGCCAGGTACTTGGCACCGTTGCAATCACGAACGCAGGCCTGGCCACGCTGAATCAGGAGTTGGAAGTCGGTGCGAAGGAGAGTGTCATAGCCACCTACAGTGGTGACCTTAATTACAGCGCCTCCGCCTCCAGCACGATCAACGTGCAGGGTGGGCTGCCTGCGAACTTCACCATCTCGTTAAGTTCCTTGCAGGTGCAGTTGCAGTCCGGGCAGCATCAGATGCTGGATCTGACTCTGACCTCGCTGAAGGGCTTCAACGATTCGATTCGCCTGGGCTGCGCCGGTCTGCCTTACGCGGCGACGTGCACCTTTACCAAAACCAGTGTGGGCCTCGCAGCGAATGGGGTTCAGTCCATGCAGCTGATGGTGGATACGGGTGACCCGCTTGGAGAGGGTAGTGCCACGGCCTCCATACAGCGGCGAGGTTCGTCCACGATGCCGCTGCTTTGCCTGCTTCCTACGGGATTACTGCTCTTCCTCTGCCGCAAATCACGCATGCTGCCGGTGCTTGCAGGCGTCCTTCTGCTTTCGGCGATTACGCTTGGGAACTCCGGCTGCAGCGGCCTCCGCATGAGCAGTACACCCCCCGGAACCTACACCTTCCAGGTCACGGGCGTGGGCGTAGGCTCCGGTGCAAAGCAGACGCAAACGGTCACGCTGACGGTGGGGAAATAGTGCGCCTCAACGGGTTTGACTTGGTGCGTATGGCGGTTGTGCTGACCACGTTGGTAAGTCACTGCGAACCCATGCGCGCGCAGGCCGTGGCCACCGCAACCGGCCCGGACAAGAGCGTCCAGGTGGGTGGGGGATTGTCGCTTTTTCAGCAGGACTACGGCCGGCGACAGGTGGTCGGTGGCCTGGTTTATGTGGATGCGCGCCCCCACTGGCGTTACGGTCTGGAGGCAGAGGCACGTTTCCTGGGAGCGGGAAACGTGGCCAACGTTTCTGAGGAGACGTACCTGGGCGGTGTAAAGGTCATCGTGTCGCCACAGCCTTCGCGGGTACAGCCCTATGTGAAACTGCTGGCAGGTGTGGCGCACATCACGCTGCCCTACGGCTATGCCAGCGGTACCTTCGCAGCGTTCGCTCCGGGTGCGGGGGTGGATCTGAAAGTAGGGGACTACGTTCGCCTGCGACTGGTCGACGTAGAGTACCAGCAGTGGCGAAACTTTCCTTACGGCACGCTGAGTCCCTACGGCGTCAGTGCAGGTATCAGTTTTCGCCTGAACCGGCTGGAACGATACCCTCAGCGTGCGTCGTTCCGTAGCCGTTCACGGTAAGTGGGAGTGTCTTCAGCCAGACTAACCTACAGCACTTCCGCAAGCCGTGGGTACATGCCAATGTGGGCTACCTGGTAAAGACCCAGCAGACGGCAGCGCATTAGGTAGTACGCCGAAACTGCTTCCTGAAGCTGAAAAGGCGCGAACACGCGTCCAAGACCAAAGTAGGTCGCCAGCTGAATCTTCCAGACTGCGCGTCTCAGTCGAACGCCGTCGCGACGAACCATCTCTGCGACTACGCGACCTTCGACGTTGTTCCAACGCGAGGCGAATGCCGCAAGATCTAAAATGGCGGCTGAATTTTCTATCAAAGCGCCGAGTCCGGGCATTTCTCCCACACCGACCCACATGGCAGGGGGTTCCAGGTCCAGTTGTCTCCGCGACGGATTGAGAAAGTTGATTGCAATCTCGCTAATGCTGTCGAGGTTGACCGGCTGAATACGTCCTAGCAACTCCTGAATGGTAGTTCGCGACAGCCTGCGGCGGCGCAGGATGAAACGAACCTGAACGCAGACGTAGAGCGAACACAGGATGAACAAACCGGTAAAGACAAGCATGGTAGCCCTCACTCGAGATTGGAAACATTAGAAATGACAAATCTCTTGGGGAGCAAGACTATCTTTGAATCTGTCTCAGGTAATCACCTTTTACGCTCTCCGGCATGGGAAGGCCGCCCGGTTCCGGGAGCCAGAATGCGATACACCAGAACAGCAGTACGCCCTGGAAGATAACCATTCTTATATGCTCAAGCGCGCCAAAGTGTCCGGCGGTACGCCAGTAGGTATGAAAGGAATCTGTTGCAAAGGCGCCCACGGTCCACACGGTTAAACCAAGACTTTCCCGCGCCGTATAGCTTCGCCAGTCCAAACCCAACTGTTGCGTTGCACGTACTACAGCGAAAAACAGGAAACAGACCAGTACGGTGGAGAACAAACTTGACCGCGCCAGCAGCTCGTCCAGAAAGCTGGTGGTAGCCGGTGTGATCGTGGCTGTCAGAACGGTAGCAACAACTAAACCTGCCACCGCAAAAGGCAGAATTGCTACCTTTGCGCCCTCGACCCACTTACCGTCACGCTTCAAGGCTGATTGCGCGATTTCAAAAACCACTGCAATCTGCAGGAGAAAGTCTCCAAGCGCACCGCCCCAGTAAATGACCCGGTAGCTCTGTTTAGAGCCGAACCAGAAGCTCAAGAAGCAGAGCAGGGCATACAAAAGGCTATAAGACATCCAGGCCGTGAGCCAAGGAACAAGACGCCATCGACGCTTGGTAAACAGCACCACAACCAGGACTACATTCAGCACCGAGTTCGCCGCCCAAAGGGCAACCTGCAGCAGCGAGAGTTTCACGGGTACCCTCTCCAGAGAGAGGGTACCGCAAAGGCTTGCATTGTGACAGTGAAGGGGAATGCGTTTTACAGGCCAAGGGCGCTCAGCATCGTTGCCCACCAGTCGGCATCCTGCGAGTCAGGCGTGGACGGGCTAACACCTTGCGGTCTTGGGTTTGATCCGCTGACGGCCTGAGGACGGGGATTTGCACCACTGACGGCGTCGGATGTTGCCTGTGCTGCAAACGCCGAGGTGCTGACAGCGATTGCGAAAACGAAAGAAGTGAATAGTTTCTTAGCCATGGTGTTGCTCCTAAAGGCGCAGATGCGCATAAGAGAAGGCTATGGCTCAAACGTCACAACTGCGCTACTTTCCTCACTCCTGCGAAAGTTTTCACGTCCTGCAGCAAATCGACTTCAGCAGCTACACAGACAGTTGGCGCATGTGGTCTGTGTGCCAGCCGTCGTCATAAGCGTAAGCGATGACAAAGCCTAAGAGCAGGAAGAAGAAGTCGACAGCCAGGTAGCCATGATTGATGATTTGCCTTGCATGGTCACTGCCATTCCATATCTCGCATAGATGGAAGGTGGACTACCATCACTTCCACCTCGCCGGTCAGACCGTCAAGGATTAAAAGTGTTGCGTTGGCTGGGTGCTTGCGGCTGGATGACTCATCGTGTTCACCCAACATGCTCAATGTGCCACAAGGCTGGCACAGAAATGCTTGTGCTTATTGGCCGAAGTTTGGGCTTGTTCGTCTCGTAATCTAGTAAAAGTCGTGAGATTCCATAGGTGCGGCGGTAACATCCAGCGACTCTATATGCCTGGCGCGAATATGGATCACCCTATTTACGTTCTGAAGTGTGCCGTCTATCAGAAGGAACTTTGCATAGGTGACCAGGTTGCGATTTGCCTCATATAGCTCAGGGTCGACGATGGCGTTGGCGATGCCGGTTTCATCCTCCAACGAGAGAAAGATAAAGCCGTGGGCCGTACCGGGCCGCTGCCGGGCGATAACCTGTCCGGCGATGCGGAGCTTGACGCCGTGGCGGACCAAAGTCAGATCGCGGGCACGAAAGACACTCATCTGTTGAAGCCGGAACCGGCAGTGCCACATGGGGTGTCTTCCGACGGTGACGCTGGTCCCCGCGTAATCGGCAACCATGCGTTCTTCCGGGTTCATGGCGTGAAGCGGAGAATCTGATCCTTCTTCGCGGTCCAGGTCATCCAGCAATGGTCCCGCATCACGCACCGCACGCTCCACCTGCCAAAGCGCTTCTCGACGGTGTACACCTTCGCCAAGGCTGTTCAGTGCTCCCGTCTCTGCCAGCGTGGCCAGGTCTGCCTGCGATAGCGACGGCACGCGTCGTGCAAGCTCGTCAATTGAGCGGAACGGCTGCAGTGCGCGGATGCGTTCGATCTCTGCTGCAACGCTGGAACGTAAACCGCGCACATAGCGCAGGCCGAGTCGAAGCGAGCAGGAGCCGCCCGGTTCCCGCTCCAGAATGCAATTCCAATCGGAGCGGAGGATGTCGACCGGCTTGATACGCAGGCCGTGCCGCTGCGCGTCTTTGACGAGAACGGCAGCCGAGTAAAAGCCCATCGGCTGGTTGTTGAGGATGGCTGCGGTGAACACCGGCAGGTAATGGTATTTGAGCCAGGCAGAAGCATAGGCGATCAGCGCAAAGCTCGCTGCATGGCTCTCTGGAAAGCCGTAGAGCGCGAAGGAACTGATTGCCAGGATGATCTCTTCCTGCGCCTTTGGACCAACATTGTTTGTGTCCATGCCGGCACGGAGTTTGATCTCCAGTGCCTTCATCTTGTCCTGGTAGCGGCGGCTGCCAAGGGCTCGGCGCAGTTCTTCCGCTTCGCCTCCAGTGAAGTTGGCAATCACCATGGCCATGCGAAGCAATTGCTCCTGGAAGAGCGGTACGCCCAGCGTGCGTTTCAGAACAGGCTCCAGCAACGGGTGTGGATACTCGACTTTCTGTCTTCCTTGCCGTCGCTCCATGTAGGGGTTCATCATCTGGCCGACGATTGGTCCGGGCCGGATGATTGCAACCTGCACCACGAGGTCGTAAAACCTGTCCGGGTTATTACGAGGCAAAGAAGCCATCTGTGCGCGGCTCTCCACCTGAAACAGGCCGATGGTGTCTGCCCGGCGGAGGGACTCGAAGACATCCTTGTCGTCATGTGGAATTTGCGCGATATCGACTTTCGTACCGTAATACTTCGGAATCAAGTCGACGCAATCCTTCAACACGGCCATCATGCCCAGGCCAAGCAGGTCGACCTTGATCAGGCCCATGTCGGCACAGTCTTCCTTGTCCCATTGGACAACGTTGCGGTTGGCCATGGATGCCGGTTCAATGGGCACGACGGATGCAAGCTGGCCCTGCGCAACGATCATGCCGCCTGAGTGCTGACCCAGATGCCGAGGCAGGTCAAGCATGCGGATGGACAGCTCAAGGTACTTCGCGATGCGGGGATGGTTAAGATCGAAACCGGCCTGTTGGAAGTGGTGTGCCATGGTGTCCGTAGGACCCTTCCACTCGAAAGAGCCGACCAGGCGGGTGAGCCTAGTCTGCATGTCGGCGTCAAAGCCGAGTGACTTGCCAACTTCGCGAGCGGCCGATCGGCCACGGTAGGTAATCACGTTGGCGCACATCGCGGCACCCAGCTGTCCATAGCGCTCATAAACGTACTGGATGGCACGCTCGCGGTCGGCACCGGAAGGCAGATCGAGGTCGATATCAGGCCACTCCCCGCGAACTTCAGAAAGAAAGCGCTCGAAAAGCAGCTCCATTCCAACTGGGTCCACAGCGGTGATGCCCAGCGCGTAGCAAACCGCAGAGTTGGCAGCAGAACCACGGCCCTGAACGAGGATGCCGTTTTTACGGCAGAACTCCACAATGTCCCAAACAATAAGGAAGTAGCCTGCCAGACCTAGCCTTGTAATCAGGGCAAGTTCAGTTTCGACCTGCCTGTCGGCTTGTGAGCGCAGCTTTGCACTGGCTTTACAGCTGTAACGCCGAGCCACACCCTCAAAGGTGCGCTTGCGCAGAAAGCTGTCCATGCTGTCGCCATCCGGGACGGGGTAACGGGGAAACTCGTAGCCCATGTCCTTCATCTGGAAAGCAAGCCGGTCTGATAGATCGCCGGTATTTGCGATGGCTTCGGGTACGTCGCGGAAGAGGCGGCACATTACCTCTGCAGGGCGCAGATGCCGCTTGCTGTTCTTCTGCAGAAGCAGGCCGGCATCATCAAGCGAACAGCCGTGCCGGATGCTCGTAAGGACGTCGAGTATTTCGCGCTCGAATTCGGTTGCCATACTAACGCCGTTGGTTGCCAGCAAAGGCAGGTGACATTCGCGTGCAAGCAAGATCGCGGCCTGATTGCGCGCCTCCTGCTCGCAGATACCATGCCGCTGAAGTTCGACATAGACGTTATTGGGACCAAAGGTCTGCATCAGCTGATTCAGAGTTTTGCGTCCCTCGTCCTTGCCGCCACGCTGCAGCGCAGCGGCCAGCGGACCTTCGTCGCCACCGGTCATGCAAATAATGCCTTCCGCATGCTGCTGTACGTTGCGAAGTGTGGCGATGCCATCGCCTTTGGAACGTTGTGCCAGCTTGTAGCTGGAGATCAGCATGGAAAGATTGCGGTAGCCCCTCTGCGATTCGCAGAGCAGGGACAGGCGAACCGGGCGCCCTGGAACCGTGTGAGGCTGCCATGCTGGCGGTTGCGCCTGCTGGCCGAAAGCATCCATGGAAACCTCTGCACCTATATGCGACCGTAAGCCCAGCTTCTCTGCCGTCGTATACAGCCGGGGCGCGCCGTACAAGCCGTCCCGGTCAAGAATGGCTAAACCGGGCAGCTGCAGATTTGCCGCCTGCTGCGTCATCGCCTCTGGCAGGGAAGCACCCTCCAGAAAGCTGAATGCGGATCGCGCATGCAGTTCGACATAGCGGTCAGTCATACAGACCCACCAGCGACCACGTTTTGGAGCCATGATCCTGCTGTAAGCGCAGCGCCTGCACCGGATCGGTAAGGACCACATCCCAGAAGTCGTGATTCCAGACCTGCCCATCCCACCAGGATCCGGAAGAGTGCCATGGCCCCGCGGCGGCGGTGATGGCACGCCTGGAACCGGCCCACACCATGGCGTGCGGTTGATCTTGCCAGCAGGTCACGCGCACCGGCTGAGGAGGCCGAAACATGCGGATGGCAAGGCTCGATGGGAGCGTTGTCGCTGCAGCGCTGTCTTGAAGCGTGGGCTGAAACGGCACCAGGGTGAATGCATCGGCGCTATGGGTATTCTGCAGTTGCGGCGAACCCACGTTGTCTTCGCCTGCAATCGAACGTAGCCGTGCCAGCAGCAGTTCCAGCCTGTCCGGTTCAGGGAACTGCGCCTGAAACAGGCCGCGCTGTGCCGTCTGCGGCTGCGTGGCTTCAGCACTAAGTGTGACGCGCACGATGCCGCTGTGCGGCGGATGCGCCTGCAACTCCAGGTTCAGCAGCTTCAGCAACATTTCCCGGTTCTGGGTCGGCGATGCCGGGCGCACCTCCAGCGCGTGCGGAGGGGCACGTTCCAGATCCAGAACAAGCTGCACAGAGCGAAGCGCGTAAGCGCGATCCATCGCTTTACTTAGGATCGCTTCCAGCATGGGTGAAAGTACGAAGAGCAGGGAATCCAGCAGCTCCACAGGCGAGTCCAGCGCCGTTATCTCCGAAAGAGTGAAGTCCGGTTCTTCCGGTACCAGCAGGTGATCGGCTTCGCCACGCGCCAGTGACTGCAAATGTCTGCCTTGTTGGCCAAGACGACTGATAAGCGCGGTATCCGGCAGTGCGGCCACTTCGCCCAGCGTGCGGATACCCCATCGGCTCAACACGGCGAGCGTCTTCGCTTCGCAGGGCAGCAAAGAAACCGGTAGCCGGAAGAGCTTGCCACGGATGCTGTCACGGTCGGTACATACGACATTTTGTGTGCTGCGTGCCAGCAGCAGCGCTGCTTCCGCATTCGGTGCCGTACCTACCCCCGAGGGGAAGCCCG
>JBPBQP010000045.1:0-12974 GCA_050954745.1 Janthinobacterium lividum | reverse complement strand
GAAAGGAGAAAGATACGAACGCCCGTCTGCTCCAACTAACCTCTCCCTGTCACTAGCGCGGCATGTCGCGATGCGACACCTTGGCCCGATAGCCAGCGTCCGTAAGCCGCTTCTTCATATCTTCCGCCAGCGCGACGGAACGGTGCTGCCCACCCGTACACCCAAAGGCGATGGTCAGGTAGCTTTTGCCTTCCTTCACGTAGTGCGGCAGCAGGAAGCGCAGCAGGTCCGTCGTGCGTTCCAGGAATTCTTTCGTCTGCGGAAAGTCCATGACGTACTGCGCCACCTGTGGGTCACGACCAGTCAGGGGACGAAACTCCGGGATAAAGTGCGGGTTCGGCAAAAATCGTACATCGAAGACCAGGTCTGCTTCAGGTGGCACACCATTTTTGAAGCCGAAGCTCATCGTGGATACCAGCAGCGGTTGCTCGCCTTCCTTGCGGTTGAACTGGGCGTTAATGTGCGCACGCAGTTCGTGCACATTGAACTTTGATGTGTCGAGGATCACGTCCGCCAGGTTGCGAATCGGATCCATGCGTCTGCGTTCATCGGCAATGCTGGCGCTGACCAATTCATCGCGACGCAGCGGATGGGGCCGGCGCGTTTCCGAGTATCGGCGAACCAGCACGTCATCCGCTGCCTCAAGAAAGACGACGCGGACCGAAAGTTTGTTCCGCACTTCCTGCAGGATTTTCGGGAACCGTTCGATGGAGCCTTCGCGTGCATCGACACCCAGCACGGCGCGGGTAATATCGTTGGAACTGCGCACCAGTTCGGCGAATTGCGGTACTAACTCCAGCGGCAGATTATCAACGGCGTAATAGCCCAGGTCTTCGAAAGATTTGAGGGCTGAGAGCTTGCCCGCACCCGACAGGCCGGTTAGGACAACAAGCTCGCCCTTGGGGGTAATAGGCTTGTCTGCAGCGCCCGCCGTGTTGTCCAGCATGGAGGCGTCAGGGGCGATTTTCGTGGGCTGCGCCGAAGCGTTGGGAAGGTCATCCGGGCCGGGTACAGTTGCCATGCGGGTATGCTAGCACCGCCGCATGGCACCCGTTTCCCTCCTATGCAGCCTGCGTGTCCTTTATTTCGACATCCTCATCCGTCTGCAAGCGAATGGAACCCGCCGCCGTTGGCACTGGATGGTGGCGCGTCGTTACGTCTTTTTTTCGAGCCTTCACGGCCTGTAGTTCGACCTTGTCGAGCGCATCCTTCAGGGCGACTTCGATCTCCTTAGCGGAGGTACGCGACGAGAAGTCGGTCGTCGTAAACCGGACTGTGACTTCCACCTCGCAACGGTTCTTCTCACAACTGAGCACGACTTTCGCCACACACTTCGGTCCCAGCACTTTTTCAATGCGTGCCAGACCCTCTTCTGCCTGCTGCCGCAGCTTCTGTGTGACCTGTGTTCCCCTGCCTGTGATTTCCAGATCCATATCGAACTACCTCCTTCGACCTTGCACCATACGATGCCTGCCCTGAAGATAGCGCAGCCCGATCAGCTACGACGACGGCGTTGATGGGTACTAGGGATGTTCATGTCTTCCCGGTACTTCGCCACGGTGCGACGCGTCACCTGGATTCCCTGCCGCTGCAGCTCCGCGGCCAGTGCGTCGTCCGTCAGCGGCTTGGCCGCATCCTCATCCTCAATCAGCTTGCGGACTTTCTTTTTCAGCAGCATCAGCGGCAGATCGCCGCCCTCGGGGCCATTGACACCTTCTGAAAAGAAGTAGCGCAGTTCATACACACCCTGCGGCGTGTGCACGTACTTGTTTGCGACCGCGCGGCTCACCGTGGAGGGGTGTACACCGATCTCTTCGGCCACTTCCTTGATCATCATGGGGCGCAGCGCGTCGACGCCGCGTTCCAGGAAATCGCACTGCCGCCGCAGGATGGCGTCGCAGGTGCGGACGATGGTGTTCTTTCGCTGCTCGATATTCCGCAGCAGTTGGATGGCGGATCGGTAGCGCTCCTTGACGTACTCCTTCACCTCGCGCTCGGTGCTTTTCTGCCGCAGCATGCGACGATAACCAGCGTTCAGCCGCAGCGCAGGCAGGTCTTCCTCGTTCATCACGACGACCCACTCGTCACCCCGTTTTGCGAAGGCAACATCGGGCTCAATCAGGCGAATGTCCGGCTGGTTATAGCGCTGGCCGGGTCGCGGATCGAGCGAGCGGATCACCTCCAGAGCGGCCTCAACCTGCTCTGCATTGGCACCTGTCAAGCGCATCAGTTCACGCAGATCTCGCTTGCCCAGCAGCGGCAGGTGTTCCTGCACAATCGTGCTGGCCAGCTTCAGGTAACGGCGACGCTCCCGCAGGCGCAGCAGTGATGGAGCCGCATCTGCGACCGCCACGGTGAGGCGCGCTACCGCCTGGTCAAGGTTGTGAAGCGCTGCTGTCAACTGCAATTGCAGGCACTCCTGCAGGTCGGCCGCGGCCACGCCTACCGGGTCCAGCGACTGCACCACGGCACGCGCTTCGCCCAGCAGGGCTGGGGTGGCTGCGGCATGGTCATAGTGCGCTGCCATGTCTTCGTTGGTGACGGGCAGGTAGCCCGTGTCGTCCAGGTTGCCCAGGATGACCTCTGCCGCCGCCCGCAACTCCGGCCGTAGCGACATGGAACCGAGCTGCCAGAACAGGTGATCGCTCAGCGTCTGCGGCCTTGAAAGAAAGTTCTCGAACGACGGCGAATCGACATCTTCGAAGCTGCTGCTACCGGCACGAAAGCCGGGGTCCAGGTAGTCCTGAAAATAGCTGCCAAAGTCGATTTCGTCGAAGGGGTCTTTCTCCGTCCGCTCGGCCTCGGTCACCTTCTGTTCGGCGGAGAGTTCGCGGTCACCGTCGCGTCCGGCCAGTTCTTCAAACGTCGCCGTACTCTCGTCGATCTCCTCAAGGACGGGGTTCTCCACCACCTCCGCGTTGATCATCTCCTTCAGCTCCAGCTTGTTGAGCGCGAGAACGCTCACCATCTGCACCAGGCCTGGCGTCAGGACCTGCCGCTGGGATACGCGAAGATTCAGTTTGGGCTGCAACAGCACTGCGAAGACACCTCAAACAGCTCGCCGGGTCCTCAAGGGAACGCACAACCTGTCAGGCTGAAGTTTACTCCGGGGGCAAACGGCGAGGATCTCGTTTGGCACATGACGTGCTATCGGTGACCACGGATGGTTCCATTCCGGGGAGGAATGGTCAGAGCCGGAAGCTCTCACCCAGGTAGATACGCTTGACCTCAGGGTCGCGGCCAAGGTCGCCGGGCGTGCCATGCCGGAAGATGCGACCCTCTGCCATGATGTAGGCGCGGTCGGTCACATTGAGCGTCTCGCGCACATTGTGATCGGTGATCAGCACGCCGATGCCGCTTGCCTTGAGCGAAAAGATAATTTGCTGCAGGTCCAGCACGGCGATGGGATCGATTCCGCTGAACGGCTCATCCAGCAGGATGAACGAGGGCCGGATACAAAGACAGCGCGCGATCTCAACACGGCGTCGTTCGCCGCCTGAGAGTGCGTAGCCCTGCGTCTTGCGGACATGCCCGAGGTTCAGCTCGTCAATCAGTGCGGCGCTTCGCGTGCGGCGCGTCTCCCAATTCAGCGGCTGCGTTTCCAGAATGGCCAGGATGTTCTCTTCGACCGTGAGCTTGCGGAAAATGGACGGCTCCTGTGGCAGGTAGCTGATGCCGAAGTTGCGCGCACGCAGATACATGGGTGTGCGGCTGATGTCTTCGCCGCTGATGGAAACCCGTCCGGAATCAGGCCGCACGAGGCCGACAATCATATAAAAACTGGTCGTTTTGCCCGCACCATTCGGTCCCAGCAGGCCAACCACCTCGCCCTGCGAGATGGACAGGCTCACCCCGCGAACCACCTCGCGACCGTTATAGCTCTTCGCAATGTTGTCTGTAGAGAGCGTGCGACGAGAATCATCCGCCGTTTGCACCGGTGCGAGATCACCCAGGGGCGGCTGTGTCACACCACTGGCGAGCATTTCTACGGAACTGGCCTGCGACATCAACGACCCCGGGCCGGGCGTGCAGCGTGCGTCTCCGTGTGGACGCGCTTGCCTGCTTCCCCAGCGACTTCGACGCTATCATCGCCACCGTGGAAGATCAACGAGGAGCCCGTGACGCTGCCCCGCAGACTGTCGACAATGGTTGGGGGCGCGGCCGGGGTGCCGGTCAACAGGTAGCGGCCATCCGACTCGGTGTACAGCAGTCGATCGCCGGTACCGGTGCGACCCGGCTGCTGCAGACGTACGTCGCCGGTCGCCAGGATGGACTCAATACTGCCGCCATTCATCGCGCTGACCGGGTTCTTCTTCTGTGGTCCTTCCGGTGTGGCCGCAGGTTTCAGGGTTGCGACCACATGGTTCGCACGCAGGTCTGAACCGGCGCTCACAACGCGGACATCGTCTCGGAAGTCGATGTGACCAGGCTCCTGCAGGGTGGTGGCCGTCATCAGCATCTCGCGCCCCGTCACCTGCACGGCGCCACTTTCGCGAGTTTTGCCACTGGCACCAGCAGCTTTGCCGCTTCCCGCAGCGGCAGGCAACACCAGCTGGACCGCCTTGCTTCCACCCGTTGCGGCCAGGGTGCCCTTGCCACGATCCAGATCCAGCTCGGCCGCCTGCAACTGCGCCGTACTGGTCCACATCCGTGCGGGCTTTTCCCCTGCAAAAAAGCGAGCCAGGCCGTTTGCGCCCGCAATGGTGGCATGATCGGCCACGACGTGAACAGGGTCACCCGCACTGCCCGAATTCTCCGGTACCAGCGTTCCACGCACGGTGCCTTCAGCGTTCGCATCCCCAGAGCTTTGCAGCAGCGTGATGCGTTCCGCAGCAAGCTGCACACCAGGCGCGGTGACCATGGGCGAACCTGTCAGGAGGAGCTTTTGCGATGCGCCATCGAACTCCGCACGGGATGCCGTGGCGTGACTATCCCCCGTCTGCTTGGCTGTTGTTGCTCCCACGGAGGTCGATGCGTCGACCGTGTGCTGTGTAATCGACACGTGCCCGGTCTGCACCATTGTCTTTAACGCGGCAGTCCCGCCATGGGCGGCACCTTCAACGTGCGGCAGCAGGACCGCCTGCAGCGTATCGCCCGAGCTGGTGCGCCTGTTGCCCAAATCGTCGCTCTCATCGATCTTCGTATTACCAGACCCGTCGATGGTGGCAACATAGCGCACGCCATCCGCAACCGCGGTGACGGCGTGAAGCGTAGCGGCATCCATTACGGTCGTTCGCGTCGTCGCCCTGCTACCTGCCACCAGCGGCTTTGCAGGTACCGCTCCAACGTTGCGAAACTCCGCACCGTCACTGGCCACGGCGTCACGCAGTTCACTCCGTCTGCCATTCTGTATCAGCTGCGCAACCAGTTTGCCCGCAGTCAGAGTGCTGCCTGCCGTGCCGCCATGACCCGGTGCGTCCACCCGGATCGCGTGCTGCAGCACTACTGTCTGTGGCTGCCCCGCAGCATTGAATTGCACCTGCGCATCCGCAGCAGAGGCTGAGTTTTCTTTATCCTTCAGCGTCACGCCGCCATGCATCACCGCTTGCTGGGGCTTGTTCGTCGCGCTCATGGTGACGTGCATATGCGGCGCCGCGGCCTGGGAGCCGCCGTCGCCCTGCAGATGGACATTGCCCTCGGCATCGACCGCCTGAATGCCACCATCTTTCGCCAGCGCAAACACCATCCGGTCGCCCGACGACGTGCTGCCGTTCGCATGCAGATGTGCGCTGTGCAGTGTGGCAAGTTGCGCGGTGCGGTCCAGCTCTGCCGCGGTCGCATCGACGTGGATTGCTTCACCATTCTGCGTGCCGTCCAGGCGCACATCGTTCCGCAAACGCAGCACGCCCGTGTCATTTTCGTACTCGGCACCAGTTGCGCTGCCGTGAAGATCGCCGTACAAAATCTGGATGGGCTGGTCGGTCGCCGCAACACCCAGCTTCTGCAGCAGCACAAGGCCACGCGTGGTGACCGTGATGCGTTTGGCACCCGGCTTTGCGGCCGCGCCGTTGGCCAAAGGTGCGGCCAGATCCAGGTGCACGTCACCGGTCGCGCGCACCACGCCATTCGGCTGGTCGTATTCAAACTCTTCACCGCGAATGCTGTCCGTGCGGTTCGATCCCTGCGGGCCGTATAGCGTAATTGCGACATCGTGCAGCGTCGTCTTGCCATTCTCGCGCTGAACGGCCTTGGCCGCGTGCACCGTGAACAGGGTGTGCCCCTTGCTCGATTGCGAGTAGGTAAAGCCATTCGTCTCGGACTTGATGTCAATGCCAAGCCGCCGCGGAATATCTGCCAGAAAACGATGCGCCCGGAACCGCGCATAGCCCAGCAGGCTTGCCAGCACCAGCAACAGCAGCACCACGCCACCCAGCAGCCAGCGCCGCAACCGCGCCACGCGCCTTACCTTGGTCCTGCTGCCTGCCGCTCCTGACGCGCTGCCGTTATCCATCACTGCAGCTATCTTCGCAGTGCTGCAGCCAACTTTCCACTGCCGCATCTAATCCGCATGGCCGATCAGCTTTACCTGAGCCTCTGGTTCCCCAACTTTCGTCTTGCCACCCTGCCTGAAAAACTTGTCGCCGTACTGCAACAGTTTGCAAAGGTCAGTGGCAGCGACCGCATTCACATCGCATCCGCCATCCCGCTGGGGTGGAACGAATCACCTGTGTTCCAACGTATCTTCGTCAATGACAAGCGGTCCGAGCCGTCCGACGACTCCCTTGCGCACAACGCCGTTGCCGAAGCCACCGAGCAACTGCACGACGATATGGCCTACGAACTGGAAGCCCGTTGGCAGCTCTGGCACCCGGAAGCCGCCGGCGAAGGCTTCGACGCCACCTGGAAGTTACAACCGGCCACCGTGAAGTTTGTAGGCTTTGGACCAGAGTTTGACGACAGCAGCTACGAACAGAACGGTCACATCCGCATCGACTTTGGTCTGGACACGCCCTGGGTGCAGGACGAGAACGACCTGGACGAAGATGGCACAAAGCGCCTGCAGCAGAACATTGAAATTTTGCTGGCCTTCACCCTCTCCGTGGAAAAGCACTGCGGCATCTCATCGCGCCTGCTATGGACCGAAAGCGGAGAACCCCTAGCAGAAAAACTCATCGCGCGGCTGCAACGGGTGAACTAATCACCCGCTGCATTGCGGTGCTAGCTCTTTTGCAGCTTCTTCGCGACGGCATCAACCTCGCCCCAGACGCGGAGCAGGTTCCCGCTCCACAGCTTGCCGATCTGCTGCTCGGTATAGCCACGCCGCACCAGTTCCAGTGTCACGTTGAATGACTCGGCAGAGCTGTCCCAGCCATCGATCCCGCCGCCGCCGTCAAAGTCCGATGCTATGCCTACGTGGTCGATGCCGATCAGCTTCACGGCATAGTCGATGTGGTTGACCAGGTCCTTCACATTTGCACGCGGCCCCGCCGGATACTGTGCATCGATCGCAGCCATGCGCCTGTCGTACTCGGCACGTTTTTCGGGCGAGAGCCTGTTCAGGAACGCAGCAAGCCCTCCACCGCCACGGTGAGCCGATGCGTCTGCAGCGCCTTCCACCGGGCAGGGCCGCGCAGGAGCCGCGCCTTCCGCATCGGCACCCGGCCTGCGGCCCACACCCCCTGCACGGGGTCCTGCACCGAAAATGTCTTCCCGCAGCTTTGTCAGGGCCTCCGTGCGCTCTGGCGAGTCAGGCTTTAGATAGGAAGCAAAACCAACCACCTGCATCACGCCGCCGTTCTTCTTTAGCGCAAGCATCTGCTCGTCATCCATGTTGCGGCTCACACTGGGTGCAAGCGCGCGAACGCTGGAGTGCGAAGCGATGACGGGTGCCTTCGAAAGTCGAATCGCCTCCAGATTTGCGCCCTTGGCCGGGTGCGATAAATCGACCATGATGCCCAGCCGATTCATCTCGGCAATGACTTCGCGGCCTTCCGGCGACAGGCCGTTGCCGTAGGAGTAGCCGTCCTTCTCACCCGTGTTCGAATCCGCCAGCTGGTTGTTGCCGTTGTGCGCCAGCGACATGTAACGTGCGCCGCGATTGTAGAACTCCTGGACCCGCTTGACCTCGAGGCCGATGGGATACGCATTCTCCACACCGATTACGGCGATTTTTTTGCCCTGCCTGTGCAGGGAGCGCACATCTTCCGGCGTCAACGCAAGGCCGATCTCTTTTGGCGCGATGGTCTCGGTGAGCTGGTGAATAGCGTCGAACTTTGCAATGGCCTGCTTGTACGCGCTATCGTAACCCTCTGGCGTAAGCGGCCCCTGGCCTACGTACACGATCATGAACGACACATCCATGCCGCCCTCAACCATCTTGGGCAGGTTCACCTGGGTCGACAGCCGCATGGTGTAGTTGCACGTCGGCGTGAAGTTAGAAGCATCGATGTCGTTGTGCGTGTCCAGGGTAAGCACGTGGCTGTGAATCCGCTTTGCCTTCGCAATCAGCGCCGCATCGTTCGACTGTGCGGGGCAAACCTGCGCGACCAACAATGCAGCACTTAACGAAACAGCCAATACATTCTTCATGGGGCCTCAGAGACGGTCTGGGATACACAGCAGCGTCAGTGCACAGACGCGCCTGTTTGCAGTGAATGGGTGTGGAACACAACTGGGATGATTGGCGCAATTGTAACCCGAACAGCAGTCCAATCGGCCTGCAGAGCGTCCTTGCCTGCGGCGTACTCTGCCCAGGCGGGAATGACGACGCGAGGGCGTCGTCATTCGGTGAAGCGTGGATGGCGTTTGCCCCGCCTGACTACTCCACGGGCATGCGTGCGCGATACCCATCGCGCGCAATCACGGAATACTTGATCTTCTTCCCCTTCTCATCCACCATGGCCAGCGGCTGGCCTTCGCGATCAACCAGTTCTACCTTGATCTTGCGGTAGCTGCCATCCTGCGCGACGTTGGTCGGGCGGTACGTCAACACGTACTGGTTGCGGATGGATGCATTGATAGAGTTGAAGACCTCTGGCAGCGCGCCCTGAAAGATCGGAAAGTAAGACTGCCCGCCCGTCATCGACGAAAAGGTACGCATCTGGTTGTCGGCCTGCAGGTAGTCCATGCGCTGCATGCCACCCATGCCGCCGCGTGCATCCGTCAACTCACGTGCCAGGCCGCCTGTACTGACGGTGTAAATGGTGATGTCTTGCGCAGACTTCACTTTCTTATAGATCTGATCGAGATTCAGCTTTGAGAAGGTATCGCGACCGCTGGACATCAGGATGATGTACTTACGCCCCTCAATGCGGCTGAGCCGGTCAATGGTTTCGTACAGTGCGTCGAACTCGTTGGTATCGCTGAAGCCGGGGATCGTCAGTGTGCGCAACGCGTCAGCGGTAATGTTTTTGTCCTGCGTGAAGTCAGTCAGAATGCGCGTGCGCAGATCGTAGGTAATCACCGCGATGTAGTCTTCGGGCTTCAGCTGCTTGAAAAAGACGTACGCACTCTGCTGCATGTCCTGGATAAACGCCCAGTTGTTTGCCGCAAATTCCAGCAGCATCACGGCCGTGATCGGCTTTTGCTGCATGCGAACGTCGGTCACCTTCTGCTCCACACCATCTTCCAGCACGCGAAAGTTGCCGCTCTTCAGGCCGGGCACAAACTGGCCGGACTTCTGCAGCTGCACGCTGACATCGACCGTCACGATTGGGACGTCGACACGAATGGAGTAGTTCTCTAACCCCTTGGGATTTTTGACCGTCTCCTGCTCAGGGGCTGGCGGCGGCGGTTCGTTCGCGTACTCGCGTTTTTTCTTTAGGATGACGCCGCCATTGTCCTGCGTCGGACCGGCATCGTCGGTCTGTGTGGGCGGGGGCGCCGGAGCTGCGGGCGGCTTGCTCTGCTGCGCTTCCAGTGCGCCTGCGATCACAAACGCAGCAACCGCCGAGGCCTTCAAAACTGCTATCCGTGCATTCACGCGTGTTCTCTCCCGTGCTGCCTTAGCCTACGCTTTGCCGCGTCCGCAGGCATCCTGTGCGGGTGACCGCACCCAGCACCGATTCAGGTCCTGAACAAACCGGCTCGGGGCATTTTGCGGTTGCGGGGGTTGGGCCTACTCTGTAGACGTGACTGCTGCTCGAAAGGCTACGCTGCTCTCCCTACTGCTGCTTGCGGCGGGTCACTCGGTTGCGCAGGCCCCCCGCGATCCGGCGCTGTTCCCGCTGGCCGACGTGCATCGCGGCCTGCACGGCACCGCCTGGACGGTCTTCGAAGGCACTACGCCCGAATCGATGGACGTCGAAATCCTGGGCCGGTTGAAGGACGCCATCGGACCTGGCCAGGACATGATCCTGGCGCGCCTGCACGGTACCAGGCCGGAGTTTACCGGCGTAGTCGCGGGCATGAGCGGTTCCCCTGTGTACATCGACGGCAAGCTGCTGGGCGCGCTGTCCTACCGCATCGGCCAATTCAGCAAGGAGCCCATCTGCGGCATTACGCCCATTGGCTCGATGCTGCAGGTCCGCGACCTGCCTGCGGTCGCGACTCCTGGCCTGCTGACGCCAGCCGCCAGCGTGGCCGCACCCGCGTCAGCTGGAGCGGAGATCCACGCGATCGATACGCCCCTGGTCTTCAACGGCTTCTCCGACACAGCCATGGCGCTGTACGGCGACGGCTTTCGCTCCATGGGGCTGCAGCCGGTCAGCGGCATCGGTTCTGCCTCGCCAGAGACGGCGCAGCCCGAACCCATCGTGCCGGGGTCCGCTGTCTCTGCGGTGCTGGCGCGTGGCGACCTGAACATCGCCGCCACCTGCACGGTTACCTACGTGGACGAGCATCAGCTTCTGGCCTGCGGGCACCCCATCACGCAGTTTGGCAACATCTCCATCCCGATGACCAAGGCTGAGGTGCTGGCGACGCTGCCATCGCCCATGAACGCCTTCAAGATCGTCAACACCACCGAGACCGTCGGCGCGTTTACGCAGGATCGCGCCAACGCGATCGCTGGAACATTCGGTCTGAGCGCACGTATGATCCCCGTCTCGGTCCAGGTCACGCCAGACGCTGGCTCTGGCCTGCCCGCCCAATCGCTGCGCTTTGAAGTCCTGGACAACCGGCAGCTAACGCCGCAGGTGATGCTCGCCAGCATCTTTCAGTCCCTGAACCTGACCAACACGTCTGCCAACCAGATGACGCTGCACCTGAGTGGGTCAATCGACCTTCAGGATGCCGGAACCATCCACCTGTCAAACACCTTCTCCTCGGCAGATGGATCGACGGCCGCGGCGGCAGCCACCCAATACATCGCGCAGCGATTTCTAGCGGTGTACGAAAACGACCTTGCGCAGCCGCACATCACCTCCATCGCAGTGAACGCCGTGGCGGTTCCGCACCGCGAATCTGCAGAGCTGGAAGGCACCCGCCTGAGCACCAACGAGGCGCATCCGGGTGACACCATCGCGGTAGAGGCCACGCTGCGACCCTTTCAGCAGGATGCGCGAACAGTACGCATCCCCGTGGTTTTACCCACCACGCTGGGCGACGGCCCGCTGCGTATTCTGGTCAGCGACGGCACCTCGCTGGACCGCCTTCTAACACCGCCACCCGCAGCCGGAGCGCGTTCGCTGGGCCTGGCGGACACGGTAGCGCTCCTGAATCGTAGCCACGCGAACGACCGCATCTACGTCACGCTGCTGGACCACCAGACGCAGGGCGTCACCGCAGCCACGTCGCTACCGTCGCTGCCGCCGTCCGTCGCCAATGTGCTGCAGCCACTGCGCGGCACGCGCGAGATTACCTTCACGTCGGAGACCGCCGCAGAGGTGGGTTCCGCGCCAGCGGGTGCCGAGGTCAGCGGCTCGCAGGTACTTACACTTCGCATTCGTTGAGGTCTCTTGATACGTCCCGCCTGCCATGCTCCTGCAGTCCTGCTTCTTCTGTTCTCTGCGGCCCTGCCCCTTGCAGCGCAAGGTACACGGCAGTGGACCACTAGCCGCTACGACGACTTCGAGCGCGGCACACCCACCAACATAGCCCTGCGCAATGACGGCCGGCTGGAAGCGGCACCGGCACTGCGGCTGGTCGCAACGACCTCCGCAACTTTCCTATGGTCGCTTGCAGCGAGTGCAACGGACCTCTACGCGGGCACCGGCGCAGCCTCTGGCGGATCGCAGCTGCTTCGGGTCGACGCCAAGGGTGTCACCACGACTGCGGCATCCTTCAAGGAGCTGAACGTTCAGGCAATCCTGCCGCTCCCAGGCGGCGACGTGCTTACCGCCACCTCCCCCGATGGCAAGGTCTACCGTGTTCGTGGCGGCGGCACACCGCAGGTCGTATTCGACGGAGCCGCCACCGCCGAGAAACCGAAGTACCTCTGGAGTCTGGCGCAGGAACCGGATGGCAATCTGCTGATTGCGGCAGGTGCACCGGCTGCCATCTACCGTGTAAACCTGCAAGACCCGGCAAAGAAGCCGGAGGTGCTCTTCCGCTCTGGCGATCAGCACATCCGCTCGTTGCTGGTCGCGCCGAATGGCACGATTTACGCCGGGTCTGACGGCGCTGGCATTGTCTACCGCATTCAGCGGGACGGCACGGCGTTCGCGCTGTACGCCGCTCCCAAGCACGAGATCACGGCGCTGGCACTGGACCCTGCCGGCAACCTGTACGCCGCTGCCGTCGGTGACCGCAGGCCACCAGCCCTGCCACCACTGCCCGCTTCGGGCCAGACGGCCGTGTCCATCACCATCCTGCAACCGGGTTCGTCCCTTTCGGCGGCGGGCAACAACATCGTCCCAGATGGCTCCGAGATCTACCGGATCGCTCCCGATGGCACGCCGCTGCGCCTGCTGTCCCTGCGTGAGGATGTGATCTATTCGCTTGCCTTCCGGAATGGTTCACTGTTCGCGGGCACCGGCAACCGAGGCCGTGTCTACCAGGTGGACCCAAACAACGCAGGCACATACACTGACGTGGCCCACACCGAAGCCAGCCAGGTCATTGCGATGGCGCAGACCGCGTCCGGCATCGCACTG
>JBPBQP010000044.1:0-14365 GCA_050954745.1 Janthinobacterium lividum | reverse complement strand
TCAGCCAGCCATGCCGTGGTCCCGCTTTGATATACTTCGGCAGGTTGGGGAAGGGGAAATCCCGCGCCACCGTTGAGGTTTATGTTGAAAAGTGTCTCCGTTGCGCGGTCTGCAACTGCCCTTCTGCTTGCATTCGCCAGCCTAGTCCTGACAGGTTGTGGTGCCCGCCCGTACAAGACCACGGAAAACCAGTTTGCCGGCCGTCCCGTGCCGCCTTCGAAGTTGACGCAACGTGTGATGGTCGCCGTGGCGCAGACCGGTGCCAGCAACGGCCAGCTTGAGTTGTTGGACGCCAAGCGTGACATCCGCGCCAACGTTTACACAGCGAACAGCACCTTCACCATCAGCGGCTTTGCCGGGAACGCGATGCAGGTCATCAGCTACCCAGAACAGCTGCGCGGCTTCGTCCTAAGCACCGATGGTTCTGTCCAGACCATCAACTACTCTACGGAGGCGTCACTCGGTACCACGGCGACCTCTGCCGGTATCGCCTCATCGTTTTTCGTCCCAGCCGACACGCAGGCCGTCTACTCTGCTGTCGAGCGGACCGGTAACTTCGTCATCTCTGCTCCAGCCTCCGGATCGGCTACCAGCACTTCGCTGGGCACAACCTATAACTTCGCCGTTCCAAGCGTGTACAAAGTTGTGGCGAACCCGGCGCATACCGTCGTGCTGCTGATGCTGCGCAACTCGAACATGGTGTACCGCCTGCTGTTTCTCAACAGCAACCAGACACCACCCGCTGGCTCGCTGACCTGCCAGCCACTGAATAAGCCGGTCTACTGCATCCTGCCGGTCGGCGCATCGCAGAGCGATGGCAGCGTAAGCGAACCAGCGTTCCACCGCCCCGTAGACGCCTACTTTGCGCCCGATGGATCACAGGTCTACTTTCTGAGCTGCGGACGCGAATGTGGCGGCACGGCGGCCAACGGCGACGACGCCCCCGGTCTGAACTTCGCAAACCTGAACACCCTGCGCGTTGATTACTACCCCACCAGCGCGACCTACGTTTCTCCTGTCGTAAGCACCACAGCCGTCCCCGGCGGTGCAACCACCGCCCTGTCAGACGGCACCACGGTTTATGTGGCTGGACAATCGCTGCAATCTGACAATTTATACAGCGGCAACCTGTCACTCATCCCACTGTCCACCAAAACCGTCTCGACGAGCTTCCCCATTTCAGATGGCACGCATAACAAGCTGCTGTTTGCCGATAACAACACCCTTTGGATCGGTGCGAGCAACTGCGCCAGCGGCGAACGAGCAGCGCACAGCGGCAACCCGAACTGCCTTACCCGGTATGACATCACGGGCAAAACGGCAGCCATTATTCCTGCCGTCTCGCTAGGTACAAGCCAGACAGTTCCGTATCCGAACGAGAATCTGGACCAGTACTACTATGGCAGCCTGACTGGCCTGTGCTGGGTGGAAGGCTTGAACAAGGTCTACACGGCGTACGGCGGGCAGGTACACGCTTTCAACACTGCAGACGGTTCCGAAATCAACAACATCAACATCACGGTGCAGGGTACGGCAAATGACGTGTCCTACATCGACGCCTCAACCAACGTCGCAAACTAGAGCACCGGCAGGGACAAGCAAAGGCCACCTTTCAGGGTGGCCTTTTCCGTTGAAACGGCTCACAGCAGCCCTGCGAGGCGATCCAGAAGCCACTCCAGCGCCGCCCCATCCAGATCTTCTTCCCGCAGCGGGAAGGTGGGCTTCCCGCGCAGGATCGCCGCATTGACGCCGTCCCAGGCGGGGTCGTCCAGCAATGTACCGTCCGGGACAAAGAGCGCGTCTGCACGGTCCAGGTAGCGCAACGCCGAAGCCTTGAAGTCCGCTACGGCAGGCTGCAATACCGCAACATACACGTCAGGCTTCAGAAAGCGCAGCACGCTGTTCGACTCCAGCAACACGTTTGCATGCAAGGTGAGTTCCTTTCGGATGCGCGGCATCGCTTCTACCAGCGAGCCCTGCTGCGTCCGCACCCACAGCACCCGCTCCGCGCCCGCCGCCAGCATGCGTGACGTGTCGGTACCGGAGGCGGCATCACGCTCTTCACTCACCGCAACCGGGTGGTCGGGGTCGCTGCAATCGCAGGCCTCACTATTTGCAGAGCAGACGTTGTGCCCGTACTGCGTGATCTTCATGGCGGTCCAATGCCTGTCCTGCGTGGCCGCAAGAATCTGCGCTGCCAGCGTAGTTTTGCCAATGTTCCGCGTGTGCCCGCCGACCACCACAACCGCCATGGCTAGCGTCCCCGACTCAGCCGCGCCAGGTCACGCAGATACTGCTTCAAAGGACGCGCCGGCCGACCCCAGAAAACCTGACCCGGACCCTTCAACTTCTTGCCGCTCAGCACGCCCGCACCGCCACCCAGAATGACTCCGCCACCGACCAGCGCATGCTCGCCGATGCCTACCTGCCCACCCAGAATGGCTCCATCCTCCACCACACTGGAGCCGCTGATTCCTGTCTGCGCCGCAATGATGACGTTGCGGCCGATCTGGCAGTTATGGCCGATATGCACGAGGTTGTCGATCTTTGTACCGGCACCGATGCGCGTTTCACCCAGCGCACCGCGGTCAATTGTGGTGTTGGCCCCGATTTCCACATCGTCTTCGATGACGAGGCCGCCCTGTTGCGGAAACAGCAGGTAGCTGCCGTCAGGCCGACGCGCGTAGCCAAAGCCCAGCGACCCGAGAACCGCACCTGCCTGCACCCGCACACAATCGCCCAGCACCACACCGGCTTCAATGGTCACCCTTACGCCAATCCAGCAATCCTTGCCGACCACCACGTTGTCGCCGATCACGGCTCCCGCCGCAACGATTGCGCCTGAACCCAACGAAGCCGATGGCGAGATGACAGCAGAGGCAGCGATCCTAGGCGCGGGCCGCTCTTGTAACCTGTCGGCAACAATGGCAAAAGCCAGCCGCGCATCCGGCACGCGAACGATGCGGGCATCCGGGTTCCCTTCCGCGATGCGCTCGCCCGCCAGAATCAGACCAGCCTGCGAAGCGCACGCTTCCGCGAGGGTCGCGGCAGAACTGGCGAACACGACAGCCTCTGCGTCAGCATGCAGCGGGTCTGCTACCCGCTGCAGCCCGGTAGCCTGCGCGCTTCCAACGCCTGAAACCCATGCCGTTACCAGCTCCGCTGATGCCATTCTGCTCTCCGTGTCACGCTGCGGTTGTCTTCTGTGAGTGCCGGCACCACTCGTATACAGTCCAGGTTGTCCGGCCGGACGAGTCTTCCATCGTCGGTGCAGCCACAGCCACTGATCCGGATAGCGCCGGATGTAATCCTCTGTCACCTTCGCGAACAGCGCCGTATTGGCGAGAGCGTCCGCGTCGCTATCGGCCGTACGCTGGACAGGCAGGCTCTCACCAAAGTGAAGAATGTAGCGGCCTTCCGCTGCTTCCCATATCAGGAAGCCCGGAATCACTGCCGCTCCTGTCTTCCGTGCGACACGCGCAAGGCCGGACGCAGTACAGGCCTCCACACCGAAAAAAGGTACGAACACGCCCTGCGGCGGCGTCATATTGGTATCCATCAAAATACCGACGGCTTCGCCCCGCGCCATGGCGTGCAGCAGGCTGCGGGCAAAGTCATCCTTGTGCAGTACACGATTGCCATGCATGCACCGGATTCGATTGACCATGCGGTCGACCAGTGGATTGTCCAGACGGCGGATCACCATGCCCATGGGGCGTCCCAGCAGCGAATGGACAAAGCTCGAAAGCTCCCAGGCACCAAGGTGGCCCGTCAGCACAAGCACGCCCTTACCGGCCTTCTCAGCCTCGACAAAATGGTGCAGCCCTTCGTAGCGCATCAGATCGCGCTCTACGAAGTCTGCGCGATACTGCGACATCTGGCAGAACTCAGCCAGATGCCACCCCAGGTGACGAAATGTGCGTCGGAGTGTTTCCTGGCGCTCGACAACCGACAGTTCGGGCAGCGCAAGTTGCAGGTTGTGTAACCCCACCCTCCTAAGCCGGCCCGCAGAGCGGTACACGAGGTCGCCGATACCCGCGCCGATCTTCCTCGCCATACGTCGGGGAACCATGCCCAAAAACTGAACGAAAAGTGCAAGCAGGATGTACTCAACCCAGTGCTTCAGAGTCGGTGCTGGCGAGGATGTAGCCTTCACTTCCAAGATGTCAGTGTAAATGCGGATCGCGGGCGTCACTGCATACAGCGAAGCCCGCGACCCGCTACCTACTTGCGTACGCTGACGAAGTATTTGGCAACGGTGCTCACGAACGGGCGGGCGTCTTCCGGCGTCACGATGTCACCACCCAGGATGGTCTTGAACGGCGTCGCCGTGCCGTAGAAGTTGCGGGTGTCATCCTGGTTCTGCGACATGACGGTGCCGTCAAGATCAATGCCAGCAAACAGGCCCCTTGACCGCGAATAGGTGAGGAACTCTGCGTTCAGTTTCCAGTCCGTTCCTGCCTGGGCGTTACGACCCACGGGCCCGGCGGAAGCTGCGGCGTCCCCACCGATCTTGAACTTGTTTTGTAGCATGTGTTGCAGGCCGCCGCGATTCATGGCGACCAGCACCAGGTCAGTCGACTGGCCGCCGATTTGAAAGCCGAAGCTGCCACCCGTCAGCTGTACGAAGACCGGTGCGCTCCAGCCATGGCCCGTGCGGCAGGTGCCCACACCTTGGCCATACTGCGCGCCCACCAGGAAGGCACCCTTCTTGAACGCAGGAATGACAACGACACAGCTCGCACCTGACAGAATCTGGCCCGGGACGGAGCGATCAGGTGTCGCCATGATTTCGTCCAGCACACTTTGTGCGTCCGCCAGACGCCCATCCAGTTTCTCCTTGTCTGCTGCAACTGCCGGGATCGCACTCGCTACCAGCGCAAGGCCACAGAGGATTGTCTTCAAGCGGTTCATGTCTCTCCTATGCCGCACAGTTTGGGCGACTGGTAGGTAGACGAATACACGACCCTCTCCGTTGCACCCGAGTCGGTTCTCAGGCCGCGACAAAAAATGGGGTATGGACAAGGCTTTCACCTGTCCATACCCTCTTCTCCCAGGTCTGTATGACTAAGTCCTACGATGCTCTAAAGTCGGCCAACAATGTGGTTACTTAGGACTTAGCACCGCTGAGTACTTTGATGGTACCAACGTTACATGCCTCGATCAGTCACCTTTGACCTGCATCTCCAGCGCGCGGACTGTGAGCGCTACCCGGTTCGGCACACCGAACTTCTGCAGCAGCCTGCCCACATGGGTCTTCACCGTCTTTAGCTCCATGCCCAATGTGGAGGCAATTTCACGGTTGGCTCGCCCCGCAATCAACAAATCAATTACCTCCTGCTCGCGCGGGGTCAGCCGGATGTCCGGGGGCCTCGGATCTGCATTGGAGTAGGTGTCGATCAGGCTGGCAAGCACCTTGCGAGGTGCCCAGATGGAACCGTCCGCCACAACCTCGATTGCCATCAGGATTTCGCGTTCGCTTGCGGTGTACAGCAGATAGCCCTTGGCTCCGCTACGCACTACGCGCTGGATGTAGGTCGGATCGTTGCGGCTGCCCAGCACCATGAGGCGCAGCCCGGGCCGCGCCCGCCGAAAGGCCGCCATCATGGTCAGCAGATCCTCTTCGCGGGTGTCGATGACGACCATGGCCAGGTCGTCTTCGCGCAGAGTATCGGGTGCGCTCATCGGCAGCAGGTCGCAGACCGCGCCCAGCACCTCGCGCAGACCCTCGACTCGCAGTGGATCGCCACAGACTACGCCGATCTTCAGTTTCTTTCCTGCTACAGACTGCGTTGCGACCTGTTCCACCGGATCTAAAGTTTCGGCAGCACAATACCCTGCTGCTTCTGGTACTTGCCGGCGCGGTCGGCGTAGCTGGTCTCACACACCTCGTCCGACTGAAAGAACAGGATCTGACAGAGGCCCTCGTTCGCGTAAATCTTTGCTGGCAGTGGTGTGGTGTTTGAGATCTCCAGTGTCACGTACCCTTCCCACTCCGGCTCGAAAGGCGTCACGTTCACGATGATGCCGCAGCGGGCGTATGTCGATTTGCCCACGCAGATGGTCAACACATCGCGGGGAATGCGGAAATACTCAATGGATCTTGCCAGCGCAAACGAGTTCGGCGGAACGATCACACTCTCTGCCTCGACGCTTACAAATGATTTCTCATCGAAAGCCTTGGGATCAATAATCGCGCTGTTGACGTTTGTAAATATCTTGAACTCGGTTGACACCCGCAGGTCGTACCCGTAGGAAGACAGTCCGTAGGAGATGCAGCCGCTCGCGACCTGTTTCTCGCAGAACGGTTCAATCATGCCCCGCTCGTTGGCCTGCTGCCGTATCCATTTGTCGCTCTTGATGGACATGTTTGCGGCGCAACTCCTATCCTGTGCGCGTTGAGTCATCTTACGACACACTTCCGGCTACAATTTGTAGGTCTGTCAGCCGACATAGGCAATTGTCCTGCGGGCCGGTTGCAGACCGTCACTTTCTGCAAGTAAACCCCGGGAGAAGCACTGCGTGATCAAGCAGGATCTGGTTCAATGCGTCGTCGATCGCTCTGGACTGCCTCGCATTCGTGCGGAACAGGCTGTGGAGCAAATCCTGCTGGGTCTAAAGAAAGCCCTGACTGCAGGCGAGCGCATTGAGTTGCGCGGCTTTGGCGTCTTCACCGTGAAGCCACGTAAGACCGGAATCGGCCGAAACCCCAGGACTGGCACGGAAGTCGATATTGAGCCGGGCCGCGCCGTGCGGTTCAAGCCGGGCAAAGACTTGCAGACGCTTGATAACGAACCCGTGGTCACGCCCTAAGCTTCGCTACATCAGGCTGATCGCATCCACATCGATGATCAGGGCCTTCCGCGGAATGCCCTGCGTCTCCCCATGATGGAGCATTGCCCGCAACGCAGACTGCAAACTGCTCCGACGCTGCGCCTTAAGCAGTAGATGGAAGCGATAGATGCGCTTTAGGCGCGACACCGGTGCAGCCGCCGGACCCAACACATGCACGCCCGGCACGGCTCTGCCGTGGAACCAACGACCCAGCAGGCCTGCCCATGCAGCCGCTTCTGCCAGATTCTCCGACTGCACCAGCACGTTGGCCAGCACACCAAACGGCGGGTAGTGGAACGGCCTGCGGAACTGCAGCTCGCGCCGCACAAAACCCTCATAATCATGCGCGGCGGCGCACCGCACCGCGTAGTGATCCGGGTGGTAGGTTTGCACCAGCACACGACCCAGCGCGTCGCCTCGACCAGCACGACCGCTGACCTGTGTCAGCAGCTGGAAGACTCGTTCTGCCGCACGAAAATCTGGCATGCCTAATGCGTGATCGCACCCCACAACACCGACGGTCGTGACGCCGTGAATGTCATGGCCCTTGGCAATCATCTGCGTACCCACCAGCAGGTTGATCTCGCCGGAGTGCAGCCGCTGCAGCAGACGTTCCATGTCGCCACGACCGCGTACCGTGTCGCGGTCCATGCGGCCGATGCGCGCCCCCGGAAAGATCTCCAGCAGGCGTTCTTCGCCCTGCTGCGACCCGGCGCCCAGGTAGTACAGGTGTTCACTCTCGCACTTCGGACAACGCTGCGGAACGGTGCGTCGGAAGCCACAATAGTGACACTCCAGGCGGTCGCCCGCGTCAGCATGCCCATCGCTGCCAATTCCCTGTTTGTGCAGCGTCATGGCAATGGCGCAGTTCTCGCACTCGATCTTTTCACCGCAGGCACGGCACATCACCACGTAGCTGTAGCCCCGGCGATTGAGCAGGATGATCGCCTGTTCGTCGCGGTCGAGCGTCGCCTGTGTCTCTTCGATCAGGCGGCGACTGAAGATGTGCTCCGTGCCGGTCTCGCGAAACTCCGCACGCATGTCGACCAGTTCCACCGAAGGCAGCGGACGGTTTGCGACGCGCGACTCCATGCGCAGCAGGGTGTAGCGGCCGTTCTGCGCGTTGTTCCAGCTTTCGAGCGAGGGGGTCGCGGAACCCAGCACCACCGGGATGTCCAGCAGCTTGGCCCGCATTACGGCAACATCGCGACCGTGGTAGCGCGGCGTTTCCTCCTGCTTGTAGCTGCTGTCGTGCTCCTCATCAACGATGATCAGGCCCGGATCCTGAAGCGGTGCAAACACCGCAGACCGCGTGCCGACCACCACGCGGGCGTCTCCCCTGCGAATGCGGTGCCACTGCTCGGCCCGCTCATCCGGCGTCAGTTGTGAGTGCAGCAGCGCCACCTCCGGGCCGAACGCGGCATGCATCTGGCCTGCCATGGCCGGGGTCAACCCAATCTCCGGCACCAGCAGCAGTGACGACCGGCCTGCGTCCAGCGTGCGACGCATCGCCGCCAGGTAGACCGCAGTTTTGCCGCTGCCCGTGACGCCGTACAGCAGGTGCGGACGAAAGCCCCCCTCAGCTATGGCAGCCGCTATGCTGGCCAGCGCTTCGGTCTGCGACTCGTTCAGCAGGTGCTCGTGCCCATGCTTCTTTCCCGGAGCATGGATGCCGCCCAGGTGGAAAGTCTCGGGCGCGTCTTCCAGGACGACCAGGCCGCGCTTCACCAGCGTTGCCAACGTCGAGGGCGGCACCGGCAACGAACGCATGTCACGCACACGCATCCGACCGCCCACGGCACTGAGTTCTGCAAGAATGGCGGTCTGATTTTCGTTCAGCTTTGGCAGGCGCGCATCTTCCACCAGCACCGCGATCTTCTCAAGCCGGCGCGCATCGCGGTCGGTGGCTTCCACCTCACGCGTCAGCCAGCGCTTGCGCACCATGCCCTCGAGCAATGCTTTGTTGGCACCGGTCGAGCGCAGTGCCGTCAGCTTCACAGCCTCGCCGCTTTCCAGCACATTCAGGACTGCGTATTCATGATTCTGATCGTCCGCGGAGAGCCGCGACCGGCGGGAAGATCCCTTCTCCGCTCCCTCGTACAACACGCGCCTGCCGGCCTCGGCAATGCGGTACAGCAACACCCGGTGCACCTCTGCATTCAGCGGCAACATGCCCCGTAACACCTCGCCCAGCGGCGCAACGTAATACTGCGCAATCCACTCGGCCAGCCGCATCAGTTCGTCTGGTAGCAGCGCCGCTTCATCCAGCACCTGTTGCACCGCTTTGACTGCGATGCCGTCCGCAGGTGTCTCCGAGTGGACGCGCACAACGACGCCCAGCAATCGTTGCCCGCTGAACGGCACCAGAACGCGCGCCCCCACAGACGGCGCGTCACCGCTTACCGCGTAGGTGAATGCACGGTCCAGCGGCACCGGTAACGCTACATCGACAAACTGACCCACACCTTCAGTCTATGAGAATGCGGTGCATGAGGATGTCAGGCGAGTTCAAGCTTCATAAACACGCTGGCGCGTTCGTACCGAATGGGCAGATCTTCGGCGGGAACGTGACGAAAGCCTAACGATTCATACAGGTGGACCGCGTTCTCCAGCTTCGTGCTGCTGCCCAGGACCACGGTGTGTGCGCCCAGCGGCCGCGCCTGCTGCAGCACCCAGGTCAGCAGTTTGCGACCAACACCCTGCCCGCGCGTTTCTGCTGCGACGGCCATCTTGGTCAGCTCGAAGACACCCTCCGCGAGGCGAGCGAGTCCCGCACAGCCCACAACCTGGTCGCCAGCAACCGCAAGGTAAACCTGCCCACCGGGTGCCACGATCTTCTGCCAGGGATCGCCCAGGGTTGCGCGGTCCTGCTCTTCCAGGCGGAAGAGCTTCACGATCCATGCTTCATTCAGGGTGCGAAAAGCATCCGCGTCGGCCTGTGTCTGCATGGTTCGAAAGGTGACGGGAAGCATGTCGGTAGCCATGACAAAAGCCTAAGTGTCCGCGATCCGCCTGTCCAATTGTGAGCCTTGAGAGGCTCAGCCGTCGACCCCAACCAACGGTTTTGGAACTTAGCCACTAATGAGCGATCAAACCTTTCCCTGCTGGATTAGATACAGGTCAGCCCAGCCGGTAGTTTCAGTTACGCTGAATTCATCAGCCTTTTAGGCGGCTTTAGCCGCTGATGTAGAAAGTCAGACCGCAAAGGACAGCGGCTTTGCGGCCGCGATTTTGCCAACGAGCAACGTCACGAGAGTTCATCCCGAGCTATCCCCGAATTGGCGGTTTCAAGTCCAGTTCGACCATGACGCGCTGCAGGTCTTTCCACGCCTCACCCTTTTGCCGCGGATCGCGCAGCAGGAATGCGGGATGGTAGGTCACCGCACACTTGGCACCGCGCACGTCATGCCACTGTCCGCGCAGGTTAGCCAACGACTGCTTCATGCCGAGCAGGTACAACGCCGCCGTGGCACCAAGGGCGACAATCACCTGCGGTTGGACAATATCGATCTGGCGCAGGAGAAATTGCGAACACGTATTGGCCTCTACTGGTTCCGGCACACGATTTTTAGGCGGGCGGCACATGACAACGTTGGCGATGTAGACCGACTCGCGCGGGAGGCCCATGGCACCGATCATGTTATTCAACAGCTGCCCGGCCTTGCCGACAAAGGGCAGGCCGCTCGCATCTTCGTCAGCGCCCGGGCCCTCGCCCACAAACATCAGGCGGGCGTTTGGATCGCCATCGGCAAAGACGATGTTGTGGCGACCCGCGTACGCCAGCGGACAGCGCGTGCAGTCGCCGATTTCGGCACGCAGGGCTTGTAGCGCAGCGGCTTTGTCGTTGCGCGCAACGCGCACGGCAGGAAGAGGAGCAAGGTTCGTAAAGCTGATAAGCGGCATGGCTGGGGGTGCGAACGGTCCTGTATCGGTGGGTGAGCTTTCGTCGTCCAAGATGGAAGGTGAAGCGGGGGTGGCAATTTGTGCGGGCAGTGGCTGCGGTGCCGCGACCGGCGTAATCACGATGGATGGCCCGGACTGCTCCGTGCGCAAGGTTTGTGCCGCACGCAAAGGCTGGGCAGCGCGCACTGGTGCAGCGGCGCGCGCGATGGGTGACGCAGTCCCTTCGCGACCAGCGACAGGAGCTGCAGCACGCAGTTCTGCACTTGCCCGTGAAGACACATCAGAGCCTTTGGAAACAGCAGAGGAAACCTGAATCAGCGTTTGCAGTTGCTCTGCCACGGCAGGGTCTACCGGCAAGGCGGAACTGCGGTACAGGTCGTACACACCCAGGTCTCGCAGGTAATCAAGGTACCCGCGCAGCATTTCCCCGGACAAACTCATTCGCTGATTCTAAGGGAACAAGGCAAGGAAGCGAACGTGTTACAGCGCGACGGGAACGATGGCCTTGGGCATAGGAACGACAACGTAGCGGACAAGACCCTTGCTGATCTCGTCCTGTGCCACGCGGCAGGCCTTCATGCTGGGTGTTGGAACGGAAAATAGCGGGGCGGCGCCCCCCTGCAGTTGACGTGCGCGTCTGGCCACGCCTTTTACCAGGCTGTACTTGTTCTGCAATGGATCTTGGTTGTTCATCGCATCGGCTCCGTACATCTGGCACCAATGTACCGCCGCGCGACGCAAAATAACATGCGTAACATGGAAATAAGTAGAAATATTATTGCCCGGCAAACTGCTCCAGCACTTCAGTCAGGCGTCTGGGCATATTCGCGGTACTACAACACGCCTCTAGAGAAAGCGTCTGCGCCTCGCCGCGTGCATGCAGAACGACAGCGCGAAGCTCTGCTGCGGCGGTGTCCAGCACGTCATTCACAATGGCGTATTGATACTTCTCCACATAGTCCAGTTCGCTGCGAGCCTGCCGTAAACGCAGGTCGATCACGGCTTCATCCGTCATATGTTCCGCAGCACTGCGATTGCGTAGCCGCGTCTCTAACACCTTTGGCCCGGGCGGCATGATGAAGATAGAAACGGCTTCCGGCATGCGTTGCATGACCTGCATCGCACCCTGCACATCGATATCCAGCAGTAGGTCACGGCCATGTTCCGCAGCCAGCACCAATGCAGAACGTGCCGTGCCGTAGTAGTTGCCAAAGACCTCGGCCCACTCCAGAAAGGCATCCGCAGCAATCATGCGTTCGAATGCGTCGCGAGTGGTGAAGTGGTATTCGCGACCATCTTCCTCTGAGCCACGCGGTGCGCGGGTCGTGTAAGAGACAGAAAATTCAAGTCCCTCGACAAACTTCCGCAGTTCGTTTACAAGTGTCGATTTACCCGAACCACTGGGTGCCGAGATGATGAAAAGTATGCCCGCCATAAGTCGTATCCGGTGAAGTTATAGCCCACTTGCAGGGGCAGCAGCGTCAGTAAGTGATATCGGCTCACTCTCCCTGAACTGCATGTTGTATAGCCGTTGATAGGTGCCGCCGGTCTGCATCAGTTCCGCATGCGACCCCTCTTCCACAATGCGGCCGCCTTCCAGTACGAGGATGCGATCCGCCCGCCGAATCGTCGACAGCCGATGCGCAATGACCAGCACCGTGCGATCGCTCATCAGGTTGGTCAGTGCATTTTGCACCAGTGATTCACTCTCCGCATCCAGTGCCGACGTGGCTTCGTCCAGGATCAGGATGGGCGCGTTCTTTAGAATGGCGCGCGCAATGGCCAGACGCTGGCGCTCGCCGCCGGAGAGGCGAAAGCCGCGTTCGCCAATTACCGTGTCATAGCCATCAGGCATGCGCTCGATAAAGTGATGCGCAAACGCAGCCCGGGCCGCGGCCTCCACACGCTCGCGCGGCACGTCCGGCTGACCGTAGGCAATGTTGTTGCGCACGGTGTCGTTAAACAGCACCGTCTCTTGGGTCACGGTGCCGATCTGTCGGCGCAAACTACCTACCTGAATGTCGCGCAGGTTCTGCCCGTCGACCGTAATCGCACCATCTGTTGGATCGAAGAAACGCGGAATCAGGTTCACCAGGGTGGACTTGCCGGAACCGCTCGGTCCCACGATGGCCACCACCTCGCCGCGCTGCACGTAGAAGCTCACCCGGTGCAGCACCTGCTTGTAGCGTTCTTGATCATCGTCATCGCGATAGGAAAAGCTCACCTCCTGAAAGCGAATGCCCTCGGAAAAGTCGCCTAGTTCCTCTGCATTTGGCTTTTCTGCGACTTCGTCCTGCTCGTCGAAAAACTGGAAGATCTTCTCGCTCGCACCCAGCGCCTGCTGAAAGCTGTTGTAGAACAGCGCAAACTTGCGAACCGGGTCGTACAGCGCAAACACTGCGATCAAAAACGTGATGAACGAACCCGCCGTCATGCGGTGATGCACAATGCGATTGCGCCCCACAAACAGCAGCAACGCAATGGCCGCGGCGCCAAGCGCATCCATCAGCGGCGACGAGATGGCCTGCACGCGGATAGACCGCATGTTGGCGCGCAGCAGGCGGCGAGCGGCTCGCTTGAAGCGCTGCATCTCCCACGTTTCCATGCTGAAGGCCTTGACGATGCGGTTGCCGGTCAGCGTCTCATGCAGAATGTTCTGGATGTCAGATAGCTTGTCCTGGCCGCCGCGCGTGGTGCGCCGAACGCCGCGTCCTATCTTGCGCGCCGACAGAAAAATTACGAGCACAAATCCCAGCAGCACCCAGGCCAACTGGCCACCTGCAATGACCACCACCAGCGCGGTAAAAATGAGCGTGAAAAACTGCTGGAGAAAATCGCCCAACACCGTCGACATGGCGATTTGCACACGCTCAATGTCGTTGATCAGCGTCGAGAGCAACGCACCCGTTGTGTACCGCTGAAAGAACGGCACGGACCGGCGCAGCACGGCGTCGTACAGGTCGTTGCGCAGATCGGTGATCATGCCGAAGCCCGCATAATTGATCAGGTAGGTGCCGATGTAATCGCACACCGCTTTCAGCACAGCAGAGATCACCAGTGCAAACGCCACGATCGTCCACGCGTTGTGCATGAAATGCGGCACAAAACGTTGCAGATCGACCGTCCAGCCGGTGTGCGGGATGTGAAAAACCAGGATGCGGACGGGCTGCATGTCAGCCTGCAGCACGTTGTCCAGAATCGGCTTGACCAGCAGGATGCGCAGCGCGGCCATGGCTCCAACCACAGCCATCAGAACGACAGAGATCACTGCATAGAAGGAGTAAGGACGCAGATACTTCAGCAGCCGCAGGATGCGTTTCATCAGTCCCCGGCCTGCCTGTTCAAACGCTGCACTTCCACTCGTTCGATTCTATCTACCCATGTGCCGCGCACACCTTTGCGGCGTGCAGAAACAGCCAGGTGGGAATCCCTGTGCCCAACAGAAAGAACGTTCCCGGCAGCATAAAGATGAGGCGGGATCCATCGCGCTGACGGTAAGCGCCGTAGGCGGTCAGGCCCGTTAACAGAAAGCCCAGAAGTGCATACACCAGGGCGACCGTGCGATGGTCGCAAAACGTCTTCGCCGTCAGCACCAAAACTGCCAGGCTGCCAAAGACATACAGAACGC
>JBPBQP010000043.1:0-14914 GCA_050954745.1 Janthinobacterium lividum | reverse complement strand
GCGGACGCCGTTTTTCATCGCATCCTCCGAAACAAATTCATCGGGCCGGTGGCTTACCCCGCTGCGGCACGGCACAAAGATCATGGCCACCGGAGCGATCTGCGCCATGAATAACGAGTCATGGTAGGCGCGGCTGACCAAACGCCGGTGTGAAAGCCCCGCTGTCTGGCAACTGTTTTCGATGGCCTGCACCAGATCGACGGAACAGGCTGCAGGCGGATCGGCATTCACCACATCTTCTTCGATGGACACGTGACGCCGCTGGCTGACGTCCGCTGCGGCCTGGCGAATCTGCTGCATAGCGCCTTCCCGCCGGTCTGGGTCGGTGTCGCGAAGGTCCAGCTGCAGCACCACGCGGCTGGGTACGCTGTTCACCGCACCGGGGTAAACCTCGACCGTGCCAACGGTAGCAACGGTATCAATCGCGCCGGAGGAGAGAGCGGCGCGCTCGATCGCAAGGATTACCTCAGCGGCTGCGCAGAGTGCGTCGCGCCGATTAGGCATCAGCAGCGCGCCGGCATGGCCTCCAGCTCCACGCAGGGTGAAGCGGTAGCTGGCGGGCGCGGCTATGTGCGAGACGACACCGATGTCAACGCTGTCGCGCTCAAGCAACGATCCCTGTTCGATATGTAACTCCACCCAGGCACCGTAGGCTTCAGCCGTAAGCCGCACCGATGCAAGATCCCCGTGGAAGCCTGCTGCCGTGCGTGCCTCGAACAGCGTTGTGTTGGCTACATCCCGCATCGAGTCCGCAGCTTTTGAATCCAGTGTGCCTGCGATCAGCCGGCTGCCCAGGCAACCGATGCCGAAGCGGGTGGGCTCCTCGGAGGTCAGCATCAGCAGTTCAATGGAGCGGCGCGGCGTTGCACCGGCGCGCTGCAACGTGCGAATGGCCTCCAGGCCGCCCAGCACGCCCAGCGTGCCGTCGTACATGCCTGCGTGGGGGATGGCGTCTGTGTGTGAGCCCGTGCCGACAGCGGGCTCGTCCGGCTCTGTGCCCACCCAGCGTGCAAAGGTATTTCCGACGGCATCGTCACGGACAATGAGGCCGGCTTCGGCATACAGCGTCTTCAGCCAGGCACGCGCGTCCATGTCGTGTTGCGTGAACACGATGCGGGTCACGGCGCGTTCCTCTGCCTGACCGGATTGCTCGGCATCCGTAAAGCCAGCCAGCGTGTGCATCTCGCGCACCAGCCGCGCAATGTCTACTTCCAATGTCATCGCGGTGAAGCCTCCTGCAGTGGATGGCGATTCCGGTCCTTGTAGATCAGGTAACGCGCGGGACGCTTGCCCAGCGCGCCAAACCACTGCGGGCAGAACGGAGCCATCCAGATGAAGTCACCCGCCGCGACGGGATACCATGCATCACCCAACCGGTAGATGCCCCCGCCTTCGAGCATCAGCAGGCCGTGCTCCATAACGTGCGACTCCACCATGCTCAGCGATGCGCCTGGCTGGTACTCCATGGTGTTCACGGCAAAGTCGAAGCGGGTATCGTTGGGCGGCAAAAGGGCGCGCACCAGCAGCGCGTCGTCGCCGTTCAGCGGCATGCCGGGAATGCTGCCTTCACTGCCGGCAAATGCTTCTGGCGCAGGCATGTCCGGGAGTGGCTGGTAAGGCTTCTCAAAGACAACGGCGCGAGCCTCTCCACCGGCCGTCACTGCCTGCTCAGAGGCTGGTGGAAGGTAGGCGTAGCCGCCTGCACCCAACGTCACCTCGCGGCCTTCGATGCTGAGCTGCAACGTGCCTTCCAGCCCATAAATCAGGCGCGTACCGGCTGCCACCCCCAGCGATCCACCCGGCTGAAAATGCACGGTGTAAGCGGCAAACGCTGCACCCAGCGCAGGTGCAGCGTGCACGCATGCGGTTGCATTCTTCATGCCGGGCAGCGGCGCCCACACAAAGGTGTCGGGCGTTTGCAGCAGGTGATCTGCGGCACGTCGGCTGCGCGTTTCACCCAGTCTGTGCAGGCTCATGGCTGCGTCTCCTTTGCTGCGAGGGCGCGGATAAACGCTACACCCGCGTCAAGCGCCAGAGCCACATCGGCGGGAAGCACGGCTTCCTGCGGATGATGGCTCTGGCCGTCGGGCGTGCGCAGGAAAAGCAGGGCGGCAGGCATGTGCGGTGCGACGATCATGGCGTCGTGCCCGGCACCGCTGACCATGCGCCGGATGGGCGCACCGGTGCTGTCCACAGCGTCTTCCAGTAAACGCAGCAGGGTGCGGTCGAGCGGCACCGCGGGCTGCTGCATCTGCAAGGTGGTCTGCACCGTGACACCGCGCTTTGCGCCACAGTCCTGTGCAGCTTGTAGCAGATGTGTCACGGCATCCTCGCGTGTTGCATCGTTTGCCGATCGCACATCGAGTGACACGCGCACCTGGCCGGCAATGATGTTTCCGGCACCGGGCAGCGTCTGCACCGAACCGCACGTGGCGACCAAAGTTTGGGTCGCGTTCGCAGATCGCTCCACTTCAATGATCCATTCGGCGGCGGCGGCCATGGCGTCGTGCCGCAGGCGCATGGGCGTGGTGCCTGCATGGTTCGCCTGGCCGGTGAAGATGATGATGTAGCGGCTTTGCCCTGCGAGGCTTTCAACGACACCCAGCGGCAGGCCTTCGCTGTCCAGCTCCGGCCCCTGCTCAATGTGGAACTCAAGGTAACCGAGCGGCTTGCGCAGCATGGCGAGTGGCAGTTGTGCGATGTCTAAGCCATAGCCCCGGATAGCTTCACGCACGCTGATACCTGCGCCATCCACACGCGCCAGCAGGGTCTCATCCAGCGTGCCGGCGAGAGCGCGCGAGCCGATGAACGGCGTTCCGAAGCGCACCCCTTCCTCCTCGGAAAATGCGATCACCTCGATATGAAACGGCAGAGGTTCTACGGCCAGTTGTTCGACCACAGCTAGCGCCAGCACCACGCCCAGCACGCCGTCAAAAGCACCCGCGTTCGGCACCGTGTCCAGGTGCGAAGCAAGGACGAACGTAGCCGCGTCGACCGTTGCGGCAGCACGCATGCCACGCAGGTTGCCTGCCGCATCCATGCCGACCTGCAGGCCAGCAGAACGCATCCACGCGGCAACGACGCCGTTGGCCTGACGCATGGCAGGCGAGAGAAATGTGCGGGTCGTCTCAGCCGGCACATCGGTCACGCGTGCAAGTTCACGGCAGCGTCCGAGGATCTTTTCCGCTTGGGAAGAAGACGCGCTCAATCGCGTGTCACACGTGCGTAAATGTAGCCGCTGGGGTCGCTGATGGGCATGAAGATTTCGTTCTCGTTCGTCTGCCCAAAGGGCGTCAGATCGACCAAGATGTTGTGGATGTTCGGCATAGTCAGCGAGACCTCAAGCAGTTCCGGCACCGCCGCCAATGCATCTTCTGCCATGGCGAACAGCGTCTGCTGCACCGACTTTGAGTTGTGTCGGGCAAAGGTGGTCAGCATTGTTTCGCGAATCCTGTTGCGCAGCCGGTTGTAATTACTTGCCGGCGAGGTGTAAGTCCACGACGCAGTAATGGAGGTGCCCATTAATCGGTCCGCCGTCTCCTTTAGGGTCGTCAGTTCGTCCTTCTTATAACCTTCGAAGCCGCTCTTTGCCGTCTTTAGCAAGACCATATTTTCAAAGCCGCAGTGCAGGCTTCCTTCACCTGTCTGCGTGCGGCGCAGCGTCGCTGTCTGGGTCTCATCGGACCCGCGCATAAAGCTGTCCGGGTGTGGTTCGCCGCCGATCGTAAGCCGCTTCCACATGGCCTGCGCGATGTGTACTTCCACAGACGAGACACGCGAATTCCGACTCAGCAGGAAGCCTGTCAGCTCTTCCGCGAAGGCTTCCATCGAATCTGCTTTTGACTCGTTCGCGCGGGAGTAGACCGTGTTTTTCATGGTGTCGGTGGTCAGCAGATCAGCGTTGCTGCCGGTGCGAAAGGTGTGGTCGAAGTCACCTTCCAGCAGAACGCGCACGGTCCACTCGCGCACTGTGTGTACGCCGTCCTGCCGCGTGACTTTCATCAGCCGGACGCCGGTCTTACCGTAACGATTTTCTTCCAGTCTCGCCATGTGCTGCCTCATCTCCGTGGTGAACTTACTAAGTGCCGCGATAGGTGGTGTAACCGTTGGCGGTAAGCAGCAGCGGTATGTGGTAATGCGTCTGATTGGGCTTGACGATAAAGGTAATTTCAACCATCGGGTACAGCCCGTCGAGGCCCTCGCGTGTGTAGTAGCTGCCGGTCGCAAAGCGCGCACAATACACCCCGGGCAGCATCGTTTCCCCTTCTGGCAGCAGGAAGCGAATGCGGCCATCGCGGTCGGTTTCCGCTGCGTTCAGTGCCTGCCATTCGCCTTCAAGGTCGCGGTCCAGTTCCACGGCGACGCCGACTGCGGGTCGTCCTGCGGCGGTGTCGAGGATGTGCGTGGAGATGCTCATGCGGTGGGTGCTCCTTCACGCTCAGACAGCCATCGCTGCAGGCGGATGTGCGTGATCTGCCGCTGCTGCTCGGCAGCTTCCTGCAGTTCGGCCTCAGCGGTGCTGTGCAGGCGATGGTCAAGGGTGTGAAGTATCTCGTCGGCGTTTTTGCCATTGGCGCAGATGATAAAGTTGCGGCTGAACTTCGCCTCATAGGCGCGATTCCCCTCGGCCAGTCTGGCCTTTGTGGCATCCGCTGCGGCCATGGCCGTACCCTGCTCCGTGCCGCTCCAGGCCAGCGCCGCTGCGGTAGCGGTACCGGGCGCGTGGCGTTCGCCAATGCGTGGATGGCTGTCGAAGGCCTGCTGCCAATCCGCTTCGGGCAGTGACCACCATGCGGCGTCGCTCGCGGCCAGCAGTTCTGGCAGGGTCGATAACGGTCGCCGCGAGGCCAGTGCAAGCGCCCACGCGCGGGATCCGCAGCAGGGCAGAATCGCCTCGGCAGCCTCACTTGCAGGCATGCTGTTCCACTGCTGGATATAGCTCAATACAGCGCCCTCGCAGAGCCTCAGCATACATCCGCGTTCGGTTTGCGCAGCGGGTACTCGCGACCGATGTCCGTCGCAGGGAACTCTCCTTCGCGGTAGACGGTTTGGCCGCGCAACACGGTTTCAAGCACCACGCCGCGCAGACGTTCGCCCAGGTAGGGTGATACTTTATGTCGGTAGTGCAACACGTCTGGTCTCACGGTGAAGTCTGCGTCAGGGTCGAAGACGACAAAGTTCGCATCGCGACCCACCTCAATGCCGCCCACCTGCTGCCGCAGACCTGCCAGCGCGGCAGGTGCACCGCTCATCCAGCGGGCAACATCACGCAGGGTCAAGCCGCGTGCCTGCGCTTCTGTCCACATCACAGGCAAAGCAGTCGACAGGCTGGCGATACCGCCCCAGGCGACGTTAAAACGACCATCCTCCGCACGCTTCATGGCAGGCGGGCAGGGCGAGTGGTCGGTCGCAACCAGGTCGATCACACCCGATCGAAGCGCCTGCCACAGTGCCTCACGATTCGAGCGGCAGCGGATGGGCGGGGCGCACTTGAACTCCGTGCGACCGTCCGGTATTTGTTCCGCGCACAGGTGCAGGTAGTGCGGGCAGGTCTCGACCGTAACGGGCAGGCCTTCGGCTTTCGCAGAACGGAGCAGATCGACCGCCTGCGCAGTAGCCAGATGCACGATGTGCAGGCGGAAACGGAAGCGGCGGCACAGGTCCAGCAGCAGCCGGATGGCGGCAAGCTCCGCCTCGTCAGGCCTTGAGGCAAGGTACGTTTCGTAGCGCCTCCATGCGGCGTCTTCCGCGTCCGGCAGCGTGGCCAGTGCAGTGTCGATTGGCTCCTGCAGTTCTGCGTGGACCAGCAGTGGCAGACCGGTCGCCGCAATGACGGGCAGTGCCGCTTCCAGGCCGGCGACATCGATGCTCGTGAACCCTTCGCAGCCGGGATAGACGAGGAAACATTTGTAGCCGGGCACGCCCTCCTTCGCCAGGGGCAGCAGGTGTTGTACGTTGCTTTCACCCGCGAGGCCCACCGCGCCGCCCCAACTCAGCCAGTCCACGTGGCATTTGCCCTGTGCGGCTGCGCGCTTGCGGTTCAACGCATCGACCGTGGTTGTCTCCGGCAGGCAGTTCAGCGGCATGTCGATCAGGGTGGTGTAGCCACCCGCAGCGGCGGCGCGCGTACCCGTCTCGAAGCCCTCCCAGTCGGTGCGGCCCGGTTCGTTCAGGTGGACGTGGCTATCGACCAGGCCCGGCAGCAGGGCAAGTTCTCCGACGTTATGCCGCGGCACATCGCTGGGCAAATCGGCGATGTCGCAGATGCGCTCAACGATCCCGTTGCACGCAACGACCGCGGCTGCCCGCTCACCCAGAGGCGTAATCACGCGTTGCGAAATCCAGGCCTGCCGCATGCACCTAGTATGCCTCTCCGAAAAGGGACGGGGAGGATAAAACAGCCGTCTTCTGCAGCATCCCAGGCCAGGTCCCCATGCGATACTTCACCTTGATGTCGACCGCGTCCCAGCCCGAGGCAAGGTTCATGCGCATGGCCATTCACCTGGCCACAGAGAACGTGCGCACCGGCAAAGGCGGCCCTTTCGGTGCGGTGATCGTGCGCGACGGTGAGGTGATCTCGGCAGCCGCAAATTCAGTGACCGGCAGCAACGATCCGACAGCGCACGCCGAGGTCAATGCTATTCGAGCAGCGTGTGCAAGGCTGGGCACCTTCCAGCTGGATGACTGCGACGTCTACACCTCGTGCGAGCCCTGCCCGATGTGCCTGGCAGCGCTGTACTGGGCTCGGTGTGCACGCATCTTTTACGGCAATACGGCGGCGGATGCGGCAGCAGCCGGCTTTGACGACAGCTTTCTGTATGACGAGGTGAAGCGACCCGTCAGCGAGCGGCGCATTCCCATCGTGCAGTTGCTGGGCGATGAGTCGATCGCTTCGTTCACGGCATGGACCAGCAGCGTGGAAAGGGTTGATTACTAGGTATGGCAACGAGCACTACAGTACAGGCCGGCAGCGTGACACGCGTTGCAATCCTTGGCTTCGGCACCGTCGGTTCTGCGGTGGCGCAGTTGCTGCGCGCGCAGCGTTTCCCCGGCATTGAGCTGACCCACATCTACAACCGTGGCGTCGAGCGCAAGCGTACCGGCGAGACTGCAAAAGACCTGGGCCCGGAAATCGTCTGGACTGAAAACATCAATGACATCCTTCGCTCCGACGTCGATCTGATCGTCGAGACCATCGGCGGCATCGACCCGATTGAAGGATGGATCCAGCAGGCGCTAATCAGTGGAAAGCACGTGGTCACTGCGAACAAGCAACTGATCGCCTACCGCGGCGCAAGGCTGCTGCAACTAGCGCGTGACAGTGGCCGCGCCCTGGTTTACAACGCAGCGGTTGCGGGTGGCGTGCCGGTGATCCCAGCCACGCTGCATGGTCTGCAGGGCGACCGCATTACGAGGCTGTCCGGCATTTTGAATGGCACCTGCAACTTTATGCTGTCGCACATGGAACGCGGCGCGGAGTACGCAACAGTGTTGCAGCAGGCGCAAGCCGCCGGGTACGCCGAGGCTGAGCCGTCAGCCGACGTGGACGGCTTCGATGCGCGCGCGAAACTTTGCATTCTGGTGCGCGCGGCCATGCAGATCGGCATCAACCCGGACGATGTACCAGCGCAGACGATTCGCACCATCTCGGCAGTGGATTTTCAGTACGCACGTGAACTCGGCTGCACCGTGCGGCAGATTGCACGCGCCGAACTGCACGGCGACACCTTGCACGCGCGCGTCGGTCCCATGCTGGTGCCAAGGTCGTCACCCATCGCCTGGTCGCATGGCACGCAGAACATGGTCGTCACCACTGGTGACTTCGGCGGCGACGTGGTATTCAGCGGCCACGGTGCCGGCGGAAATCCCACGGCAGTCGCCATCGTCAGCGACCTGTTGGCCGTGGCGCATGGATCCAATTCCGTCGCACTTCCCGTGGTGGACACCTCGGTTACGGGCGAGTTCACCGCACCGCACTACCTCCGTTTTATCGTCCGCGACAAGCCTGGCATCGTCTCCGCCATCAGCGGCGCGCTGACAGAAGTCGGCGCCAACATAGACAGCATTCTGCAACGGCCCGGCTATCCGAAAGAGGCCCTGCCGTTCGTTGTGACGACAGAGCCTTGCCTTACTTCCACCGTGAATACCGCGGTAGAACGCATCGCAAAGATGTCCACCATGCTCGAGCCGCCACTCTGCCTCCAGATGTTGACAGATACCGACCGCGACTAGCGTTTCGACGCGGACGGAGGTCGACTGCTGGCGATGTATCGCCTGCACTTGCATGGCAAGTGTGTGCGCAGGTGCGGCAGGGCTAAAGCAACACGCACCGAGACAGGCCGAGGGACACTCCGAGTACCTTACGCAGGGCTTGATGAACATGGCCAGAGGGTAGGCGATCCGTTGGCGCCGCTCTTCTAAACGATGGCGTTTGTTCGTCCGGCCCCGTGCCGCCGACTTATGTTCTTCTTATGGAGTGAACTCAAGCACCCGTCTACTCGCCCTCTGGCTTTTGTGTTTCTCCGGTTGCTTTGGTGCAACGGCTCAGCAGGGAAAGAAGACGTCGGCACCTCCTGCAGTCGATGCGGGCCAGGTCGTCGATCTGCCGGGCGTGCCCAACAATGCGCATGCCCTGAAGCAGCATTACGTGGTGCTGGTTTCACTCGACGGCTTCCGCTACGACTACCCGCAGGAGCATGGCGCTCCGAACATCACAGCGTTGGCACAGGCCGGTGCCAACGCACCCAATGGCATGCTGCCCTCGTACCCATCGTTAACCTTTCCCAACCACTGGACGCTGGTCACGGGCCTGCGTCCGGAGCACCACGGCATCGTGCGTAACAGCTTTTACGATCCACAGCGTAGGGAGACTTACAGCTACAAGGATTCAGCCCTGAACGGCGACGGCACCTGGTACGGCGGCACACCGCTATGGTCGCTGGCAGAGCAGCAGGGGATGCGTGCGGCATCGTTCTTTTGGCCCGGGTCTGAGGCGGAAGTCGCAGGTGAACGTCCTGACGACTACGTCCACTTTTTGGACACGCTGCCCGATGAAAAGCGCATCGACCAGGTGCTTGCATGGCTCGCGCTGCCGCCCGCGCAACGGCCGCACCTGATCACGCTGTATTACAGCAATACCGACCACGCGGGCCACTACCATGGGCCAGACTCTGCCGAGACACGCGAGGCAGTACACCACGTGGACGCGCTGGTGGGCGAGCTGCGCAAGCGGCTGGACGCAACCGGTTTGCCTGTCGACATGATCGTGTTGGCCGACCACGGCATGGTGCGCATCGACCCGGAGTGGATCCAGCTCGACAGGTTTGCCGACCTGTCGCATACGAAGGTTCAGGAGTGGCTGCTGTACCCGGACAGCGAAGCCGAAACGGAGAAGGTCTACGCGCAGTTTCGAGCGCATCCTGACCCGCGCTTCACGGTCTACCGCCGCAAGGATGTTCCGGCAGAACTGCACTACAGTGCCAACGCTCGTATTGGGGATCCGGTCATCATTCCCAACGGACCCTACATCGCGCACTTGCACGCAACCGACACCAAACCCAACCCGGGTGACCACGGCTACGACCCGATGAAGCTGACGGCGATGCGAGCGCTGTTCCTGGCCAACGGGCCGGACATTCGCAAGGGCGTTTCACTGCCGGTGTTTCCGAATGTAGATGTGTACGACTTGATTGCGAAGCTGCTGAATCTGAAGCCTGCCGCGAATGACGGCGAGTTGGGGCCGCTCAAGCAGGCGCTGAAGCACTAGGCGTCACGGCCTGTATGTGGCTTGCCAGGTGCAGACTAAAAGTGTGGAGCAGCGATCCCATGCATGACGAGAAAGCCGTCATACATGGGCCATCTGACGATGTCGTCGAGTTTACTGGAGCTTCTTGTCGTCCAGCATGGTCCAGCCTTCGGCCTTTTTCATGGCCATTTCTCGGCCACCGGAAGGTACCGTGCCGACGCCTGCGTCCAACTGACCGATCTCCATGTGGTTGGCCTTCATGGAGGCGTGGCAGGCGACGTAACTGACGTCTTTGTCGAGCGATGCGCCCATGGGACCGGTCATGCTGCTGTTGTCCTTGTTGATCAGCTTCAGGCCGTCGCCGGTAATCAGCATTTCCACCACGGTACTGCCGGGCTTTGCGCTGCTCATCGTTGCGTTGGCCTTGTCCATGGCGGCCTGCCAGTCGGCGGGATTGTCGGAGTGGATGTGAATGAGTACTTTCTGCGAGGGCGGAACAGGCGCAGCAGCGGGCGTGGCAGACTGGGCCGACAAACCCGTTGACAGCAGAAGAGACGTGCAAAGACAGGCGAACTCGATTGGGCGCATGGATGTTCTTCCTTTCAGTTTTTTCGAAGCATATCGCACGGTTGGGCTTAGAACGTTCTGGCAAGCACCGCGGCTTCTGCCTTGCCTGCTGTGATCCTCTGTTCTGCCTCATCGCTCCATGTGTTTTCAACGGTGAGACTCACAACCTCCTCCACACCGATGAACTTGAGCCAGAAATCGATAAATCCAGTCTGGTAATCGTAGGTGGACGCTGGCGTGACGGAACCTTCCGCATAGCTCTGCCCACGCGTGTAAATGACCAGCGCCTTTGGCGTCGACAACTTTGGCCCGAAGTTGGTTCCGTCAAAGGTGAACAGCATATTGCGCTGGGATGCCAGGTCAATCAGCTGCTTCAGCTTGTAGGGGTAGGCAAAGTTCCACATGGGCACGCCCATGACAATGCGGTCCGCCTGCTGAAAGCGCCCGGCAAGCCTCTTGATTGTGTCCCACAGGGCAGTTTCGGCGGGGTCCATGGATTGATCCGCAGCACCTTTGTATTTGGCACCGATGGCTTCGGCATCGTACTCCGGCAGGTTCTCTTCGAAGAGGTTGAGTGTGTCGATGGATGTCTCAGGATGTGCGGCAAGGTAAGCCGACAGGAAGGCATCAGCAACAGCGATCGACGCGGATTGCGACCCACGCGGCGAGGATTGGATGTTCAACAAACGAGTCATGTAAATAGGATGCGCTCTACAGGCGAACGCCAGATGACGCTAAAGACTCGGAGTAATCGCCAGCGCTCAAAAGAAGGGCATGTGCGCCGCATCTCATCATGAAGTAACTTTCATTAGTGTTCGGCAGGGTAGCGGGTCGCGTTGTAGTACACAGCAACACGGAGTAAGCACCTGCCAGAAGAAGGAATTCATGCAAAATCTCCTAAGTCTCCGGGTTACGTTTCAGAAAGTTCTCATTGCTACCGCCGTCTTGTCCGGTTTCACGGCAACAGCAGCGGCACAGCAGGTGTCCACCGATTACGACCACAAAGCCGACTTCCAGCAGTACCACACGTTCAGTGTGTATAAGTTGCAAGCTTCCAACTCACTTGTGGAAGGCCGCTTGCGCGACGCGCTGACGCGTGATCTCACTGCCAAGGGACTGCAGCAGGTGCCACAGGGTGGTGATCTCAGCGTTACTGCCATGGGATCGCGCAAGAACCAGCAGGAATACAACAGCTTTTATGAAGGCCTGGGCGGCGGTGGTTATGGCTGGGGCGGTCGCGGGTTTGGCCGGTTCGGCGGCGGCGGCTTTGGCGGCGGCTTCGGCGGTGATGGCATCACTAACACGCAGGTCATTAACATTCCAGTAGGTACGCTGGTCGTGGACATCTACGATGGCTCGAAGCACGATCTACTTTTTCGCGGCATGGCAAGCGACACCCTCTCACAGAAAGAAGAGAAGAATAGCAAGAAGCTGCAGAAGTCTGTCGATAAGATCATCGATAAGTTCCCGACAAAGAACGCTGGTTAGAGGCAACGATCCACTTATAAGACAAGTGGCCCTCCTGTTAGGAGGGCCGCTTTAGCGTTGGAAGTTCACAGCTTGCACGAACGATTCACACGTACTCTCGGGTCGTGCTGCAGGGTACCGGCATCTGCTAAACAGGAGATACTGCACAATGCCAAAAGCAATCCGTTTTACCCAGTTGGGTGGTCCCGAAGTTCTACACATAGAAGATGTCTCCCAGCGAGCGCCTGGCGCCGGTGAAGTCCTGCTGAAGGTAGAGGCGGCGGGTCTGAACCGCGCTGAAAGCATGTACTACCACGGCCAGTACATGGAGCAGACCAACCTGCCCTCTGGCCTGGGCTATGAAGTGATTGGCACGGTACTCGCCGTAGGGCCGGATGGCGATACGAGCCTGACCGGCAAGCGCTTTGCGACTATCCCCGGCTACTCCATGGGCAAGTACCCATCGCTTGCGGAAGAGGCAATTGTGCCGGCAGAGGTGCTTGCGGCGGTTCCGGAATCTTTCTCAGCTGTGGACGGCGCAGCGGTTTGGATGCAGTACTGCACTGCTTACGGCGCGCTTGTGACGTTCGGCAAGGTAAGCGCGGGTGACTTCGTCATCATCACGGCGGCGAGTTCATCGGTTGGTCTTGCCGCGATACAGATTGTGAAAGCAGAAGGCGGAAAGTCCATTGCAACTACCCGGACCGCTGCCAAGCGTGACCAACTTCTGGCTTTGGGTGCGGATTACGTGATTGTCACTGATGAGGAAGATTTGCCGGCACGGGTGAAAGAAATTACCGGTGGCAAAGGCGCACGCATCGTCTTTGACCCGGTTGGCGGCGACTACATCAATACGCTGGCGCAGGCCACCGCAAATGGTGGCACCATCTTCCTGTATGGCATGCTTTCCGGGACGTCGACACCGTTTCCGATGACTGCCTTTGCTCGCCGCATTGGCATGTTCGGTTATACCTTCGGCGAACTACGCGGCACGCCCGACTGGGAGACGATGAAGACGTACATCTACGATCGTCTGGCGAATGGAACCTTCAAGCCAGAGATTGCACGTACCTTCCCGTTCGAGCAGACGGTAGAGGCGTATCAGTTCCTGGAAAGCAATCAGCAGATCGGCAAGGTTGTTATTACCTTGTAAGTAGAACCACTTAGTAAGCAAGAAGAAAGGCCGACTCCCAGCGGAGTCGGCCTTTTCTTATGTTGACTTAATATTTCGGCATGCTTGGATCGATGCGGTCTGCCCAGGCAAGAATGCCCCCGGAGACATTCTTTACGTCGTTGAAACCGTGGTTCTTCAGGATGAGCGAAGCCCGTTGCGAACGTGCGCCACTCTTGCAGTGGATCAGGATTTCGTCGTGCTCGCGGCCCTTCAGTTCGCCGATACGCGCTTCGAGATCGCCTACTGGAATCATGCGTGCACCAATGGTTGAGATCTGCGCCTCGTGCGGTTCGCGCACGTCCAGGATCAGGGCCTTGCCTTCTTCAAGCTTCTGCTTCAGCGTCTCGACAGAGACCTGCGGAATGCCATCCTTCTCCAAGAGGTCGGCGGCGATGCTGCTGCCGTGCGACGACACTTCCAGCGGGCCGACGCTCGTTGGCTTCTCAATACCGCAGAACTGGTCGTAGTCGATTAGTTCCTTGATCTCGTGCGTGCCGCAGGCGGGGCAGTCCGGATTCTTACGCAGCTTCAGCGTGCGGAAGGTCATACCCAGGGAATCGACCAGAAGCAGGCGACCGATAAGCGGTTCGCCGATGCCGAGGATCAGCTTGATGACTTCCGTCGCCTGGATGACGCCCACTAGGCCGGGCAGGATGCCGAGCACGCCGCCTTCCGCACAGGACGGGACAAGACCCGGCGGCGGCGGTTCGGGGTACAGGCAACGGTAGCAGGGACCTTCCTCGGTCGCGAAGACCGATGCCTGACCTTCAAAGCGGAAGATCGAACCATACGCGTTGGGCTTGCCGGTCAGCACGCAGGCGTCGTTCACCAGGTAGCGCGTCTGGAAGTTGTCGGTTCCGTCGGCAATGACGTCGTAGTCCTTGAAGATCTCGAGAGCGTTTGCGCTGGTCAGCATCGTGTTGTGCTTCACGACGTTGACGTTCTTGTTCAGGCCCTTCAGCATCAGTTCCGCGCTGTCAACCTTCAACATGCCGACGGTCTGCTGCGAGTGAATCACCTGGCGCTGCAGGTTGCTCTCATCGACTGTATCGAAGTCGACCAGGCCGATGGTGCCCACGCCCGCCGCCGTCAGGTACAGGGCCAGGGGAGCGCCCAGGCCACCCGTGCCCACGCACAACACCTTGGCCGCCTTCAACTTGCGCTGGCCGTCCATGCCGACTTCGGGCAGGATCAGGTGGCGGCTGTAGCGAGCGATTTCTTCGTTGGTCAGCTTCGGCAGCTCTGCCTGCTGCGGCTCTGCGAGTGCAGCCTCTGCAATGGCTGGTGTACCGCCAGCGATCGACGGGATGATCGAAAGCTCGTCGTCTGCCTTCAAGGGAGTGTTGTCCTTCTCAGGAAGGTCGCGGATGTCATCGTCGTTCACGTAGACGTTTACGAACGACCGCAGCTTGCCCTCGGCACCGAACAAGTGGCCCTTTAGTTCGGGGTGCGCCTCGATCAACTTTGCGAGGGCTTCTTTTACGTTGGCAGCGTCCACTTCAACGGTTGACTTCTGGCCGGTAAAGGCGCGCAGCGGTGTGGGAATCAGAATCGTCATGGCTTCCTTTGGATTGAGGCTGCTAGGGATTGGATGCGGCTGATATTTGTCAGGAGGAAGTAGTGAAAAAGACTAGCCGACCGTAATCGGCTGATCTTCGAACTGCTTGTCCTCTTCGCTGCTGCCGCGCAGAAGGAATGCATTCGTCACCTCGGCCTTGCCCTGCGCGACGGCCGTGATGACGTAACTACAGCCATACCAGTGCGCTTCCGCAAAGTCGGTGGTGGACCACTGCGCCGGGTGGTCCGGGTGCGAGTGGTAAAAGCCCACGATGTCCAGGCCCTTCTTGCGGCCGATGCGCTGCGCGGCGATGAGTTCACCCGGAGCAATGTGGTAACGATTATGCGCGGAGTCGATGCGGGTATTGCCTGCACGCATCAGTTCTACGACCTCGTTCGATTCG
>JBPBQP010000042.1:0-15893 GCA_050954745.1 Janthinobacterium lividum | reverse complement strand
CGACGATGACAGACGTGCCGGACCTGGTCGACGCCACGCCAGGCGCACCCACTGCGGATCGCCGTGCCGAAGCGGTCGGAGCAGCGTCTTTCCCGAAGGTTCTCCGTCGGCGACTGGAGACCTTCTTCGCCGAGGCTGAAATCTCGCCGAAAGCGGACACCACCATGTGGGCAAAGATCGGCACGGGTATCACGGTGCTGGCCGGCAGCTGGATTGCGCTCTACCTGCTGCACCCCGGCACGTTGGCATTTCTGGCGCTCTACCTTCTTGGCGGCCTGGCCCAGACGTTTCTTTTGTTAAACATAGCCCATGACAGCAACCACAACGCCATTTCGTCCCGGCCCGCTGTCAACAAGACCCTGAACTACGTGTTCGACCTTTGCGGCATCAGCTCGTACATGTGGCGCATCCTTCACCACCGCGGCCACCACTCCTGCATCAACCTGCACGGGGAAGACGATGCCATTGAAGGGCGAGGCCTGTTCCGGTTTACGCCGCACGATCCACGCACTCCGCTGCACCGCTTTCAGCACGTCTACGCGCTCTTCTTGTATGCGTTCTTCTCGTTGGAATACGTTTTTGTTCGCGATTTTCAGAGCTTTTTTGCTCCCAAACATGACTATCTGACGCGCACAAAGCACCCCGTTCGCGAGTATTTCATCCTGTTTGCGGGCAAGGCGTTGTACCTGACGTACATGCTGGCGCTGCCCATTTTTGTCATGAGGGAGTCGGCGTGGCTGGTCTTTGCAGCCTTCCTACTTGTGCACCTGGTGGTCGGCATCAGCGTCGTCCTGGTCTTCCAAACCACCCACATTATCGAAGACACGTATTTCCCTCTGCAGCGCAGCGAATTTGAAAACGGCGTATACCACGTCTTCGCGACCACGGCAGACTACGCGACGGAGAACCCCGTCGTCGCCTGGCTTGTGGGCGGCCTAAACCACCACGTCGTGCACCACCTTTGCCCCTACGTCTGCCACACCCATTACGCTCCGCTGACCCGGATTGTGAAGCAGACTGCGGAAGAGTTTGGCGTGCCCTACCGGCAGCACCGCACCATGTCCACCGCGGTCTGGCACCACCTGCAGTTGCTGAAGCAGCTCGGAAACGAGAACTGATGCAGCGCATGCGTTCTGATCGGTGCAACGACAGGTACAAGATCCGACGATCCAAACAGAAAGGCTGGGCATGACCTCGTCCACGCTCATTCCGGCCATCTCCCGCATGCGATCCCTCGCGGATTCGCGCGCCATGGCCAGCGATCCCGTGCAGGTGCTTTCGCGCTACAGCGCAGAGCTTGGTGAGACCTTCCGCTTCTACCTTGGCGGCATCAAGGAAGCCATTGTCACCATCGATCCCGCCGTTATCGAGCACGTGTTGAAGGCAAATGCGGGCAACTATCGCAAATCAGAAATCCAGGTCAAGCGGATGGGCCACTTCCTGGGCAAGGGCCTGCTGACCACCGAAGGCGAAGCGTGGAAGACGCAGCGTCGCCTGATTCAAAAGGGGTTCGACCGCAAGCAGCTGGATGCCTTGTCGATCATCATGCAGGATTCCCTCGCGGAGTCGCTGCGGGAGTTCGACGCGCAAATCCACGGCGGCCCGGTTGACATCTATCCACACTTGATGAAGATTACGTTCGCCATGGTGGCGCGGTCGCTATTTGGTGCGCGCCTGAAGGACGAAGACATTGAGACAGTCAGCAAGACCATCTGCACGGTGCAGGAGTTCATCGTGCGGCAGACATTGCAGCCGTACATGAATCCCTGGTTTGAGGTCTCGGGCGAACTTCGCAAGCATGAAGAAATGCGCGCGAGCGCCGACGCAGTGCTGTTGGAATACATCAAGAAACGTCGCAACGAGCCACCCGCCATGGATCTGTTGCAGACGCTGATGGATGCGCGCTACGCCGACGGCGAAGGCATGACCGATGAATTGATCCTGAGTGAAAGTATGCAGCTGCTGGTCGCCGGGCACGAGACATCATCCAACGCGCTGTCGTGGCTGCTGTACCTCCTAAGCTCGCGTCCGGATTGCCTGGAACGCTGCCGTCGGGAATTTGACGAGGTGCTGGGCGACGCTCCGCTTGGCCACGCCGACGTGCCGAAGTTCGTCTACACCACGCAGGTCGTGCAGGAGGGTCTGCGACTCTACCCGCCGTTCTGGATGGTGGATCGCGAGGCCATCGCCGATGACCGCGTGGGCGAAATCGACATCCCAGCCGGCTCGATGGTCATCGTGCACGTCTACGGTGCCCACCACGCCGCCAAACACTGGCCTGAACCGGAAACCTTCGATACTGACCGCTTCATCAAGGGTGCCGAGAAGCTGCGCGCGCCGTTCACCTACTTGCCCTTCGGCGGCGGACCCCGCGGATGCATCGGGAACAATTACGCGATGCTGCAGGTTCTGATGATCCTTAGCGACCTGCTTCGGAACTACGACTTCCAGATGGAACCAGGTCAGACGATTGAGGCGCAGCCTATGGTTATTTTGCGGCCAAGGCACGGCATCCGCATGACCTTCCGCCCGACACCCGCGCGCTCCACAACCGCCGCCTAACGCCGTTTTGGTTCCGTCCACCAGGACGGAGATCGCTGTATTGAGATCTGACGCCCTCGGCGGGTGTCTTTTGACATCCTAGCTGCCATGGCGTGTGAGCGTAAGAAGAAGCTTCGGATGGAAAGCCGCAGCAGGTGGACTGTGACTTTCCGTGTCCTGCTCAGCATGATTGCAGCGGTTTGCATGCTGCAGGCGCACGCACAAACGCCACAGAAGGCCGTAGAGATCGCCTGCGCCCTTGAGAATGGCCAGCAGGGCACCTCGCTTTGGTCGACACGAACCCTGAAGCGGGAGAGCGGTCACCTGTTGGAGTACCGCCGTCTTGAGACGGTGGACGGCATCCTCGAACAGCTGGTCCACACCGATGGTCACGCACCGGACGGTCCCGAGAGAGCCAAGAGCGATGCAATTCTGCATGACCTGCTGACAGATGCGTCAGCCCGCACCAAGGCTGCAGAGACGGCACGCGCGGATGAGGCTCGGCTGAAGGCGACCATCAGCCTGATTCCCGTCATGTTCACCTTCCAGGACAAAGCCAGCGACGGCACAACGCGTGTGTTGACGTTTGTACCCAACGACGCCTACAAGCCGAAAAGCTTTGAGGAACGAGCGCTCCACAGCCTGGCTGGTGAAGTTCGAATCGATGTGCATTCGCAGCGCCTCAAAGCCTTCGATGCCGTAGTCTCTGACACCGTGAAGTTCGGCTTCGGCCTGCTGGGTTCCATCTCAAAGGGCGGCACCGTACACCTGCAGTTTTCTGAGGTCGCGCCGGGCATCTGGAAGACATCGTCGGCAAAGCTGAACGTCGATGGGCACATTGCCCTGGTAAAAAGTCTTAGTAAAACGGAAGACACCGAACGAGTCGACTTCCAGCGCCTGCCCGCTGACTTCACCATCCTGCAGGCACTCTCCATGATGCATGTAAGCAGGTAGGCGCCTAATCGTGGCGATCGAGCGTGCGCATCCACCAGGCTCAGACAGTATGCAATGACGATGGCACGAGCGCAGCGACAGCTTCAGACTGAGGCTGCAGTTCAAGAGGCGCAGGCTAGTGCTGCGAGGTGGATTGAAGAATAGTCTGCACGGCTGGTGTAAGCGGCTGATCGGCGTTCTTCATCAGCAGGGCAATTTGCCACATCTGCTCGGTCGACAGCAGCGTCTTGTACGCGGGCATACCGGACAAGCGGATACCGTTTGCGACCTTCCAGTAGGTCTCCCCTGCTTCGTCATCGCTTACTCCCACAACGCTGCCATGCCCGTGTTTTTGCCAGAGCTGCGGCGTGACTGGGAACATGGTAGCGGCGAAGCGGACAGGGTGGCCCGGTGTGCCGTGGCAGCTGGCGCACTCCGCAACGTAAAGGTGCGCGCCCGATTGCAGCACGGCCTCACTGACGGGAAAGGGCGCCGCCTGCAGCTCGCGGTCGATGCGTGCGTGCAGCGGCACCTGCACGATTTGTGCCTCCATGGGAAATGCAGAATCGGCCGTTGCCACCGGCAAATGACCGAAGCGCAGGTACAGGAAGACACCGGCAATCAGGACCACCAGCGCCGAAAGAAAGCCGAGAAGAAACATTGGCAAGGAACGTTGCTGGGAGCTGTCTGGCATGGTGAAACCATCCTGTGTCGCGGCCTATGTCGCCTGTTGTTGAGATTGTTTGTCGTCCAGATGCTTGCTGAACCAGGGGTACATGAGCGGCAAAACGTAAAGCGTAAGGATCGTCGCGGTAATCAGGCCACCAATGACAACAGTGGCCAGCGGTCGTTCGATCTCCGCCCCGCGCGAGGTGGAAAGAGCCATGGGAATGAAGCCCAGGCTTGCCACCAGTGCGGTGATCAGCACGGGGCGCAACCGGTCTGCGGCACCCTGGTGCACGGCTTTGTCAACAGCCTTCCCCGCCCTGCGCAGTGAGTTGATGTGGCTAACCATAACAACGCCGTTCAGCACAGCGATGCCAAACAGCGCAATGAAGCCCACGCATGCCGACAGGTTCAGGTTGATGCCGCGCAGCCACAACGCCGCAACACCGCCCACCAGCGCCAACGGCACAATGCAGAGAATGAGGAACATCTGGCGCGTGTTCTGAAAGGTGGCGTACAGCAGCGCCGCGATAATCAGCAACGACACCGGGAAGACGATGAGCAGGCGTTGCTGTGCACGCTGCTGATTCTCGTATTGGCCGCCCCACTCAAGCCGATAGCCGGCAGGCAGTTGCAGCTTCTGCTCCACAGCCTGCTTGGCGTCTTTGACGAAGCTGCCCAGATCGCGGCCGCTGACGTTACTCATCACCACGGCGCGGCGGTGTGCCTGCTCGCGATTGATAAGGATAGGGCCGCCCACCGTCCTGATGTCGGCAAGCTGGTCAAGCCGCACCAGTTCTCCCTGCGGGGTTTTAATTTGCAGGGACCGCAGCCGTTCCGGGTCGTTTCGCAGGGCGGCGGGCAGACGCACGGCAATGGGAAAACGCTCTTCGCCCAGCAGCATTTCCGACAGCTGCTTGGAGCCGTATAGCGTTTCGATGACCTCCTGCACGTCGGATACATTGACGCCGTACCGTGCGGCCGCACGGCGGTCGATACGCACCTGCAACTCCTGCGCGCCAGAGATGATTTCCATCTGTGTTTCGGAAGCGCCGGGTACGGCGGCAATGATCTTTTCCGCGCTGTGGGCCATCTGCTCCAGCGTGTCCAGATCTTCGCCAAAGATCTTCAGGGCCACATCGCCACGTGTGCCAGTGATGGTCTCGTCCATGCGCATCTGCATGGGCTGTGTGATCTCGTACGTGACGCCGGGTATTTTATCGAGCGACTTCTGCAGCCCGTCGGTAAACTGCTGCTTGCCCTTGGCGTTGGCGTCCTGCAGCTTGGGCGTAAAGCTCAGGTACGAGTCGGATTCGTATTCGCCCATGGCCTCGGTTGCCAGGTCCGGCCGGCCAAGTTTGGTGACGATGCTGGTAACTCCCTGCCGCGCCTTGATGGTCTTCTCTATTTGGTCGCCGATGGCAACGGATTCGCTCAGCGCGATGCCGGGCAGGCGCTTGGAGGTGACGACCATCGAGCCCTCGTCGAGCGTCGGCATGAACTCTGTACCGATAAACTTGAGCGATCCCAGCGCCACCACGATCAGCACGATGGAGACGATCAGGATGAGCCTGCGGTGCGGTTCGCTGCGGTCCAGTGAGCGGCCGTACGCGTCACGCAGGCGATCAAACCAGTTGGCTTCTTTCCGTTGGCCCTCGCCTGGATTTTGCAGTTTCGCTGCCCGATGGCGAAGGGCAATCGTACACAGGGTGGGTACGACAAAGAGCGCGAGCAGCAACGACCCGGCGAGCGCAGACACCACGGTGACGGCCATGGGCCGGAACATTCGGCCCTCGAGGCTTTGCAGTGTCAGCACCGGCAAATAGACGGCGATGATGATGAGAACGCCGAAGATGACCGGGCGCGAAACCTCGTGTGCCCCCTCGCGCACCACGTCAATCAGCGGCTTGCCCGCGCCACCGTTTTCCAGTCGGTGCATGCAGTTTTCCGTCATGACGACGGAGCCGTCAACGATGGTGCCAAAGTCGATGGCACCCAGGCTCATCAGGTTCACGGAGATGCCGAACAGGTCCATCCCAATGAAGCCGAACAGCAGCGACAGCGGAATGGTCAACGCCACCACCAGAGCCGCGCGCCAGTCGCCCAGAAAGAAGAGCAGGATTACGACGACTAGCACCGCGGCTTCGATCAGGTTGCGCCGCACAGTGGCGGTGGTCGCATTGATAACGTCGGATTGGTCGTAGAACGGAACGATCTTTGCGCCGCCTGGCAGCTTCAGACCCGCGATCTTTTGCTTCACTTCCTTAATGATTTTCTGGCCGTTCTCACCACGCAGGATGATGACCATGCCCGACACGGTTTCGCCCCCGCCGTCGCGCATGACCGCACCGTGGCGAGGCAGGGCCGCCGTCTGGATGGTGGCAACCTGGCTGAGCAGAACCGGCACGCCTCCGCTGGTCGACACCACGATGTTGCCCAGGTCGCCGATGTTCTCGGCCCGGCCCAGACCGCGCACGGTGTACTGCTGTTCGGCATGTTCAATGTAGCTGCCACCGAAATTTGCGTTGTTGTTCGTCACCGCCGTGACCACGTCGTGCAGTGTCAGGTTGAAGCGGCGCAGGTTCTCAGGGTCGACCTCAACGGTGTATTGCTTGGTTTCCCCGCCCCAGGAGTTGATCTCGCTGACGCCGGGAATGGTCAGCAGCGCATAACGAATGACCCAGTCGTGCAGCGTCTTGATCTGCATCAGCGACATCTTCGGCGCAGACACGGTGTACTGGTAGACCTCGCCAAAGGCGGTCGACATGGGATTCATCTGCGGCTGCAGCCCCGCCGGAATGCGGCTGCCCACCTGGTTAATGCGTTCGGCGACCAGCTGTCGCACGAGATACTTATCCATGGAATCGTCGAAGATGACTGTGACCATCGACAGGTCGAGCTTCGACGTGGACCGCACCATCTGCAGCTTCGGCATGCCCATCATCGCGGTCTCGATGGGGTAGGTCACCAGCTGTTCTACTTCGACCGGCGACATGCCCGGGCACTGCACGGTCACGACCACCTGGTTGTTCGTCAGGTCTGGAAAGGCCTCCAGCGGCAGGCGCAGCATGACCGTGATGCCGCCCAGGATCAGCACCAGCAGCAGCGCGGCTACCAGCCAGCGATTGTTGAGAAAAAAGTCGACAAGCCTGCGCATGGGTTAGCCGTCTCCCATGGTGCCCTTGAGCATTTCAGACTTCACCATGAATGCGCCGTTCACCACGATGTGGTCGCCCGGCTGCAGGCCTTCCACGATCTCAGCCCTGCCCATGGAGTGCGTGCCCACGTTGACGGTGCGTGCCTGAAAGGTGCTGCCGTCGCGCGTGACAAAGACAACGGGCATGCCGTTAATGTTCTGCAGCGCGTCTTCCGGCACAAACACCGCGTCACGTGTGGACGGCTCTGCAATGTGGGCCGAGGCGAACATGCCCGGTCGAAGTTTCACACCGGGATTTGGCACTACGATCCGCACGGGCACGGTGCGCGTGGTGGGGTCCAGCATGTCACCCACCATGGCCACACGGCCGTGGAATACCTGGTCCGGGTAGCCCGCTGTCACCACGTCCGCCGCTGCGCCCTGGTGCATCAGCGACAGATCCTGCTGGTTGACCGCACCCGTCACCCAGACCGTGGACAGGTTCGAAAGGTCGAACGCAACAAAGCCGGTCGTAACCACCTGGCCCACGCTTATGTTGCGCGTAATGACCACGCCGTCAATCGGCGAACGTATGGGGATCAACTCGCGGTCATAAAGATTATTTGCATTCAGCGATTCCGGCGAAACCTGCAGCAGTTCCGACAGGTGCTCGCGCTCCATGCGGACGTTTGCCTCCGCGTCGACCAGCAACTGCTGCGCCTGCTGCACCTCCTGGTCCGAGCGTTGTGACTCTTCAAGCGACGCCGCCTGGATGCTGTACAGGTGGTGGTAACGCTCCTGCGCCTGCCGTGCAAATGCCAGCGCACCACGCTGCCGGGTGGCCGCCGCGTACGCCTGCACCAGCGCGCCCACCGTCTCATGCACCATATGGCCGTGCAGGCTGCCCAGCACCTGCCCGCGATGCACCGGCGCACCCGGCAGCACGTTCACCGCAACGATGCGGCCGTCTGCAACCGTGCCCAGGTGCGAAGTGTGCTGCTCATCCATCTCCACCTGCCCGGCCACCACCAGCGTGCGAGGCATGCGCTGGACGGAGACGTAGGCTGTCTGGATGCCGGCCCTTTGCTGGTCCGCCACGGGGATCTTTACGACGTCGTTCGCCTGCGCGCCGCCCTTTGCCGAGGAGTCTGGTTTGTCCTGCGTCGCCGAGGCAGAGCCTCCTGATTTGCTGTCGCCGGCAGAGCCGCCCGCCGAATCGCGGCCCTGTTTAGAGCAGCCTGCCAGCAAGCAAAGCACCAGCAACAACATGCTTGTGTGTCGATGAATCAAGGTTGTACCCCATAGGCAAGCTGCAGCCGAAGGCCCGCCTGCTGAAACTCTGCCAGTGTGCGTAGTGCGGAAACCTCCACGTCAAACGCGGTTCGTTCTGCATCCAGGTAGCGCAGCAGGTCGACCCCGCCGGTACGGTAGGCCTCGTCCATAATGGCCAGGTTTTGCTTCGCACGCGCTCGCATGTCAGGCAGAATGTCACGCACGACAGCCTGCTGATGGGTGTACGCCTCCTGCGCCGCAGCGACGTCCGCGTCCACCGAGAGCTCAAGCTGTCGTAGGCGATCCGCTGCTAGCCGCACAGACGCCGTGGCCCGCGCAACCTCACCCTGGTTGCGATTTTGAAATGGCAGCGGAATCTGCAGGCTGGCATAGCCCGTGTTGAAGCCGGTGTTGCGCTTGTAGCCAGCCAGCACATCCACGTCAGGCACACCAATCGCGCGCTGCAGGCGCACGTCCGCCTCGGCCGCAGCCACGGCCTCTCGCGCTACGGCGACGTCGGCACGCGCAGCCAACACCACCGCAACGCTTTGCGTGGGTATGGGCGCGCTAGAGTCGAGGCTGTCACTCAACGTCAACGTGGGGCCGGGTTCCCTGCCCATCTGCCGGAACAGGTCAATGCGAGTCAACGCCACATCTCGCCGTGCAGCCTCAAGGGCCAGCAACAGGCGGTCGCGTTCAATCTGCGTGCGGATCAGGTCGACCCCTCGCATGGCACCGGCGTCGACACGTTCCTTGTTGTAGCGGACGATCTGATCCACCGCGTGCAGGTCGTCTTCGAGCAACTTCTCAATGGCGGCACTGGAGACGGCAGCCCAGTACGCGGCCGCCACACGGCCCGCGATCTGCTGGTTTAACAGCGTCCGGTTTGCCTCTGCCTGTCGCACGTTGGCCCGAGCGAGGTCCAGCCGGCGGCCGCGTTTGCCGCCCAGTTCGAACAGTTGTCCCAGGTAGCCGTAGTCTTCCGTCGAGTTTGGAAAGCTGAAGTCGTCAGCCCACGGCCGCAGGTCTTCCGACTGCAGGTACAGCCTGGGATTGGGCCGCAGACCTGCCTGCACAACGGCGCCGCGCACAACCTCCACCTGGTCCTCTGCGACCCTCGCCTGCGGGCTGCCCTGCGCCTGCTGAATCGCCGCATGCAGCGTTAGTGGCGCGGTGTTCCCCGTTGCCTGGGCCTGCAGCGTCGCGGCCGTCGAAAAAACGGACGCAGCGATGCAGGCCGCCCGCAAGAGAGACATGCGACGACGCGGCGGTAGCGAGTTGTTATTGCATGCAGTGATTTTCAACCTGTCCTTTGTCGCAGTGGCAGTCAGTGCATTGCAGGAACCGTGCCAAACCGGCATTTGCGAAGATCGCCCGATTTAGGGGAAACCTCCTAAGCCATTCTTGGCTTCTATTCGAATATTCGTATTCTTCGTTCAATACTTCAAACCATGCTTAAGGTGTTCACGCCCAAAGTGGCGGATATGCCGCAGTATGGGTTGGCGCAACAATTGCACTAGGTGGCACCAATGGCATCGGAAGCATCAACGAAGGACCTGAACTACCTGCGTTTCCCGCATGGTATCTCGCCGCGCGCCGCCATTGCTGCGGTCAGCCTGGCGGCTTTGCTTCTGTTTGTTGCAGTCGAGTTTGGCTTCTCGTATTTCGCGTTTCCCACACCGCGCGCCATGCTGCTGGTTGCGGCAGCGGGTGCCCTGTACCGATGTGCAGAGTTCGCCGTGTCACGCAAACCATCGCGGTTTATCTCGGGCCACGCCCGCTCGTCGGCGGCGGTTTCCATCTGCGTCGGCCTGCTGCTGCCGTTTGCATTGGCTGCGGCCACACGGCAATTTCACACCCATTACTTTGGTTTGTTAATTCTGCCGGTACTTGAGGCCGCGCTGTACTTTTCGCTGCCGCAGACCCTTGCGGTCGCGGTCGCGGCGTCACTTTCGGCAATGTTCTGGGTTGCCTACGCCGCCCACTTCATGCGACCCTTCCAGCTGGGCGAAATGCTTGAGACCGCAACGCTGGTGCTGCTGCTGTTTACCGTGGGCACGCTCGTTTGGTCGCTGCTCGACCTGGTGGCCGCACGCGACGCCACGTTGAGAAGCCACGTGCACGAGCTACAGGTGACGCGCGAACGGTTGCTGCAGGAAGAGAAGCTGGCCGCCATCGGCAGGCTGGCAAGTGCCGTTGCGCATGAAATTCGGAACCCGGTCGCCATCATCTGCAGCGCCATGGAAGCGGCAGGCTCAAGAGACCTTGCCCCCTCGGACCAGGCAGCAATGTCGGGTATCGCGCTCACCGAGGCCCGGCGATTGGCAAAGCTGACCACCGACTTTTTGAGCTACGCCCAGCCCGGCGACCTGCCCCGCACCGAGGTCGACGTTCTCTTGCTGATCGGCTACATCGCATCTATTGCAAAGGCGCAGGCGATGGGCAGGCACGTAGCCATTGCGCTGGACATCGCAGACGGCTGCCGGTTGTTCGGCAATGAAGACCAGCTGCAACAGGCGCTGCTCAACCTGATCCGCAATGCCATTGACGCTTCGCCCGATGCAGGCCAGGTTCTTATCCGCTGCGAGCCCCAAACTTCCTGCGTGCGCATTGCCATTGAGAACGCTGGGCCTGCTATTCCGCCGCAGGCCGTGCCGAAAATCTTTGAGCCGTTCTTCACGGCAAAGCCTGGTGGAACGGGCCTTGGACTGTCTATTGCCCGCAAGATAGCCGTGACCCACGGTGGCACGCTGACGCTGGTGGAGAATTTCGAGGGCTGCATCCGTTTCGATCTCATCCTTCCCGCGTACGCAGATTCGTCGCGCACCAGCGACGGCGGAAAGGCCTGACCGTGGCGCGCGTGCTGGTGGTAGAAGATGAGCCGAACATGCGAAAACTTATCGCCGTTCACCTGCGAGCCGATGACCATTCGCTGGTTGCGGTGGGGTCGCTTCGTGAGGGTCTGCTGGCCATGGAAGGTCAGGACTTCGACGTTATCCTGACCGATCAAAAGCTGCCGGACGGCGAGGGCGTAAGCATCCTGCAGGTACTGTCGCAAAGCGAGTCGCCTGCATCCGTCGTTATGCTGACCGCCTTCGGCACCGTGGAACTTGCCTTGGAAACCATGCGCAAAGGTGCCTTCGATTTTCTGACCAAGCCGTTTGCAGCAGAGAACCTGAGGGCGGTGATCGACCGCGCCGCAAGGCACACAGCACTGCAGCGTGAGAACGCCCTGCTGCGCAGCGCGGTAGACACGCTGGCGGCGAACAGGTTGCAGCCGTGGAACAGCTGATCCAGCGCGTCGGCCCGACCGATGCCACCGTACTCATCACCGGCGAGACGGGAACAGGCAAAGAGCTGGTGGCACGTTCGATCCACAAGAGGAGCGGCCGATCAGGCAAGCCGCTGATCAGCGTCAACTGCGCCGCCTTCTCAGAGACGCTGCTGGAAAGTGAGCTGTTCGGCCACGAGAAAGGTGCCTTCACCGGTGCTGATCGGGTTCGGCACGGCCTGTTTGAAACGGCACACCAGGGCACCCTGTTTCTGGATGAGGCAGGCGAGATGTCGGCGGCAGCGCAGGCGAAGTTGCTGCGCGTGCTGGCCGAAGGCAAGATCACACGCGTGGGTTCAACCCTGTCGCGGAATGTCGACGTGCGTGTCTTGGTAGCGACCCACCGCGACCTGCTTGCGGAAGTGGAGCGCGGGCGTTTTCGCCAGGACCTGTACTACCGCCTGGCCATTGTGCCCATCCATGTGCCACCCCTGCGCGAACGCGTGAACGACATACCCTTGCTGGCCGCGTACCTGCTGCAACAGATTGCCATCGACCTGAAGCTGCCGCCGCGCCGCCTGCACCCGGACGCGCTGCGTCAGCTGCAGGGCTATCACTTTCCGGGCAACATTCGCGAGCTACGAAACCTGCTGGAGCGTGCCTGCATTCTGACAGGTGGGCCTGAGATCACCGCTATCGATCTGCCCGCGGTACACCGTACAAGAACATCGCCCATTTTCCCCGATGAGTTCGATCTACGAAAATTGCTGGCCGACTGGGAGCGTGAAGCCATCGTCCAGGCCCTTGCACGGACCGGCGGTGGCAAGGCAGAAGCGGCACGCCGCCTCGGGTTGTCGAAGAGCGATATGACGTACAAACTGGCAAAACACGCTATCTCACCTGCCCCCGAAGAAGGTTCGTCTTAACGGAGCATCTGGGTGAATCGTCTTTTGAACTTCGTGGCTGAAAGTGAAGTGAAGAAGGCTGCGGCAACCGCTCGCAGTGCGCAATGACTCGCAAGTTTCGACGATGCGCGCATGCGTGGCTTTTACTTGAAGACTCAACGGCATGTTGCAGCATCTGGACGCAGGCCGTACCGATCTTTCCACACACAGAAGGCTGCCAGCGCCGTCTTTGTTCATCGCCTGGCAATTGCGCTGCTCCTGAAGTCCGGACTCCAGAGCTGACCCTCCAAAAGCGGTTTCGCCTGACTCAACATGAGGCCGTTCTGCGGCCCTCTCCGCACGGAAACGGACCTTCCTCGTACAGACGCTTTCTGAGCTATTTGGTCCGGCAACAGAGACCCTGGCAGGATGGCTAAAGCTGCTATGTCGTCAAAAGCAGCAGACCTGCAGCATCGCGTATTGGAGCGATCTCGGCTTGCCTGTTGACGTCCGGGGTTGAATACCATGGTGCGAACGTACAGGCGACCAGTAAGAGGCCCTGTGCTGACCTCTACTAGCTCAAATGAGACTTAGCTTGTCCACACAAACAGAAATAGCTTGTTTTACGTGGTCGGTCGAAGACCAGCTCATGCGAGTCCTGTTGCTCCGCTCTTGAACCACTTGTCTCTCTTGCTTCCTTATTAGGTAATACCCGGAAGGTCCTGTGTAAATACGCGGAGGGTCTGTTCTTCGTACGCGGAACGTCCAATTGCACGTACGCGGAAGAGCCACACGGCGTACGCGGAAAGCAGTGCAAATAGCACCATTTCCACAGCAGTTTGTGCAAATCCAATATGGCGATTTGCGTTCGTCTGTACGCGGAAGGTCCGCTTTTGGCTTCGCGCCCTGACCAGAGCACCGGGGACAATTCTGATGCGTACGCGGAAGGTCCGAAACGTGCGATGGAACATGTTGCTGGTGTACGCGGAAGGTCTGCACCGCAGAGGGTACTGCTGGAGCTGCCATTTGTACCCGGAAGGTCCGATTCTGTACGGAGCGGGATGTCGAATCCATAAAAGACACGAGATCCTGTACGCGGAAGGTCTGAAACTACCCAGCTCCGCGTGCTGGAAGACGGATCCGATCGGACGATCTGTACGCAGAAGGTCCGATTCTGTGCCTTAATTCAGCGCGCTCAAGCGGCGGACTCTCTTTTTGGTGGGGTCGTCCGGAAGCAGTGGCTGCACGGCACGGTCGACCCAGACACCTTCCGTCACTACGTCGATCCGAATTTCTGGCCAGACGATACGCAGCTGCTGCACTGCTTTCTTCACGTTCTGTTTGAAGCGCCGTGGATTGCTGTCATCCTGGGGAAATTGCTCTCGAAGACCGGCCCACGGGATGACGGTTTCACTCTGCGCGCAGTAGCAGCGGTAGACAAAAAATGTCAGCAAATCCTGGAGCTGTGGGCCACCTTTTTGGCCCTGGAGTTGAAGCCAAAGCCGCTTCGGGATGGCGACGTGGTGACGCTTGATGTCCTGGAAGAACCGCTCTTCAAGCTGGATGCCAAAGGGATTTTCAATACCGGGCAAATGCTTCTGACCTGCCGTTTCAGCCTTGAGTTGCACGGTTAAATTGCTGGGCAGGTTTGACGACGCGATCATGGGCAGCATGACGGTTTGCGTGCTGCCCGACGACCTGCGTTCGATGCCGATGACCAGGCCGGTAAGCCGCGCAAGTCGTGCGGCCAGCTCTTTCACGCGGTCACCATTGCGGCTCTTTCCTGTTTCTCTCAGGTAGTCGCTTGCGCTTTTTATGGTGACGAACGCCGTATCGGAATTGATGGCTTTGTCGAACAGCCAGGCCATGAGGTGGCGGTCATTTCCGAAAGCCATATCAATGCCGTTAATGCCGGCAGTGAACGTCACGCGAAGTGTGGAACCGTCGCTCAGACGGGCGGACCGGACGACCTGGCGCTCGGCGGTGGGGCGATATGGCAGCGTACACAGGATAAGCGCCTGAGCCATCTTGATAACTTCGTCGCCCAACGCGCCGGTGTCGCGATCGTCACGCAGGGCGACGATGCGATCCACACCGTTTGCGAGCGCACTTTGCCGTTCTTTGGCGTAGTTTCTGGGCTTCTTCGGTGCAGCTAATTCAGTCATGCGGGTGTCGTTCCTTACTCTGCATTTGCTGTTTGCAGATCACCGTGGTCGCTGATTCATTCTGGCTGGGACGGTAGTCCGTTCACAGAACCTTGTCCAGCAGCAGTTCAAAGCCACGCGCCTGGGAGTAGTTGTTGTCATTGCACCAGGTCTGAAAACGGTTGATGTCCTGTATGTAGAGGCGCAGCGTATGGCTTTTGCTGGCCTTGCCGGAAGAGGTGCGTTTTGCCCGCACCATCGACGTCAGATTGTCGATGACAAATCCCCTCTCCTGCGCGGCCTGTTTCAAAGCGACCTTCTCGGTTCGGACGCTGTCGATATGGGCCGAATCAGTAGCAGGTTTGGGTTTTGGCTGAAAGTCATCCAGCAAGCCGCCGCCTGCCAATGGATTGCTGTTCGTTAGGCTACTCATGTCGCACTTCCCTCCTGCCGCGTCCGTCGTAATGTCTCGACCACTTCATTTGCATAGGCCTCGGCATTGTCCAACGCGGCTTCAAGTCCGTTTGTTTCCTTGCTGCTCAACTCGTCAATTGCAACCTTGAAGCGGAACATGTGCGAGAACGCCGTGCGCTCATGCAGGGATGTCTTGAAGCATGGGATTTCGAGCTGTCGAACGCTCTCGCGAATGTGGCGTTCCTCTTTGGTCGTAATCACCGGGTTGGTCGCGATGAAGACAACACCGTGCGGAATGGGCCGCCGGAAGAGCTTTTGCTGCGAATTCAGCAGGCCGATCGCGTTGGCTGCTACCTCAGCGTCGGCGGTCTTGGCACGCATCGGGATCGTGACCAGGTCAGCGCGCGACATGGCTGCGGCCAGTTCCTGGTTGGCGGAACCCTGCACGTCAATGATCACGAACTGGAACTCGGCAGAAATGCTGTCGATCAGGTCGGAGAGATCGGTACCAGGCTTGGGCGTGGTCACTATGCCTTTGTACCTGCTGTTGCCGCCGCTCCAACTGGCGAGGGTTCGCTGGGGGTCAGCATCCAGGATGCGGACGGTTGCACCCATGCGGGCGAGGGTGGTGC
>JBPBQP010000041.1:0-16740 GCA_050954745.1 Janthinobacterium lividum | reverse complement strand
GCACCGGGACTTGCTCAGCAGGCGTCTAATGGAGCAGATATGCCTAAGCCCACAGTGACCCCAAGCGGCGACGTACGCAAGCTCCCAATGATGCCCATCCGCGATATGGTCATTTTTCCGCACATGATGACGCCATTCGTCGTCGGTCGCGAATCCAGCGTTCGCGCGCTGGAAGAAGCCCTGACCGGCGACCGCAAGATCTTTCTCGCAACACAGCACGACGCAAGTATCGACGAGCCCAGCGGCGACGACATCTTTGAAACCGGTACCATCGGCAATATTGTCCAAAGCGTCAAAATGCCGGACGGAAATATCAAGGTGTTAGTCGAAGGTGTCGAGCGCGCCCGTACGCTCGAACTAAACGATGAAGACGGCTTTTTCGTTGCGACGGTTCGCACCAGCAAGACTGAGCTGGTCATGACGCCTCAGATCGAACAGCTGATGACGCTGGTGCAGACTCGCTTCGAGCAGCACCTGAAACTGCAGCAGTCCTTGAACTACGAGTCTGTCGTAGCCAGCGTTCGCACGGACGAGGCGACCAAGCTGGCCGACGTCATCGCCGCCAACCTGCAGCTCTCCATTGAGGAAAAGCAGGAACTGCTCGATCTTTTCGATCCCGCCGCCCGCCTCTCACGCATCGCTGACGTCCTCGACATCGCTATTGAGAAGCTCAATGTCGATCGCACCGTGCAGTCACGCGTGAAACGGCAGATGGAGCGCGCTCAAAAGGAGTACTACCTCAACGAGAAGATCAAGGCCATCCAAAAGGAACTTGGTCGCGGTGAGAAGAGCGAGTGGGACGAGCTCAAGAAGAAAATTGACGCCGCGGGTATGCCGAAGGAGGTCTTCGACAAAGCCCATCAGGAATTGAAAAAGCTTGAGGCGATGCCCCCGATGTCGGCTGAATCGACGGTGTCGCGCAACTACCTAGACTGGCTTTTGGCTGTGCCGTGGAAGAAGCGTTCCAAGGACATTCGCAACATTGAGCATGCAGAAAAGATCCTGAACGAGGATCACTACGGCTTGCCCAAGATCAAGGATCGTATTCTTGAGTTCCTAGCGGTGCGGCAGTTGGTCAAGAACCCGAAAGGTTCCATCCTCTGCTTCGTCGGACCTCCCGGCGTCGGTAAGACGTCGCTCGGCATGTCGATTGCCAAGGCAACCGGCCGTAAGTTTGTGCGTATGTCACTGGGCGGCGTGCGCGATGAGGCAGAAATTCGGGGCCATCGTCGCACGTACATCGGTTCCCTGCCCGGCCAGATCATTCAAAGTATGAAGAAAGCCGGCACAAAAAACCCGGTCATCATGCTCGATGAAATCGACAAGATGGCGTCGGACTTTCGTGGTGACCCCGCTTCTGCGCTTCTGGAAGTGCTGGACCCCGAGCAAAACGCAACATTTCAGGATCATTACCTCGACGTAGAGTACGACCTGTCGCAGGTGCTGTTTGTCGCAACTGCGAACGTTTTGCACACCATTCCCGGCCCACTACAGGACCGCATGGAGATCCTGCGCCTGCATGGTTACACCGAAGTCGAGAAGCTGGAAATTGCGAAGCAGTACCTGGTAAAAAAGCAGCGTGAAGGCACCGGTCTCACCGAAGAGAACATCGAGCTGACGGACAGCGGCCTTAAGGAAATCATCCGAGGTTACACGCGCGAGGCAGGTGTGCGAAACCTGGAACGCGAAATCGGTAACGTCTGTCGCAAGATTGTCCGCCGCGTGGTCAAGGAAGGCGACAAGCACCAGAAGGAAGCTGTGACCGATGCCAACATCGCTGACTTCCTTGGCGTCCAGAAGTTTCGGGATTCTGTCGTGCAGGAGAAGTCAGAGATCGGCCTGGTCACTGGCCTGGCTTGGACGGAGGTCGGTGGCAGCATTCTGCAGACCGAGGTTCAGGTACTCGATGGCAAGGGTAAGCTGACCACCACGGGGCAGCTTGGCGATGTGATGACAGAGTCGGCGCAGGCGGCGCTTAGCTATGTTCGGTCCCGCTCACACCATCTCGGTTTGTCAAAAGATTTCTATCGCAATATCGATATCCACGTTCACGTTCCGGAAGGAGCGATCCCCAAGGATGGACCATCTGCGGGCATTACGCTAGCCACGGCGCTTACGAGTGCATTGACCCACATTCCGGTACGCCGTGACATTGCCATGACGGGTGAGATCACTCTTCGCGGCAAGGTGCTACCGATTGGTGGACTCAAGGAGAAGCTGCTGGCAGCGCACCGTGCAGGGATCCGTGTGGCGATCATGCCAAAGGACAATGAACGCGATTTTGCCGACCTGCCTCAGCTCATTCGCGACGACATGAAGCTGCACTTTGTGGCGGAGATGGACGAAGTACTGAAGCTGGCGCTGGAAGGCGAACTGCCCAAACTGGAAGAGGAAACTCCGGAAGCACTCGCCAAGGCAATGCCACCGCCACAGGCGCTGCGTGTACCGGGGACCGAGGCCCGGCAGTAGCGGTAGCAAACGCGAAAGGGGTCGGCTTATGCCGACCCCTTTTGCTTGCTTCTGGCATCGATTATGTTCTACGTCCGCCAATAAAGTGTCCGATTAAAGAAATGATCCACACAATGGCGAGAATGTGAATGATAAGGCTGGCACCGTGCGTGAAGACCTCACCAAGGATCCAGATCAGAAACAAGACACCGGCTATTCCAAGAAACATGTTCAAATCCTCCGCTGCCCGCTTCGTGCCGGCATACACACTAATAGAGCAAAAGAGCAGAACGTGAGTTGTCTCAGCCGCCATTTCTGCGTTTGTCTTTTGCCACTTACCGGCAGCCGCCTGCGATAGAGGGGATGAACATTACCTCGTCGCGATCTTGGAAGACATAAGTGTCGCCTCCTAGGAATCGAATATCCTCGTCGTTCACGTAGACATTGATGAACTTACGCAGGGTACCATCGGCATCCTTGATGTGTGTCCCCAGTTCCGGGAACTTCGCGCCCAGATCCTCAACCAGGCTGGGCAGGTTACTCGCCTCGGACTGTACCTGCTTGGTACCTGCGGTATGCCTTGAAAACGCTGCGGGCAGCATGACTCGAATCGACAACTTAATCTCCTTCTGCAAGGGCCAGTTCCGGCTCTGCAGCAACACCGTCCAGCTCGTTAATGTATTCCTCAAAGTCCGCAAGGCGCGGGCGCACTGCGCGGCCCAGCTTGAAGCGGTCTGCAATGCAATCGGTCGTCTTCAGGCCGTTGCCGGTGATGCAGAGGACAGTAAGTTCGTCCGTGGCAATGCGGCCCTGGGCGATCAGCCGGGCGGTCACTGCGGTAGTGACGCCGCCTGCTGTTTCTGTGAAGATGCCTTCGGTTTCTGCAAGCTCCTGCATGCCGGAGACAACCTCAACATCGGAAACGTCTTCAGCCCAGCCGCCAGTTTCGCGAATCATGCGGGAAGCAAACGGTCCGTCCGCCGGATTTCCAATGGCCAACGAACGCGCAATGGTGTTCGGCCGCTGCGGCGTGATGGTTTCAGTATCGCCCTTTACGGCCTGCGCAATGGGCGAGCATCCAGTTGCCTGTGCTCCGAAGAAGCGGACGTGCTTTTTCTCGACCAGACCCAGAACGATCAACTCGTCGAAGGCCTTCTTGATCTTACGAATCAGAGAACCGCCTGCCATCGGAACTACGACGTTGTCAGGCAGACGCCAGCCCAATTGCTCTGCGATCTCATACCCGACAGACTTCGATCCCTCAGAGTAGTAGGGCCGCAGGTTCACATTCACAAACCCCCAGTTGTACTGGTCAGCAATGAGCGAGCAAAGCCGGTTTACATGGTCGTAGTTGCCATCGATACGCACCAGGCGTGCACCATAGATAAGGGTATTCAGGATTTTCGCCGGTTCCAGGTCGGCAGGTACCAGGATGCAAGCCTTCAAGCCCAAACGCGCGGACTGTGCCGCAACAGAGTTCGCCAGGTTACCCGTGGAAGAGCAGCCAACCACTTCAAAACCGAACGCCTGCGCGTTCGCCAGCGCTACTGCGACAACACGATCCTTAAAGGAGAGCGTCGGAAAGCAGACGGCATCATTCTTGACGAACAGGTTAGTGGAGCCGATACGTCCGCCCAGGTTCTTTGCGCGGACCAGAGGCGTGAAACCTACCGGGAGATCCGGCTGAAAGCCCTCTGGAATAGGCAGCAGTGAGCTGTACCGCCACATGTTGTTAGGGCCTGCTTCGATGATTTTGCGGGTAAACAGGGTGCGAGCCGCTTCCATGTCGTAGCGGACCTCGAGCGGGGTAAACGACTCGTCACAGATAGAAAGCGGCTGGTTGCCGTAGCTTTTGCCGGATTCCTTTGAGTAGAGTTCGTACGGGGTACACGCAGACGAGGCAGACGCCATGAAATTCCTTCTCCCAGAATGGAAGAGAAAAGGTCTGTGACACTCTGCTGCATTGGGACGCCTGTCGGCAAGTGGCCCGGGCGTAAAGGAAGCCTGATTAGACGGTCATACCGCTGTGCCACACCTTGCGTGGTGCTGTATCCCGAATCTCATGTTCCCCGATGCTCACAGAATCGTAAGCCCAATCAGGAGAGAGGTGACACCGGTACAGACATCGTCCGGTTGTCGTGGCGTCACAGGGCTCGTCCCTCAACCACTCTTCATGAAACTCATACCGATTTGGAACTGCTCCCAAACCAGCTGATGACTTTGTTTTAGCACGGGGTCGTTGGCAAAGCAACAAGACCTGCGATCGACCGTGATGATCAGGCCAACACTCTGCAGACCGCGGGGGTCAGTTTGGACGCAGCATGCCGCTGACGCCGCTCACAAACCGCTGCGGATCAAACTCTGTCCGCAGAATTTCGTCCGGGCAGTCGGTCAGAATTGCAACCCGCCAATTACAGACAAATGCGACCAGCTGGTGTGGATGCGCAGTCTTGACTTCGCTGCACATCCGTTCCGCTGCTGCGACTTTGTACTCGCCCTCTACATCGATTAAAACCAGATCGTAGGAATTGGCCCAGAAAAGAGACAAACCCTCTTCCACGGACAGGGTGGAGTCCACGCCAAACCCGGAGAGCCGCAGGATCTGGTCACGCAGAGGGCGAAGCATCTCGCGTGAGCAGATGTGGAGAATTGTCTTCGCATTGGGATCGATCGGAAGGGGCGACATGGATGGGTTTCCGCTGGCGACCAATTGCGACAAGACTCAGGGGAGTTCTGCGCACCGGTCCCAACGCTTTCTAGTGTATCGGACCTGGGCGATAACCGACTAGCCATGTTTGCCGGCAGGCCCTGACACCAGCGAGGGTTCTTTCTCAATCCTCTATCATCTAGCTATCGAGGGATACTGCCGTTGCCGCTTGGCACACGCAGCCGCCCCGGTCACACCGCCATGAAAAACGATACCAAAAACGCGCTTGCAAAGGTTCTGGAACAACGCATCGCCATCATTGACGGCGCCATGGGTACCACCATTCGCAGCTACGGCATGACCGAAGCCGACATGCGCGGCACCCGGTTTCACAATGCAGACAAGGATCTGCTGAACAACGGCGACCTGTTTTCCTTGACGCAGCCTGAAATGATCTGCGACATCCACCGCCGCTTTCTTGAGGCAGGTGCGGACATTATCGAGACCAACACCTTCAGCGCAACAGGCATTGCGCAGAGTGAATTCTTCGTGGAAGACCCGCGCGAAAAGGGCGGCCGCAAGGATCCGGCTTTCTACCAGGGGATCCTGGAAGACAGCTCACTCAATGATCTCGCGTGGGAGATCAACGAGCAGTCCGCGCGCCAGTGCCGCACATGGGCGGACCGCGTGGGCAACGACACGGGTCGGCAGCGTTTTGTGGCCGGTGCGATTGGACCGTTGACCGTGTCACTGTCCAATTCGCCGGATGCAGACGATCCGGGCTTTCGCGTGGTGACCTTTGATCAGGTGAAGGACGCCTACGTCCACCAGGTGCGCGCTCTGTTGGCGGGTGGGTCGGACCTGCTGCTGGTTGAGACGATCTTCGATTCACTCAACGCCAAGGCCGCGCTGGTTGCCATCCGCGAAGTGTTCGACAGCAACGGGACGGAGGTTCCGGTGATGGTTTCAGCAGCTGTAGGACGCGGCGGTGAAACCATGATCTCTGCGCAGACCATTGAGGCCTTCTGGAACGCGATGAAGCACGTAAAGCCGCTCTCCATTGGACTGAACTGCTCGCTTGGCCCAGACCTGATGTACCCGTTTCTCGCCGAGTTGGCACAAAAGGCGGACGTTGCCATCTCCTGCTATCCGAACGCAGGGCTGCCCAATCCCCTGTCGCCTACCGGCTTTGATCTGGAGCCGGAAGACATGGCACGTTACCTGTCCGAGTTTCAGCAAGGCAATTTGATCAACATCGCAGGCGGATGCTGCGGCAACACGCCTGACCACATCGCAGCCATTGCAAAGGCTCTGGAACACAAGGCCCCGCGGTCGCTGGAACGGACCGCCGCATGAGCACCACGGCACAGGTTCCCTACGTTGAACCCAAGCCCCTACGCCTTTCCGGCTCACAGCCGTTTACGCAGCAGCAGGGCGTCTTCATCATGCTGGGCGAGCGGACCAACGTGGCCGGTTCGCCAAAATTCGCAAAGCTGATCAAAGAGGGTAAGTACGAAGAAGCTGTAGCCGTGGCACGCCAGCAGGTTGAGAATGGTGCCAATGTCATCGACGTTTGCATGGACGAGGGCATGATTGACGGCGTTGCCGCCATGACCCGTTACCTGCAGCTGCTGGCCAGCGAGCCCGAGGTGGCGAAGGTGCCCTTCATGGTCGACTCCTCCAAGTGGGAGGTCATTGAGGCTGGCCTGAAGTGCCTGCAGGGCAAAGGCATCGTCAACTCTATCTCGTTGAAAGAAGGCGAAGACAAGTTCCGCGAGAATGCCCGGCGCGTGCTGAAGTATGGCGCTGCCGTGGTCGTCATGGCCTTTGATGAGGAGGGCCAGGCCGCAACGTACGAGGACAAGATTCGCATCTGCACGCGGGCGTACCGCATGCTGGTCGACGAGGTTGGCTTTCCCCCGGAAGACATCATCTTCGATCCGAATATTTTGACCGTCGCTACCGGCATGGAAGAGCACAACAACTATGCGCTCGACTTTATCAATGCAACGCGGTGGATCAAGGCCAACCTGCCACACGCCAAGATCAGCGGCGGTGTGTCGAACATTTCGTTCAGCTTTCGCGGCAATAACAAGGTTCGTGAGGCGATGCACTCCGCGTTTCTGTACCACGCCATTGGTGCGGGTATGGACATGGGCATCGTCAACGCAGGCATGCTCGAGGTGTACGAGGAGATCGAACCAGAGCTGAAGGTTTTGGTCGAAGATGTCTTGCTGAACCGCCGGGCTGACTCGACCGAACGCCTGGTCGACTACGGCGAAAAGCTGAAGGCAGCCGGTGCCGGCGGCGTGATCAAGGATGAAAAGAAGGCCGAGGAGTGGCGCAACGGCACCGTCGAGGAGCGGCTTTCGCACTCGCTGGTCAAGGGGATCGATGCGTACATCGACATCGACACGGAAGAGGCTCGCACCAAGCTGGGGCGGCCGCTGCTGGTGATTGAAGGCCCGCTGATGGACGGCATGGGCGTGGTCGGCGACCTGTTTGGCGCGGGCAAAATGTTTTTGCCGCAGGTGGTGAAGTCCGCGCGCGTGATGAAGAAGGCCGTCGCCTACCTGACCCCGTACATGGAAGAGGAAAAAGCCGCCATGGAGGCGCGTGGCGAGGTCGTGAAAGCCCAGGGCAAGATCGTTCTAGCGACCGTAAAGGGCGACGTACACGACATTGGCAAGAACATCGTCGGCGTAGTGTTGGCGTGCAACAACTATGAAGTGATTGACATGGGCGTCATGGTGTCCGCGGAAAAGATCCTTGCACGCGCGAAGGAAGAGAAGGCCGACATGATCGGGCTCAGCGGCCTGATCACGCCTTCACTTGACGAGATGGTGCACGTTGCCCGCGAGATGCAGCGGCAGGGCTTCACCATTCCCCTGCTCATCGGCGGTGCCACCACCAGCCGCGCCCACACCGCCATCAAGATTGCACCGCATTACAAGGAGCCGGTCGTCCACGTGACCGACGCCAGCCGCGCCGTTCCAGTGACCACCAGCCTGCTGAGCGATGAGAATCGTGTGGCCTTCATCGACCAGCATCAGGCAGAGTACGAAGCCGTTCGTAAGGCACACCTGGCACCGAAGCAGAAGCTGACACCGCTGAGTATCGCGCGCAAACGACGTACGCCTATCGTCTGGCGCGAAGAGGACATCGCGAAGCCAGAGTTTCTGGGTGTCCGCACGCTACGCAATTTCCCTCTCGGTACCCTGCGCGAGTTCATCGACTGGTCGCCGTTCTTTCATACCTGGGGTCTTAAAGGGCTATACCCGCGCATCCTGCAGGACGAGCGCCAGGGTGAGCAGGCACGGCACGTCTACGACGACGCGCAGATTATGCTCGACCGCATTGTGAGCGAAAGCCTGCTGACGGCGCACGGTGTCTACGGCTTTTTTGCCGCCAACGCAGTGGGTGATGATGTTGAGCTATACACCGATAGTTCACGAAACGAACAGCTGGATCGCTTCCACTTTCTGCGGCAGCAGGCCAACCGCGAAGGCAACGAACCCTGCCGCTCGCTGGCAGACTTTATCGCGCCCAAGGAGACGGGCTTACCCGACACCATTGGGGCTTTTGCCGTAACCACTGGCATCGGCCTGAAGGAACTCGGCGACACCTTCAAGGCGCAGCATGACGACTACAGCGCCATCATGGCCGAGGCCATTGCCGACCGGTTAGCTGAGGCCTTCGCCGAATGCCTGCACAAATGTGTGCGTGAGGAGTGGGGCTTCGGTCGCACCGAGGACCTTACGACGAGCCAGATCATCAGCGAGAAATACCGTGGCATTCGTCCCGCTCCGGGCTACCCTGCCTGCCCCGACCACACCGAAAAAGGCACCATCTGGAAGCTGCTGGACGTGCAGGAAAACACCGGCATGGTCATCACGGAATCGTTCGCGATGTGGCCTGGATCCAGCGTGAGCGGCATCTACTTCGCACATCCTGAGGCACGCTTCTTCAGCCTTGGCAAGATCGATAAGGATCAGGCGGAAGATTACCAGGCGCGCAAGGGCATGAACCTGCACGACGTGGAACGCTGGTTGGGACCGAACCTGAACTACGATCCAGAGGACGATCCCAGCGTGCGCGTTCGAGGCTAGGCGCCTACCGCAGAGTCAGGTATGCCACGCATCTGCAACATGGGTCCGATCACGGGGTCACGCCCAGCCCAGGCACGGTAGAGTTCCGCAGGATCGGCCGTGTTACCTCGCGACAGCACCATGTTCCGCAGCCGGTCGCCGTTGGCACGGGTCGGGCCGCCATTGCTCTGGAACCAGTCGTAAGCGTCGCTGTCCAGCATTTCAGCCCAGAGATAGGCGTAGTAGCCTGCTGCGTAACCGCCCCCAAAGCTGTGCGAGAAATAGGTCGATCGGTAGCGCGGCGGCACCAGCGGAACCGACACACCCACCCGCTTCAGTGCTGCGTCCTCAAAGGCGTTGGTGTCCTGCAACTCTGCATCGGCACTCAACGTGTGCCACTGCAGGTCGAGCTCGGCTGCTGCCAGCACCTCCGTCAAAGCGTGACCGCCGTTGAAGTTTTTTGTGGCCTTCAGCTTGGCCCGCAGACCATCCGGCATGGCCTCGTCCGTCTGCCAGTGTCGTGCGTAGTTGGCGAAGACAATCGGGTCGCTGGCCCAGTGCTCGTTGAACTGCGACGGGAACTCGACAAAGTCACGTGGCACGCTGGTGCCTGACAGGCTGGGGTACATCGCCTGTGAGAACAGGCCGTGCAGCGCATGACCAAACTCGTGAAAAAGCGTCTGCACCTCGTCGGAATCAAGCAGCGCAGGTTCGCCATCGGAGGGCTTTGTGTAGTTGCACACGTTGCATACGATGGGTGCCAAGCCCAGCAATTTCGATTGCGTAACGAGCGAGTTCATCCACGCGCCGCCACGCTTCGAATCGCGCCTGTAGAAGTCGCAGTACAGCAGCGCCAGATGCGATCCGTCACCATTGCTGACCTCGTAGACGATTACATCCGGATGCCACGTAGGCAGGTCGCTGCGGCGTGAAAAGGTGATGCCGTAAAGCTCCGTGGCAGCGAACAGCACACCGCGTTCGAACACGCGGGTCAGTTCAAAGTACGGCTTTACCTCGTCCTCGCTCAAGTCATACTGCTGCTTACGGACCTGCTCGGCGTAGAATGCCCAGTCGTATGGGGCCAGTTGGAAGTCAGCGCCCTGGGCTACCAGCAGCGCCTGCATGGCTGCGGCTTCCCTGTTCGCACCGGCCAGTGCTGCGGGTACCAGGTTGTCGAGAAAACGCGTCGCGGCGGCAGGGGTACGTGCCATCTGGTCCGACAGCTTCCAGGCGGCGTAGTTCTCAAACCCAAGCAGGGCGGCACGCTTCGCGCGCAATTGCGCCAGCCGTGCAATCATGTCGCGCGTATCGTGATCGTTGCCCTGCTCGGCGCGACGCAGCGAAGCGTCCCAAAGGGCGCGGCGAGTCTCGCGATCGGTCAACGAAGCCAGCAAAGGCTGCTGCGTGGTGTTCTGCAGGGAGAGATAAAAGCCCTCCAGGCTACGGCCTTTCGCGGCGTCCGCGGCGGCTTCGATCTCGGCATCGGTAAGCCCGTCCAGAGCCTCGCGCGTGGGCAGATGCAGGCCTCCCTGCTTCATCGCAGCCAGCAAGCAATTCTGAAACTTCGCCTGCAGCGTAGCCTGTTCCGAGTTCAGCGCCTTCAGCGTTTCCTTGTCGAGTTCCGACAGCAGCGCACCAGATTTTACGAAGCCGTCGTAGGTAATCTCCAAGAGCCGCAGCGATTCAGGGTCCAGCGGCAATGACCCACGCTCGTCATAGACCTTGCGCACCTGCGCGAACAGCCGAGCGTCCAGGTTGATGGCGTCGCCATGCGCGGACAGCAGCGGCGCGACATCCTGCTGCATCTGCTGCAGCTCAGGATTGGTATGTGCGCCTGCGACGGCAAAGAAGGCGTTCGCCACACGGTTCAGCAGGTCGCCGCTCTTCTCCAGCGCAATCAGGGTGTTCTCAAAGGTTGCGGGTGCCGGGTCTGTTACCAGCGTTTCGATCTCAGCGCGCTGCTGCGCCATGCCAGCTAAGAACGCCGGCATGTAGTGGGTGTTTGCGATGCGGTCAAAGGGCGGCGCACTCCACGGCAGGTTGCTGGGTGCAAAAAAGGGATTGCTCTCGTCGAAAATAGCGCTGGTCGATGGGATTGCGGTTGTATCCAAAACGTCCGATGTGCTCATAAGCCTCGCTGTACGTTGTTGCCTGAAACGGAAGAGGGGCGCAGCGCCGAAGCACCGCGCCCCTCCAAACCCAAAAACTTAAGAGAGCAATTCGGTCAGGTCCTGCTTTGATCCGGGCATCAGCGGCTGCGGCGCAGGCTCAACCAGCAGGTCTTCCTTGCGCATGACCAGATTGGTCGCGTTCAGGCTAGCCAGTTCAAACCCGTGACCGTGCGTGATGGCATCTGTGGGGCAGGCCTCCACGCAGTAACCGCAGAAGATGCAGCGGTTGTAGTCGATGTTGTACACCTTCGCGTAGCGCTCGGCAGACGAGATGCGCTTCTCTTCCGTGTTCTCTGCGGCTTCGATGTAAATGCAGTTCGAAGGACACGCGGCTGCGCACAGGAAGCAGGCGACACACTTCTCCAAGCCGTTCTCATCGCGCTGTAGCTGGTGCTTGCCGCGGAAACGTTCCTGGAAGATCGCACCACGCATCGGGCCGGGGCCGTCAGGGTAGTTTTCCACCTCGGATGGCTGCAACATCTCCTTGAAGGTGATGCTCATGCCCTTGGCAATGCCGGTGATGTTCTTGACGACTGACATAGGCTTGAGTATACGACGCGCCTCCGGTAGTGTTCAGGCATGTCGCGTCTGTTTCCCCTGGCTTTGCTTGTCGCTTCCACCACGTGGACGTTTACCGCCCCTGCCCAACAGGCGCCGGAAGTTCGCGCGTATGAATCGTGCTCGTTCCCGGACGGTTTGCAGGTCATGGACATGGCCCCCATGCCTGTCGACGTGCATGCCCGGCCGGTGCAGATCCACAGTGTCGCTGGCTCTGTGCCCCTGCTGGCAGGCGAGCGCGTGGTCTTTGGCTACGACGGCACGGCGTACGCCAACGTTAAAGTCGAGCAGCTGCCCGCAACCAACTTCGCTGCCAACCGCAAGCTGCTGTTGGACGACTTCGCGGACATTGCAGCCTCAGACAAGGGTGTCTCCCGAAACGTGACACGCAAGCCGACGCAGAGCGGTTTCTCGGTCGTCGGTCTTGATCGCAGGGAGTTGCAGGGCAGCACGCTCGGCATCTACCTTCTAATCGACGACGCGACCCATGTCGCCGCAACCGTCTACCTGCTGAACGCAGACCCTGCAAAGCGTCGCTTCAAGACCATGGACGACTACACACGTATGCGCGACACCTTCCTGTACAACTACACGCGCTGCGTGCGGAATAACCAGACGGGCAATGTCTTTGGGAGCTCACGATGATGCGCCGCTCATTGCTCACGGTTGCATTTCTGACCTGCACTGCCGTGTCTGCCCAGATGCCCATGGATGGCAAGGAAGCCGCCGCGCATAAACCCGCGGCGGTACCCTCAACGCAGCTTGTGATCACAGGCCTGACAGGCAAGACGCGGACACTGAACGCTGCCGAACTGAAGACGATGCCGCACGTCTCCGTCAGCGTGCATAACGCGCACAACAACAAGGACGAAAGTTATAGCGGAGTCCCGGTGAAAGACCTGCTTGCGACGGTCGAATCAGCCAAAGGCGATGGGCCGAAAGTCTCCGCGAATATGCTCGTCATCGTTGCCGCGGCGACCGACGGCTTCCACGTAGCACTTACGCTCTGCGACACCAGTCCTGAGTGCCGCAGCGGTCAGGCGATCGTTGCAGACGCCCAGGATGGTGCTTCCCTGACGGCGGACGGGGCTTTCAAGCTGATCCTTACGGAAGACAAGACGCCTGCACGGTGGGCGCGCAATCTGCAATCGCTCACCGTGCAAGCCGTTCCCGCGAACTAGCTGATTCCGAGCTTCTCCCACATGGCATCGACCCTCGCCTTGACGTCGGCCGGCATGACCAGCATCTCAGGCCAGGGCCGCGTGAAACCTTCTGCGGGCCACTTGCGTGTCGCGTCAATGCCCATCTTCGATCCAAAGTTGGGCAGCCTGGAAGCGTGATCGAGTGAATCAACCGGCCCCAGCGTGAACTGGATATCGCGCTCCGGATCGATATTATTCGCCACGCGCAGTACTACTTCACCCACATCCTGCACGTCGCAATCCTCATCCACGACCACGATGCACTTGGTAAACATTGCCTGGCCCAGCGCCCAGATGCCGCTCATCACCTTGCGAGCATGCCCCGCATAGCTCTTTCGGATCGAGATCAGCATCAGGTTGTGCGCCACGCCTTCCGGCGGCAGGTTAATGTCAACGATTTCCGGCATGGTCAGACGAATCAGCGGCAGAAAGATGCGTTCCACGGCCTTTGCCAGCCAAGCATCTTCCATAGGCGGCTTGCCCACGACCGTCGCCGCATAGATTGGGTTCTTGCGGTGCGTGATGGCAGTCAGGTGGAAGACCGGGTACTCCTCCGGCATGGTGTAGAAACCGGTGTGATCGCCAAACGGACCTTCACTGCGCAGCTCGCCTAGTTCGACATAGCCTTCCAGGATGTACTCGGCATTCGCAGGTACTTCGAGCGAGTTGGTCTCGCATTTCACCAGTTCTACCGGTGACTGACGCAGGAAGCCTGCGATAAGGTACTCCTCAATTTCGGGCGGCGCTGGAACGATTGCGGAGAACGTCATTGCCGGATCCGTGCCGATAGCAACAGCCACTTCCATGCGGTCGCCGCGAATCTTCGACAACGTGACACCGGGCAGACTCGCTGCCTTGTCACCCGCGGCGACAGTACCGCCGCTGGTCATCGCCATCAGGTTCACGCGTTCCGCGCCGGTCGATGCAGAGGCGCGCAGACGGTCGCGCAACTGCTCTGCCGCGTTCTTTTGCCGCTGCCAGTGCATGCCCGTAGTGCGGTCGTCATACACCTGCATGCGGTACATGCCGGTGTTGCGTTTGCCACTCTTTGGATCGCGCGTTATGACCAAGGGCAGCGTAATGAAATTTCCTGCATCGCCGGGCCAGGTCTTCAGCACGGGTATCTCGGAAAGCTTGATGTCCTTGCCCGTATGAATCACTTCCTTGCACGGCGCTCCACGCCTGTCGATGACCTTCGGGAAGAAGGAACCGATCTCCGCCAGCATGGGCAACATCTTCAGTTTGTCGAGCAGGCCTGACGGCATCTGCGGCTTCAGAAGGGTTTCGATGCGGCCAGCGATCTTATCGAGCGAGTCGGTCTCCATCGCCATCTGCATGCGGCGTTCGCTGCCAAACTGATTCATCAGCACGCGCGCGCTAGGATAGCCCTTCACCTTTTCAAACAGCAATGCAGGTCCGCCGGATTGAGCGGTTCCCTTGCCCATCTTTGCCGCACGGTCTGCGATCTCGGCCATCTCGAGGTTCGGGTCTACTTCCACCCGGATCCGCTTCAATTCGCCACTTTTGTCTAACCGTGCAATCCATTCGCGTAGGTCGCGATATGCCATTTGTTGCAACTCCTTCGGCTTTCTCTGCCTGCGTTTATGTTAGCCCGGCACAAAACAAAACACCCCGCCAGAGGGGCAGGGTGTTAGTGCGCTGACAAGTTCGTACCTAGGCTGCGCGTGCGGTGCTTTCTGATGAAAACTTTTCGTTCACCTGCGCGACCACCGCTGAAAGCGCGGAGATGCGGTCCTCAGCAGACATAGAAGGATCGGCAGCGCCGCGGCTAATCTTTGCCCAGGCAGCAAGGCTGTACACTTCGTCTTCCAGCTTCACCAACACTGCCGACACGGGCAGCGTGATCGACCTATCAGATTCTTCCTCGCTTACAGCGCGCGAGACTGGCCCCCGATGCATCCACTCTTCCAGATCGCTGGTGCGGGCAAGTACAACATTGCTCGGAGCCCCGGCGGGACGATGGATCGGTAAATCCAAGGTTTTTTCCCACCTCTGAACCGTACGCACACCCTTGCCGAAAAAGTGTGCAATTTCTTTCCACGAACTCAGCATCTTGCTCAAGCTTCACCTCAGTCGAATGCGCGTATACAGCTATCCGCATAGCATTGATACAAATTGAGACGCAATGTGAACGGGGTTAGTTTCCCGTAGAAACAATATGTTGCTTATGTCGGATAAGCGCCACAAGCCGTCTTTTTGCTTATATATGCGCCACCAGCGCATTGTTTTCACACTGCGAATCAAGCAGCTGACTGGTTCCCGCGATGCTTCAAATGTGACCACACGAACCAGGCAGCTCCCGCTACAAGAACCAGAAGAATCGCGGCATCTGCCTTGTGAAGGATGTGCTTCAGCCGGCTGTTCGGGTCATTCCAACTGGCACCCGCCCTCATACCGACGTAGGCCAGCGCAAAGCACCATGGCCACGACCCCAGGAACGTGTAGATGTGGAAGCGAAGCTGAGGCATGCGCGCGATGCCCGCAGGCAGTGCGATAAACGTACGCACCACTGGCAACAAACGACCGAGCAGCACCGTAATGTCGCCATACTTCTGGAAGTAGTGGTCCACCCGGTCCAGGTCACGATGGCTCATCAACACATAGCGGCCAAACTTCTCCACCAGGGGACGTCCGCCGTAAGCGCCGATCCAATATGCCACGACCGAGCCAAGATTGCAGCCGATGGCACCTGCCGTCGCCGCCAACAACAGGTTCATCTTGCCCTGGTACACCACGTAACCGGCGAATGGCATGATGATCTCGCTGGGCAGCGGAATGCACGCAGATTCAATGGCCATGAGCAGTGCCACGCCCGAATACCCAACCGCAGAGATCAGTCCAGTGATGTAGGGCAATAGAAAGTTAATGATTTTTTCAGTCATTGGGGTCCGTCTGAGTATATCGGCCACTTTGCTGCCGGGTGCTTGCCGCGCCGGGCTGAGCCTTCTATTCTTGACCCATGGCTGAAACTGTTACGCCCGAACCCACTTCCGCACACATTGTGACACCCGCCCCCGAAGCACCCGCGGCTCCCGCCGCGGCAACTGGACGCCCGCAAAGCGGCTACGGCTCCGCCCCCGCTGCGCATGGTGGCACCCCGGTCAAACGACAGATTGTCGCGTTTTCGTTTTACAAGATCATGCCTGCGTGGAAGCGCCTGCCCGCCGAAGAGAAGGCCGCGCACAAGGCAGCCTTCATTGAAGTGATCAAGCGTTGGAACAAGCCTGGTGAATTCCTTTCCCTGACTTATTCCACCGTTGGCACACGGGGTGACGCGGACATGTGTGTTTGGTCCATCTGCTATTCGGTGGAAGAGATGAACCGCATGCGGTCGGAGCTGCTGGCCACACCACTGGGCGGCTACCTGGATACGCCGCACAGCTTCTTGTCTATGACCAAGCGTTCGCAATACCAGATCGACCGCGAAGACGAGAGCGAAGGCGAGGGTCGCGGAGCAATCCGTCCCGGGGGCCATAAGTACATCTTCGTTTACCCATTCTGGAAGACGCGCCCCTGGTACCTGCTGTCCATGCCCGAGCGCAAGCGCCTGATGGACGAGCATATCCGCGTTGGGCTGGCGTTTCCGCGCGTCAAGCTGAACACCA